>JAUXOA010000042.1 GCA_030682475.1 Rhodoferax sp. | reverse complement strand
TGCTGCGAATGCCTTCGACAATCGAGCGATCTTCCTCGCTCAAGTTCAGTTCTGTCTGACGCATGACCACTCCTGTTTATGCCGACTGGCGATAGCTGGAGTGTACTAACGTTTCGTTATTTACGTGTCAATGTACTAGCGCCACATAGCCTTGATTGATGGCGCGCAGCGCCTGCAGCAGGGAGAGCTCAGTATCGCGGTTGCGCTGGACGTAAGCCCCAACGGGGAATCGATGCAGATGGCGCGTCTTGGCAGGATCCCTCCATCCGAGTTCGTGTAGCAGCTCCTCACGGGACCACCGATCCTTGTCGCGTGCGTCGGTGACCAGCTTCGGTAGCGCGTTGGCGATCTCAGCCGCCAAACGGGCCTTCTCCGCGCTGAGCTTGTGGAACTGCACGAAGTCCGCCGCATCGCCGTGCAACACGCGTAAGGCGTGCAAGAACTGCTCGAAGTCATCGTCGTCTAGGTCGGACGCTTGACGCAGCAGTTCGATCAAGCGGCTCCAGCTGGAGGCCCGCCATACCTGCAGGGAACGGTCGGGGAATCGCTCGAACTCGTCCAGGAAGGCCGCACTGTGTGCGGGCGCCGTGTCGCCAGGCTTGTCTTTGATCGATGGATAGTCATTCACGACCAGGCGGATCTCTACGCGGGAACCAGGGTCGGCCTTGCGCAGACTCTGCCAGGCGTTGACCAGCGGCTTGAGCAGCCCGTCGGCCCCAGTAAAGAACGTCTCGACCGTGAACGTGCCCGGAAACTTGGCCGTCTTGAACTGGTGGCCCACCACCAGTCCGTCGAACCCCAGCACCAGATCGTCCAAGATGCCCGCACTGCGGTCGGCGACGCCGATCCACAACAACTGCCCTCGCTCGAGCTCGGCGTAGATGGCCGCGCCAGCCTTCTCGTATTGGCCCATGTAGCCGCGCAGCGCCCGACGCTCGCCTTCGCCCGGTGCAGTGGCGTTAGTCCGGCCGGTGGTAATCGCCATGTCCGACCCCTGACTTGAATCCATACTGTTTACTCTCGACTTTTTTGGGGGGGAGAACATCATGCGTTGGGCTTGCCGACGGCATGAGTGGAATTATCCTCGTGATTGCCGCAGCCTCTCGTATGAATCGATGAGCTTGCAAGGTGCCCGGTGCGGTCATGAGGCTCTGCTGCTGGACGAGAAAAGAATTCTACTAAGCAAGCGGTCATTGACTGTGGGAAACCATTGAGCAGTGAATGTCTGCCATCCGCCGCTGACTTCGACGGCGGCTATGTCGCCTGAGGGTCACCTGCAGCCCATTGATATGAACGTAACGCGGAGTCACTTTTCAAACTTTTCAGTTGCGTTCCAGCGCTTCCTGCTCGGCGACGAAGCCGGCCTCAAGCACTGATCGTCCAAGGTCGGGCCAGTCGGCTGCGCAAGCGAAGTGGTGGATGCGCTCAAGGGTCCGAGCAGAAGCCTTCACCCGCATCGCAGTGGGTACATCGTCAGGTGACATCGCATAGGGCTGAAGCTTAAAGCCCGCCGCCTTGGTAACGGCCGCTATCGTGGAGGCAATCCGAAATCCCCCCTCATCGACATCCCCCCAGTGAAAAATAGGGGTAGCCGGTGACAGGGTCACCAGCAGCCGCATGTACATGGCGCGCCAGGCCGGCGAGGGCATGCCGGCTGTGTAGACCAGAAGCACCTCATCGTTTTGGCGCCTCTTAGCCTCACTGTGAAACGTGGTCTTGTTTTCGATGGTGATGACTTCTGTGACTTTGCTTACCACCCCCTGAATGGTTGCAGCTGGTAGCCCAAGGTAAGGCGCGTCGATCAAGCCACCGGCGCGGTCGCGCGCAATGTGCACGTGACCGGCCAACAGCACGGGATGCTCCTCACGGAACAGTCCCAGCTCTTGCCACACCTGGGCCGGAGCCCTTGGGGTCTCCTCGATGCTGCCACTCAGCAGGACGTCGAGCTGGGGAGTGAGGGATTCAATCCGCTTGCTATCCTGGAACAACCGCGCGCTGAATTCGCGGACCGGGGCGGCAACCGAGTCCTGGCTGCGCGCTGCGCAGGCCCTAATGGTCTTGGCTGCATCGATCCAGGCGCCCGCGTCCTGCGGGCCCAAGCCGCGCACCTTGGCCATTCCGGACCAGCGTGCAACTATTTCCAGGATCACGGGGAACTCTGCCTTCAATAGCTCCAGCTGGTAAATGGTCTGGGCTAGCTGGTCCGCATAGGTGCTGCGCCCCAGAAAGCGTGCCAACGCCTGCACGTCCACCAGGTCAATACGCTCAAACAGGCCATCTTTCGGATTCAGCTTGTCACGCTGCAGGGTGATGGCTCCAGCGTCGCGCGCCGCCAGGAAGGTCTCATCGCATTCCTGCTTGTGCTGCCAGCTCCGTAGTTCGCTGTAAGGCTTCAAGTGCGTGGCTGTCAGTGCTGGTGCGCGCGCACGCGCGCCGGCAGCGTGCTTGTTGCCTGCATCCAGTAGTTTAGCCAGCAAGTCCCTGGCGATGGCGCCTGCGCTCATAGTGCCGGGGCAGCCGCAGGTCGCGCGATGGGCTCCTGGCGGACGGCCAGCAGCTCCGCTTCCAGCAACTCAGGGTGGTACTCCCACATGTCCTCGCGGAACTGCTCCCGCATCGCCTCGCTGACGCGGCGCTCTTCCACTTGAATCACGTGTTGGGTTTCGTCCTTCATGATCTCGAAGTACCGGTGCAAGAAGGCGGTCAGCGTGGGCAGGTTCTCGCCCGGGCTGGCCAGTAGCACCTGCAGTCCGAGTTTTTCAAGGTAGCGCATGGTGGCCACGATGTTGGGCGTGTCCATTTTGTCGAAGGCTTCGTCCAGGAGGATAAGCCGCAAACCGTCCTGGTTGTTCTCATCCATGCGGTAGGCCGAGGACAGGGCGGCGCCGGCAATCACGTACAGCGGCGCGCGGTGCTCACCCCCGGAACCGGGACCAATGCGTTTGCTCAGGTGTCCGATGGTCTTGGTGACGCCTGTCACCGGATCGTCGGTCTCAATCTCGATGTCGAACTCGAAGAACTCCCGGTAGTCATCCAGTGGACTCTTGACCGCGGCATTGCCCGTGGTGGTTTTCTCGCGCAGCAGCTCCGCGAACTGAGCAGGGATAGCCCCTGGCTCGCCAAACAGTCCACCTTCGGCCCCGAAGTCGGCGATGTTCTCGATGAACTTCTTCAACGGCATCAGGTCCGGGCGAACCTTGGCCTGGAACTGGTACCGCTCCCCATTGGTAAAGGCGGGGGAGGCTTTGAGCGCATCGTTCAAGCGCTTGAAGGTGGTGGTCTGGTACTTGAGGTTGGCGTGCAGTGCCAGCGCCACGTCCTGCCGGAAGGTGTTCTGCGAGGCAAGGTAGGCTTCCTGGGCCTGTTCCTTGTACTGGGGCAGCTCCGTGTTCTGCAGTCTGGTGATTTGCTGCTCCATCCAGGCCTTGCCTTTGCGCCAGTCGGACATCACCTCATCGCTGACAGCTTCGCGGTGGTCCGTCAGGAAGGACCCCAACAGCGTCTGTGCTGGCCCCAGGTGGCGGGACATGGCTCTATTGCATCGCTCGGACTCGTTTTTGCAATAGTCTGCCATGCCCTGAAAGTTGTCGCCGAATTGCTTCAGCAGCGGGTCCCATCGATCCGACGCAAAGCCCGGGTCATAGTCGGCATGGGCACGGCAGGCTTCATGGGTTGATCGTTTACCTTGAAGCTCCTCCAGCTTGGCCTGACAGGCGGTCACCAAGCCGTCTAGGATTGTCTGGGCCTGCACTGCTTTGTCTCGTGCGACTCGGGCATCATTCTCCAAGGGTTGCTTGCGTTCCCGCAGAGCCGCGAGTTCTGCGGACAGGGCCTGATATTCAGCGCTGGTGCTGCCCGAGAGACGCTGGTTGGCGAGCTCTTTCTCGGTGAGCGCCTCGCTGAGCTGCTCTGCGTATCCGAGCAGCAGGCGCAGGGTCTCTGGTGACGACAAGCTCTGGATGGCCTGACGGATACGGTTGATGCTCCCTTCGCGTTGTTGGAGGTCGGCAACTTTTCTGTT
The DNA here is from genome assembly GCA_030682475.1 of Rhodoferax sp. Taxonomy (GTDB): domain Bacteria; phylum Pseudomonadota; class Gammaproteobacteria; order Burkholderiales; family Burkholderiaceae_C; genus Rhodoferax. Next base: position 12,244 of record JAUXOA010000042.1, on the reverse strand, counting down.
CAGGATACGGGACTCAGCCCTCAGTCCGTCGACCTGGCCCTTGGCGCCTGATCCGATCTGCAAATCGGCCTCCGGCACCAGTTTCAGCCGCTCAAAGTCCCCGGGGCCCACCAGCATGCCATCCATCGTCAAGGTACGTTCACCCAGCAATGCCTCTTTGGCGGTATTGGCACGCTTGAGGTTGCCCAGCTTGCCACGCAAGTAGGCCACGGCAACCTGGTTGCTGCCTTGGATAAGGCTAGCCACCGTGTCGGAGACCGGCTGGGCCTGCCCAGGGCGGGCTTTGTCCGAGCGTACGATCTTGACGCCATAGATGATGCGTTTTCCTTGCAATGCCTGGTAGATGTCAAAGGCTTTTTCCTCTTCCACCGAGTCCCTCAGCAAGATGGCTTCCACGTTCTTGGCCAAATAGGCTTCGATGGCTGGCTGCCATTGGGGATCGGTCACTTTTACCAGGTCACAGACGGGGGTAGGGTGCAGGCCGTGGTCCGAGAACTCATGCATCAGTCGGGCCGTGGATTCACTGACCTGCGCGCGGTTAGTGTTGGCGCGCTCCATGCCCAAACCAATCGTCGTGAGCCGATCATTGGCAATCTGGAGTTGCTCCTTGACGATGTCGTGTTGGCCATTCAGGTGCGTCGAGGCGGACTTCAGCATTACTCCCAGGTCCCGGATGATCTTCTCCAGCCCGTCCTTGTCGACTTGGTTTTGCTCCCAGGAGAACTGACTGAGCTGCTGCGCGGCCAGCGCAAGCGCGGGTTGCCACTGGGCCAGCAGTTCGTTGGCGCTGGCGTTCTGAAGAAGGTGCTGGAAATTGCGTAGCTCCCTCTTCAGGTCGGTTTCCCGGCGGGCGGTTTTCTCCTCTGCCTGGACCAGCGCTTGTTGGGCGCCCGCATTCTCAGCGTGGTCCGTGTGGGCAAGCTGCAGTTGGGTGAGCTTGCCTACTTCTTGAATCCAGGCCTCCACTGCTCCATCTGCGGTCTTGCTGGCCTGGTTGCACTTCGCGACGACTTCTTCCTGCACAAACTGATCGGCAATCAGCTTTTCGTGGGCCGCATTGGTCAACTCGTACGCTGCGGACGCCTGCAGGCCGGTCCAGGTGACTGATTTCCGGGCTTCGGCCAAGGCCGCGTCAAAGTTCTTGGTCACATCCAGGCCTTGGACGATCTTCTGCTCAACCCCAACGACCAACTGGTTGATCCGCTTGAAGGTCTCCACCAGCTGCTTAAACCTGGCGATGTTGGTGGGCCGGTCTTCCAGCACATCTTGGCGAACAATCTGGTCCACCGATTTGGAGAAGCTCATGCGCAGCGCAAAGCGGAAGGCGCGCGCAAACGCGTCGTAGGACGCTGGGCCCGCCTTGCCGCGCAGCATGAACAGCACCTGTTTGACGTAGCTGGCGCCATCGTCAAACAGCGGTTCCTCCCCTGTGACCCTTGACTGCTCCAGCAGCCGGTGACGGAAGCTGCTCCAGGGCAGCGGCATGGTTGCCCCGTCCACCGTCTGCAGGTGCTCGGACATGGACAGCTCCACGCCGCGGATGACATAGCGCCCCAGCACCTTCTCCGCTTCGTTGCCCAGCGAAGCCTCTATGCATACGCCCATGGAGACCGGCTCATTGGTCTCGGTGTCCCGCCAGACCAGCGTGACGTAGGTGGTGGCCTGTGGTCGCGCGCACTGTTCAATGGTGTCGCCGTACTGCCCAAGGCAGTAGGACCGCAAGGTACGGCTCTGGTGCGACTTGGCATCGGCCTGGGCATTGAAGTGCATCAGGTTCTTGTTGGCACCCATCATGGCGATCTGCACCGCATCGAGCGCCGAGCTCTTGCCGCTGCCGTTGCGGCCGAACAGACCAGTGATCTCTTCCAGGCGGAATTCCTGCTGTTCGTACAGCAGGAACTGCACCAGTTTGACGCTCTCAAGCCGCTTCATTGTTCATCCCCTGGTTGTCCTCGATCGCCACAGACTCGCCGGCGGCACCATCCGCATCCGCCTCATCCCTGGCTGCTCTCCATTGCGCCAATCGCATCAAGGCAGTCTCGCCCAGCACGTCGACGATGGCCGGGCGGATGGCCACGCCGCCGGCTGACTGCTCCTGCAAGGGGGTGAGATGGCCGCTGTCATCGTCTTCCAGGCGCCGGGCGATGCCCCAACGCTTGGCGGAGCGCAGCAAGGTGTCGAGCTCGCCACGGGTGGGCAGGTCGCGCCCGGTCATGAGGTGGAACTTTTCCTGCAACTCGATGTAGTCGCACAGGACCTCGCCGTCTTCGGTGAGCCCACCCGCGCGCACGCCTTCGTCATAAAGGCCGCGCAGCACCAGGGAAAACAGCGTCTGGGCCACGGTCGCGGTACCGGCCTTGGCGTGTCGCGGCAGGGCGGTGACATAGCGCAGCTGTCGGTTGATCGACAGGGACACCCCAAGCGGGGCCAATACCTTGGCGAACTCACGCTCGTAGAGGTCCAGGATGGCATAAGTCATCCGGCTGCTCCGGTCGGAGTGGTAGATCACCTGTTCGGCCACCAGCCGGTAGGCGGCGGTCTCGAAGTCTTCGACGGTATAGATGCCATCCAGCCGGCTGGCCAGATCCTCCCAATCCCGTTGGTTGCTCATTTTGTCTCCCTGTTTTTAGTCTGGCGTTTGCGCCAGCTCAATGTGAAAGGCTTGCCGCTCAAATACGGGTGTTCAACGGCTTCGTCGCTGATGTAGCGCAACTCCATGCCTGGGGCCGACGCCCGGCCTTCCATTTCCAGCCTGACGATCTGGGAGTTTGTGGCCATGGCCACGCTGGTCAGGGCCTGGAATGCACGCAAGTCCTCGATGGATTCACAAGGCAGGGCGTCACTGTCGGCGATGGCCGTGTCCTGCAGCACTTTCTCGGCATAGGCGCGCAGCTTCATGGGTGTGATGGATCGGCGCTCCTGGGCTCGGCGCACTAAGTTCCCTATGGCGCGCGTTCGATCGGAGATGATCACCTGGCGCAAGGGCGTGGGCGCCAGCCGAGACACCTCCCTACGTGGCTGGGCCAGGCGGGCACCACCCATCAGGGCGTCAGGCGGAAAGACAGGGGCAACATCCAGGTCAGGGTAGGCAATCAGCCGGTCCATGGTCTGCCTGAGCAGGTTGTCGATGGGCCGTATCGCGCGCAGCTTGTATTCCAGGAAGGCCAGCGCGCGCCTGTTGGCGCTGCGGATCTCTTCGTCCAGGCGCTCCAGGTACTCCTCGATCCGGTCGAGCTCATAGAGGCGCTGCAGGTCGCGCTGGAACGCGGCCTGGCCTTTTTTATCGTCTCCGCTGCAGAGGCGATTGACATACCAGTCCAGCAAGCGACTGCGATGCTCTGGCTGGGTGTCTATGTCTGCGACGGCGTCCAGGATCTGCTGACGCTTGGACAGGGGATGCTCCCGCGTGCGCAGTTCCTGGTAGTCCCCAATGAAGACCTGCTGGATGTAGTCCTGGAAGAAGGTTCGGACATATTGGGCAGTGGTCGGCTGCGCGCCAATGGCCGCCATGAGGTCGCGCACGTTGGTGCCGGTATTGCGGATGTAGACCAACAGGTTGCGGCACTGTTCGGCGGCTTCCCGCAGCAGGTCGCCGCTGGCCTCGCCTTTGTGCACCTGTGCCACGGCGGCGTCAATCGAACGGATCTTGCCCGAAACAAACACGGGGCCTGTCTCTGCGAAGTTAATAAGCTGTGTCAGCAGTTGCCCGATGGCCGGCGCCATATTGACGGTCTTCTCGATGCCGTACTTTTCCAGGCGAAACCAGCCTGCGTCGAGCAATCGGTTGAAGATCCCGATGGCCCGGATGTTGAGAGGCGTGTCAGGTTGCTCGCCGGACTCCGGTTGCCACTCATCGGCATATTTGAGGTGATCCTCAATCTCCTGGATGATCTCGCGCTGCAGGAAGCCATAGCTGGGCGGCAAGGGCGCGTCAGGACCAAATCGCCTGCGATGCAGGTGGCACAGCAGTGCCCAGTATCCGTGCCGGTTTTGGGATGCCAACGGACCGAACACCCGGTCCGGGATGCGCTGGAACAGTGCTATCGAAGCGGGGGCTACGATGGGAACAGCCATTTGCGCACCTCCTCGACGTTTTCGACAGCCATCTGGTACTCAGGAGGCAATTCCTTGGTCACGTCCAGGGCCAGCCTCAATTCCTGGACCAGGTAAGGCAACAGGGCGCCGCGGCAGCTGTGTACGCGTGCGGCAGTCCCATCGAAATACTCGCTTCGAACAAGGTCCTGCTGGCCGGGCGTCAGCTTGGGATGCGCTTGGATGCGCACCTTTACCACTGCAGACCATTTTGCGTCTTCCGCTGACGTGGTCTCGGCCTTGTGTTCCAGCATGGAGATCTTCGCGATGCGCCCCAGCACGAAGTCCCTGAAATCACCTGTCTCCAGACAATAGCCGCGGATGTGCCAGCGCCGACCGGCCTGGACCAAACTATGCGGCTCAACCGTTCTCACGTGTGGCTCGGGTGTGCGCATGGAGCGGTACTCAAGCATCAAGCGAGTGCGCTGCTCAATAGCCAGGCGGATGCGCGAGAAAACGTGTGGGTTTACGTGGGAGAAGCCCCAGGGGGCCACCGTGACTGGGCCCGCACCAGGGGCGAGGTCCGCGTGGATATCAGCTTCGGCCAAGTAGGCCGCCAGACTCAGTTCAGACGTACCAGCCTTGAGCTCAACATTAGTCTTCCGGTAAGCGGCGTCGGTCACATAGTAGGACTTGCTCTTGTTGTCCCATTCAAGCCAGTTAGGGTTCTCCTCGCGCACTTCCCTGAGTAACTGGCTTGCCCGTATGCCACTGAGACCCAAGACGTCCATCAGACGGCCGCGGCTCAGGCGCCCCTCCCACAAAGCCATGCGACGAATGACCTTGTGTCGGTTTTTTTCGAGTAGATTTGCTTGCTTCATCTCGCTTGTCAATGTCATGATATACATAAATATATCATATACAAAAACATAGCATATTCGGTAAAGACAGTAACGCTTCGGAGTATTGACAGACCGATGGGTAAAGTCCGTGCATGTGGCTAGAACCGCAAGTCACCGCCTAGTTGAAATCGAGCGCAACCGCTGCGTAGCCAACTCGTTTCCCGGCTATCTATTTTTAACAGGTGAGATGTCAGCTTTGTGGATTTGAAGTCAGAGTTGCCAACTTCTGCTTTGGGTCGAAAGCCGCGATCGCCAGCATCCGCGTCATTTTGCCGAGCGTTACTCGTAGATTCAGGAAATTGACACTAACTGGTGGATTTGAGACGCGAAGGCTTGGTGGTTTTGCTACGCGAATCGGTGGTTGTTTTGAGATGCGAATGTCTGGTGGTATTCATGCGAATACTCAGTAGACGGTCTCTATTGACCAATAGGCCAGTTGTTAGCCTTATCAGGGCTTGCCGGCCGGGCTGGTCAACTGCAGTGGGATATGCAACCAATTGAGCGCTTTTATCTTGGCGGTGTTTATTCGTTATTCCCAACGAATTTTCATGAGTTCGGAAAGTGCTTCGTAAACATCTGGCGGAAGCTTGGAGTCCAGAACGATGCTAGCAACATCCTTTCGATCCGGTCTATTCCCGTCCCGAATCGCAAGAAAAATCCAGGCCAATTCCTGCTGCGAATAGCCAGTTGTGGAGCCTTCGTATTCTTCAGACGTACCCTCTCCAAACTTCATGGTCGTGCGTGTGAGTACGTAGTCCAACAAATGTTGAAGCCCTGTGTCTACAGGGTTGACGAATGGCACGTCGAGTTGTTCCAGAGTAACTAGGATCCAGCGGTCCAGTGCTCCACGGGCTGCTAAATCACCAACGGGCCAATTCGAAAACAGCAAATGCTTCGCTTTCCACCAGCGTAGCCATGACCGAAGCCGTTGGCTATCTCCGACTACCCAACTTTCGAGCGAAAGTCCGAAAGCAACGGCGACCAAATCAAGGAAAGTCCGTCGCCACACATCGGGATCATTCCGGGTTTGTTCAACCTTCAACTCAATTGCGCCGGCTTCGACTTTGAATGAATCGTAGTTACGACAAGCTCCAAAACCAGAGTAACGCATGATGCCAAGCGACTGGGTACATCCACACAACGCCAGTAAAGACCTGATCTCTTCTAGTTGGGTTGGAATGCTCAACATTCGAATGTAGGGGTGGAAGAGTATTTGAAACCCACCGCGGAACATGTCATTTGTCTCTGCCCTGAAAATCCCATCGGAAATCCGTTCTCCCTGCCTCAGCTTTGGCATTGATAGTCGTTGAGGCAATGCACCCATTGCGTTGGTCGGTGAACGTTGGGTTCGCTGGTCTTTCTGGATTTCCGGAGAAAACAATTCGAAATTGATACGCCGATCGTTCCAGTGTTGGGGGGCACTGGTCCTCAGGAAGCTCACGTAAATCTGAAGCACCTGCTTGATCACGAACGGCTTCAGTTCGGATTTTTGCGGTCGGCCGCCTTGCTCTGGTTGAGTTTGCGGTTCAGCCGCCAAATCCTCGTTCTGATCATTCTGGGCGGTTGTGCGGGTTTCGGAGGTCAAACCCGCATTTTCTTTTTCCCCCATCGTCTTCTCCTTAAGCTGTTCATTAACTACAGTACGGTCGTCGCTAGAAACTGTTATCGATCACTTTAATGAATACCCGCGTGCTTCTTGAAGACAAATTTGGCCCACTGATGAGCTCACGGGATGTGCAGCACACGTTGCGCTTCACTACGAATGAATCGTTTCGGGTCGCCAGGAATCGTGGGTACCTGAAGTTGAGGATGTTCGCGATGCCGGGGCGGCGCGGATTGTTCGCAAAAACCGAGGAAGTTGCACATCTGATTGAGATTGCAGCTGACGATTTGAGGAGAAATGACATGTAAAAAGCAAAACGCCGACTTCCTTTCGAAAACCGGCGTCGCCGACAGCCATTTGACTAACTGCCTCAGGTGTTGGACCTTGGGGTAATTCTCTCTCTGGTTGAAAGCGGCGTCAAGCCCTTTTTCAAACGGGTTTCCTTCGGCATGGCCGGGGGAGACCTTTTTCGAGGAGAAATACCCATGAAACCCGCGCGCCGGGTCGTCACTACTTCGCCCAAGCGAACGGTGGGGCTCATCAATTGCAGTTGGTTCCAAGACAGGCCAATTGAACACGAGAGCCGCCTGGAAAAGCATTTTGTGCACCGTGCACTGCTGTTTCCGGGGCTCATTACCATCCACCACCAGCCATTCAAGCTGATTTTGAAGGGGTCTGGGAAACACTACACCCCCGACTTTCTGTTGACGTTTGCCAACGGGGAAAGGCTGGTCATCGAAGTCAAGCGATCCGAGCGTATCAAAGCGCTCAAAATTCGCCTCGACGAGATTGCCGGCCTCCTTCGTGAGAAACAGATTCCGTACTTTGTTGTCCATCAAGGGCAAATCGAAGGACAGCGGCGGGCGGAGCGAGCCGGGCTCCTGCGGCGTTACGCAATGCTGAAGACTGCGCCAGAAATCACAGCCCAGGTTGTCGAGCTGGTCAACCAGAAAACCAAAGGCGTCTCGATCGCATTTCTGATGCGCAAATTCTCGCTGTCGGAACTTCAGGTTTTTCATCTGATTGCACGCCGACACATCACTTTAGGTCCCGGTCTCCTGCTCAGCAAGGACGACCTGATTTTCCCCGTCAACAAGGAGATACAAAATGCCGCTATTCAGTTTGGAACATGGTTTGGTTGTGCGCCGTGGCGCGCAGCTGCTTGAATTTCGCCGTCTGCTAGACGACAACAAAGTCCAGTTTGAGGACCAAAAAACTCGGCATGTGCAGAGCATGCCGCTGAGCCGTTTTTATGCTGCCGTTCTGGCCAAGCAAATCGTGCCTGTTATTGGCAACGATGAACAACTTCCTGTAGTGCCAGGTCAGTGGTCCAAGCCCGTCCTAATCACAGATTTGTCATCGCTTGGAAAAGCAGATAAAGCAATGCTGGAGCGGCGCATGAAATGGGTAAAAGCGGTGCGCAAGCGCTGCATCACGCGTGGCCAGCGCGACCAGGTGGCAAAGGTGATTCCAGCAATTGCCGCCAAGTTTGAAGAGGACAAACCACCCAGCGTTTCCACCCTTTTGGGATGGATGCGGCAATTCGAATTGTCTTCGCTGAATCCGGCTGCACTTCTGTCTGGAAACCGTTGCCGAAAGCGCCAACCACGAGTGCATCACTTGGTTGACGAAGTGATTTTGAAAAAAATCAGAAGTGTTTATCTGACCCGGTCCAGACATACGCTGCGGCACACCCTGGACCAGATCACGCTGTCGGTCCAAAAGCTTGTGAAATCCAGGAAGCTGCAGTCGGAAGATGCGAAAGTGAGCTTGGCCACGGTCAGTCGCCGCTTGGCAGAATTCCCGCCTTTTGAAAGAGATAAAGCGCGATTTGGCGTAGGGTATGCGAGGGCAAAGTATCGCACTACGGTAGAAGGCGTCCAAGCCGTCCGCGCAATGCAACGGCTTGAGTGCGACCACACCCTGCTGAACTGGGTGATCGTGTGTGACCGCACCGGGTTGCCCCTGGGGCGTCCCACCTTAACCATCATCGTCGACAGCTTGAGCGGTTACGTGGTGGGGATTTACGTGTCCTTTTACGGACCGGGTCTGACCAGCGTTCTCAATGTCATCAAAAACGCCATCCTGCCGAAAGATGAGTTGGCGGCGGCTGCCGGTTGCGTGAAGCCGTGGATCGCGTTTGGCATTGGTGAAACGATTCTGCTGGACAACGGCCTGGAGTTTCACTCACCACAGTTTCAGCTGGCCGCTTGGGAACTGGGTATTGATCTTGAGTACTGCCGGGTCAGGACGCCATGGATTAAACCGAAGGTCGAGCGCTTTTTCGCGAATCTTGATCACTTCAGTCTCACCAAGGGGCGTGTACGAAAGCCTATCGAAAACGTCCTCAACATCGATCCCAAAGAAGACGCATCGATCATTTTCAGCGACTTCGTCAAGGGGATCATTCGCTTCGTCGTCGACATCTATCCGTTCGAACTCAACAGCCGAAGGCTCCAAACGCCATACGAATGCTTTAAGGACAGCATTGATCTGCTGCCCCCGCCCGTTTTCCCTTCTTCCTTCGAACAACTCGATCTCATTGCCGCCATGAGCAAAACCTTGACGGTCGGCCCGGGAGGCGTAGATCTGCTCGGGTTGACCTATTCATCCACATCGGTCCTGAACCTCAAGAAGGAGGTCGGTAGCCGCTTCAAGACGCGGGTGAAGTGGAATCCCGACGACATGTCATTTGTGTACCTGCAGGATCCGCTCAGCAAGCAGTGGATGCCTGTTCCCAGCATCCATTCCAACTACACGGAGGGGCTGTCCTGGATTCAACACCGGCTGATCCGCCAGCACGCCCGGCAAAAGCATGTTGAAGGCGGCCATATTGAACGGCTTTTGCAATCTCGTCAGGAACTGCACGAGTTGTGGATGAATCCGCTGGCCAAACGCAACTGCAGCCAGGACATGCGCAGCGCCGCCAAGTTCATCGGAATGGCGTCCAACCAAATCCTGCTGCCCAACACCTCTGTGGATCTGCCACCCCTGCCGGCGGCAAAAGTGATTGCCACCGAAGAGGTTTATGTAAGCCAGGAAGACATTCCTGATTTTGATTCATTTTTTATGGGGATCACGCAATGAAAATCGACCACGCATTTACCGATGAAGAATTGTCAGAAATTGAACTGGAGGATCAGGCCACCGCCGAGCGGCGTCTCCAAACTTATTCCAATCACGCGCTCAAGATGGGCCTGCCGATCGATGGTCTTTTTATCAACCATCCTGCATTTGTTGAAGCATTGTCCGGATTGGACCGTGTTTTTCAGCTCAGTACGGAAGTGGACATGCCGCACGGCATGCGACTGATCGGACCAACGGGTAGCGGGAAAACCTCGTTATTGCGTTACTTTCTGCGCTCTTTACCGCCCTCTTCACTGTTTGCGCAAGGGCTGGGTGCAGTTTACTTGCGTGTATGCAAAAGACCGAGTGTGAATTACCTGGTGTCGTCACTGCTGCGCTGCTATGGCTACCCGGTCAGACGCATCAGCGCGGAAAGTCTGGAGCCACGCATCAACGTAGTTCTCGAAGCGATCCGACAGAAAGGTACTCGGGTCATCATTTTTGACGAAGCACAAAACCTGGCTTCTGCAATTGTCAGGCGTGGCGCCCAAGACGAGGGAACCTCACCGACTGACTTTATCCGCCAGCTCATGGATGAGGCCCGCGTTGGCATTGTACTGGCCGGCCCCCAAACGCTCGATGACATTGCCCAGCTTGACGATGCTCTTGAAAGTCGTGCCGTTGGGCGCTTTCATCTGCAGAACTTTAAGTACGACAAATTCTGGCTGGCCCTGACGAAGCGGTTTGTTCGTCAATGCGACTGGTTTGATATCGCTATCTTCATGGACCAGGACATCAATCGAAAACTTCATGAAATTACTCTCGGTAATCTTCGCGCCATGAAGCGTTTGATAACCGAATCGGTGTTAGTGGCGGCCCAGCAGGGTGCAACCGCTGTGGATGCCTTACACGTCCAAAAGAGCTACGAGATGATTTATGGCGTCGCAGCCCAGAAAGCGAACCCATATGACCTCAAGGCTGCATAAGTTGCCTGTTTCTCGCTCGGCAATGCCGGGTGAGAGCGGGATGAGCCTGCTGTTGCGAACCGCCACAGCCAATGCCATAAGTCTGCATGCGCTCAGGGACCAGGCTGGGATCACAACGGTTCGGCCGCTGACTGCAAACGACGCAATGAACCTGGCTCCTATTTTGGGTATGCAAACGGCCGACCTTGGGGAAATGCTGGTGTCCAAAGGCCGGTACCTGGGCAGCCGGGCTCTGCGATATCAGGGGCATTTATTCCTGCGAACGGGATTGGTGAGGACTGGCAAGCCTCAAGTGTGTCTTTCGTGTCTTCATCGGAACGGCTTTTGCAAAGCAGTTTGGGACTGTGTGTTTTACACGGTTTGCCATGTTCACCATATCCCGCTCATAGACCGTTGCAGTGATTGTGCATCTCCGTTGAGCTGGTATCGCCCTGCCATTGATGTCTGCCGGTGCCATGCGTATTTCAGAGCGACGGGGCCCGTGAGCCAGCCCGAGGACGATAGGCCGTCCCTGCTGGCAGCGTGGATAGAAAATCATTTCGATGAAATCTCGGATCAGGTACTCGGCACAAGTCATTGGCCGCGATGGGTGTCGGAACTATCGGTTGACGCCCTGTGCTCTGTCGTACAGGCGTTTGGGGTATGCACTGTACCCCACGAAAAAGTGCCATCCAAGACGTCGGTCAAAGCGCGGGAGGTGGGGCACTGGAACGCAGTTGCCTCCAGAGGTCTCGACAGGCTGGAAAATTTCTATGCTCATCCATCTGCGCGCCCTGTATTGAAAGACCTGATATGGGAAGGTGGCTTGGAGGCTATTGCATTGCGCTGTGTCAAATCGTCGGACCGACAAGTGGCTCAGTTACTGCTGCTTCAGGCTTTCGGTGCAGCCGCATCCGCCACATTTGGAAGTCACCGAGCGACCTTGAGTCAGCTCTCTCTCTTTTAAGGGGCAACACATGATCAACCAACGATTTTTCGGGATTCCGTTGCCGGAAGAAGTCGAAGCGCCTTCTTCCTGGTTCCCAAGGGCGGCCAGTAGCCAGGGCGCGTCTCTTCGCGAATTTACAAAAATGCTTGGATTTAGCGACCAAGTAGATATCGATCAGCAATTTATTGCTATGGCCCCGCGGCATATCGCCCAAGTATGCGGCTTGCCAGCTCATAGCTTTGATTTTGTACATCGAATGCTGGAACAGGCGCGCGACTTAAAGATGTCGCATTCTGTATTGCTGACTCATCGGAAAAGACCGAGATATAGATACTGCCCAATGTGTTTGAAAACGCAGCGCACACCGTACTTTCCCGTGCATTGGCGGTTTGATGTATGGCGAATGTGCTACCACCACATGTGCATGATGGAAGACAAGTGTGGACATTGCCACAGGGTTGTTGTGCTGACCTGCCCCCAATCCCCGTACCAATCAATTTTCCAGAAGCCCGAAGTTTGCAAGCTTACTTGATGGTTTCCTGATTGCTGGGTGTTCGCGCTGAATCGCCAGTTAACTGGCGTTTCTGCGCGGCGAATTGGGCGGGCGGTATCCCCCCGATGCTGCTGTGCGGTCTGATCTCGTTGTAGTCCTTTCTCCATTGGTGGATTGTCTGGCGTGCCTGCTCCAGTGATTCAAACCAGTTCTCGTCCAGGCATTCGTCCCTGA
>JAUXOA010000035.1 GCA_030682475.1 Rhodoferax sp. | reverse complement strand
CTACCAGAACCATGTGGCGGCCTCGTCCGGCTGGCGCGCCCTGCCGCGCGGGCCCATCCATGCCGACCTGTTTCGCGACAACGTGATGTTCGACAGCGCGGGAGGCGCGCCCGAACTCACCGGTTTTTTCGACTTCTACTTCGCCGGCTGCGACACCTTCCTGTTCGACATCGGCGTCAGCCTGAACGACTGGTGCATCCATCTCGACAGCGGCGCACACGATGCGGCGCGGGCCGATGCCTTTCTCGCGGCTTACCAGTCGGTGCGCCGCCTGAGCGCCCAGGAACGTGCGCTGCTGCCAGCGATGCTGCGGGCCGGCGCCCTGCGCTTCTGGATTTCACGCCTGTGGGACTTCCACCTGCCGCGCGAAGCCGCGCTGCTGCAGGCGCACGATCCCGGCCATTTCGAGCGCGTGCTGCGCCAGCGCGCAGCCCAACCCAGCGCCCTGACGCACACAGGCAGACCGTACACACCCATGCAAAAACCTGCAAGCGTGTCATTTTTTCAAGCAAACTCGACCGCTGGCGTTAAATTGTTCACCCAATCGCCCTTTTTCGACGCCCCTCCGTGAACCCCTTGCGCCCTGAACCTCTCAACCCGCCATCCTCTTCATGAAACTCAACATCGTCCCCGCACGCACCGGCATCACATGGGTCAAGCTCGGCATCCAGACATTTTTCAAGCAGCCTCTCGCACTGGCGGGCCTGTTCTTCCTGTACATGGCCGCAGCCACGCTAGCCTCGCTGATTCCGCTCGTCGGCGTGGTGCTGGCGCTGGCGATTGTGCCGGCCGCCACCCTGGGCCTGATGGCCGCCACGCTGGAAGCCACCAAGGGGCGTTTCCCCATGCCGGCCATTCTGGTCAGCGCCTTCCGCGCCGGTCAGCAACGCGCGCGCGCCATGATGGTGCTGGGTTTCCTGTATGCAGCCGCCTGCCTGCTGATCGTGTCCATCGTGCCGCTGTTTGTGGATGCGCCGGTCAGCCGCGAAAGTGCACTGACGCCCGGCATGCAGGGCGTGATGCTGTTCGTGATGGTGCTGTACCTGCCGGTTTCTGTTCTTTTCTGGCATGCGCCCGCACTGGTGCACTGGCACGGCGTCACGCCGGTCAAGAGCCTGTTTTTCAGCGCCGTGGTGGTGGTGAGGAACGCCGGGGCCTACACCGTGTTCGGCATCACCTGGATGGTGGTGCTGATGGCGATCGGCCTGGTGGTCACTGTGCTGGCCAGCCTGCTGGCCAGCCCCGAGGCTGCTGCTGCTGTGATCATGCCGGTGGCCCTGCTGATGGCCGCCATGTTTTCGGCATCGATTTATTTCACCTTCCGTGACAGTTTTGAAGCCTCCCCCACCGACGATCCCATTCCCCCAGGAGACACTCCATGACCCAGCATCTGTTGCAAGGCCGGCAAGAAAAAGAAATCCTGTGGTACCAGCGGCGCGACGCGCTGAAGGCCGCCGCAGCCTGGGTGGCCATGGGGGGCCTGCCCGCCGCGATGGCGCAGCAGCGCAGCAACATCGTGCAGTTGACCGGTGACGCCACCCTCAACGGCGCGCGTCTGAGCCCGCAGCAGGCAATCCAGACCGGCGACGAGATCCAGACCGGCCCCGGCACCAACCTGATTTTCGTGATCGGCAACGCCTCCTTTCAGGTGCGGCAAAACTCCCGGCTGGCGGTGGAACGCGGCAACACGCTCAATGCGGTCAGCCTGTTGCGCCTGCTGACCGGCGCCGTTGCCAGCGTCTGGGGCAAGGGCGTGAACCGCGCCATCGTCATGCCAACCCTGACCGCCGGCATACGCGGCACCGGCGTCTATGCCGAAATTTTTGCCGACCAGGGTGACCGCAACTACTTCTGCAACTGTTATGGCACGGTGGACATGAACGCCGGCAATGACAAGCAGGTGTCGCAGGCCGACTACCACCAGGCTTTCTGGGCCGATGCCACGGCGCGGGACGGCAAGTTCCTGAGCCCGGCGCGTGCGCTGAACCACACCGACGAGGAGCTGGAATTCCTGGCCGGCCTCATTGAGCAGCGCACAGCCTGGCAAATCGCCGGCCGAAAAGGCAACAAGGACGGCAGCGGGAGAATGACCTACTGAGCTGCCAGCGCCTGCGCCTGCGCGTCAGTACGTCTCACCCGAAGCACCCTGCAGCTTGCGAACCAGGCTCACCAGTTGGGGGCGGACTTCGTTCATCAGGAATTGCGGCGACAGGTTGAAACCCGGCCCGCCGCAACTGACCACCATGACCGCGCGCCCGCCTTCCGGACGGAAGGCCGCGGCAATTGCATTGACGTCTTTTTGCCAGCCGCCGAAGGATGCGCAGCAACCGTGCTCCCGGTAATGCGCCAGCGCAAGCTCGATCCCTGCGCGCGTGGCCGGCCAGGCTGTTTCATCATGCGCACGGATCCGCTCCATCAGGTCGCTGCGTTCGCTGTCACTGCAGCCGGCCAGGTAGGCGCGTCCCATGGCGGTCTGGGCCAGGGGAATGCGTGAGCCGACATCCAGGCTCAGGGTCAGCGCCGACTCGCTGCGGCAGTTCTCGACATAAATCATGCTGAGGCGGTCACGTATACCCAGCGACACCATGGCCTGCGAACTGTCGGCCAGGTCCTGCATCAGCGGCCGCGCTATCTGGCGCATGTCCATGCGCGCCAGCATGGCGCCGCCCAGCGCGAGCACGGCGCTGCCCAGGCGGTAACCGGTCGCGCCCTTGCCGTCGGTCGCCGGGACGAGATAGCCCTGGCGTGTCAGGGTGTAGGTCAACCTCGAAATCGTCGACTTGGGCAGGCCGCAGCGGCGCGCCAGTTCCTGGTTGCCGAGCATCCGGTCGCGCGAGCGGAAGGCGCTCAGCACATCCAGGCCACGCGCCAGCGCGGTGACGAAATGGCGGTCTTCCTTGGCCAGCGCCGGCTTCAAACCGGGGACAGAAGGTGTCTCGAGTACTTTGGTCTTCATGTGGCTCCATAGGTTCTGCATGGCGGAATTATGAACCAAGCTTGGGGTTCCAGAGGTGTCGCCTGTGCGCCATTCCGCGGGGATTCCCTTGGATTTGGCTTCGCAGAGACCCCACAGAATACGCCCACCACAGCCGTGGCCCCGTATTCTGCAATGCAGAACTCAATAAATGAGGAGTAGGACCCATGACCTTGAAGAACAAGCACTGGCTCGCAGCCATCGCCATCTCAACGATGGCCCACCTGGCGCACGCGGCGCCAGGACGTGAAGACATCGTGATCGGCCAGGTGGCACCCCTGACCGGCGTGATCGCCGGAACCGGCAACGAATACGTGGCGGGCGGCGCGGCGTATTTCGCGCACATCAACGATAACGGAGGCATCTATGGCCGCAAGATTCGCGTGGCCGTCAAGGACGACAGCTACAAGCCAGACCAGACGCTGGCCCTGACCCGCCAGCTGCTGGCCGAGGAAAAACCGCTGGCGCTGTTTGGGTTTGTAGGCACCGGCAATGTGCTGGCACTGAACCGCAACAAAGTGCTCGAAGATGCAGGCATCGCGCTGCTGGCGCCCTACACCGGCGCGCAGGATTTGCGCTCACCGATGAATCCCCATATCTTTCACATCCGCGCCAGCTACACCGATGAGACCGCGCGCATGGTGGAGCACCTGCACACCATCGGCCTGCGCCGCTTTGCGGTGATGTACCAGGACGACCCTTTCGGAAAAAGCGGACTGGCCGGGGCCGAGACGGCATTGCAAAAACTCGGCATGAAGGCCGTGGCAACGGGTGGTTACGACCGTACAAAACCCGAGGAAGTGGATGCCGCCGTGGCAGCCATCGCGCCGGCCAATCCGGACGCCATCATCATGGTGTCGGTCAACCGCGCGTCCGCCGCCTTCATCAAGAAGATGCGGGCGCAAGGCAGCAAAGCCCGCCTGTTCAGCATTTCTGTCGTGAACTTCAAGGAGCTGCTGAAAAACGCCGGCGAGGACAACGCCCGCGGCATCGGCATTTCACAAGTCATGCCCTACCCGTATTCCACGCTGGCGCCGGTGGCGCGCGAGTTCCAGACCCTGATGGCCAAATACCAGCCGGACAAAGTCGTGTCTTACGCCAGCATGGAATCCTTCATTGCCGCCAAAATTCTGGTGGAGGCCATCCGGCGCAGCGGCGCGGATCCGACGCGTGCAAAAGTCATCAACCAGCTCGAAAAAATGAACAGCCATGACGTGGGCGGCTTCAAGGTGAGCTTCTCGCCGGAAAACCGTGTCGGCTCGAAATTTGTCGAAGTGACCGTGATCGGCCGCGACGGCAAGCTGCTGCGCTGAACCGGATCAGACCACCGGGGTCAGCTTGGCGACGCTCAGGGCCAGCCACTTCACGCCATGCCGCGTGAAGTTGATCTGCGCCCGGGCGTCGTCGCCGCTGCCTTCGAGCATCATGACCCTGCCTTCACCGAACTTGTTGTGAAACACGTTCATGCCGTTTTTCAGCCCGTGCGCCGGCGCATCGCGCTGCACCGGCACCGCCGGATTGGGAAACCGGTCACCGCCCAGATTTTTTGAAGCAAAAGCGGCCTTGGCCCAATCCCCACGGGCGCCACCAGCTCCTGAAGTTGTAGCACTCCAGGCGCTGCTGCCGCCGCCGTAGGCCGAAGCAAAACCCTGGTTTTTCGGCGTGATCCATTTGAGCGCCGCTTCCGGCAACTCGTCGAAGAAGCGGCTTTTGAGGTTGTAGCGGGTCTGCCCGTGCAACATGCGGGTTTGCGAATGGCTCAGGTACAGGCGCTGGCGTGCGCGGGTGATGGCCACATACATCAGGCGGCGCTCTTCCTCGATGCCGCCGGCGTCGCTCAGCGAATTTTCATGCGGGAAGATGCCGTCTTCCAGACCGGAGATAAACACGCAGTCGAACTCCAGGCCCTTGGATGAATGCACCGTCATCAACTGCACCGCGTCCTGCCCGGCCTGCGCCTGGTTGTCACCGGATTCGAGTGCGGCGTGCGTCAGGAAGGCCGCCAGCGGCGACAAGGTTTCGCCGGTTTCCTGGTCGGGTGCTAGCAACTCCGGAAGCGGCTCGTCACCCAGCGGCGCCGACGGGTCCAGCCCCTGGCTGGCCGGTGACTGCGTGAGAGGCACACCGAGTTCATCGACCGGCAAGGCCACGGCATCGCGGCCGAAACCCTCCATACTGACAAAGGACTCGGCGGCGTTGACCAGTTCGCCCAGATTTTCGAGCCGGTCCTGGCCTTCCTTCTCGAGCTTGTAATGTTCTTCGAGCCCGCTGTGCTGCAACACCAACTCAATGATCTCGCGCAGGCTCAGCCCCGGCGTCTGCTCGCGCAGCACGTCGAGTTTGGCGACAAAGGCACTGAGATTGGTACCGGCCTTGCCGGGCACGGCACTGACCGCGTCATGCAGCGAGCAGCCAGAAGCGCGCGCCACATCCTGCAACTGCTCGATGCTGCGCAGGCCGATGCCGCGCGGCGGGAAGTTGACGATGCGCATGAAGCTGGTGTCGTCGTGCGGGTTGTCCATCAGGCGCAGATAGGCCAGCGCATGTTTGATCTCGGCGCGCTCGAAAAAGCGCAGGCCGCCGTAGACACGGTAAGGGATGCCGTGGTTGAACAACGCGGTTTCCATGACCCGGCTTTGCGCATTGCTACGGTAGAGCAGTGCAATCTCTTTGCGCTCAGTGCCAGCCCGCACCAGTTCGCGCACCTCGTCGACAAACCACTGGGCTTCCGCAAAGTCGGAGGTGGCTTCAAAAACGCGCACCGGCTCGCCCGGGCCGGCCTCGGTGCGCAGGTTTTTCCCCAGGCGCCTGCTGTTGTGGCTGATCAGCTCGTTGGCCGAATCCAGGATGTTGCCGAAGCTGCGGTAGTTGCGCTCCAGCTTGATCTGGTGCTGCACATGGAACTCGCGCACGAAGTCCGCCATGTTGCCGACACGCGCGCCGCGAAACGCATAAATGCTCTGGTCATCGTCACCGACCGCCACCACCGATCCGCCCGGCATGGCGTGCTCGCCGGCGGCAGCATCGTCGCCCTGCCCGGCCAGCATCTTGATCCAGGCATACTGAAGTTTGTTGGTGTCCTGGAACTCGTCGATCAGGATGTGGCGGAAGCGCCGCTGGTAATGCTCCCTGACCGGTGCGTTGTCCCGCAGCAACTCATAGCTGCGCAGCATCAGCTCACCGAAGTCAACCACGCCTTCGCGCTGGCACTGTTCTTCGTACAGCGCGTAGATTTCGGCCTTCTTGCGCGTCTCCTCATCGCGCACCTGCACATCTTTTGCGCGCTGCCCGTCTTCCTTGCAGGCGGCGATAAACCACATGAGCTGCTTGGGCGGGAACCGTTCGTCGTCGATATTGAACTGCTTGCACAGGCGCTTGATCGCTGACAGCTGGTCCTGCGTGTCCAGAATCTGGAAGGTGGAAGGCAGGTTGGCCAGCTTGTAATGGGCCCGCAGAAAACGGTTGCACAGGCCGTGAAAAGTGCCAATCCACATGCCGCGCACATTGACCGGCAGCATGGCAGACAGCCGGACCATCATCTCCTTGGCCGCCTTGTTGGTGAAGGTCACCGCCAGGATGCCGCCGGGCGAGACCTGGCCGGTTTGCAGCAGCCAGGCGATGCGGGTGGTCAGCACCCGCGTCTTGCCGGAACCGGCGCCGGCCAGGATCAGGGCATGCGTGCTGGGCAGCGTGACCGCTGCGAGTTGCTCCGGGTTGAGATTGTTCAGGAGGGGGGAGCTGGGGACATCTGGAAACATTCCCCATTGTAGAAAGAACACCCGACTCCAAAGCGGCGCACGCACAGAGCCCGTGCAGGGCTCCCGGTCAGCGCGATATGGACGGGCGCTCGCAGGTTTGACCTTGGGACGGTGGAGGCAGCCATATTTTTGTGCACCGGGCCCGGCAATGCGCACTGGAATTGCACAGGCCGCGCGTTCCGCCTGTCCATCGCCCGATGTTTTGCACCTTTATAGATAGCAGAACGTGCCCAAAGGCATGTTTTTGGCTGGCATGGCTTTTGCTCAGCATAACTTGTCATAACAAGTTGGTGCCCACATGAACCCCAGGCTTCGCAACACCCCGCTGCACGCAGTTCCGGAAGGCCCGCGGCCCGCAACTGAGGCGGTCATGCAACCCGAGTCGCCTACACCCTTGTATGCGCAGATCAAGGACATCCTGCGGGCACGCATTCTGGACGGCAGCTACCAGCCGCATCAGCAAATGCCCTCGGAAAGCGAAATGATGGGGCTCTTCAACGTGAGCCGGATCACGGTGCGCCAGGCGCTGAACGATCTGCAGAACGAAGGCCTGATCTTTCGCATGCACGGCAAGGGCACCTTCGTCTCCAAGCCCAAAGCCTTCCAGGACCTGGGCCGGCTGCAGGGTTTTGGCGAAGCGATGCGCCAGATGGGTTACGAGACCTTTGCCCGCGTTGTTTCGATCCGCACCGTTACGCCTTCCGCCCAGGTCCAGGAGCGCCTCCAGCTGCCGAAAAGGGCACGCGTTACCGAACTGCAGCGGCTGCGCTTCCTGAACCGCGAACCGATCTCACTGGACGTCACCTATGTACCGACTTCTCTGGGCAACCGGCTCGCCAAAGAAGACCTCGCCACGCGCGATGTGTTTGTGATCCTCGAAAACGACTATGGGCTGTCACTCGGCCACGCTGACCTGCAGATCGGCTCAACGCTGGCTGATGACACCCTCGCCACCCAGCTTCGTGTGGAAGAGGGTTCGCCCGTGCTGGTCATCGAGCGCACCACCCACACCAGCGACGGCACACCGGTGGACTACGAGCACCTCTATTACCGCGGCGACGCCTTCCAGTACCGGGTTCGCGTCGATCGCGTTCCTGTCCAGCACGTTTGAACCGAAAGGCACACATGAAAACGATAGAACTCGAGTACGACATCGTGGTGGTCGGTGGCGGCACCGGCGGCCCGATGGCAGCCGTCAAGGCCAAGGAAAAGAACCCGAAACTGCGCGTCCTCCTGGTGGACAAGGCGAATGTCAAGCGCAGCGGTGCCATCTCCATGGGCATGGACGGACTCAACAACGCCGTCATCCCCGGCCATGCCACCCCGGAGCAATACACCAAGGAAATCACCATCGCCAACGATGGCGTGGTGGACCAGAAAGGCGTGTACGCCTATGCCGCCAACAGCTTCGCCATGATCGAGGAGCTCGACAAGTGGGGCATCAAGTTCGAGAAAGACGAAACCGGCGACTACGCAGTGCGCAAGGTGCACCACCTGGGCAGCTACGTGTTGCCCATGCCCGAAGGCCATCACATGAAACGCGTGTTGTACCGGCAGCTCAAGCGCGCACGCGTCGAGATCACCAACCGCGTGGTGATTACCCGGCTGCTCACCGGCCCGTCCGGGGAAGTTGCCGGCGTCATGGGTTTCGACTGCCGCACCGCGGATTTTTATGTCATCAAGGCCAAGTCGGTCGTGATCTGCACCGGCGCCGCCGGCCGCCTGGGCCTGCCGGCTTCGGGCTACCTGTTCGGCACTTATGAGAACCCCACCAACAGCGGCGAAGGTCATGTCATGGCCTACCACGCGGGCGCCGAACTGACCAACCTGGAGTGCTTCCAGATCAACCCGCTGATCAAGGACTACAACGGCCCGGCCTGCGCCTACGTGACCGGCCCCTTCGGCGGCTACACCTCCAACAATGCCGGTGAGCGTTTCATCGAATGCGACTACTGGAGCGGCCAGATGATGATGGAGTTCTTCAATGAACTTGAAGGCGGCAAAGGGCCGGTGTTCCTCAAGCTCGACCATCTGGCGGAAGAAACCATCTCGGAGATCGAGCACATCCTGCACACCAACGAGCGACCCAGCCGCGGACGCTTCCACGAAGGCCGGGGCACGGACTACCGCAAGAGCATGATCGAGATGCACATCTCCGAGATCGGTTTTTGCAGCGGCCACAGCGCTTCCGGCATCTGGACCAACGAACAAGGCGAATGCTCCATCCCCGGGCTGTACGCCGCCGGCGACTGCGCCAGCATTCCGCACAACTACATGCTGGGCGCCTTTGTCTATGGCAAGTTCTGCGGGGAAAACGCCGCCGACTATGTGTCGGGCATTGAACAACCGCGCTTCGAGCAGGACAGGGTGCAGGCCGAACGCGAGCGCGTGCTGGCGCCCCTGTCGCGCACCGAAGGACTCACGCCCTTCCAGGTCGAATACAAAACCCGCCGCATCGTCAACGATTACCTGCAGCCCCCAAAGGTCACGCGCAAGATGGAAATCGGCCTGCAGCGTTTCGACGAAATTCGCGAAGACCTCGATTCCATGATCGCCGCCGACCCGCATGAGCTGATGCGCGCCATGGAGGCCCACACCATCCGTGACTGCGCCGAACTGGCGGCCCGCGCATCCCTGTTCCGCACCGAAAGCCGCTGGGGTCTGTACCACCTGTGTGTGGACCACCCCGAGAAAGACGACGAGAACTGGTTTTGCCATACCAACGTCACCAGCGACGCGAAAGGCAACGCGGTCTTCCGCAAGCGTGCGATCGAGCCCTACGTGGTTGAGCTCAACGAGCAGGAAAAGTCCGCCTACCAGCGTCTGCGCGTCGCCCGTCCCGCCCAGGCCGCCTGAACCCCCACCCCAGGAGAAACACCCATGACCATTGCCATCACCCGCACCCAGGCCCCTGTTGTTGTGGACGAGGACAAATGCATTGCCGACAAGGGTTGCACCGTCTGCGTCGACGTCTGTCCGCTGGACGTCCTGGCCATCGACCTGGTGAAGAACAAGGCCTTCATGAAGTTCGACGAATGCTGGTACTGCATGCCCTGCGAGAAAGACTGCCCCACCGGCGCGGTGCACGTCAACATTCCCTACCTGGTGCGCTGAGGTCCCGACATGAATACCATGACCACCCCCGCCAGCATCCATGAACGCCTGCGCAACCCCGATGCCGGCGTGCGCCGGATCGCCGTGATTGACCTGCCTTACACCGACGAGGAAGACGACGTGGCCCCGCTGCTCACCGCGGCCCTGGCCGATACCGACGCACAGGTGCGCCTGGAAGCCGCGAAAGCCCTGGAGGGCTTTGAAGAAGCCGAAGTACTGGTGCAACTGGTGCCTTTGCTCAGGGACAGCTCCGTCGAGGTGCGCGAGGCCGTGGCCTACACCCTGGCCGAGTTGAAGCAGCCGGCGTCGGCCACCCCGCTGCTGCCCTATCTCGTCGACACCGATCCCGGCGTGCGCGCCGCCGCGCTCCACGCCGTGCGCGCCCTGCGGGTCACCGAAGCTTTCGAGCCGGCCCTGAACTCGTTGCAGCATGAAAACGCCATGGTCAGGCGCGCCGCTGTCGGCGTGCTGGGCTACCTGAAAAATCCACAAGCCATCGGCACGCTGACTCAGGCCGCAGTGCATGACGCAGATCCGGAGGTGCGCCGCGTTGCCGTGGGCGCTCTCGGTTACGCCGGCGGGTCCTCCGAGATCAGCGTCCACCCTGCGCTGAGCCGGGCCCTCACCGACCCGGCCTGGCAAGTCCGTGAGGAAGCCGCCACCACCTTTGCGAAGCTGGGCTCCGCGCTGGGCGTCCCGGATCTGGTGCGCGCCATGAACGATGACTACTGGCAAGTCCGCGTGAAGGCTGCACGCAGCCTGGGCAAGCTCAAGGCCAGGGGCGGTGTCGAGGTGCTCTGCCAGGCTCTGCAACATGCGGTGAGCAACCTGCGCAAGGAGGCGGTGATTGCGCTGGGCGAGGTCGGCGATCCGCGGGCCATCACGCACCTGGAGCGGGCGCTCCACGACAACGACCCCGACGTGCGCAAGCTCGCCAAACTGGCCCTGACCAGCATCCAGATGAGCGGAGCCATTGCTACGGGGGACCTGCCATGACACACGTTGTCACCGAGGCCTGCATCCGCTGCAAATACACCGATTGCGTGGCCGTTTGCCCCGTGGAATGTTTCCACGAGGGACCGAACTTCCTGGTGATTGACCCGGATGTCTGCATCGATTGCGGCGTCTGCATTCCCGAATGCCCGGTCGAGGCCATCGTCGAGGAAAAGGACCTGTCCGCCGGCCAGCTGGAATACCTGGCGCTGAACACAGAACTGGCCGCGAAATGGCCGCTAATCACCCAGTCGCGGGAGCCCCTGCCCGACGCCGATAACTGGGCGAACCAACAGGACAAAAGAGCGCTGCTGACCGAGAGCGCCTGATTCGCCGAAGGAGACAGACGTGGTATCGAACTTGCGATACCGACCCCGAGGACTTGTGAAACCAGCCTGGAGATCATGATGACTTCTTACCTATCTGCCCTTTCGCCCCTTCACACCAAGCTCGCGCGACCGCGCTGGCGGCCGGCTCTGCTTCTGACCCTGGCGCTGCTGCCCGGCCTGGCGGCAGCCCAGGCCAAACAGGTGGTGACCATCGGCATTGGCACCCAGAACACAACGACCAACACCGTGACCGGTGGCATCGTGATCAAGGAGTTGAAGCTTCTGGAAAAACATCTGCCGAAGACCGGCAAGTACGCCAATACCGAGTGGAAGCTCGACTGGCAGAACTTCACCTCCGGCCCCCCGGTGACCAATGGCATGGTCGCCGACAAGTTGCAGATCGGCATGATGGGCGACTACCCGCTGCTGGTGAACGGTGCCACAGGCCAGAACACCCGCGGTAACGAGACCCAGCTGGTGGCCATCATTGCGTACAACGCTTTCGGCGCGGGCAACGGCGTCGTGGTGCACAAGGACAGTCCCTATTACGAGCTGGGCGACCTGAAGGGGAAAACCGTGTCGGTACCTTTCGGCTCGGCGGCGCACGGCATGATGCTGCAGGCCATGCAGGAGCGCGGATGGAAAGACGATTTCTGGAGCCTGGTCAGCCAGAGCCCGGAAGTGGGAACGACCAACCTGCAGGAAAAGAAGATCGACGGCCACGGTGACTTCGTGCCTTTCGCCGAACTGCTGCCTTACCGCGGGTTCGCGCGCAAGATATTCGACGGCGCACAGACCAAGATCCCCACCTTCCATGGTGTGGTGGTGCGCAAGGATTTCGCGCAGAAATATCCGGAGGCCGTGGTCGCCTACATCAAGGCGCTGATGGAGGCCAATGACTGGGTGCGCAAGGATCCGAAAGCCGCTGCCGCAAAGATCGAGGAATGGACCAAGATCGAGAAGGAAGTGGCCTATATCTTCCTCGGCCCGGGCGGCATCCACACGCTGGACCCCAGCATCAAGCCGCGCTGGCTGGACACCATCAAGACCGCGCACGGCGTTCTCGGCAAGCTGGGCCGCGTGAAGGAATTTGACATCAATGCCTGGGTCAACGAGACCTATGTACGCCAGGCTTACAAGGAGCGCGGCCAGGACTACGAGGCGCAGAAGCAGACCCTGGCCAACTACGACATTTCAGGCAAGGACCCGATCTGCAAGACGAACATCACACGCCCCAAGGATGCGGGTGAAATCTGGCTGGCCGGCGGGGAAATCATTCCTGTCAGCTCGCCCACCTGTCTGCTGGCCGGCATCCGCCAGTATGAAGCGGAGGGCAAAAAAGTGAGTGTGGCCTACGTCTTTGACAAGGAGCTGGGCATCAAGGTGTTTGCCGACAAGGCCTTTTATGCGGTAGAAGGCGCTGGCAGCAAAAGTCCCATGGTGCCCTTTCTGCTGAAAAAAGATGCCGAGGCCCACGCTGCAAAAACCAGTGGCAAGCTGGCCACCTATGCCCAGGCACTGGACATGACCTCACGCACCAACGTGGCGGGACGCTAGCCATGAAAACAGCCCAGTTGATGGACGGCGGCTACGGCAACGACAGGCCCGCAGGGCCGGTGCAGGCCACGCCGCGCGACACCGTGGTCCCCATCCTGTCCGTGACCAGCTCCCCAGCAGCGACACGGCCGGTGCCAACGCCAGCCGTGGCCCAGCCGGTGCCGCGCGTCGCACAACTGCTGGGATGGGTGCGTGGGCATCTGGGCGACTGGCTGCTGGCGGTGGTGTCGATTGGCACGGTGCTGCTGCTCTGGGAGCTGGCGACACGTTTCCGGCTTGATTTCTATATCCGTTTCAACAACATTCCCACCCCCGGCGAAGTGTTCGACAAGGTGATCGAAGTCAATCGGTCCACCAAGTTCATCACCAGCATAGGCATCAGCGTGCGCCGCATCGTGCTGGGCTTCCTGGTGGCCTGTGCACTGGGTATTTCATTGGGCATCATGATCGGCCGCTACCGCCGGGCGCGCCAGTTGCTCATGCCTGCCCTGGAGGTCTTCCGGCCCATCCCGGCCATTGCCTGGGTGCCCATGGCCATCATGCTGTGGCCGACCAATGAGGTCAGCATCGTGTTCATCACCTTTCTCGGCGCGTTTTTTCCCATCCTGCTCAACACCGTGCATGGTGTGCAGGCCATCGACCCGGTGTTGCTCAGAGCCGCGCGCTCGCTCGGTGCAAAGGAAGTGAGCCTGCTGACGCACGTGGTGCTGCCTGGCGCTTTGCCCCACATCTTTACCGGGCTGGCCGTGGGCATGGGAGTGGCCTGGGTGTCGCTGATCGCAGCCGAGATGATCTCGGGCCAGTTCGGCGTGGGCTACTTCACCTGGGAAGCCTATTCGCTGATCACCTATTCGGAAATTGCGCTGGGCATGATCACCATTGGCGTGCTCGGCCTGCTGTGCAGCGGCGCGATCCGCCTTGTGGCGCGGATCACCATGCCCTGGACGGCGTATTCGGCGAAAGCGGGGCGCTCATGAGTGCCCTTCTTTCCACACCGGCCGAAGCCTCCCGCGGCCACATCGAGGTGCGCGATCTCGGCATCCGCTTCGACACCCGGGGCGGCACGCTGGACGCCGTCAGTGAGGTTTCATTACATGTCAATCCCGGGGAATTTGTCTCGCTGATCGGGCCGTCAGGCTGCGGCAAGTCGACGCTGCTCAACGTGGTGGCCGGGTTTCTGGAACCGAGTTCCGGACAAACCCTGCTGGACGGCCGCGCCATCAAGGGGCCGGGCTCAGACCGCGGTGTGGTGTTCCAGCAGTACTCGCTCTTTCCCTGGATGACGGTGCGCAAGAACGTCGAGTTCGGCCTGAAGATGCAGGGCATGTCACCGAACGAGCGGGAAACCCAGGCGCGCACCCTGCTGGGTCTGGCCGGCCTGCTCTCGTTCGAGAACCACTACCCCGACCAGCTCTCCGGCGGCATGAAGCAGCGCGTGGGCATTGTGCGGGCGCTGGCCACCAGTCCGCAGGTGCTGCTGATGGACGAGCCCTTCGGTGCGCTCGATTCGCAGACCCGGGTGGTCATGCAGGAGATCCTGACCAACATGTGGCAGCGGCTGCGCCTGTCGGTGCTGTTCATCACCCATGACATCGACGAAGCCGTGTTCCTGTCGGACCGCATCTATGTCATGACAGCGCGCCCCGGCCGCATCAAATCCGAAATGGTGGTGCCGCTGCCGAGGCCGCGCACGCCGGAGATGATGTCCACGCCGCAGTTTGCCGCCATGGTGGGCAGCATTCGCGCGCTGATCCGCGAAGAAAGCCTGGCGGCCATGGGCGGCGAACTCAGCGACGGGGGTCTGGGCGGCCTGAGCACCGAAATCGGCCCGCGGGGCATGAGCTCGGTGATTTGACCATGGCCACTTCCGCCGTCTGGCCGCTGGACATCGTTCTGCATGAGGCTTCGGGCCAGTTGGAGGTCCTGTGGAACGATGGGCTGCACTACACACTGGATGCATCAGGCCTGCGCGCCGCTTGCCGCTGCGCCGCCTGCGAAAGCCTGCGGCGTGCCGGGACACCCCTTGTCCCTGCAGCAGGCATCGCCCTGACTCTGCTGCGGCCGGTCGGCGAGTTCGGCCTGCAACTGTGTTTCTCCGATGGCCACGACCGCGGCATCTATCCCTGGTCCTACCTTCACGAACTGTCTTCAATCCTTTCCCTTCAGACCACACCATGAGCAACTTCTTCGAGGCGAAAGTCCTGACGGTGCGCCACTGGACGGACCGCTTGTTTTCCTTCACCTGCACCCGGGACCCGGGCTTTCGCTACCAGAGCGGGCAGTTCACCATGATCGGGTTGAATGTCGACGGGCGCCCGCTGATGCGCGCCTACAGCATGGTGAGCCCCCACTACGAAGAAACGCTTGAATTTCTCAGCATCAAGGTGGCCGATGGCCCCCTGACCTCGAGGCTGCAACACATCCAGCCCGGTGATGCCGTCCTGGTTGGCCGCAAGGCTTCGGGCACGCTGCTGACCCAGAACCTGCTGCCCGGCCGCACGCTTTACCTGCTGGGCACCGGCACCGGGCTGGCACCCTTCATGAGCATGGTCCGCGACCCCGAGGTTTACGAGCAGTTCGAAAAAGTCGTGCTGGTGCACGGCTGCCGCCAGGTGAACGAACTCGCCTATGCCGACCTGATCACGACCGAGATGCCGCGCAACGAATGGTTTGGCGAGCAGGTCACGCGGCAACTGGTCTACTACCCCACCGTCACGCGCGAGGCCTTCCGGCACCAGGGGCGCATTCCCACGCTGCTGGAGACCGGTCAGCTCTGCCGGCAGGCAGGGCTTCCCGCGCTTGATCCGGCGCACGACCGCTTCATGCTGTGCGGCAGCCCGGCCATGCTCAAGGACACACGGGCCTTCCTGGACAAGCTGGGTCTGGCCGAGGGCAACATGAGCCATCCCGGCCACTACGTCATCGAACGCGCCTTTGTCGACAAATAGAGCGTCCCAGGCATGCGCTCGCTGATGCTGCGCTACATGCGTATGCCTGCCTGGCAAAGCTGGGGCCTGGCGCTGCCGGGTGCAGGCCTGTGTGTGCTGATCGCGCTGGCAGCGAGTTTTGTGGCCGGCCTGCATGGTGGTCCCGCCATGTTGTATGCGCTGCTGTTCGGTACGGCCCTGCACTACCTGCACGCAGAGGTCCGCACCGCGCCCGGCGTGCGCTTTTGCGCCGGGACGGTGTTGCGCCTGGGCGTGGGCCTGCTGGGAGCCCGCATCACCCTGGGCCAGATTGCCGCACTGGGCTGGCCCACCGTCTTCATCACCATCATCGGCGCGGCGACCACGCTGCTGGCAGGCGTCGCGATGGCACGGCGCCTGCGCCTGCCGGCCACCCTGGGCGTGCTCGCCGGGGGTGCGACCGCGATTTGCGGCGCTTCCGCCGCCATGGCGATTGCCGCCGTGCTTCCGCGGAGCGCTGAGCGGGAACGCGAAACCCTGTCGGTGGTGGTGCTGGCCACCTTGCTGTCCACGGTGGCGATGCTGGCCTACCCGCTGCTCGCCACCTTGCTGCACCTGCCGCCCGCACTGGCCGGCCTGTTCATGGGCGGCAGCATCCACGATGTGGCCCAGGTGGTGGTAGCCGGGTACGCGCTCGGCAATGAGGCGGGCGACGTGGCGTCCGTGGTCAAGCTGCTCAGGGTCAGCCTGCTGGCGCTGGTGGTGATGGGTGTGGCGCTGGCCTTCCGCCAGCCGGGCAGCGCCGCGCTGCCGGCGGCCAGCCGGCCGCCCCTGATCCCGGGTTTTGTACTGCTCTTCCTCGCCATGGCGGCCTGGCATTCGCTGGGTTGGCTGCCGGCTCCTCTGCAGACCGGGCTGGGCCAGGCGTCGCAGGCCTGCCTCACCGTCGGTGTGGCAGCGCTGGGCATGAAGACCTCTTTTGGCGAACTGACGCGTTCGGGCCGGCGCACGGCCGTGCTCATGGGTTTCACCACCAGCTGGATAGGCCTGCTGATGCTGGCCGGCGCGCTGTGGCTGCAACTGGAAAACCCGTGATGCTGCGCCGACCCGCAGCTTCTGCGAACATGTGCAGATTTTGGGGGGTGTCATGGCGACAGGTTTGGGCCACTCGGGGATTGCATGGCTGGCCGCCGGCCTGTTGGCGGCAGGAACGGGCTTTTCCGGCATGGCGCGGGCACAGTCCTCCTGCTCCAGCGACGGGCAAAGCCGCCCGGTGGCCCTGCTGGAGCGTTTCATCAACGCGGACTGCGCCGACTGCTGGACCGATCCCCTGAGCTCGCGCTCCGGCCGCGGCGAACTGGCACTGGACTGGGTGCTGCCCGGCAAGCGGGGAGACGAGGCCCCGCTCTCGGTGGTTGCTACCCGCGACGCGCTCAAACGACTGGAAGTATTGGGTTTGCCGACCCCGGCGGGCAACGCAAGCCGGAAAACACCCGTTGATGGCGGCTCCGGAACGCTAAGGGTGGCGCACGGCGTGCCGGTGTCCGCTTACATCGGCGCATCCATCGCATTCAGGGACACCCCCCGAAAAAATGCCGGCCAATCCTGGACCGCCTGGCTCGCGCTGGTCGAAACCATCCCGGCCGGTACCGAAGGCACGCCGATTCCCAGAAATCTGGTTCGAAACCTCGTTCAGGCCACGTGGACCGGGCGTGAGAAGCTATCAAAAGAGGAGCAAATACACCTCATTGAGACACGTTCGATGGATGTGCCGCCGGGCATGAACACCGAACGCGCAAAAGTGATCGGCTGGGTCCAGGACGGCCAGGGTCGTGTGATCGCCGCGGCGCAGTCGCGCTGCACGGCGGACCGCGCAAGGCCACGCTGAGCTGCGGCTCGACCTGTCGTCATAGGCCTGCCCATATAGCGGCTATATACAGTCGCATGTGACGGCGCGCAGAACAAGCGCCTAGAATCAGTCACCGGGCCCAAGCAATTGCGCCCGGTTTTTTGTTTCCGCAAGCCTTGCGGGCAAGCCGGTCCAATCCAAGCGCCTTCTGTTAATCAATTCAGGAGCCTGGAATCCATGGAAATCTTCGACTACGACAACGTCCTGCTGCTGCCGCGCAAATGCCGCGTGGAAAGCCGCTCCGAGTGTGACGCCGGCGTCACGCTGGGCGGGCGCAGCTTCCGCATCCCGGTGGTGCCGGCCAACATGAAGACGGTGATCGACGAATCGATCAGCATGTGGATGGCGCAAAACGGCTATTTCTACGTGATGCACCGCTTCGATCTCAACAACCTGGCTTTTGTCCGGCGCATGGCGGCCGCCGGCGTGTATGCGTCGATCTCGCTGGGTGTCAAGAAGGCCGACTACGACACGGTGGACCAGCTGGTGGCCGAAGGCCTCGCGCCCGACTACATCACCATCGACATCGCCCACGGCCACGCCGACACGGTGCAGCGCATGATCGCCTGCCTCAAGGAAAAGCTGCCCGCATCGTTTGTGATTGCCGGCAACGTGGCCACGCCGGAAGCGGTGATTGACCTGGAGAACTGGGGTGCAGACGCCACCAAGGTCGGCATCGGCCCCGGCAAGGTCTGCATCACCAAAATGAAAACCGGTTTTGGCACCGGCGGCTGGCAACTCTCGGCGCTCAAGTGGTGTGCGCGCGTGGCGACCAAACCCATCATTGCCGACGGCGGCATCCGTGAACACGGTGACATCGCCAAGTCCATCCGCTTTGGTGCCACCATGGTGATGATCGGCTCCATGCTGGCGGGCCTGGAGGAAAGCCCGGGCCAGACGGTCGAGGTCGACGGCCGGCTGTACAAGGAGTATTACGGCAGTGCCTCGGACTTCAACAAGGGCGAGTACAAACACGTCGAAGGCAAACGCATCCTGGAGCCGGTCAAGGGCAGCCTCAAGGACACGCTGCGCGAGATGGAAGAAGACGTGCAAAGCGCCATCAGTTATGCCGGCGGCACCAGGCTGATGGACATCCGCAAGGTCAATTACGTGATCCTCGGCGGCGACAACGCCGGTGAACACCTGTTGATGTAAGACTTTGTGCGGCGCGGCCGCGGGCAGGTACAGTGCTCGCTTCCCCCTAAAAATCCGCAGCCGTGCCCACTATCGCCATTGAAATCCGCCGCCACTGCTCCCCCGAGGAAGAAACCGGCCTGATCGCTGCCGTGCAGACCGCCGTGGTCGAGGCCTTGAAGGTCCCGCCCTGGACGCTTTCGGTCCGGCTGTTTGTGCATGAAGCGCGGCGTTTTGTCGGCCCGGCGGACAAGGGCGAGCACTACACCCTGGTCACCCTGGATTGCTTCACAGGCCGGTCCCTCGCAACCAAACGCGTGTTGTACCAGGCCATCACGCACCAGTTGGGCCTGTGCAGCATTCCTGCCGATCACCTCAAGATCCTGCTGCGCGAGGCGCCGCGCGAGAACTGGGCGATCCGCGGCGGCCAGCCGGCCTCGGATGTGGCACTCGGTTACGACGTGGACATCTAGAAACGTTGGGCGTCAGGCGGACGCGGCAATCAGTTGCAGCGACAGCTGGCACAGGCGGTGGCCGGGCTGCACCAGGGCTTCCAGAACGCTGAAATGGTTGAGCCCCAGCAGAGCTTCCCGCACCGGCACCGCCCTGGCGCCCCAGGCGCGCTCGATCAGCGCGTTGTGGCGCAAAAACTCTTCGCTTTCATCGGCGCCCGCCACGCTGTAGAGCACGCCGCGCTTCGGCGCCGGGAACCAGGCCGGGCTGGCCTGCGCCACCTGCGCCGGGGTCAGGCGCAAGGACTCTTTCAGGAACGGCGTGTGCATCACCGACTCGAGTTCATACAGGCCGGACACCGACAGCGCGTTTTTGACCAGGTCGACCGGCAGGTCGGGCGCGTGTTTTTTCCACTCGCAGGTCAGCAGCATGGCCGCGAGGTGGCCACCCGCGGAATGCCCGATCACCGTGATGCGTTCCGGGTCGCCGCCAAAACTGGCGACATGACGGTAAGTCCAGGCCAGGGCCCTGACCATTTGCAGCGCGATGTCCGGAATCGTGACTGTCGGGCACAAATCGTAGTTGGGCACCACCACGCAGGCGCCGGCGTCCGTGAAGGCCGGCGCGAGGAAGGAATGGTCCGATTTATCCAGCGAGCGCCAGTAACCGCCGTGGATGAACACCACCACCGGCGCACCACCGGGTGCAGCCTGGGCCGCAGGAAAGGCATCGAGTTTCTCTCCGGGGCTCGGGCCGTAAGCGATGTCCAGGGTACAGGGCTGTGAACGCCGGGCCTGATCGGAACGTTCTGCCCAGCGGCTGAAGTAGTCGCCGTGGTCGGGCACCAGCGCGCGGTTGTTGTACATGCGGTCCAGCCAGGCGGGGTCGGGTCGGGTCATGAAATCTCCTGTGAGGTCAATACGCAGATGTTGGCACAGTCGCGCAGCCGGGATGCGAGGCACGGGTAAACCCGCTGGCAGCCATGGAGTGTGCAAAGTATTCTGTATACAGAGTACAAAAATGCAAATCCAGCTTGTCAAAATCGAATCCACGCCCGACCTGGTTGACCAGGTCTACCGCAGCCTGCTTGACGCCATCAGCGAAGGCTCCTTGCCCCCCGGCGCGCGCATCATGCAGGAAGACATTGCCGAACAGCTCGCGGTATCGCGCCAGCCGGTGCTGCAGGCCTTGCGGCTTCTCAAGAAGGACGGTTTTGTGCTGGACGCACCGGGCCGCGGCGTGCTGGTCGCACCGCTGGATGTGGGCTGGCTGATGCAGATTTACCAGGTGCGCAGTGCGCTCGACGCGCTGGCGGCACGCCTCGCGGCGCAGGCCTGTTTCCAGATCGACCCGGACCTGATCGCCCGCGGGCGCGCGGCAACACGCGGCACCGACGTCAAGGCCATGATGGCGGCCGATGCGCAGTTTCACGGCGCCATCTATGCGGCCTCCGGCAACCCGCTGATCGCCCAGAGCGCACAACTGCACTGGCATCACATCCGCCGCGCCATGGGTGCTGTGTTGCAGGTGTCCACCATGCGCGAATCGATCTGGGACGAACACGAGACCATCGCCCAGGCCATCGCTGTAGGCGATGCACACACCGCCGAAACCCTGATCCGCGAACACGGCGAAGACGCCAGCCGCAACCTGGCCAGCCTGCTGAACCACGCGCTTCAGCCTGTTTCGGCCGGCAACGCCCAATCCGCCTGACCCGACTTGCCACCCCATCCCAGGAGACAAAACATGAAATTGACACCCGACCAGCTCGCGCAATTTGACCGCGAGGGCTACCTGTTTTTCCCCGGCCTGTTCACACCCGAAGAAACGCAGGTGCTCAACGACGCCGTACCCGAACTTTACAGCCGGCGCGAGGACTACAACGTGCGCGAAAAAGGCAAGGACGCGGTACGCACCAACTTCGCCGCCCACATGTACAGCGAACCGTTCGCCAAACTGGGCCGGCATCCGCGCATGATCGAACCGGTGGAAGACCTGCTCGGCGAGCAGCTCTACATGCATCAGTTCAAGATCAACGGCAAGATGGCTTTCGAGGGCGATGTCTGGCAGTGGCACCAGGACTACGGCACCTGGCTCAACGACGACATGATGCCGACAGAACGCGCGATGAATGTCGCCATTTTTCTCGACGACGTGACGGAACACAACGGCCCCTTGATGTTCATCCCCGGCAGCCACAAAAAAGGCGTGGTCGATGCCAGACACGACCTGACCACCACCAGTTACCCGCTGTGGACGGTGGACAACGACCTGATCCGCCAGCTGGTGCAGCGCGCCGGCGGCAAACAGGGCGGCATCGTCAGCCCCAAGGGCCCGGCCGGCTCCATGATCCTGTTCCATTCCTGCCTGGTGCATGCCTCTGGCAGCAACCTGTCGCCCTTCAACCGCGTCAGCGTCTACCTGAGCCTGTGCGCGGTCAGCAACCACATCCGCCGCCACAAGCGGCCCGAGTACATCGCGCACCGCGACTTCACGCCCATCACTTGCCTGCCCGATGACTGCCTGCTCAAGGAATACCCGGTGGACCTGCCGTGGAAAGACGGCGTGCCAGCGACGGCGCTGCAAACATCGATGGATGAAATCGTGCCTCAGCGCAAGGCGGCCTGAACCCGGTCGCACGTCATGCCGGACTTTCAGGAGCCTGCCCCGGGCTCCGAGCCGGGGGCATCCATACGCGCTTAGCCACATCCATCCCTTCCACCATGGATTGCGGGTCAAGCCCGCAATGACAGGACTGTTCTTATGAACCTCTACACAAAACTTCAGCAACGCGCGGCCGACAACAAACCTGTGCGCATCGGCCTCATAGGCGCGGGTAAATTCGGTTCCATGTACCTCGCGCAGATCCCGAAAACGCCGGGCGTGCACCTGGTGGCGATCGCCGACCTGTCACCTGCGGCTGCCCGCACCAACCTCGCGCGTGTGGGATGGAATCCGGCCCTGACCCAGGTGGAATCTGCGCAAGCAGCTATCAAAACAGGAGCAACCTGGATCACCGACGACTGGAACGCCGTCGTCACCCATCCGCAGATCGACATCATCGTGGAATGCACCGGCAACCCGGTGGCGGCCGTTGAGCACTGCCTGCAGGCGTTTGCGCATGGCAAACATGTGGTCAACGTCACGGTCGAGGCCGACGCCTTTTGCGGACCGCTGCTGGCGCGCAAGGCGGCCGAGGCCGGTGTGGTGTATTCACTGGCTTTCGGCGATCAGCCGGCGCTGATCTGCGAGCTGGTGGACTGGGCCCGCACCTGCGGTTTCCCCGTCGTGGCGGCAGGCCGGGGCCACAAGTGGCTGCCGCATTTTTGTGAATCGACACCCGAAACGGTCTGGGCCAACTACGGCCTCACGCCGGAGCAGGCCGAGCGCGGCGGCCTCAACCCCAAGATGTTCAACAGCTTTCTGGACGGCTCCAAACCGTCGATCGAGTCGACGGCGGTGGCCAACGCCACCGGCCTGACGGTGCCGTCCAACGGCCTGCTGTATCCGCCGGCCAGTGTGGAGGACATTCCCTATGTCACCCGCCCGGTCTCCGAGGGCGGCGTGCTCGAGCGCAAGGGCATGGTGGAGGTGATTTCTTCCCTGGAGGCCAATGGCCGCAAGATTCCCTACGACATCCGCATGGGCGTCTGGGTCACGGTCGAGGCCGAAACCGACTACATCAAGCACTGCTTCGAGGAATACAACGCGCACACCGACCCGAGCGGACGTTACTTCACGCTGTACAAGCGCTGGCACCTGATTGGCCTGGAAGTC
The DNA here is from genome assembly GCA_030682475.1 of Rhodoferax sp. Classification (GTDB taxonomy): domain Bacteria; phylum Pseudomonadota; class Gammaproteobacteria; order Burkholderiales; family Burkholderiaceae_C; genus Rhodoferax. The sequence continues at coordinate 1,113 of JAUXOA010000035.1, read as the reverse complement.
GGCGTGTCGGTGGCCAGCGTGGCCTTGCGCGGCGAACCAACGGGTGTCGCGACCTGCTGGAACGCCGACGTCGTGGCCACTGCCAAACGCGATCTGAAACCCGGCGACCTGCTCGACGGCGAAGGCGGCTACACCGTGTGGGGCAAGCTGCTGCCGGCAGATACCTCGGTGAAGATGGGCGGCCTGCCGCTGGGCCTGGCGCACAACGTCAAGGTCGTGCGTGCGGTCACAAAAGGCCAGAGCCTGAGCTGGGCCGATGTGGCCATGGACACCTCCACGCCCGCCTGGAAGGTCCGCAGCGAGATGGAAAACATGTTCGCCCCTGCCATGAAGAAAGCTGCCTGACAGCCTTTGCCCTGCTGCGTACCGCATGATGGAGCGCAGTTTTTCCCGGACACCCATGAGCACCCCCGACACAAACAACCCTTCCCCGCGTCTCGCGTTTCTCGGCACAGGCAGCATGGGGCTTCCCATGGCCAGGCGTCTCTGCGAAGCCGGTTTTTCACCGCAGGTGTGGAACCGCACACCGGCCAAGGCTGCCCCGCTGGCGGCGCTGGGCGCAGTGGTGCACGGCCTGGCCGCAGCCGCGGTGAAAGACGCCGACATCGTGGTCGGCATGCTGGAAAACGGCGCGGTGGTGGAAGACGTATTGTTTGCGCAGGACGTGGCCGCCGCGATGAAACCCGGCGCGCTGTTCATCGACATGGCTTCGATCAAGCCGCGCGAAGCACGCGACCATGCGGCGCGCCTGGGCGCCATGGGCATCGCCCACATCGACGCACCGGTATCGGGCGGCACCGGCGGCGCCGACCAGGGCACGCTGGTCATCATGGCCGGCGGCAAGGCGGCGGAATTTGAACGCGCCCTGCCCGTCTTCCGTATCTTCGGGCGCGCCACCCATGTGGGCTCGCACGGCACGGGCCAGCTCACCAAGCTCGCCAACCAGATGATTGTCGGCATCACCATAGGCGCGGTGGCCGAGGCCCTGCTGTTTGCGACCAAAGGCGGGGCCGACATGGCCAAGGTCAGGGAGGCGATCACCGGGGGCTTTGCCGACAGCCGCATCCTGCAGGTGCACGGCGAGCGCATGGTGGAGCGTGACTTCGCGCCGCG
>JAUXOA010000030.1 GCA_030682475.1 Rhodoferax sp. | reverse complement strand
AGACTGGAAGCCGACTTTCAAATCTCCAGATACCTGTCATTCAACGTTCGAGTTGAGGCGAGGGGTTAGGCTCCGCGCGCTACGGTCCGTTGTGTTGCCTTGCATACATTTCCAGTACGCGGCGAACCTGCGGGAAGGCGGCGTGCAGCAACGTGGTTACACCATTCCATCGAGTCGCCTTGATGGCGCGGCGCGTCTGGTAGACAGAAGTTTCGATGCCGACCAATCGCGCAGTCTTTGTCGACCATTGCTCGATCGGTTCACGAAGATCACCCATCATCCAAACGCTGCAGCCACTGACTCCCGCCAAATCTCTCGGCATCTGCGCTGAGTACCCGGTTCTTGTTCGAAAGGAAACGTCATTACCCTTGATATCTAGCAGATTGTCCGGTGAGGCCTCCAGAAGGAAGTGACGTTTGGGGTTGTAGCCGTCAAGACCTGCGACGCTGCCTTGGAGGGCGAACGTTCCATATTGAAGCATCTTTGTCGAAAGTGTCGTGTCTGACGGGGAAGGCGAAGTCGACCAGACCCCTGGAAAGCCGCTAACGACAAAGAAACCGTGAGAGAGGTCGATGGGGAACTCTGCATCCGCCACGCGAACGAACACGTCGTCGGCAAATCTCTGTGACTGTTCCTTCGAAAACTCGTAAACCGCAATGTCGTGCTCGTCTGCTGCTCGATCAGCGCTGCCGCCAGAAAGAATCCAGTTCCCCGGCGCGGCCACGAACTCGCCGTCTACAGTGCCTGAGATTCCCAGCGTCGCGTTGACGAGTGCGCCTTGGTGGACGACGTGGGCCGCTGTCAAAACGAATCGATGATCGGCTACAGCCAAGAGCGTTCCTGAGCCGATCTGCCGAATGTGCTGATTAGTCGAAGCGACTATGCCTACGGTCGAACGCGTAGCGAGTTCCGGAATGCATTCCGACATGACTCGCGAGAGCTTCGCGACAGTTTCGGGATCGCGAGTTGGGTGGATCGGCATTCTTCGGAAGCCTAACGTTGGAGGTGACCCGCTGCCGGAGCGCGCAGCGCGTAGGGAACCCAAAAGCGCAGCTTTTGGGTAGTCGGGTTGACCGACGGGTTAGGACGCGTACTAAACAGCGCCTTCATTGCCACGATCAGATATCCACTCTGCCCGCTGAAGGTCTGCCTCCTTCTTGTATTCCGTCGGTGACGCATCTGCGAAGAAAGCGAAGGCCTTCCGGTCCAGTGCCCCCTGGATCAGAGCTTGAAATCCGCGCGCTGTTATTGCTTCAATTCTGAGCTTCCCACTTTCGATCAGCTCACGTGGTTGAACGTACAGCGATGGCGCGCAACGCAGCGGCCAGTCAAACAAGACGACGATTCTGTCTGGAAGCCAGACAAGAGACGCGTTGTCTTCTGTGGCCACATATCGACCCATTGACTCCGGGCCACTGATCGCACTAGTCGCGATGGCCGCGTACAGCCTGTCCCGGTGATTGTGGTGGTCAAGTTATTTCGGACACATCAATAGGATGTTGAATTGCCGATTTACGCTCAAATGCGTTGGGTGACAAGTTGCCCAGTTTGGAATGCAGCCGTGTGCTGTTGTAAAAGCCAACGATGTAGTCAGCCACATCGGTCATTGCTTCGCTGTGGTTGGCATAGTCCTTTTGCCAGACCCGCTCCATCTTCAAGTTCAAAAAGAAACGCTCCATGACCGCGTTATCCCAGCAGTTGCCTTTGCGGCTCATGCTGCCGACCAATCCGTATTTTTTCAACAATCCTTGATGCTGCGCGCTGGCGTACTGCGTTCCCCGGTCCGAATGCACCACCAGACCAGCTGCGGGATTGCGCTGCACGATAGCCATTTGCAAGGCCTTGCATACCAGCGTTGCGGGCATCTCGGGCGCCATCGCCCAGCCCACAATCTTGCGCGAATGCAAGTCCAGCACTGCCGCCAGATACAGCCAGCCGCTGTGTGTACGAATGTAGGTGATGTCACTGACCCAGGCCAGGTTGGGCAACGGTTTCTCGAACTGGCGGGCCAGCACATTGGGTGACACTGGCAGGGTGTGCTTGCTGTCGGTGGTATGCACAAACTTGCGTTTCCACACCGGGTGTAATCCGTTGAGTCGCATCAAGCTGCGCACCTTGTGGCGCCCCATCGTCACGCCGCTCATGTGCATCGCAGTGCGCAGCCTGCGGCTGCCGTAGGTGCGCCCACTGGCCGCGAAAGCCGCTTTCAAATGAACGCTGGCAGCACACACCACTGGCGCTGTGCTGCGCCGCTTGGCTGCTGCGTAATAGCCTGAGCGGCTGACCTCAAGGGTGCGGCACGCCTGACTGACTGTGATAGCCTTCTTCTGCAAGTCTTCAACGAGCTGGTAGCTCATCTGAGTTCTCGGGCAAAGAAGGCCGATGCTTTTTTTAATATCTCCACGTCGCCTCGCAGTTGCCGGTTTTCAAGTTCCAACTGCCTGATGCGTTGATGCTCCACGGTCAACGGCTTGCCAGCGCCGCTTTGGCCTTGCTGTTCCGCTTCAAATTGGCTGACCCAGCGCCTGACGGCACTTTCGCCAAGTTTCATGTCTTTACAGACTTG
>JAUXOA010000012.1 GCA_030682475.1 Rhodoferax sp. | reverse complement strand
GGCGTGATGCTGCACCTCAACCGCGGCTGCGAGGGCACAAGCATGGGCATCATGGAGAACAAGCTGGGGCTGGCGAAAACCGGCATCCCGATCATGACCTACGAAGGCAACATGGGCGACGAGCGGGAATTCGACGAAGTGTGCTCCATGGGCAAGGTGGACGCCTTCATGGAGCAACTGGGCCTGAGCAAGCTCGTGGCCTGGCAGCCCGTTTTGCCAAAAGGATGACGAAATGAAATTATTGGAATTTTGCGTGAAACTGCTCAATGACGCAGGGCTCAGAAAGAGCCGATTTAAATTTAATGTCCCCATTTCTGCGAGATGGACTGCTGGTTGGGCCGTGGCTCGCGCGACACGCGGCCCGCAGAGGAAAAACATGGGATTGCGGCCAGGATTACCGAAGCCAAGACTGAACCGTACATTGCACGCAAAACGAGTAGTTGACCGGCCCGCACTCGGATTGGCCAATCGGACGATTTTTAGTAGGGGTACAAAATGATCGGCATTGTCTCTTATGGCACTCACGTGCCGCGGCTGAGGCTCAACAGGAAATCTATGGCTGCCGCCAACGCCTGGATGGATCCCTCCTTGCTGGCCCACGGCAAGGGCGAGCGGGCCATGGCCAACTGGGACGAGGACAGCGTCACCATGGCCGTGGAAGCGGCTCGTGATTGTCTTGCAGAACAAGATCGGGGCTCGATACAGGCGCTCTACTTTGCTTCCACGTCCTTGCCTTTTGGGGATCGGCAAAATGCCGGCATCGTGGCCGCAGCACTCAATCTCTCCGAACAATTGGCCACCCTGGATGTGACTGCTTCCCAGAAAGCCGGCACATCGGGGCTGCTGGCCGCCCTGAATACGGCGAAGGCGATGGGGGAAAATGTCTTGTTTGCCGCAGCCGACAAACGCCGTACCAAGTCGGCTAGTGTCCAAGAGATGCAGTTCGGCGACGGCGCGGCGGCCCTGCTGCTGGGCTCTGGGGAAGTGGTGGCGGAGTTTCTGGGGGGGCACTCGGCGTCGGTGGATTTTGTGGACCACTACCGTGGCAAGGACCAACCTTTTGATTATGGATGGGAAGAGCGCTGGATTCGGGATGAAGGTATCGGCAAGATCGTCCCACCGGTGATCACCCGGGCGCTGGAAAAAGCGGGGGTTTCGCCGGAGCAGGTGGATCACTTCGTGATGCCCTGCGTCTACGCCGGGGTGGCCGCCAGCGTAGCCAGGAAGGTGGGGCTTCTCCCGCAGTCCGTGCGGGATAATCTGGCGGCGGTATGCGGTGAGACGGGCACCGCCCATGCTATCGTGATGCTGGTGGATGCATTGCAGGACGCCACGCCCGGACAGCTTTTGCTGGTATGCGGGTTCGGGCAAGGGTGCGATGCCCTGGTGTTTCGCGCGACCGAGCGTCTTGCCGCCTTGCCCAGACGGGTAGGGGTCAAAGGTTCCCTGGCGCGTCGCAAGGAAGAAACCAATTATCTCAAGTTCCTTACCTTCAATCGACTGATCACCCAGGAGCGGGGTCTGCGGGCAGAGTACAACCCACAGACCGCGTTGAGCGTGCTCTATCGCAGGCGCCGGATGATTCTGGGCTTGATGGGGGGCATTTGCCCCAAATGCAATACCCCGCAGTTTCCCAAAGAGGGCGTCTGTGTGAACCCGGAATGCAAGGCAGTCGGTTCCCAGGAAGACTACCCTTTTGCCGACCAGCCGACGCGAGTCGCCTCCTGGTCCGCCGATACCCTCACCTATTCCATGGATCCACCGGCCCACTACGGCATGATCCAGTTCGACGGCGGCGGATGCTTCATGGCGGATTTCACGGACTGCGATGTTGGCGGCGTAGAAGTGGGGATGCCGATGCGCATGGTTTTCCGTGTCATGGGGGTGGACGAGATGCGGGGGATGACCCGTTACTTTTGGAAAGCGGCGCCCATTTCTGTTTCGGGCAAGGAGGATTGATTATGGCTACGGGAATCAAGGATAAAGTTGTCATTCTTGGAATGGGATGCTCCCGCTTCGGCGAGCGCTGGAATGACGGCGCCGAAGAAATCATGCTGGAAGCGTTTCAGGAGTGTCTTGCCGACGCCGCTATCGGTGCTGGGGAAATTCAGGCTGCCTGGTTCGCCTGCGCACTCGATCAGATTAACGTGGGCAAGTCCGCTCTGCCGATGGCCATGGCCTTGCGGCTCAACAAGGTACCGGTGACACGGGTGGAAAATCTGTGCGCCAGCGGGTCGGAGGCGTTCCGGGGAGCTGTCTACGCGGTGGCCTCGGGGGCTTGCGACATTGCCTTGGCAATGGGGGCCGAGAAACTCAAGGATACCGGCTACGGCGGCCTGCCCAAGCCGGAGCGTGGAACCCTAGGGGCATTATGGTCGCCTAATGTGTCGGCCCCCGGGCTGTTCGCACAACTGGCCAGCGCCTACGCAGCCAAGTACGGGAAGAACGCCCAGGACGTGAAGCGGGCCATGGCCCAGATTTCGGTGAAAAGCCACGAGAACGGGGCGAAAAATCCCAAGGCGCATCTTCAAAAACTGATTTCGGTGGAACAGGTGCTGGCTGCGCCCATGGTTGCCGCGCCATTGGGTCTCTTTGATTGCTGCGGCGTGAGCGACGGTGCCGCGTGCGCCATCGTCACAACGCCGGAGATTGCCAGGTCCCTGGGCAAGCAGGACCTGGTATCGGTCAAGGCGCTACAGGTCGCCGTCAGCGATGGCACCGAGTCCGGACATAATTCCTGGGATGGTGCCCATTTTGCCACCACCCGGATTGCGGCGAAACGGGCCTACGAGGAGGCGGGGATCCGCAATCCTCGAGATGAGTTGTCCATGATCGAGGTCCACGATTGCTTTTCCATCACCGAGCTGGTAACCATGGAGGATTTGCACCTTTCCCCTCTTGGTGGCGCTGTCAACGACGTGATGGACGGGTTCTACAGTGCGACAGGGAAAATTCCCTGCCAGATCGACGGCGGCCTCAAGTGTTTTGGTCACCCCATCGGGGCCTCGGGAATTCGCATGCTCTACGAGGCTTATTTGCAGTTGCAGGGACGGGCGGGTGCCCGGCAATTGTCAAAGGTGAACTATGGATTGACTCACAACGTGGGGGGTTCTCCCCATCAGAATATATGCGGTATATCCATCATCGGCCGCCACGAAGCGTAAGAACCTGTTCAAGATATGCCCGGTTGCTGATTTCCGATAACTAGAGAATGAGGAAACTTGAGTACAAGTTAGTCTCCTCTGAAACTTCGTTTTCATCTTGCTTGGGTCATGACGTCAAAACGTGCCACCGCATCGCCATGTCCACCGCGCTGGCGGCCAACCTGGGCTTCAAACGCTCGCTGCGTTTTGTGCTGGCCGTGCCGGTAGTCACTGCCGCCTGGATGGCAACGTTTTGACGTCATGACCCAAGCAAGATGAGTAAGCAGGCAGACGACATCCGCAAAGGGCTTTGGCTGGGCTTGCTGGGGGTGGCCATTTTCGCCCTGACGCTGCCGATGACGCGGCTGGCCGTGGGCACGCCCGAGGCACCGCAGATGTCGGCTGTTTTCATTGCGACGGGCCGGGCCGTGATTGCCGCCGTGCTGTCGGCCGCTTTCCTGCTGGCCACGCGTGCGCCCTGGCCGCGCCGCTCAGACTGGCTACCCTTGGGTGTGGTAGCGCTGGGGGTGGTATTTGGCTTTCCGCTGTTCACTTCGATCGCCATGCGCCATGTCGAGGCGGTGCATGCCAGCGTGATTGTGGGCGTGCTGCCACTGGCCACGGCGGCGGTCGGTGCCTGGCTGCACCGGCAACGACCCTCCAACGGCTTTTGGCTTTGCGCGGGCTTGGGGACCGCCCTGGTGGTGGCGTTTGCGCTGCTGCGCTCCGGCCGTGGTGGCTTGACGCTGGGGGGTTTGACACTGGCGTGGGCCGACGCCCTGCTGCTGCTGGCCATGGCCTGTGCGGCGGTCGGCTACGGCGTTGGCGCCCAACTCGCACAGCGCATGCGGGCCGAACACGTCATCTGCTGGGCGCTGGTTCTGTCATTACCTGTCAATCTGCCGCTCGCCCTTATGGAATGGCCACAGTTGGCTATCAAAAACGAAGCATGGGCCGCCTTTGCCTATGTCGCCGTGTTCTCCATGTGGCTGGGCTTTTTTGCCTGGTACCGCGGGCTGGCGCTGGGCGGCACCGTGCGCGTCAGCCAGGTGCAACTGATACAACCCTTTTTATCCATGCTGTTTGCCGTACCGCTGCTGGGCGAATCGCTCGACGCGCTCACCGTCGGCTTTGGGCTGGCCGTCATGGCGGTGGTGTTTGTCGGCCGGAAAATGCCGGTCAGCACAGCCAGATAAATAGCTCATAGACAAGAAAGAACAAGCCCATGAACACCACTGCAATGGCCGCCTCGCCCTGGCTGCTGGCCCGGCGCACCGCCAAGATGAACCCCGGCGTGATCCGCGAAATCCTCAAGATCACCGAGAAGTCCGGCATCATCAATTTTGCCGGTGGTCTGCCCTCGCCCAAGACCTTTCCGGTAGCTGAGTTCGAGGCCGCCTGCGCCAAGGTGTTGCGCGATGACCCTTTCGGCGCACTGCAATATGCCGCCAGCGAAGGCTTCGGCCCGCTGCGTGACATGGTGGCCGCCATGCTGCCATGGCAGGTTGATCCGGCCCAGATTCTGATCACCACCGGTTCCCAGCAAGGGCTCGATCTGGTGGCCAAAGTGCTGGTGGATGCTGGCAGCAAAATTCTGGTGGAGTCGCCCACCTACCTGGGCGCCGTCATGGCCTTCACGCCGATGGAGCCAGACGTCGTCAGTGTCGGCAACAACGAGGAAGGCGTGGACTTGGCTGACTTGCGCGCCAAGGCTGCGGGTGCGCGCTTTCTGTATGCCCTGCCCAATTTTCAAAACCCGACCGGCCGCACCATGTCTGAGGCCAGCCGTGCCGCATTGAGCCTTGAGGCCGCCCGCCTGGGCCTGCCCCTCATTGAAGACAACCCCTATGGCGACTTGTGGTTTGACGAACCGCCACCCGCCCCATTGACCGCACGCAACCCGGAGGGCTGCATTTATCTGGGCTCATTCTCCAAAGTGCTGGCGCCGGGCCTGCGGCTGGGCTTTGTCGTCGCGCCCAAAACGGTGTTCCCCAAACTGCTGCAGTCCAAGCAAGCGGCCGACCTGCACAGCCCCGGCTTCAACCAGCGCCTGATTGCCGAGGTGATGAAGGACGGCTTTCTGGAGCGCCATGTGCCCACCATCCGCACGCTGTACAAAGCGCAACGCGACGCCATGCTCGAAGCCCTGGCCCGCGAGATACCGGCGGGCGCGCCCGACTCAACACTCACCTGGAACACACCCGCTGGCGGCATGTTTCTGTGGGCCAGGTTAGCCCAGGGCATGAGCGCGGTGGACCTGTTGCCGCACGCGGTAGCGCAAGGCGTGGCCTTTGTACCCGGTGCACCGTTTTACGCCGATCATGGTGACCCGCGCACCCTGCGTCTGTCCTTTGTCACCCCCAGCGTGGAGGAGATCCAGCGCGGCGTGACGGCGCTTGCGGCTGGCATCAAGACCTACGCCGCTGGCTTGAAGTCATGAAAGCCCGCACCTTCAAACAAGTTGACGTCTTCGGCGCCGCGCCTTATCTGGGCAACCCGCTGGCTGTGGTGCTGGACGGCAGCGGCTTGAGCGACGCGCAAATGCAGCAGTTCGCGCACTGGACCCACCTGTCCGAGACCACCTTTGTGCTGGCTCCCACCGATGAAGGCCGCGCCGCCGGAGCCGACTACCGCGTGCGCATCTTCACCCCCGGCGGTGAACTGCCCTTTGCCGGCCACCCGACACTGGGCAGTTGCCACGCCTGGCTGCAAGCCGGTGGCGCCTCGCGAGCGTCAGATGCCGCAGGAAGAAAAATTAGGGGTCAGATCCCAATTCAGGACAGCGCCTTTTCCGGAGCAAGCAGTGCAACGACGAAATTGGGCTCTGACCCCCAATTTTTCGTGCAGGAGTGCGCGGTTGGTCTGATCAAAATCCGGCGCGAGGGGTCGCGCCTGGCCTTCTGTGCACCGCCGCTCAAGCGCAGTGACCCCAACCCGGCCCTGCTGGCCCAGGTGGCAGCCGCTTTGGGGCTGGAGGCCCATCAGATCATCGCCGCGCAACTGCTGGACAACGGCCCGCTGTGGCTGGGCCTGTTGCTGGACAGCCAGCAGACGGTGCTGCAATTGACCCCCAATCATCTGGCGCTCAAGGATTTGGGACAAAAAGTGGGCGTAGCCAGCGTGGAGCTTGCGCAACACGCGACGGCTTTGATAGCGCGATCAAACCGCGAAGCGCGCGCTTTTGGCGCACGGGTTGCTGAACCAGACGCCACGTCATGGGATGCTCCTCAAGTCGAAGTGCGGGCCTTTGCCGCGCCGATAGGCATCGATGAAGACCCAGTGACTGGCAGCCTGAACGCCAGCTTGGCGCAGTGGCTGATCGCCGACGGCCTCGCGCCAGACAGCTATGTGGCCTCGCAAGGCACTTGCCTGGGTCGCGCCGGTCGTGTGCATATTGCATCCGATGCAGACGGCCAGGTCTGGGTCGGTGGCGACTGCGTTACCTGCATAACCGGCAGTGTGAGCCTATGAACATGAAACTACCTACTCTGTCCGAGATCGAAGCCGCCGCCCGGGTGGTGTACCGCGAATTTCAGGCCACACCGCAATACCGCTGGGCACTCTTGAGCCAGCGTCTGGGCACCGACTGCTGGGTCAAGCATGAGAACCATACGCCGGTCGGCGCTTTCAAGATTCGGGGTGGCCTGACCTACTTCGACCAACTCAAACAGCGCGGCGCTCTGCCCAGCGCAGTCATCAGTGCCACGCGCGGCAACCACGGCCAGAGCATCGGCTGGGCGGCGCGGACGCATGGCGTCCCATGCAGCATCGTGGTGCCGCTGGGCAACTCGGTCGAGAAGAACGCGGCCATGCGTGCTTTGGGCGTGACACTGATTGAATTTGGCGCCGATTTTCAGGAAAGCCGTGAGCACGCTATTAGCTTGGCGGCGCAGACCGGCGCCCACATGGTGCCCAGCCTTCACCCGGATTTGCTGAGTGGCGTCAGCACTTACTGGTGGGAGTTTTTCAGAGCGGTGCCGCAGCTCGATGTGGTGTACGTGCCGATCGGCCAGGGTTCGGGCGTCTGTGCCGCCATCGCGGCCAAGCTGGCACTCGGCCACAAGGCAAAAATCATCGGCGTGGTGAGCGCCCACGCCACCACCTATGCCGACTCGCTCGCCGCCGGGCGTGTGGTGGCGGCGCCGGTCAGCACCGAACTGGCCGACGGCATGGCCTGTCGCGTGGCCGACCAGGCCGCGCTGGAGATCATGATCCGCCACCTCGACCACATCGTCAAAGTGAGCGATGCCGAGGTGGCACAAGCCATGCGCGATATTTACACCGACACCCACAACGTGGCCGAGGGCGCGGGCGCTGCCAGTTTTGCCGCCGCCCTGCAGGAGCGCCATCTGCTACAGGACCAGGTGGTGGGCACCACGCTGTGTGGCGGCAACGTGGACGCTGCCGTACTGGCCAAAGTGCTGCAAGCTGGATTACTTATGCTTGAGCTGAGTTGACCTGAACAATACCCGAGACCCGCCGCACCAACTCCTCGAACTCAGCCAGCGGCAGCGGGTGGCTGAACAGATAGCCTTGATAAGCATGGCATCCCAGGTCGGCAAGAAAGCTCCTCTGTGCCTCTGTTTCCACCCCCTCGGCGATGACGCTCAGCCCCAAACTATCGGCCAGGGCGACCACCATCTTGGCAATGGCGGCATCGTTGGGGTCGATCAGGATGTCCCTGACAAAACTCTGGTCGATTTTCAGTTGATCCAGCGGCAGTCGTTTCAGGTAAGAGAGCGACGAATAGCCCGTGCCAAAGTCATCCAGCGAAAACTCCACCCCCTTTGCTTTCAGCGCGCTCATCTTGGCGATGGTATTTTCTACATTCGACAGCAGCAGGCTCTCGGTCAGTTCCAGCTTGAGCCGGTGCGGATTCGCACCGGTACTGCCGAGTACCGCCAGCACCTGATCGACAAAGTCGGCCTGCTGCAACTGCTTGGCACTGACATTCACCGCCAGAGACAGATGGGACGTGTTCGGCTGGGCGGCCCATTGCGCCAGTTGGGCACAAGCGGTTTCCAGCACCCAGTGGCCCACTGGCAGGATCAAACCGGTTTCCTCGGCCAGGCCGATGAACACGGCGGGCGACACCAGGCCGCGCTGCGGATGCTGCCAGCGCAGCAGCGCCTCGGCACCCGTCAGACGACCCTTGTCAAGCACTTGCGCCTGGTAGTAAAGGACGAACTGCTGCTGCCTCAGCGCCTCGCGCAGGTCGAACTCCAGGGCGGCATGGGCGGTCACTATGGCCTGCATCTCTGAATCGAAGAAGCGCAGGGTGTTGCGTCCAGCGGCCTTGGACTGGTACATGGCCAGATCGGCCTGTTTCAGCAGTTCCTCGATCGAGGTCTGGTGATCAGTGAACAGGGTGATGCCGATGCTCGGGGTGCTGCGGTTTTCGTAACCGGCGAGCAGGTAGGGCTGGTTCAACGTGGCGAGAATTTTCTCGCCCACGGTTTCAGTCTGCGTCGCAGCTTCTTCGGCAAGCTCGCTCAGACCTTCGAGCAACAGCACGAATTCGTCGCCGCCCAGCCGCGCCACGGTATCGCCCTCGCGGACACAGCTGACAAGCCGAAGTGCGACTTGTTGCAGCAGCAGATCGCCCTTGTCATGGCCGAGGGTGTCGTTGAGCGTCTTGAAGTGGTCAAGGTCGATGAACAGCAGTGCCCCATGGCGCCTGCTGCGCGTGCTGGCAGCCAGCGCCTGTGTCAGCCGGTCTGCCAGCAGCCGCCGGTTCGGCAACTGGGTCAGTGGGTCGTAGAAGGCCAGCCGCATGATCTCGTCTTCCGCAGCCTTGCGCGCAGTGATGTCGGTGTGGGTGCCAACGTAGTGGGTGACGACTCCATCGTCTGATTTCACTGCGGTGATGGTCAACCATTTGGGATAGATTTCGCCATTCTTGTGCCGGTCCCAGACCTCGCCCTGCCAGCCGCCGGTATGCTTGACACTCTCCCACATCCCGGCATAGAAAGCCTCATCGTGGCGGCCGGAACGCAGCAGGCGCGGCGTCTGGCCCACACACTCTTCGGCCGTGTAGCCGCTGCTCTCGGTGAAGGCGCGGTTGACCCGCAGGATCACGCTATTGGCATCGGTGATCAGCATGCCTTGCTGCGACTCGAAGGCGGTGGCGGCAATGCGGAGTTGCACGTCGCTGCGCTGCCGGGCTTCGATCATGGTGTTGAATTCCTTTGCCACCGCCGCGATCTCACGGGGACCACCCAGCGCCGCCCTGACCCCGAGGTCACCGCCGTGGACAGCGCGCGCGGCTTTTTCCAGTTCCGCCACCGGTCTGGCGATCCGCCGTGCGATGGCAGTCGCCAACCAAAGCAGTAAGACCATGGCGGCCAGCGCGATGGCGGCGGCGGTTATGGCGCGCTGCCTGGCCGCCGCGTAAACCTCCGACACCGGTACGCCTACGAAGGCAATCCATCCGGTCTGCGGCATCGACACCACGGAAAAGTAACGCGTTACACCGTCCGCCGCCAGACTCTCAAATTCGCCGTCGCGCACCTCGACTATTCTGCGCGCCGCGTCCGACTGGGGTTGTGTGCCAATTAAACTTTCCGGGTCGCGATTGCGCCAGATCATGGTTCCGTCTTCATCGAAAAAACCGTAGCGGCTCCCGGCTGGCAGGAACTGGGTGGGAATATGGGGGTCAAAAGCCGCCAGGTCGAGGGGCAGGTTGACCGCCCCGACCATTTCCTGGCGTTCGTTCCAGATCGGTTCTCTGAGAATGGATATCCACTTGCCGCTGATCGGGCCCAAAAACGGCTGCCCAACGTTGAATCGCCTCTCCTTCAGGAACTTCTGGAACGACGGCGTTTGCCCGAAATTGAGCGGCTTGCCGCCAGGTGGCGGCAACGCCGAGCAGACCACCACACCCGCCAGATCCGAATACGCGACATTGGTGTAGCTCGGGTTCATGCTAAGCAGGTCCTTCAGTGAGCCGTCACAGTTGTTGGGGTCGACCTGCCTGACCAGGGGGCGGGCCGCCAGACGTTCGAGAATCTGGCGGGCATCGGCAATCTTGCCGCCGGTGTTGCTGACCATCGTGCTCGTCAGCATTCGCAGCGAGATTTTGGTATGGGCGATGACCTCCTGCATGTCCAAATAGATGCCAAATCCGACGGCCGCCGCGAGCGGGACGGACACCGCCAGCACCAGCAGCAGGAGATGGGTTCGTATCGACGATCTGCGCACGGTCTTAGGCCCGATACTGTTCAGATAGCACCGTTCGCACTGAGCTTGGCCTGTCCTGAGCTTGACGAAGGGTCGAAGGGCTCAGCCCGAACGGTAAGTGGCTCGGGCCGTGCCACCCGTACCAGGGTACTCAAGGGAAACTGGTCAATTTCTGCCAGCAGCCTGGCCAGTGCACGCCCTGCTGCATCGACCACGGCGCGCCCCTTGTCGACCGTTGCGGCAGCGGCGTTGCCGACCGCGCCGGCCGGGTTGTAGTCCTGCATCTGCCAGCCCAGTTTGGCGCTTTTGCCATTGCCCAGAATTTCAAACTTCCCGGCCCGCTCTTGCGCACTGGAGCTGAAGTCTCTGGCCTGCGCCATGTCCACCTGCGCCGGGTCCAGCGCCAGCATCATCGAGGTCTCGATCTCGCCGGCATGAATGCCAAAACGGTGTTCGTCGGCGCTGAACAGCAGGTTGATATCCTGGCCCTGTTCGTCGATCAAGGGCAGGTTGAACCAGCTCACGCTGTAGACCAGCAGGTCCAGCCGGGCCCGCAAATCGCGCGCCACCAGGTCCATCACACTGACCTGGCCACCGTGCGAATTGAACAGCACCAGCTTCTTGATGCCGGCCGCCGCCACCGATTCGCCAATATCAGTCCACAGCCGCAGAATGGTCTCGGCCTTGAGCGTGAGCGTGCCGGGGAAACGGGCGTGCTCGGGGCTCAAACCCACCGCTTGCGTAGGCAGGAACAGCACACGCAGGTCGGGCGCCAGGTGCGGCAGCGCCGCAGCCACCACACCATCGACCAGCACCGTGTCCACGCTCAAGGGCAAATGCGGGCCATGCTGCTCGGTGGCAGCGACTGGCAGCACGGCAATGGTGCGGGCCAGGTTGAGCTGCGCAAAGTCGCGCGTGCTCAAGTTCGCCCAGAATCTGGATTGACTTGTCATGCCGCCATATTAACCAATTGCCAGTCGGGATACGGCATGAGGCATGCCGGTATGATCAAAGAATGACGCAAGACTTATCTGACCGAGTGCGGCGCCAGTATGACCGCGGCAGCCCTGGAACTTTCCGCATTTGTGCCACTCCCACACCGCAATGATGAATTTAAAATTTTCCTACCGTCTTCTTGTCGCTACGTTTTTTATAGCTATTGGGGCACTATCGGCAGGGGCTAACGCCCAAAACATTTCCAAATCAGTGCTTGGCACCGACCAAATACGGGCGGAGCTGCTGGCCCATGCGCCGGACGGAGTCGGCGCTGGCAAAACGGTGTGGGTCGGTCTGCAGCTCACCCACCAACCCGGATGGCACAGCTACTGGAAGAACTCGGGCGATTCCGGCCTGCCCACCACGCTGCAGTGGACGCTGCCGCCCGGCGTAACGGCGGGCGACATTGCCTGGCCCTTGCCCCTCAAATTTACCTTGGGCAACCTGGTCAACTACGGTTACGGGGGCACGGTGTTGTTGCCGGTGCCGCTCACCATCACGCCGGACTTCAAGCCGTCGCTGCTGAACAGCGACATGGAACTCAAGCTCAAGGCCAGTTGGCTGGTGTGCCGCGAGGTATGCATTCCCGAGGACGGCGAATTTGCGCTGAGTTTGCCGGTCCGGGGCTCCACCGCGCTCAACGCTGCCGCCTTTGATGCCAGCCTGAAATCGCAGCCCACACCCCTCTTGGGCGAAAGCCGGGTTGAGCTCGAAGGCAACACCCTCAAGCTATCGGTCGCCGGGCTGCCGAGCGCGCTGCAGGGCCAGACGCTGGAGTTTTTCCCGGAACTGTCCGGGGTGATCGAAACCTCGGCCAAATGGACTCAAAACTGGCAGGGCGCGGTGTGGACGGCCAACGTACCCCTGTCCGGCCAGCGCAGCCAAAGCCCGACGCTGATGCCACTGGTGCTGGCCGCTGACAGCAAGGGTCAGCGCCTTGGCTTTGTCACCCAGGCCAAGATGGTGGGTACCTGGCCCCCGGTGGTGGCGATCCAGGACCTGTCGCCGGCGCCGGCAACGGCCCTCAAGGCCAATGCCGGCCCGGGGGCATCAGCGGGCGGCTCCGCGCTACCTTTGAGCTTGTGGGCCGCGTTGGCAGGCGCGCTGCTCGGCGGCCTGATCCTCAACCTCATGCCCTGCGTGTTCCCGGTACTGGCGATCAAGGTGATGAGTTTTACAAAGCACGCTGACGACCGGCGCGGGCACCGGATCAGCGGCCTGGCCTACAGCGCCGGCGTGCTGCTTTCTTTTGTGGCACTGGGAGCGCTGATGCTGGGCCTGCGCAGCATGGGCGAGCAACTGGGCTGGGGCTTTCAGTTGCAGTCGCCCGCCGTGGTGGCGGCGCTGGCCGTGCTGTTCACGGTGATGGGGCTGAACCTGGCAGGTGTGTTTCATTTTGGCCAGTTCCTGCCCAGCCGCGTGCTGCTGCTCGAATCGAAGAACCCGGCGGCCAACGCGTTTTTGTCCGGTGTGCTGGCGGTAGCCGTGGCCTCGCCCTGCACGGCACCGTTCATGGGGGCCTCGCTCGGGTTGGGCTTGAGTTTGCCAGCGCCGCAGGCCTTGCTGATTTTTGCGACCATCGGCATCGGCATGGCCTTGCCTTACCTGGCGGCCAGCCTGAGCCCGGCCGTGACCCGACGGCTGCCGCGCCCGGGCACCTGGATGGACACCTTCCGCCGCGCCATGGCATTCCCGATGTTTGCCACGGTGGTGTGGCTGGTGTGGGTACTGGGCCAGCAAAGCGGCATTGACGGTGCGGGGGCGCTGCTGGCGCTGCTGGTGGCCTTGAGCCTGGTGCTCTGGAGCTTCACCCTCAAGGGCCGCAGCCGGGTCATTCTTGCTACTTTTTCAATAGCTCTGTTCGGCCTGTTGACGGGGGCTATCGGCCCCAACGTCCTCAAAGCGGCAGAGGCCACCAAGGTCGCGGCAAGCGGCGAACGCTGGCAGGCCTGGGCGCCGGGCCGGGTCGAGCAGGTGCTGGCCACGGGTGTGCCGGTGTTTGTGGATTTCACGGCGGCCTGGTGCGTGAGCTGCCAGTACAACAAGATCACGCTGGCCGACGCTGGGGTGCTGGCCGACCTGGACGCCAAAAAGGTGACCCTGCTACGCGCCGATTGGACGCGCCGCGACCCTGCCATCACTGCTGCTTTGAGCCAGCTCGGGCGCAACGGTGTGCCGGTGTATGTGATCTACAAAAACGGCAGTGCGCCGGTGGTACTGTCCGAAATTCTGAGTGTGCAAGAAGTTCGCTCGGCGCTGGCCTCGCTATGAACCCAGATTGTCCATTGGGAAAATTCCGTTCGGGCTGAGCTTGTCGAAGCCTTCGCTGCCCTTCGACAAGCTCAGGGCGAACGGGGCTAATGGATAATCTGGGATGAAACCATGTCTGAAACCGAAACCATCGATCATATCCTGCGCAGTTGCCGTACCGTTGCCGTGGTGGGGCTGTCGCCCAAGCCGCACCGCGACAGTTTTGAGGTCGCTCACTACATGCAGGCGCAGGGCTGGCGTATCATTCCCATCAACCCCAACGCCACTGAAATACTGGGCGAAAAAGCCTATCCGAGTCTGCTTGAAGCAGCGCGGCATGAGCGCATTGAGCTGGTCAATGTGTTTCGCAACAGCGCCGATGTGCCACCGGTGGCGGCGGACGCCATTGCCATTGGCGCAAAGGCTTTGTGGCTGCAACTGGGCATTGAAAACGCGCCAGCCGCCGCTGCCGCGCAAGCGTCCGGCCTGCGCGTGGTGCAGAACAAGTGCCTGATGGTGGAGCACGCCGCCTGCGCTTGAAAGCGCGCGGCTTGCGGCGACAATGGGCGCATGAATACACCCGCCCAACGCAGCGCATTTGCGCCCCTGCAAAACGACACCTTCATCCGCGCCTGCCTGCGCCAAGCCACTGACTACACCCCGGTCTGGCTGATGCGCCAGGCCGGGCGCTATCTGCCCGAGTACCGCGCCACCCGCGCCCAGGCCGGCAGCTTCATGGGCTTGGCCACCAACACCGATTACGCCACCGAAGTCACGCTGCAGCCGCTGGAGCGCTACCCGCTGGACGCGGCGATTCTGTTCAGCGACATCCTTACCGTGCCCGACGCCATGGGCTTGGGGCTGAGCTTTGCCCTCGGTGAAGGCCCGAAGTTTGCCCACCCGGTGCGTGACGAAGCCGCGGTGGCCAAGCTGGCCGTGCCGGACATGGACAAGCTGCGTTACGTGTTTGACGCCGTGACCTCGATTCGCAAAGCGCTCAATGGCCGGGTGCCGCTGATTGGCTTCTCGGGCAGCCCCTGGACGCTGGCCTGCTACATGGTGGAAGGAGCGGGGTCGGACGACTACCGCCTGGTCAAGACCCTGCTGTACAGCCGTCCCGACCTGATGCACAAGATGCTGAGAATCAACGCCGACGCCGTGGCGCAGTACCTCAACGCCCAGATTGAGGCCGGCGCGCAGGCGGTGATGATTTTCGACAGTTGGGGCGGCGTGCTGGCCGATGGCGCATTCCAGCAATTCAGCCTGGCCTACACCGCCCGGGTGCTGGCGCAGGTGAAAAAAGAACATGAGGGTGTGCGCATCCCAAGCATCGTGTTCACCAAGGGCGGCGGGCTGTGGCTGGAGGAAATGGGCCAATTGGACTGCGACGTGCTGGGCCTGGACTGGAGCGTCAACCTGGCCAAGGCGCGTGCTCTGGTGGGACAGCACAAAGCCCTGCAAGGCAATATTGACCCGAACGTGCTGTTTGCCAACCCGGCGCAAATTGAGGCGGAGGTGGCCCGCGTTTTGGACAGTTTTGGCACGCCGCACACCGGTGCGGGCAGCGGCCCCACGCATATTTTCAACCTGGGTCACGGCATAAGTCAGCACACACCCCCTGACCATGTGGCGTCTTTGGTGCAAGCGGTGCATGCGCACTCGCGCAAAATGCGTTCCTGATTTTGGTGGCACTGAACACTTAGCATCTTTTTGACCCGGTTCCGGTTCATGCGGTCTGACTTATGCACAAATTTTTTGTTGCACTGCGCAAGATATCCCTTATTCGAGGGATCGCTGCTACAAAACCAATAGCGACCGTAAGTTATTGATTTTTAACGATTTTTAAATTTGCTTTTTTTATGGGCAATGCAGCGAAAGCCTTGATTTACAAGGGCTTGAAGGCCCTGAATGGAACATATCAACAAAGTTATCCACAGAAATATTGAATGTCAGTCAAATCGTTTATGAATCAAAGACTTAAGTCAGTTTTCGCAAGTTCACATCAACTTCACGCCTCGATTCAGGCGCTGGCATGACGTTGCGACTCCCGGTCCTGGTGCATACCCCGGCGCACAGCCAGCTGGCCGGACCGCTGACGTATTTGAGTGAGCAGGCACTCGCAGCCGGCACCCTGGTGCGCGTACCGCTGGGCAAGCGAGAGCTGCTGGGCGTGGTGTGGGAGAGTCCGACCGATCGCGCCTCCAGCGCGCTTGATCCGGAAAAATTGCGTCCACTCGTCGGCACCCTGGACGGTATTGCGCCCTTGACTTTGGCTTGGCGACAACTGGTCATGTTTGCAGCCAACTATTATCAGCGCTCCGCCGGGGAAGTGGCGCTGGCGGCTTTGCCGCCCCAGTTGCGTGACCTCAACACCCCGCAACTGGCACGCCGACTCAAACGCCACGCCAAAACCACCGGGGCAGACTTGCCCAATAACCCGGTTGCTATTGATTCAGTAGCGTTAACCGAAGAGCAGATGGGGGCTATTGCCAGATTTGATCTTGAAGTTGGTCCGTTCTTGCTGTTTGGCGCGACCGGCAGCGGCAAAACGGAAGTCTATTTGCACAGCGTCCAGCAACTGCTCTCAAGGGACCCCAGCGCCCAAGCGATGGTGATGGTGCCCGAGATCAACCTCACGCCGCAGCTCGAAGCCCGTTTTAGGGCGCGTTTTAACCCGCTCTACGGCGACAACGCGGTGGTCTCGCTGCACAGCGGCATGACGCCGGCGCAGCGCTTGAGGAGCTGGCTGGCCGCCCACAGCGGGGTCGCCCGCATCGTGCTGGGCACGCGCATGGCGGTGTTTGCGTCGCTGCCGAAGCTCAAGCTGATCATCGTGGACGAAGAACACGACCCCAGTTACAAGAGCCAAGAGGGCGCGCGCTACTCGGCGCGCGACCTGGCGGTGTACCGCGGGTGGCTGGAAGGTGCCAAGGTGCTGCTGGGCTCGGCCACGCCCGCGCTGGAGAGCTGGTACCACAGCCGCCCGGCCAATGAAGGCGGTCGCTACGTGCGGCTGGAAATGCCCAGCCGCATCGGCGCCAACGCTGCCCTGCCCACCACCGGCGGTGGCTTTCCCCTCGTCCGCCGGGTCGACATGAACCACCAGCCGAAAAAATGCGTCATTTCCCCGCCCCTGCTCGACGCCATCGTGCAACGGGTGGCGCGCGGCGAACAAAGCATGGTGTTTTTAAACCGGCGCGGCTACGCACCGGTGCTGCACTGCGCCGACTGTGACTGGAAAAGCGAGTGCCCGCATTGCAGCGCCTACCGGGTTTTTCACAAGATTGACCGCACCCTGCGCTGCCACCACTGTGGCTTTGCTGAGCGCGTGCCGCGCGCCTGCCCGGCCTGCGGAAACCCCGACATTGCGCCCTTGGGCCGGGGCACCGAGCGCCTCGAAGAACACCTGGCTGAACTGTTGGCCAACGTGCGCCGCCCGAATTCGGTGTCCGAGCAATGGTCCGAGGGAGAGCCGGTGCGCATTGCCCGCATTGACGCCGACAGCACCCGACTCAAGGGCGAGCTCGAATCCCAGTTGGCCCGTGTACATTCGGGCGAGGTGGACGTGCTGGTGGGCACCCAGATGATTGCCAAGGGGCATGACTTTCGCCGCATCACGCTGGTGGCCACCATCAATCCTGATGGTGCGCTGTTTTCCAGCGACTTTCGGGCGCCCGAGCGCCTGTTCAGCCTGCTGATGCAAGCGGCAGGGCGCGCCGGACGTGACGCCGGTATCAGTGGTCGAAGCGAAATGTGGCTACAGACCTTTCACCCTAAACACCCGCTGTTTGAGGCCCTGAAACGCCACGACTACCCAGCCTTCGCGGCGCAGCAACTCAAAGAACGCGAGCAGGCCGCCATGCCGCCCTTCAGTTTTCAGGCGCTGGTGCGGGCCGAGGCGCGCACGCAGGACGTCGCACAGGGCTTTTTGACGGCGGCCAGCGCGGCTGCGGCAGACATGATTGATGTTGAACACCTCACGCCCCACATCACCCTGTATCCGGCCGTGCCCATGACGATTCAGCGCGTGGCCAACGTGGAGCGCGCCCAGATGCTGATCGAGAGCCCGTCGCGGGCGGCGTTGCAGCGTTTTTTGACGGCCTGGCAGGCCGTGCTGCACGCCACCCGGCAACAACCCGAGGGCAAAGGATTGATTCGCTGGGCAGTGGATGTGGACCCGCTGGCGATTTGAGCCTCGGTCCGGGTTCAGACTCTTTAGAATTGGAGAAACTTATGCAAGTCGAAACTTTCGATGTCATCGTCATAGGCGCTGGGCAAGCCGGGCCGGCACTGGCAGCGCACTGCACCAGGGAAGGCCTGCGCACGGCGGTGATCGAGCGCGCCCATTTCGGCGGCACCTGCGTCAATGTGGGCTGCGTACCAACCAAAACGCTGGTGGCCAGTGCGCGGGCTATTCATGTTGCAAGGCGCGGCTCTGAATTCGGCTTTTCCGCAGGCGCCATCCAAGTCAACATGGAGCGTGTCAAGGCGCGAAAGGACGAGCTCGTGCACCAGTCGCGCAACGCTGTCTACCAGTGGATGCAAGGGTTGAAAAACGCCGAGGTGATTCAAGGGCACGCAAGGTTCGTCGGACCGCGCAGCGTCAAAGTAGGCGAGCGAATGCTGAGGGCCGCGCGCGTATTCATCAACGTGGGCGGTCGGGCTGCAGTTCCAGATATCGCGGGTCTCAACGCCGTCCCGTATCTGGACAACGCGTCAATCATGGAGCTGACCGAGGTACCGGAGCATCTGGTGATTGTCGGTGGCAGCTATATCGGCATCGAATTTGCGCAAATGATGCGGCGCTTCGGCGCCAGGGTCACCGTGGTTGAGCGCGCGGCCAAATTGCTGCCACGCGAGGACGATGATGTTTCAGACGGCATCCGCGCGATCCTGGAGGCGGAGGGGGTTGAGTTCCAGCTCGGGGCTGAGTGCCTGTCACTGTCCCGGCAAGGCAATCGCGTCGTGGTCGGAACCGTGTGTGGTACGGAGTCACCCGCGATCAATGGCAGTCATTTGCTGCTGGCCATAGGTCGGCGGCCCAACACCGATGACATGGGGATCGAGGCTGCGGGTATCAAGCTCGATGAGCGCGGCTACATCATGGTTGATGAGCAGCTTCGCACCAGTGCCGAAGGGGTGTGGGCGATGGGTGACTGCAATGGCCGTGGTGCTTTCACGCACACCGCATGGAACGACTACGAGATCGTCGCGGCCAACTTGTTTGATAACGACGCGCGCCGCGTGAGCGACCGCATCCCCTGCTACGCGCTCTTTATCGACCCCGCGCTGGGCCGCGTCGGCATGACTGAGCGCGAAGTGCGTGCCAGCGGGCGCCCGGCGCTGCTTGCACGGATGCCCATGCAGCGCGTAGGTCGGGCCCGTGAAGCCGGCGAGACGCAGGGATTCATGAAGGCGCTGGTTGACGCCGACACCCAGCGTTTACTCGGCGCCGCCATCCTGGGCCTCAATGGCGACGAAGTGGTTCACTCATTGCTCGACATCATGGCGGCTGACCAGCCTTACACGGCCATTTCCCGTGCGATGCACATTCATCCAACCGTCAGTGAACTGCTGCCAACGCTGCTACAGCAGTTGAAGCCGCTGGAGCGTGTATAGCGCACGCCAGTGGCTGTGCTGCGCAGTGAGGCAAGATGGTCTGCGGCTCGTTACACCCTGTCCACGCTGTCGCCTGCGATGCCCCTGAACTGAACCGATTCCCATGTACCTGGACCGTATCCATGACTAACGCACAATGGTTCATACTCGTCGGCGCGTTGTTGCTGGTCCGGGGTCTCACGGCTACCATCCTCAAGCGCTCGCCGGTCACGGCCGCCATTATTTATCTGGCAGTGGGGTTGCTGATGGGCCCGAGCGTGCTCAATTTATTTCATTTGAATCCACTCAAGGAATCAGCACTGCTGGAAGTGTTGACTGAGGTGGCGGTATTGATTTCGCTGTTTTCTGCCGGCGTCAAAATGCCGGTACCGTTCAGTTTTGTTCGTTGGCGCGCGCCGATTTTGCTGGCCACAGTTTCCATGACCGTTACCGTCGCGATGGTAACGGCCTTCGCCTATTATGTGCTGGGCCTGCCCTTGGGTGCCGGCGTGCTGCTGGGCGCGATCCTGGCACCGACCGATCCGGTGCTGGCCACCGATGTGCAAATCCGCCATCCCGGCGACCGCGACCAGCAACGCTTTACCTTGACCTGCGAGGCGGGCATGAACGACGGCAGTGCGTTTCCGTTTGTGATGCTGGGACTGGGCTTGCTGGGCCTGCATGAACTCGGCGATTGGGGCCTGCGCTGGTTCGTGGTGGATGTGCTATGGGCCACACTGGGCGGCATGGCCATTGGCATCGTCGCCGGTGTTGCGCTGGCGCGTCTGGGATGGAAACTGCGTCGTGAGCCACACAAACACGAGCTGATGGACGACTTCCTCGGCCTCGGGCTGATTGGTGTCGTCTATGGGTTGAGTGTGATGGTTGACGCCTGGGGTTTTCTGGCGGTTTTTTTTGCCGCCGTCGCACTTCGCCAGACCGAGCTGAAGCTGGCCCAAGCCACGCCACCTTCCTTTGCCGGGCGCATGTCCCAGAAAGCCGTTCCCACAGATACCCAGGCAGCCCCTGATCCTGATCCTGAGCCAGTGCCAACGGTCAGCGAAGGATCGCTGGTATTCAAGGAACATCTGGAGCGGCTGTCGGAAGTGATCCTGATTCTCCTGATCGGTGGCACACTGTTCCTCGACTCGTGGAGTTGGGAAGCAGTCGGGTTGGCCCTGTTTTTGTTTTTGGTTGCGCGCCCAATCAGTGTTCTGGTCGGTCTGTTGGGCACGCGCACCACGTGGCGGATACGCGGCATGACAGGCTGGTTCGGCGTGCGCGGGATCGGCTCGCTCTACTACCTGATGTACGCCATACAACGCGGGCTGCCAGAACCGTTGGCGCTGCAATTGATTCAACTCACACTGATCGCGGTGACGCTCTCCATTCTTCTGCACGGTATCAGCGTCAAACCGTTAATGGGGTATTTCAGGCGACGCAGCAAGCATTGAACTGTGCCCAATTGAAGTCGCCAGCGAGCACACAGGCTTAAATCCCGCAGACCAAAGCCGTTGACCTGCGCCAAGCGAGTGTTCGGCGCCGCATGCCATCGCCTTTTGCCTGACCCAGTAACTTTTACAGCGCAGGTGGCCCGAGGGCCGCCTGCGCGCTCCTTACAAACCCAGCGCCCGGCGCACGCCTGCGCCGTAGGCCGGGTCGGCCTGGGTGCAGTTGGGGATGTGGCGTTCCTGTTCCTGAATCACCTTGGACGCGCCACCCACCGAAGCGGCCGTATTCTCGAACAGCGCCTACTGCTGGGCCGGCGTCATCAGACGGAACAGATTGCCCGGCTGTGAGTAGTAGTCCGCGTCCACCCGGGCCGTCACCTCGGCGCTCATCTTCATCTGGCGCCCCCACTCGCGACTGGTCTCGCCGGGCCACTTGTAGATCACGCGAGGTCGAAGCGATCGAGGTTCATCACCTTGTTCCAGGCTGCTACAAAATCATGGACAAACTTCTCCGGTGCGTCCGAACTTGCATAGGCTTCAACCAGAGCCCGGAGCTGGGAATTCGAACCGAAGACCAGATCGACGCGGGTGCCAGTCCACTTGCGTTCACCCGTTGAGCGATCAGTCCCCTCAAACACATCTTCAGCGTCCGACACCGGCTTCCAGCTCGTGCCCATGTCGAGCAGGTTGACGAAGAAGTCGTTGGTGAGCGCCCCCGGCCGCTGGGTGAAGACACCCTGCTGGGACTGTCCGGCGTTGGCATTCAGGACGCGCATGCCGCCCACCAAAACCGTCATCTCGGGCGCGGAGAGCGTCAGCAACTGCGCCTTGTCGAGCAGCAGTTCCTCGGCCGATACGGTGTATTTTGCCTTCTGGTAGTTGCGGAAGCCGTCAGCGATCGGTTCGAGCACGGCGAAGGATTCCACGTCGGTCTGTGCCTGGGAAGCGTCCATGCGGCCCGGCGTGAAGGGAACCGTCACGGCGTGGCCGGCATTCTTCGCCGCCTGCTCAACGCCTGCGCAACCCGCCAATACAATGAGATCGGCCATCGAGACCTTCTTGCCGCTGCTGTTGAACTCGCGCTGGATACCTTCGAGTTTGCCAAGCACTTTTGCCAGTTGCTCCGGCTGGTTGGCTTCCCAGTCCTTCTGTGGCGCGAGACGAATGCGCCCGCCGTTCGCACCGCCGCGCTTGTCGGAACCACGGAACGTGGACGCCGAGGCCCATGCGGTCGAGACCAGCTCCGAAACGGACAGCCCGGACGCCAGGATCTTGCCCTTGAGGGCGGCGGCGTCCTTGTCGTCGATCAAGGCATGATCGACGGCGGGGATGGGGTCTTGCCAGACGAGTGCTTCCGCAGGCACTTCGGGGCCGAGATAGCGCGAACGGGGTCCCATGTCACGGTGCGTGAGCTTGAACCAGGCCCGCGCGAAGGCGTCTGCAAATTCTGCCGGGTTCTGGTGGAAGCGCCGTGCAATCGGCTCATAAATCGGATCCATGCGCATCGCCATGTCCGCAGCGGTCATGATGATCGGAACCCGCTTCGACGCATCGTGCGCGGCTGGCGCGAGGTTGCTGTCGTTGGGCTCTTTCGGCGTCCACTGGTGGGCGCCCGCCGGACTCTTCGTCAACCCCCACTCGTTGCCGAACAGCATATCCAGATAGCTGGTGTCCCACTGCGTCGGGGTCGGCGTCCACGAGCCTTCCAGGCCACTGCCAATCTGATCGCCCCCGATACCGCTGCCATGACTGCTCTTCCAGCCCAGACCCTGCTCGGCGAGTCCGGCTGCCTCGGGTGCAGGTCCGACCAGCGCCGCATCCCCGGCACCGTGGCATTTACCAAAGGTGTGCCCGCCGCAGGTGAGCGCAACCGTCTCTTCGTCGTTCATGGCCATGCGCGCGAAGGTTTCCCGAACGTCCCGGCCAGACCCAAGCGGATCCGGGTTGCCGCCCGGGCCTTCCGGGTTGACGTAAATCAGCCCCATCTGAACGGCAGCGAGCGGATTTTCGAGCTCCCGCTCGCCAGAATAGCGCTGCTTGTCATCCAGCCACTTTTCCTCATTGCCCCAATAGACGTCCAGCTCAGGCGCCCAGATATCCTCGCGCCCGCCGGCAAAACCGAAGGTCTTGAATCCCATCGACTCCATCGCGACGTTGCCCGTGAGAACGATGAGGTCGGCCCAGGAGATTTTGCTGCCGTACTTCTGCTTGATCGGCCAGAGCAGCCTGCGCGCCTTGTCGAGGTTGACGTTGTCGGGCCAGCTGTTGAGCGGTGCAAAACGCTGGTTGCCGTGGCCTGAGCCGCCACGACCGTCACCGGTGCGGTAGGTCCCTGCACTGTGCCACGCCATGCGAATGAAAAAAGGGCCATAGTGACCGTAATCCGCCGGCCACCAGTCCTGCGAGTCGGTCATCAGGGCCTGGAGGTCTTTCTTCACGGCGGCCAGATCGAGGCTCTTGAATTCTTCGGTGTAGTTGAAGTCTGCCCCCATCGGACTGGCCAGGGGGGAATGCTGATGCAGGATTTCCAGCTGAAGCTGATTCGGCCACCAGTCCCGGTTCGACTTTCCAGTGCCGACGATGTGATGGAATGGGCATTTCGTTTCGGTTGACATGTGTTGCTCCTTTGATAGTTTGAATCTAACGACTCGGTCCGATTTGGAGTCCGAGTACCGACCTTATGACACGCGGGTCAATGATGCAGCGGGCCACGCGGGCCGACGGTCATGGTGTTCTGGTTGTCAGGGACCGGCGCGCCAGCGGCGGTGGTCAAGGCGGGGCAGACGGGTTGGGTGCTCATGGCTTCTCCTTCATTCAGTAGACGGGTGGGACTCAAGTGTAGGAAAAGATCGCTAAAAATAATATTCAATTAAAAATATGAAATCAATAGCTATTATCTATTAATACACGATGGGCACAATAGCGGGATGAAGCCGTTCGCGCCAGACTTTCGCCTGCCCTCGCCCCGCACCCTGCTGTGGGCCTCGGTCGTGGTGGCTGTCATCACCATCACACTCAAGACGCTGGCCTGGTACATCACCGATTCGGTCGGTTTGCTCTCGGACGCGATGGAGTCCTTCGTCAACCTGGCCAGCGCCATTTTTGCATTGATGATGGTGACCATCGCGCAGCGACCGGCCGACGAAGACCACCCTTACGGCCACCACAAGGCTGAGTATTTTTCTTCCGGCTTCGAAGGTATTTTGATCATTGCCGCCGCCATGGGCATCATGTGGGCGGCCGGGCATCGGCTGTTTGACCCCCAACCGATCCAGGCGGTGGGCTGGGGGTTGGCCTTGTCGGTAGTGAGCTCAGCACTCAATGGTTTGCTGGCCTGGGTGCTGTTTCGTGCCGCCAAAGAGCATCGCTCCATCGCGCTGGAGGCCGATGCCAGGCACCTGGTGACGGATGTGTGGACTTCGGTGGGCGTGGTGGTGGGTATTAGCGCCGTCGCCATGACCGACTGGCTCTGGCTGGACCCGGTGGTGGCGATCGGGGTTGCCTTGAATATTCTCAAGGAAGGCTTCCACCTGGTATGGCGCTCGTCGCAAGGTTTGATGGACGAGGCGCTGGAGCCCGAGGTGCTGAGCGAGATCCAGAAAACGCTGGCAGATTTTGACCATCACACCATCCGTTTTGACCATGTGACGACACGTCGTTCGGGCCACCGCCGCTTTGTTGACTTGCATATGCACATGCCTGGCAGTTGGTCGCTGGGGCGTGCCGCTGCTGTGCGCACCAGCGTGGAGCAAGCGCTGATGAGCGCGGTGCCGGGGCTGCGCGCCACCATTCAACTGCTGCCCAGCGATGTGGAGGCGCATTTTGACGACACCCGGGATTTAATATGAAGCGCTCCCAGGCTGGCAACGAACGTTGTCAATACGGATTTTTGAAGCCCAGACCGGCCAGTATCTCAATCTCGCACGCCTCCATCGCCTGTGCGTGTTTTTCACTGGTTTCGTGGTCCCAGCCTTGCGCGTGCAGTGTGCCGTGCACCAGCAGGTGGGCGTAGTGGGCTTGCAGGGTTTTGCGGTTCTCTCGGGCCTCTTGGGCGACCACCGGTGCGCACAGCACCAGATCGGCTGTGACCACGGGCGCCTGGCTGTAGTCAAACGTCAGCACATTGGTGGCGTAGTCCTTGTGCCGGTAGTCACGGTTCAGCGCCTGGCCTTCCCCGGCGTCCACGATGCGCACCGTGATCTCGGCGTCTTGGGTCAGGGCATGGCGAATCCAGCGCGCCACCTTGTGGCGGGGCAGGGCGGCGCGGTGCACGGCGGCACTTTCAAGTTTGCCAAACTGCAGGGACAAAGAGAGATGGTTCAGCATGGGGTATGAAACTATATTTATGATAGCGAGCCAGTTTTTTTCCGGGGCGCGTCGTAGGCATCCACAATGCGTGCCACCAGCGGGTGGCGCACCACGTCGGCACTGGTGAAACGGCAAGTGGCAATGCCTGGGATGCGTTTGAGCACGCGCTCGGCGTCAATCAGGCCGCTGAGCTGGGTTTTGGGCAGGTCGATCTGGCTCACGTCACCCGTCACCACGGCTTTGGAGCCGAAGCCGATCCGGGTCAGGAACATTTTCATTTGCTCGGTCGTGGTGTTTTGCGCTTCGTCCAGAATCACAAAGGCGTTGCTCAGCGTGCGTCCGCGCATGAAGGCCAGCGGAGCGATCTCCAGTGCATTGCGCTCAAAGGCCTTTTGCACCTGCTCGACCCCCATCAGTTCATACAGCGCGTCGTACAGGGGGCGCAGGTAGGGGTCAATCTTCTGGTTCAGGTCGCCCGGCAAAAAGCCCAGCCGTTCACCGGCTTCCACCGCGGGGCGGGTCAGCACAATGCGTTGCACGGCACTGCGTGCCAGGGCGTCCACGGCCATCGCCACCGCCAGGTAGGTTTTGCCGGTACCGGCCGGACCAATGCCAAAGGTGATGTCGTGGCTGGCAATGTTGTCCAGATAGAGCGCCTGGTTGGGGGTGCGGGCGCGCAGGTCACTGCGCCTGGTTTTGAGCGCCATGCTGTCAGCGCCATCCATGCCAGCGTCGCCCGCCAGCATCAGTTGCACCGTGGCGGGCTCGATCGGGCGTGCCGCCATTTCATACAGGGCTTGCAGCATTTCCATGCCGCGCTTGGCGTTGGCTGCTGCGCCATCCACCTTGAACTGCTCGTGGCGGTGCGCAATTTTGACTTGCAGCGCCACTTCGATGGTGCGCAAATGCGCGTCCACAGGGCCGCACAGATGCGACAGGCGGGTGTTGTTGGGTGGGGAAAACAGGTGTCTGAGAATCAAGTTGATAATTCCTGAAATAGGTTACCCATGATAGGCAAAAAATGATCGGCAAACTGACAGGCACGCTGAGCGACAAAAATCCACCCCAGGTTCTGGTCGATTGCAACGGTGTGGGCTATGAGGTTCATGTACCCATGAGCACGTTTTACAACCTGCCCGAGCAGGGCGCCAAAGTGAGTCTGTTGACACATTTTGTGGTGCGGGAAGATGCGCAAATTCTGTATGGGTTTGCAACTTCCCCGGAGCGCGAAGCCTTTCGCCAGCTCATCAAGATTTCAGGCGTCGGCCCGCGCACGGCCTTGTCGGTGCTCTCAGGCATGAGCGTGGGGGAATTGGCGCAGGCCGTGACGCTACAGGAAGCCGGGCGTTTGATCAAAGTGCCTGGTATTGGCAAGAAAACGGCGGAACGCTTGTTGCTGGAACTTAAAGGCAAGCTCGGGCCAGATATCGGTGTGGCTGCCAGCGTCGTCAACCACACTCAGGCCGACATTCTGCAGGCCTTGCTGGCGCTGGGTTACAGCGACAAGGAGGCGGCGGCGGCACTTAAAGCCCTGCCGGCCGAGGTGGGCGTGAGTGAGGGCATCAAGACGGCGCTGAAGGCCCTTTCAAAAGCTTAAAAGCCTACTGCGCGTCCCGCACCACCTGCCCATGCCCTAGTGTGGTGTTGCACGCTATAGTCAGACCTCCTTCAGCATTCCCATCCGCCGTGAGCATTCAAACCGACGATTTCGCCGCCCCGCCGCCCCGCCGCATGGTGTCCGCCGCACCGGCCTCATGCAACGAGGAGGCGGTGGAGCGCGCCCTGCGTCCCAAGCTGCTGGACGAGTATGTGGGCCAGGCCAAGATACGCGAGCAGCTTGAAATTTTCATCAGCGCGGCCAAAATGCGCGACGAGGCGTTGGACCATGTGCTGCTGTTTGGTCCGCCGGGTCTGGGCAAAACGACGCTGTCGCACATCATCGCGCACGAGCTGGGTGTGAACTTGCGCCAGACCAGCGGCCCGGTCCTCGAAAAACCCAAAGATCTGGCCGCCTTGTTGACCAATCTGGAAAAGAACGACGTTCTCTTCATTGACGAGATTCACCGTCTCAGTCCGGTGGTGGAGGAAATCCTCTACCCGGCACTGGAAGATTACAAGATCGACATCATGATTGGCGAGGGGCCGGCCGCGCGTTCCATCAAACTCGATCTGCAGCCCTTCACTCTGATCGGCGCCACCACGCGCGCTGGCATGCTGACCAACCCGCTGCGCGACCGCTTCGGCATTGTGGCGCGGCTGGAGTTTTATTCGCCCGAGGAGCTGGCGCGCATCGTCAAGCGCAGCGCCGGCCTGCTCAAGGTGAGCACCGATGAACAAGGCGGCTTCGAGATTGCCCGCCGGGCCCGTGGCACGCCTCGCATTGCCAACCGGCTGCTGCGCCGGGTGCGTGACTATGCCGACGTCAAGGGCGTGGGCGAGATCACGCTCGACATCGCCAACCGCGCGCTGGCCATGCTCGATGTCGACCGCGAGGGCTTTGACATCATGGACCGCAAGCTGCTGGAGGCCGTGATCCACCGCTTTGACGGCGGCCCGGTCGGCCTGGACAACATCGCCGCCAGCATTGGTGAAGAGCGCGAAACGATTGAAGACGTGATTGAGCCCTACCTCATCCAGCAGGGCTATCTGCAGCGCACGCCGCGCGGGCGCATCGCCACCTTGGCCGCTTACCGGCATCTGGGCGTAACGCCACCCAGGGATGACGTGGATATGTTTAACGCCTGATCACGTCGCTTTCAATCCGATGTCGAATTGTCCCTGGATGCGTGTAGCCACGTTCCAGTCGGTTTCGCCGTGGCGAATGGCGATGATGCGGGTGGCGTGCATGGGCGTGCGCTGGATCAGCGGGGGATTTCCATGTTGATGCGGCGCACGCCTTGCGGCGGGTTGGGAAAATCCTTGAGCGCGGCGTCAAACATGGCAGGCAGCACCGCCTCGCTGTCAGCCCAGCGCCCGCCGTGGGCAGCATGGGTCTCGTACACCACTTGGGCGCTGCTCAGGTTGCGGATGATGAGGCTGACCTGGCGCCAGTAGTAGGGCATCTCGCCCGGGCCAAAGCCGTGCATGAAGGGGCCGTGGCTCACGATCAGCACATTGCCGATGGGCACGCCCCAGCCCCAGCCAAAATTCCAGCCCGGCCGCCATCCGATTGAGGGTCGATCCCAGGGCGAATAGGGGTCGACTTTCAAGTCGGCCGAGACCTGCACGCTGTATCTGGCGGCAGTGTCATTTCGCTGCAGGCCTGCTTTGGCCAGCGCCGCTTGCGCCATCGCTTCCAGTCGGGTCTGCTGCCCGGCATCGGCCTGTTGCGAGGGCAAGCGCTCAAACCGGTAGCTGGTGCCGACCGGCACAAAGGGCGTCGTCGCGTAGCTGCGCACGTCGCTGTCCACCAGTCGCATGGAGCCGCAACCTGGCAGCCACAGTGCTACAAAAACAATAGCTACAAATGATCTGAACATGGAACCTCCTGTGGAAATGACTTCAAAAAATCAGCGCTGGACACTGAGCACTTGCAAGCTCCGAAAGGCCGCCAGCGGGAACTCTTCCGCGTCAAACACCTTGTCGCCGTCGGCGCAGGGCACGCCGGTGGCCTTGATGTCCTTGAAATTGTGGTGCTGGGCATCCATCAGGTGCGAGGGCACCACGTTTTGTAGCGCAGTGAACATGCTCTCGATGCGGCCGGGGTATTGCTTCTCCCAGTCGCGCAGCATGTTGCCGATTTGCTTGCGTTGCAAATTTTCCTGGCTGCCGCACAGACTGCACGGAATGATCGGGAACTGGCGATGCGCGGCCCAGCGCGCGAGGTCTTTCTCGGCCACGTTGGCCAGCGGTCGGATCACGATGTGGCCGCCGTCGTCGCTCACCAGTTTGGGCGGCATGCCTTTGAGCTTGCCGCCAAAAAACATATTGAGGAAAAAGGTTTGCAGCATGTCGTCGCGGTGGTGGCCCAGTGCAATCTTGGTAATTTTGAGTTCGTCGGCCACCCGGTACAAAATGCCCCGACGCAGGCGGCTGCACAGGCTGCACATGGTTTTGCCTTCGGCAATCACCTTTTTCACGATGCTGTAGGTATCCTGCGTTTCAATGTGAAACGGCACACCGAGCTGTTTCAGGTACCCGGGCAGGATGTGGTCGGGGAAGCCGGGCTGTTTCTGGTCCAGGTTGACGGCGATCAACTCGAAATTGATGGGCGCTCGCGCCTGTAATTTAAGCAGAATGTCCAGCAGGCCAAAGCTGTCCTTGCCGCCCGAGACGCACACCATGACACGGTCGCCTTCCTCGATCATGTTGAAATCCATGATGGCTTTGCCCACCTGGTGGCACAGGCGTTTTTCAAGCTTGTGGATTTCGCGCCCGATTTTGGGCTGTTTCGCGGCTGGTGCGTCGGCCTGCCGTGCTTCAGGCGCTATTTCATTCTCAATCCAGACGGCGCTCATTTTCTTTTCCTTGGGTTCAATGGGAGTGATTTTCTCCTACTTTGCGATTTCTCCCCCACTCACTCCC
>JAUXOA010000003.1 GCA_030682475.1 Rhodoferax sp. | reverse complement strand
CAATACGCGCAACTGGCAGCCCACAGGGCCTGTCACTCTCAACCCGGAACGTGACTCCATCATCTCGGAGCACGCGATGGCAAACCATATTCAGCAGTTGGCTGCGTGAATCAGGCGACAACTACCTTGACGCGCGCCGGCACCACGCTAGCGGCCTGATGGGTTATGGCAAGACCTGCACGCCGGGGCGGGCGCAGGCTACGCCAGCAGGCTGGTGTATTGCTCGTAAAGGGTGAACAGATACGCGACCCGCTCCGCATCCGTCTTTAACGCCTTCTTGCCATAGGCGGCATCCACTGCCTTGTCCAGCGCCTTGTGCGCCGCGTTGAGATTGGCGGGCATGGTGGCGGGCTTGTAGAGGTCGGCAAGGCTGGCCGGGGTCTTGCCTTTTTGATGCACGGCTCTGGCATCGAGCACGCCCTGAGCGGCAACACTGACGGCCTCGCGCTGCTTGTCGCTGATGTCCTGCGGCCATGGGTAGTTGTTGTAAACAATGCCTGCCGAATAGCGAAAGTCGCTTTTTAGCCGCCCGCAGGTATAGCGCACCCATGCGTTGTGCATGGTCGAACTGAGGATGCCGAAGTGATAGGGCGTCGCGCCCTGAATCGAGAACAACTCACTCGCAATGATGGTTTTTGCTGGAAGAAAAGCAATGGGAATCCACGAGCGTCGTTCAGAAGAGGTCTTTGGTATGGCTAAAAATCGAGTAATGGGCTGGCGATCTTCGGCAAACAGACTTGCACGGGCTGCATTGTCTTTTGTTGCTGCCTTTTTGCTAGCCAAGCGAAATTGTTGGACTAATTTCACACGCTCCAAAGCAAAAGGCGTCTGTTTTATTAGTTGTGGGGGACACTCTTTTAACCAAAGGCAATAACGTGGTGGGCCATTTAGAAACTCATCGGCACTCAAATATTCTCGGACATATGGCCCGAAGTCAGGTGAGTTCAGCAGTAATGCGTTTTTTTCTTGAAGTGTCAGCAACAAGTGGCCACCGTCAGTGGGTTTACTGCCAAACCCAATTTGCGGAACATCTCCAATCGGCTGGCGCCGACTTGGTAGCGCAACTGATGGAGCATCGACAAGGTAAGGGTTGATGTTTTTGGCGGCGACCTCATGGGCCGCGCCCTTGATATCGTCATATTCAAACAGGCGCGGCACCTTCACGTCCTCCATGCCGAAGCCAATGATCACGCAATGCACCGCCGCCTTGCCCGGCGCGTCATTGGTCCACTGGAACGTGCGATGGGCAAACCGGATACGAATGCCTTGCGCCAGCATCCAAGCCCACAGCACGCCCACCTGCTCGCCTTGGGTGATGCTGTTGGTGGAGACGAAGCCGCAGCGGATGGCGCGCCGCTGCTTGACCTCGGCGGCTTCTGCCTCGGCAAACAAATCGCCCAAGCCCTGCCCAAACTTCACATCCTTGAAGTTCTTGCGGCCCTTGTTGGCCTTGGCCGCAATGCCGCCAAATCCGTCCGGGGTCGTGCTGATGTATTGCCCCGCTTTTACAAACCAGCCCGCTACAAAGTCCAGCACGCCGGCACCCGCGATGCTGTGCGTCACGGATTCCAATGCGGCCTTCTGCTCCGCCGATTGCATCTGTTTGCCAATGAAGGGTGGATTGCCCATGATGTAGTTGAGTTGATGCGGCGGCACGAACTCGGCCCAATCAATCTCCAAGGCATTGCCCTTGCGGATGTTCGCGCTTTTGACCAGCGGGATGCGGGTGATGACCTCGCCAAACTCCACCCCGGCCATCACGTTCATCTGGTGGTCTGTCAGCCACATGGCAACCTGCGCGATTTGCGCCGGGAACTCTTCGATTTCGATACCGTAAAACTGGTCAACGTCCACCTGCAAGAACCGGAACACGCTGCCGATACGCTGGCCGAATTTGCTGGCGGCGCGCAGCACGTCCAGTTCGAGCTTGCGCAGCTCGCGGTAGGCGATGACCAGGAAGTTGCCGCAGCCGCACGCGGGGTCCAGGAACGTGAGGGTTTGCAGCTTCTTGTGAAACTCAAACAGCTTGTCCTTGTTGCCCTTGATCCTCTCAAACTCCGC
Source organism: Rhodoferax sp. (assembly GCA_030682475.1). Lineage (GTDB taxonomy): Bacteria > Pseudomonadota > Gammaproteobacteria > Burkholderiales > Burkholderiaceae_C > Rhodoferax. The sequence continues at coordinate 37,053 of JAUXOA010000003.1, read as the reverse complement.
ATGCAGCTCGTCAAGGCACAGCGGCCCCAACAGTTTCAGGATGTTGGCCTCGCTGGTGTAATGCGCCCCCAGCTCGCGGCGCCGGTCGGCGGCGTCCAACTCGATCACGGTCTGGAACATGGCGCCAAAGATGGCCGGGGATATCGCGCCCCAATTCATCGAGCACAGCGCGAGAAGCTGCTTGCGCATCGCCGTGTCAAATTGCGGTGGCCGAAAGTGCGCCTCGAACAGCTTGCCGTTCACATACGGGAATTGCGAAAAATGCTCGGCCAGCTTGCCCTGGCGATGTTCCGGCTTCTCGTTGAGCGTGCTGAACATCTCATCCAGTGCGGCGCCAACGTCCGAGCCATCCGCGCGGGTGTGGAACTCGATCAGGTCGTGGAAACTGTCCTTGGGCTGAAAAATTCCGGTGTCATCCGCAAACAGGCAAAACAGCAGGCGCACCAAGAACACTTCCAGCTTCTCGCCGGTGTAGTTGTCCCGCTTCAATGCGTCATGGAGTTGGCCGACTGCGACCACGGCCTCTTGGTTGATCGGATCGGATTCGCGGATGCGCTGTGTGCGGTAGCCCGCAATGAAGGCAAAGCGGTGGATGTTCTGCGGTAGCTCGGACAGCTTGAACTTGTGGACCGGCGCGGCGCCCTCGTCGGGCTCCAAGTCGTGCAGCTCGAACCGCTCGAAGTCGCAAACCAGCACAAAGCGGGGCAGCTCCTCGGGTTTGAGACCGGGGAAATAGTCAATGGCCTGCTGGTAGGCTTTGCCCAAGTCCCGGCCCAGCGACTTGTGCTCGATCAGCAGCGTGCCCTTCCATAGCAGGTCAATCTTGCCCTGCGCCGTTCCCAGCTTGTTGACCCGCTTCTCAAAGCTGGACACCTTGCGCCGGGAGACACCAAACACCTCGAAAAATGCATCCCAAAAGGGCTTGGCATCGGCATCTTCGCTTTCCGTGCCCTTCCACTCGGCTGCAAAGGTCGTGGCCCGCGCGCGGATTTCGTTCCAGCTTATTGGCATTTATTGACTAGCTCTCGGTTTTTTCGGCGTTCTTCAATCTGCTAGTTTTTACAGATGGATTTTGTGAGCCTAATGTCCATCTTCAATGGTATCCAACTTCCTTTTGGTGGCGCACCGCCAGAATGGTGACGGTTTCACCATCGAAGCGATAGCGCGCCACATAGCCGCTGTCGCCAAAGTCAATCAGCCATTCCCGGTAGTCCTCTGACAGGTCCACAACCGGGCGTCCAATTTGCGGCTGGTGCCCAAGCACTTTCACCCCTTGCCGCACGGTTTTGATGGCGCGCTTGGCCGCGTCGATGTTCTTTACGGCAAGGAAGCGATAAAGGCGCTGCACATCGAGCAGCGCCTGTCGTGACCAGATCAGACGTGACATTCAGGGGGCTCGATGTCGTTGCCCTGTTCAAGCTGGGCCAACCACGTATCGGCTTCGTCGGCGGTAACATGCAGTCCCGTGGATCGATACTCCTCCCACGCCTTGATCGTGTCTTGTCGGAAAGTCTCGCGCCTTTCCTCTCTGTCAACGTATTGGGTAATGGCTTCGCGCATGACCCAATGCGCAGACCGATGGCGTGCCTCGGCCAGATTTTCAACACGGGCACGAGTGTCCAAATCGAGTTTCACGGACATGGTTTTGGCGGCAATGTGTGGCTGTGGCATGACGTTGCCTCCGGGATTTTTAATAGGTGTTACCTTAGCATACTTCGTCGCAGTTGGATATGTTTTTCAGTCATGAATCAGGGCCAAATCGGACACGCGAGGGTGGTAATGCCGGCCAGCACCCCGGTTACACTTTGGCCGGATGTCATCCACTTGTGTCATCCACTTTGCAGCTTTTTTTTAACCGCTGGATTTTGCGAAGTCCAATACTGGCGCGGGTTGCGAGGCGTTTTACCTAAAAGTGGGTTCGATCCCCGCCAGCGCACCAAAATCCAGCGCATGGAAAAGACATCGGGCGAGCCAGAGTCCAGCGGCGCTGCTCAGTTCATTGCGCGCTGGAGTGCCATTGACGCAAGCGGAGCTACCGCCGCGTCTCAGCCGCGGGCCAGGCGCTGCGCCATACCAGGCGAAAGCCAGAGGCTGCTGTCGGCATCGACAATCAGTGCATCCAGGCCGGGTGTCTGCGCCACCCTGGTACGTCCGGTCCTGGCACCCGCCACCATGATGGCTGTGCCCAGGCCGTTGATCGCCTCCAGTTGGTCGCTGATCAGCGTCACCCCATGCGGCCCGCGGGTCGGGTAGCCGGTCCTGGGATCAAGGATGTGGTGCAGACGCCGACCCTGGTGCATCAGGAAACGCTCGTAATCGCCGGAGGCCGCGACCAAGCCCTGGTTCAAGGACACCACGCCCAGCAACTGGCCGGGCTGGCGCGGGTCGCGCAGTCCCACGCGCCAGGGGTGGCTGTTCAACTGCCCCATCACCAGCACATCGCCGCCGCCGTTGATCATCGCGTTGCTCACGCCGAATTCCTGCAGTTTGCGCATGCCGGCTTGCAGGATGGGAAGTTTGGCAATGCCGCCCAGATCGAGGCGCATGCCTCTTTTTGTGAGGTAGGCGGTGCCAGCGCGCTCATTGATCACCAGCCCTTTTTCTTGATCGACCAGACTCAATTGCGCTGCGATTTGCTGCGCTGTGGGTATGGAGGGATGGTTGGGGTTGAAATTCCAATCTCGCAGGGACCCGACCGTGGTATCAAAATCACCACCACTGGCCTGCGCGGCCTGACGCGCCATCAGCAGCACCCGCAGCAGTTCCGGGGGCACCGGCACGGGCTGCAGTCCAGCCGACAGATTGATGGCGTTAACCACGCTGGTGCTGCGATAGCGGCTCATCATGTCCGCCAGCCGCGTCATTTCCGCGAACGCCGCTTCGGCCGCGGCGGACAGGGCCGAGCTGTCATCGCCCTGCAGCGTCAGGTCGACGCGCGTGCCCATCAATGCCCGCGAGGACTGATGAATGCCGGTCCTGGCCTGTACCGGTGCAACCACCAGGCCAAAGGCCAGTAGCGGCAAAGCCAATACCACGCGGCGTCGGCCGAGCTGAATGGGACCAGGGATATGAGAATTCATGATCTCTGGGCAAGATAGATCAGCGTGACTGATCCACCATGAACGCCACGGCCGCCTTGACCTCGTCGTCGGACAGCGAGGCGGCGCCACCGCGCGCTGGCATCATGCCCTTGGCGCCGGTGAAGCCCTCGAGCGCGTGCTTGTGCAGCAGGTCCATGCCCTGGGCGATGCGCGGGCCCCAGTCGGCCTTGTCGCCCGGTTTGGGTGCACCGGCCACGGCGGCAGCATGGCACAACGCACAAGTCTTGCCATACACCGACTTGCCCACTGTGTTTTCGGCGGCAGGGGCGGTAGCGGGCGCTGCTGCCGGTGCGGCGGCAGGCGCCGGGGCGGTAGCGTCCTTTTGCCCGCAAGCGGCCAGTAGCGCCAGGCTCAATGTGGCCAATAGCAGCGTGGATTTGTTCATTGTTTCTCTCCTAAAAATTAAATAGACATGACCATGGCGGAATTCGACGGGCCGATATTCGCATACCGGGGGCGCCATCAGAGCCCTTCAATCTGGATTCTGATGAATTCCTGATTTAAGTCAAGGAAAACCTTGCATTCTGGACTCAATATCCATCCTGCCAGAAAGAGTTAGTCAATTCCAACCAGGCCCGTCAGTTCCGTCGTCGGACAGAGCCATTCAACAAGGATCTCATCATGAGCCAAGACAAACAGCCAAAACCCACTGCAGAGGCGAGTATCGGACGCCGCACATTCATCAACACCGCCGCGCTAGCGGGCCTGACGGTCGGCGTGGCGGCCTGTACCGACAAGCCGACCAGTGCCGCTGCGTCGGCGGCATCGGCGCCCGCTGCGGGTGGCCTCGTCGGCGCCAATGCCTCCCACCTCAAGCCAGGCGAACTCGACACCTACTACGGCCTGTGGAGCGGCGGCCATACCGGCGACATGCGTGTGCTGGGCCTGCCCTCGGGCCGCGAGATCACCCGCATCCCCTGCTTCGTGCCGGATGCGCTGGTGGGCTGGGGCATCACCAATGAATCCAAGAAGATCATGGGTACCAAGGCCGACGGCAGCCTGAAGTACACCGTGGCCGACACTCACCACACCCACGCCTCTTACAAGGATGGCAATTACGATGGCCGCTACGCCTGGATCAACGACAAGATCAACAGCCGCATCGCGCGCATCCGCCTGGACTATTTCGTTTGCGACAAGATCACCGAGCTGCCCAATGTGCAGGGCTTTCACGGCATCTTCCCCGACAAGCGCGATCCGGTGGACGAGAAGATCAACTACACCACGCGCGTGTTCTGCGGCGGCGAGTTCTCCATCCCGCTGCCCAACACCGGCTCCGAAGACGCCAGCAAGTACCGTTCGCTGTTCACCTGCGTGGACGCCGAGAGCATGGAAGTGCGCTGGCAGGTGCTGATCGACGGCAACTGTGATCTGACCGCCACTTCGTATGACGGCAAGCTGGCTGCGGTCAACCAGTACAACACCGAGATGGGCGCCAAGTACGAAGACATGATGTCCGCCGAGCGCGACGCCTGCCTGTTCTTCAACGTGGCGCGCATCGAGGCCGCCGTCAAGGCCGGCCAGTTCAAGACCATTGGCAGCTCCAAGGTGCCGGTGGTGGACGGCACGCGGGCGTCAAACAAGGACCCCAAGACCGCGCTCACCGCCTATGTATCGATGCCGAAAAACCCGCACGGCGTCAACGCCAGCCCCGATGGCAAGTACTTCATCTGCGCCGGCAAGCTCTCGCCCACCGGCTCCGTGATCGAACTGGCCAAGGTGCTGGACTGGTTCGAAGGCAAGCTGGAGAAGCTGGACGCAGCCATCGTCGCCGAGGTTGAACTGGGCCTGGGCCCTCTGCATACCGCTTTTGACGGCCGCGGCAATGCCTACACCACGCTGTTCCTGGACAGCCAGGTGGTGAAGTGGAATGTGGAAGCCGCCATCAAGTTCCACAAGGGTGATAAAAGCGCCAAATACGTGGTTGATCGCATTGATGTGCACTACCAGCCGGGCCACTTGAATGCCTCGCAATCCGAGACCAAAGCGGCCGACGGCAAGTACTTGGCGGTGGGTTGCAAGTTCTCCAAGGACCGCTTCCTGCCGGTCGGTCCGCTGCACCCGGAGAACGAGCAGATGATCGACATTTCGGGCGAAAAAATGGTGCTGATGGCGGACCACCCGGTGCGCGGTGAGCCGCATGACTTCATCATCTTCAAGCGCGATCTGCTGCGCCCGAAACAGGTCTATGCGCTCGATGAGTTCCCGCTCGCGGTCAAGGATCCCAAGGAATCCGGCGTGTTCCGCAACGGCAAGAAGGTGACGGTCAAGCTGACCTCGCAAGCCCCGGCCTTCTCCTTGCGCGAGTTCAAGCTCAAGAAGGGCGACGAGGTCACGCTGATCCTGACCAACCTGGACAAAATTGCGGACCTGGCGCACGGCTTTGCCATCCCCAACTACAACGTCAACTTCATTGTCAATCCGCTGGAGACTGCCTCGGTCAGCTTCGTGGCCGACAAACCCGGCGTGTTCTGGTGCTACTGCACCCACTTCTGCCATGCGCTGCACCTGGAGATGCGCACACGTATGATCGTCGAAGCGTAATTTGACGGGTTGACCTTGGTGGTGTGCGGGCTTGGGCTCCGCCGCTACCGCGCGAGCGCCGCCAGCAGGCGGCGCTTGTTCTTCAAGGATGGGCTATGTATTTGGGATGCCAACAGTTGGCAGCCAGGGTAGTCGGCTGCCTGGCTGCGTTTTTTTTGCTGCTCGCCCTGTGCGCCGGCAGCGCACGTGCTGGCGCCTTTGAAGCGGCGCTGCCGCCCGAACTCAATACCGCCAGGGACATGTGTGCCCTGGTGCCTTGCGCCGAGGTGTTTCCCGGCGCCAGGAGCTTCTCCGAGCGCGTCGGCCAGCCGCCCTATGTGCAAGCCTATGGCGAGCCCGAAGCGGGCCATAAAAAACTGCTGGGCTATGTGATGCTGTCCACTGACATCACCGACACGCCCGCCTACTCGGGCAAGCCGGTGGTCACGCTGATCGGGATGGACCTCACAGGCCGCTTCGTGGGCGTGAAAGTGCTCAAGCATTCCGAGCCGATCCTGCTTTTGGGCATTCCTGAATCGGCGTTGATCAAATTCAACGACCAGTACCTCGGCAAATCGGTGGCTGACAAGATTGAGGTTGGCCAGTCGCGCCCCGACGAGGGCGTGCTGGGGGTGGACGCGATCTCGGGCGCCACCGTCACTGTGATCGTGCAAAACCAGGTGATGATGACCTCGGGCGCCGCCGTGGCGCGCCAGGTTGGCATCCTCGCGCCGACGGTGCGCGAGCCGGCGCGCTATGGGGTGAGTGGCCAGCGCCTCAGTTGGACGCAGCTGGTCAAACAGGGCAGCGTACAGCGGCTGCTGGTCAAACCCGAGCAAGTTGGCATGGAACGCGGCACCGAACCCTTCATCGAGCTGTGGTTTGGCGATCTCAATCACCCCGACATCGGCGCCAGCCTGCTGGGGGAAAATAGTTGGAACAATCTGCGCCTGCAGCTCAAGGAGGGCGAACACGCCTTCTTCATCATCCGCACGGCGGGTGTCGAATCATTCAAGGGCTCGGGCTTTGTGCGCGGTGGTCTCTACGATCGCGTGCAGGTCCGGCAAGGGGCTGATTCATTCACCTTCCGCGACCTCGACTATTTGAACCTCTACGGTCTGGCTGCTGCAGGGGCGCCGACCTTTACCGAATCGGCTATTTTCGTGATCCGTTCCAAGTCCTTCTCGGCGGCCTATCCCTGGAAGCTGTCGTTCCTCGGCAACCGCGTGGATCGCGCCACCGGCACGCGCAGCTTCGCCAACTTCAGTGCCCATTACTGGCTTGACCCCGAGCTGTTGCAAGGCGGCCGGCCCGAGCTTGAGGAAGCCGCCGCGCCCTGGGTGCAGGTGTGGAAATCGCGCGCCGTGGAGATTGCCCTGTTCGCCGTGCTGCTGATCATGGTGACCGTGGTGTATGCGCTGCGGGAAAAGCTCACGCGCCGGTCCACGCACAAGAACAAATGGCCGATCAACGCGTTCAAGTACAGCGCCTGGGCCATCAGCATTGTGTTCGTCGGCTTTGGCGCCCTGGCGCAACCCTCCATCACCCAGGTGCTGACCTGGCTGCACACGCTGCTGTTCCAGTGGACCTGGTCGCTGTTCCTGTCGGACCCCTTCATCTTCCTGTTCTGGATTTTCATCATCCTCACCGTGTTTCTGTTCGGGCGCGGCCTGTTCTGCGGCTGGATGTGTCCGTTCGGTTCCTTGTCCGAGGCCATGTACAAGCTCGGCGGGTGGGTCGGTCTGAAGCGTTTTCAGGGCCATTTGCCGCGGGTCTGGCATGACCGCCTGAAGTGGCTCAAGTACGCCGTGTTCTTCGGCCTGCTGACGGTGTCGGTGTTCTCCCTGGGTTTGGCGGAAATTCTGGCCGAGGTCGAGCCCTTCAAGACCACCTTCCTGGTGGGCATCGGCAACCGCGCCTGGCCGTATGGCCTGTTTGTGGGCGCGATTCTGGGTTTGTCGATCTTCATTGAGCGGCCTTATTGCAAATACATCTGCCCGCTGGGCGCAGCGTTGGCCATGCCCAGTACCTTTCGCTGGTTTGGCCTGCCGCGCAAGCAGGACTGCAACAGTTGCAAGGCCTGCGCAGTGGGCTGCGGCTCGCTGGCGATTGATGCCGCCGGTCGCATCGACCATCGTGAATGCCTGCACTGCCTGGATTGTCTGGTGCTGTACACCGATGTGAAGGGCTGCCCGCCGCTGGCCAAGGAACGCAAGCGGCGCGAGCGCGACGGACTGGAGATCACGCTGATCGGTCGCGACGGCTACTTCATTCCGATCCATGCCGTCCCGATGGAAGCCAGGCCCAGCGTGGGACCGGACCCGCGCATGCCAACCGACCCGGTTGCCCCGTCGCATATGTCGGGAGCGCGGGGTTTGAAGTGGCTGTGGCTGGAGCTGCGCGACCACCTGTGGCCCTGGAGCGCCGAGGGCTGGGCCTCGCAGCGCGCGCTGCAAATCGCCGGTTTCTCGCTGGCCCTCGCGGCCAGTCTGGCCTGGGTGCTGGCAGCAAGTGGGCGCCTCTCCTCGGGCACCATCATCGGCTGGTGGGTAGGCTGGAGCGTGTACGAGGTATTGATACGCCTGTCGGGCCGCCGCTATGTGAAGGACGGCCCCTGGTGGCAGGCCAACTACCGCCACGCCAGCGTGATGGACATGCTCAGCTATGTGGGCTTCAAGAACCTGCTGATAGGTGCGGCGTTGTTCCTGGGCCTGAAAACCCTGGGGCTTCTGTTAGGCTAAGACGATATGAGGCCTCTACCGATTCTGCTGCTGGCGGCCTTGCTGACCAGCGCGCAAGCCGCCACGCTGCGCGTCAAGCCCGGCGCGTCGCTGCAGCAGGCCATCAGCGCTGCCCAGCCGGGCGACGTGCTGGAAATCGAGCGCGGGTTCTACCAGGGCAACTTCGTCATCGACAAACCGCTCACGCTGCGCGGCATCAACCGCCCCACGCTGAGCGGCGCGCTGCAAGGCGACACCGTGCGCGTGACGGCGAGCGATGTAACGATCGAGGGCCTGATCGTGCGCGACTCGGGCGACAGCCTGAAGGACCAGAACGCCGGCATCTACATCCGCCCCGGCGCACATCGCGCCGTGGTGCGGCGCTGCGACCTGACCTACAACCTGTTCGGCCTGTGGATAGAAAAAGCCAACGATGTGGTGATCGAGGGCAACCTCATCACCGGCAAGCGCGAGTACAACTCCTCGCAGCGCGGCAACGGCATTCAACTCTACAACACCACGGGCGCGCGCATCATCGGCAACAACATCAGTTTCGTGCGCGACGCGCTCTATGTGGACGTGTCGCACCAGGCCATCTTCAGGGGCAACAAGCTGCACCACAGCCGCTACGGCACGCACTACATGAATTCTTACCATAACCTGTGGGAGGACAACGACAGCTACTACAACCGCGGTGGCCTGGCGCTGATGGAGGTGCGCGACCAGGTGGTGCGCAACAACCGCGCCTGGGGCAACTCCGACCACGGCATCATGCTGCGCACCCTGCAGGACTCGGTGATTGAGAACAACGTGGTGGCGGGCAACGCGCGGGGATTTTTCATCTACGACGTGGAGTACGCCACGCTGAGGAACAACCTGGTGGTGGACAATCAGGTGGGCGTGCACCTGGCGGCCGGCTCCACCCGCAACGCGGTGGAAGGCAATGACTTCATCAGTAACCGTGAGCAGGTGCGCTATGTCGGCGCGCGCGATGAGGTCTGGGGTGCCCAAAGCGGCAACCACTGGAGCAACTACCTGGGCTGGGACCGCGACGGCAACGGCATCGGCGATGTACCCTACGAGGCCAGCGACCTGGTGGACCGCCTGACCTGGCGCTACCCCAGTATCAAGCTGCTGCTGGCCAGCCCCGCAGTGCAGGCACTGCGTCTGGTGGGCCAGCAATTCCCGCTGCTGCGCGTGCCCAGCGTGGTGGACCCCAAGCCACGCATGCAAGCGAACAACCCACAAGGGAGGCAGTGGCGTGACAAGCACTATCCTGGTCAGTAAATCCCCGGCCGCTGAAGGCCCCGCGATTCAAGCGCGCGGCGTCGCCAAACACTATGGCACCGTGCATGCGGTGGACGGCGTCGACCTGAGCGTGCAGCGTGGCGAGATCTTTGGTCTGATCGGACGCAATGGTGCCGGCAAAAGCACACTCTTCAAGATGATGCTGGGGCTGATAGCGCCCAGCGCGGGGGAGATCCTGATTGATGGCGTATCGGTGCGCGGACGCGACTTTCGTGCCGCTCGTCGCCACCTCGGCTATCTGCCCGAGGACGTGGTGCTGTACGACAACTTGAGCGGCCTGGAAACGCTGCGTTTCTTTGCCCGGCTCAAGGGCGCACCCAGTTCGCAATGTGCGCCCATGCTGGCGCGCGTCGGCTTGGGGCAGGCAGCGACGCGGCCGCTGCGGGAGTATTCCAAGGGCATGCGCCAGCGCCTAGGTTTGGCCCAGGCCCTGCTGGGTGCACCGCGCGTGCTGTTCCTGGACGAGCCCACCAACGGCCTGGACCCGCAGGCCATACGCGACTTCTACACCATGCTGCGCGGATTGCGTGACACCGGCGTGACCATCATCATCACCTCGCACGTCCTGGCCGAGCTGCAGGAGCGGGTGGACCGCCTCGCCATCATGGCGGCTGGCAAAATTCAAGCCCTGGGCAGCGTGCAGGACTTGCGCGATCAGATGCAGCTGCCGCTGAGTCTGGCGCTGCGTCTGGCACCGGGGGGCGCGGCGCTGGCGCAGCAGGCGCTTAGCTCTCTCTCTCTGACGGGGGTGATCTGTGGGGTCACGGACGAAGGGCTGCGCGTGAGCTGCCCGCGTGCGGCCAAGATGGCGGTGTTGGGCGCGCTCACCGGTCTGGGTGCCAGGTTACTGGACTTGAACATCCACGAGCCCTCGCTGGAAGATGTGTTCTTTGGGTTTGCGGATTGAGGTGAAACAATGGAATGGCGACAAATTCTGACTTTGGCCGCGAAGGAGTTTCGCGACCGCCTGCGCAACCGCTGGGTGCTGGTGGTGGCCCTGGTGTTCACGGTATTCTCGCTGGTGATTGCTTACTTCGGCGGCGCCCAACAGGGCCAGTTGGGTCTGCGATCAATCGAATTCACGATCGCCAGCCTGGTCAGCCTGGTGATCTACCTGATTCCGCTGATCGCCTTGCTGCTGGGCTTTGACGCCGTGGTGGGCGAGCGCGAGCGCGGCTCGCTGGACCTGCTGCTGGCGCTGCCCATCACGCGGCTGGAGCTGCTGCTGGGCAAGTACCTGGGCTTGGCGGCGGCGCTCACGCTCTCCACGCTGGCTGGTTTTGGCCTGGTGGCATTGCTGTTGTTCAAGCAGTTCAACTGGGCCGGGCTGTATCACTACCTGGGCTTTATGGTCAGCTCGGTACTGCTGGGCCTGGCGTTCCTGAGCCTGGCGGTGCTGGTGTCGGTGATTGCGCGCGAGCGCACCCGCGCCTCGGGCCTGGCGATCACGCTGTGGTTCTTCTTTGTGCTGGTGTTTGACCTGCTGCTGCTGGGGGGGCTGGTGGCTACGGGTGGCAGCTACGGTGGCGACGCTTTCGCCTATGCGCTGCTGCTCAATCCGGCCGATGTGTTTCGCATCCTCAATGTGTTTTCTCTCGAGGATGTGCGCACCCTGTATGGCCTGGCCAGCATCGTGCCGCCCGCCTTGGCCAAGCCCTGGCTGATGGGCTTGGTTATGCTGGCCTGGATTGTGCTGCCGCTTGCGCTGGCCCGCTGGAGATTTAAATCATGAGCTATACCTGTTCCTGCCGCCGCCATGCCGCTACCGGCGCTGCCTGCGGCGAGCGCCGCCAATTGCTGGGCCTGGCCGTGCTGGCCTCGCTAGCTGCCCTGGGCGGCCTGGCCGCTTGCGGCGACCGAGCGGGCGATGCCCGGGCGCTGGTGCCGGTGGAGATCGGCGCGGCCACCGCGTGCGAACTCGACGGCATGCTGCTGGCCGACTACCCCGGCCCCAAGGCGCAGATCCACTACGCCGGTGCTGCCGCGCCGGTGTTCTTTTGCGACACGGTGGAGCTGTTCAACACGCTGCTGCGGCCCGAGCAGGTGCGCCAGGTGCTGGCGGTGTACGTGCAAGACATGGGCCAGGCCGACTGGGAGCAGCCGCGCGGGTACTGGATGGACGCCAGCAGCGGTTTCTACGTACTGGGCAGCAAGCGCCACGGATCGATGGGGCCGACCATCGCCAGCTTTGCGCAGGAGCTTGATGCTAAAAAGTTCGCCGCGCAATGGGGCGGCAAGCTGTTGCGTTATGCCGAGATCAAACCCGAGATGGTGGACCTGAGCGGCGGCGCGCTGCATGACCGCAAGATGTAGCCCTCTGCGGACGCAGACACCTCGCCCGGTCAACTGCTGGCGCCATCCTTTTTCAGCGCCAGTGCCGCGTCGTACAAGGTGTTGCGCGCGGCGCCTGTGATCTCGGCCGTCAGTTTGACGGCGGTTTTCAAGGGCAGCTCGACCAACAGAAGTTTCAGAATGCGCAGCTCGTTGCCGGCTTCGACGGTCACCGCCGCCGGATGCAGCACCAGCACAAACTCACCCCGGCAACGGTTCGGCTCAGCGCGCAGCCAGTCCGCAAAAGTGCGCGCTTCGACGCTGGCAATTTCCTCGAATTGTTTGGTCAGCTCACGTCCGATGGTGATCCGTCGGGTGCCCAAAGTAGCCAGGGCTGCGGCCAGCGCTTCAATCCGGTGCGGTGCCTCCAGCATCACCACGGCCCGTGCTTCACGCCCGAGCGCCGCGATGGCGGTGGCGCGTTCGGTGGCTTTAGAGGACAGGAAACCGACGAAAACAAACGCACCCTGCGGCGCGTCATCCATGGCGAGGCCGGCCACGCTGAGGGCGGCGGTCACGCTGCTGGCACCCGGCAGTGGAATCACCGGCAAGGACTCGGTCCGCACGGCGGCCACCAGCCGCGCGCCGGGGTCGCTGATGGCCGGGGTGCCGGCGTCGCTGGCGTAGGCCACGCGCTGACCCTGGCGCAGCCGCTCAATCACAGTCTGCGCCGCCTGCGCCTCGTTGTGCTGGTGCACGGCGAGCAGTTGCGCGGCAGACTTGTCGATGCCATAGGCACGTAACAAGGCCTGGGTATGGCGCGTGTCCTCACAGGCGATGGTCTCGGCGAGATTGAGCACATGCAGCGCGCGCAGCGTGATGTCGGCCAGGTTGCCGATGGGCGTGGCCACCACGTAGAGCGCGCCGGGCGGATAATGCTGCGCACCCGCCGCCTCAAACGCGGCACGCAAGGCAGAGGCATAAGTAGCAGTCAATGGTATTCCCTCAAATCAAGGCCAAGGTCAGCACGACCAAGCAGTTGGGTGATGCGGCCGAAGATGCCGCGCTGCACTACCTGCAGCAGGCTAATTTACGTCTTCTGGAGCGCAATTATCGGACGCCGGGGCGCGGTGGCGGAGAAATTGACCTGATCATGCATGCGCCGGATGGCACCACGGTGTTTGTGGAAGTGCGCCAACGCAAGAGTGCCAGCCACGGCGGGGCGGCTGCCAGTGTCAGTGCGCTCAAGCAGCGGCGCATTGTTTTTGCGGCGCGCCTTTACCTGATGCGCCTGCGCGAGCCGCCGCCCTGCCGGTTTGATGTGGTGTTGGTCGAGCCTGGCGGCATTCAATGGTTGCAGGCGGCGTTTGATGCGCGCTGAGCCGGGTATCATCAGCCCATGCTTGAGCAACGTATTCAACAACACTTTATTGACAGTGCCGACCTGAAGTACCAGGCGGCGCAGGTTTTGAGCAAACCGATTGCGGCGGCCGTGCAGGCGATGCTGGCCTGTGTCACCAGCGGTGGCAAAGTGCTGGCCTGTGGCAACGGCGGCTCAGCCGCTGATGCGCAGCATTTCGCCGCCGAGTTTGTCGGGCGCTTTGAGCGTGAGCGGCCTGAGCTCGCAGCCCTTGCGCTCACTACCGACAGCTCCCTCATCACGGCGCTTGCCAACGACTACGACTTCAGCGTCATTTTTTCGCGCCAGGTGCGCGCGCTGGGGTCGCTGGGCGACGTGCTGCTGGCCATTTCCACCAGCGGCAATTCGGCCAATGTGCTGGCGGCCATTGATGCCGCCCACGAGCGCGAGATGGTGGTGGTGGCCTTAAGCGGGCGCGGTGGTGGCAAGATGACCCACGCCCTGCGCGATACGGATGTGCACATCTGTGTGCCCCATGACCGCACGGCGCGCATTCAGGAGGTCCATATTCTGGCCCTGCACTGTATTTGTGACGCTGTGGATGCCCAGTTACTCGGAGACCCGGAAGGTTCAACATGAAATCTGCAACGCAAAAACTCCTCACTATCCTGGCACTGTCGGCCTGTGTGGGCGGTGGCCTCGGCGCTTGTGCGCCCATCCTGTTGGGCGGCGCCATGATGGGCGCACTGATGGCAACCGACCGCCGTACCACGGGCACACAGATTGATGACGAGGGTATTGAGCTGCGCGCCGCCAGTGGCATCCGCGAGAACCTGGGCGAACGCGTTCACGTCAACATCACCAGCTACAACCGCCAAGTCCTTTTGACGGGTGAGGTACCCAGCGCACAGGACAAACAACTGGCGGAACAGGTGCTATCAAAGGCTCCGAATGTGCGCTCCATCGTCAATGAAATTGGCATTATGGGCAACACCACACTGACCCAGCGCTCGTCAGATGCGCTGGTGACGGGCAGGGTCAGGGCCAGTATGGTGGATGCCAAAGATATTTTTTCCAACTCCTTCAAAGTGGTGACTGAGCGGGGCACCACCTATTTGATGGGGCGGGTGACCCAGCGCGAGGCGAATCGGGCCACCGACATCGCCCGCAGCATCCCGGGTGTCCAGAAAGTGGTGCGTGTGCTGGAAATCATCAGCGAAGAAGAATTGCAGGGCATGCCGCCCAAGACGAGCGCCGCCGAAGCCAAAAAATAGCCGTGTCGCGTAACAATTAAGCGTGGGGGCGATTACCGCAGCCGTTTGATCAGGCTGGAGGCGTCCCAACCCCGGCCGCCCATGTGCTGCACATCGGCGTAAAACTGGTCCACCAGTGCCGTCACCGGCAGACGCGCTCCGTTGCGCTGGGCCTCCTGAAGCACCAGCCCCAGGTCCTTGCGCATCCAGTCCACGGTAAAGCCAAAATCAAACTGGTCGGCGACCATGGTTTTGCCACGGTTGTCGAGCTGCCAGCTTTGCGCTGCGCCCTTGGACAAAACGTCGAGCACCTGCACCATGTCCAGCCCGGCCTGCCGGCCAAAGGCAATGGCTTCGCTTAAGGCCTGCACCAGGCCGGCGATGCAAATCTGGTTCACCATCTTGGCCAGTTGGCCCGCACCACTCTCGCCCAGCAGCGTGACGGCCCTGGAAAAAGCCATAGCCACCGGTTGCGCTGCGTCAAAAGCTGCCCTGTCACCACCGCACATCACGGTCAGCATGCCGTTTTGCGCACCGGCCTGGCCGCCCGACACCGGGGCGTCGACAAACTGCAGCCCCAGGTTTTTTGCGGCCCGGTACAACTCGCGTGCCACGCTGGCCGAGGCGGTGGTGTGATCCACAAATACCGCGCCCGGCTTCATGCCGGCAAAGGCACCATCGGCGCCCAGGGTGACGCTGCGCAAGTCATCGTCGTTGCCGACGCAGCAAAAAACGAGTTCAGCCTGTTGCGCTGCAAGCCGTGGTGTTTGTGCATGTTTTGGGGTGTCCGCTCCAGCAAACTCTTTGCACCATGAAACTGATTTGGTAGCCGTACGGTTGTACACGGTGACCTTGTGTCCGGCCCGTGCCAGGTGCCCCGCCATGGGGTAGCCCATCACGCCCAGACCCAGAAAGGCGACTTGACGCGCGGGCGCGGGTGCGTAAGTTTTGGGCTTGATGCTGTCCATGTTGTTCATACGATGGAAAAATTTTCGGTGCCGGCGCTCAGGTCCTGTGACTTTCCGCGCTGGCTGTTGAGTTTGATCTGCAGGCGCAGGTCATTGAGTGAATCTGCGTTGCGCAGGGCGTCTTCGTAGGTGATCAGGTTGGCCTCGTAGGCGTCGAACAGGGCCTGGTCAAAGGTTTGCATGCCCAGGTTACGGCTTTTCTTCATGATCTCCTTGATCTCGGTGACTTCGCCCTTGAAAATCAGGTCGGAGATCAGGGGTGTGTTGAGCATGATCTCGACCACCGCGACGCGGCCCTTGCCGTCTTGCTTGGGGATCAGCCGCTGCGACACCAAGGCCTTGATGTTGAGCGACAAGTCCATGAGAAGTTGCGAGCGCCGCTCTTCAGGAAAGAAGTTGATGATGCGGTCCAGTGCCTGGTTGGCGCTGTTGGCGTGCAGGGTGGCCAGACACAAATGCCCGGTTTCGGAAAAGGCCACTGCATGCTCCATGGTTTCGCGGTCGCGAATTTCACCCATCAAAATCACATCCGGGGCCTGGCGCAGGGTGTTTTTCAAGGCGACGCCCCAGCTGTCGGTGTCGAGTCCGACCTCACGCTGTGTCACCACGCAGTTTTTATGCGCGTGCACAAACTCGATCGGGTCCTCGATGGTGATGATGTGCCCGAAAGAGTTCTCATTGCGCCAGTCCACCATCGCCGCCAGTGTGGTTGATTTGCCTGAGCTGGTGGCACCTACCAGAATGCACAGGCCGCGCTTGGCCAGCGCCACCTCTTTGAGTATCTGCGGCATGCCCAGACTATCAATGCTGGGCAAGCTCAGCGGAATGACCCGCAACACCATGCCGACCTTACCCTGCTGGACAAAGGCGTTGACGCGAAAGCGCCCCACGCCCGGTGGCGAGATCGCAAAGTTGCACTCTTTGGTGCGTTCAAACTCGGCCACCTGCTTGTCGTTCATGACCGAGCGTGTCAGCGCCAGTGTGTGAGCCGCGTTGAGCGGCTGCGGCGATACCTTGGTGATCTTGCCGTCAACTTTGACGGCCGGCGGAAAGTCGGCCGTGATGAACAAATCACTGCCGCTGCGACTGACCATCAGTTTGAGCAGGTCGTTGATGAATTTGGTGGCTTGATCGCGTTCCAATGCGTACTCCAATAGGTTGGCAGGGATCAGTTGACTTGCGCTCAGCCGGGGAAGTTCTCGGGAATCTTGGCTTTGCTGCGGGCTTCAGCCGGGCTAATGATGTTGCGTTTGACCAGATCGGCCAGGTTCTGGTCAAGCGTTTGCATGCCCACGCTGTTGCCGGTCTGGATGCTGGAGTACATCTGGGCCACCTTGGCCTCGCGGATCAGGTTACGGATGGCGCTGGTGCCGAGCATGATTTCGAACGCCGCCACCCGGCTCTGGCCGTCTCTGGTTTTGCACAGGGTCTGTGAGATCACGGCCTGCAGAGATTCGGACAACATGGCGCGGATCATTTCTTTTTCCTCTCCCGGAAAAACGTCAATGATCCGGTCAATGGTTTTGGCCGCGCTCGAGGTGTGCAGCGTGCCAAACACCAAGTGGCCGGTTTCAGCGGCCGTCATGGCCAGGCGGATGGTTTCCAGGTCGCGCATCTCGCCCACCAGAATGGCATCCGGGTCTTCCCGCAGGGCGGAGCGCAGGGCGGCGGCAAAACTCAGGGTGTGTGGCCCGACCTCGCGCTGGTTGACCAGGCATTTCTTGGATTCATGCACAAACTCGATCGGGTCTTCCACGGTCAGGATGTGGCCGAACTCGGTCTCGTTGAGAAAGTTGACCATGGCGGCCAGCGTGGTCGATTTGCCAGAGCCGGTGGGGCCGGTCACCAGCACCATGCCGCGGGGCTTGAGGGCCAGATCGGCAAAAATTTTAGGTGTATTCAATTGTTCCAGCGTCAGGATCTTGCTGGGAATGGTGCGGAATACCGCCCCGGCACCTCGTTGGTGGTTGAAGGCGTTGACCCGGAACCGCGCCAGTCCCTCAATTTCGAACGAAAAGTCGATCTCCAGGAACTCTTCGAAGGTCTTGCGTTGCGTGTCGTTCATGATGTCGTATACCATGGCATGCACGGCCTTGTGGTCCAGCGACTCGACGTTGATGCGCCGCACATCGCCGTGCACGCGAATCATGGGCGGAAGACCGGCCGAGAGATGCAGGTCAGAGGCCTTGTTCTTGACGCTGAAGGCCAGTAGTTGGGTAATGTCCACGAAGTCCCTTGTCGTTTGTTACGCTTGGGTCAATTATGACCATGATTGAAACCAATCTACAAACCGTTCGCGCACGCATGGCAGCGGCGTGCCGTGCCGCCGGCCGCGAGACGAGCGAAGTCACCTTGCTGGCGGTCTCCAAGACCTTTGGCCCGCAGGCCGTGGCAGCAGCTTGGGCTGCCGGACAAACCGCGTTTGGCGAGAACTACATCCAGGAAGCGGTGCAAAAAATCACCCAGCTGCGCCACCTGTCCCCGCCATCCGGTCCGCCCCTTCAGTGGCACTGCATCGGCCCGGTCCAGAGCAACAAGACGCGTCTGGTGGCACAGCACTTTGACTGGGTTCACACGGTCGATCGACTCAAGACGGCGCAGCGTCTGAGCGAGCAGCGCCCGCCCGACCTGGCGCCGCTACAGGTTTGCCTTCAAGTCAACGTGGATGGGGGCGCCACCAAGTCGGGCCTGCGGCCGCAGGAGGCGTTGGCGTTGGCGCAACAGGTGGCCACTTTGCCACGGCTGCGATTGCGGGGCGTGATGAGCATCCCCGAGCCCGCCCCTGATTTTCTAGCTGCATGTGCCCTTTTTGCGGAGGTCAAAGCCCTATTTGATGCCATGAATGCAGCAGGTCTGGCACTCGATACCTTGTCGATCGGCATGAGTGCCGATCTGGAGGCGGCGATCCAGGCCGGCAGCACCCTGGTGCGGGTGGGTACTGCCATTTTTGGTGGGCGCTCCCGACCTGCCTGACAGGGTCAGCGCCGGGGCAGGTGCGTCGAATCACGGTCAACACCATGGCTGCCGGGGGGAATGCTGCGCTGTGGGCGGGGTGAGCGACACGACTGCGTTGCTGGCCGTGAGCACTCTCCGCCGCACGCCGAAGGGTCGTGGTGCACTGCCGCCTGCGCGGCACTTCAAGTTCTGGCAAACGATTGGCTACACGGTACAAAACTCGGTACTGGTGGCGGCATAGCGCAGGTATCAGCCGGACAAGGACTCAAGTAAAAAAGTCTACAATCAAAAAAGATAGCAGACTTTCTATATCCCATAAGGGCTTAACTGGTGGCCTGGGGCGGAATCGAACCACCGACACAAGGATTTTCAATCCTCTGCTCTACCGACTGAGCTACCGGGCCTGAGCGGCAAATTATAGCAGCAACTCTGCCGTAATCGAGACCCAAAAGTCAAGCCGCGCTGCGCTTGCCGCGCGTCAAATCAACCCCCAACTGCTTCAACTTGCGATAGAGGTGTGTTCTCTCAAGCCCCGTTTTTTCCGCCACCCGTGTCATGGAGCCATTTTCTTTGGCGAGGTGGTACTCAAAGTAGGCCTTCTCGAACTCGTCGCGGGACTCGCGCAAGGGTTTGTCGAGCATGAAGCTTTGTTGGGATTGAGGCCCCGCTTCTACCGCGACAGCGCCTGATTGCCCGAGCGCCACGGCAACGTCCACCCCCTGCAAGGCAGGTGGCGCCAATAGAGGTGCCGCTGGCCTGCGGATCGCGCCACGCGCCAGCCCTTGCTCGACTGCTTTGAGCAGCTTTTGCAGGGTGATCGGTTTCTCCAGGAATGCCAGCGCACCAATCTTGGTGGCCTCCACAGCGGTATCAATGGTCGCATGACCGCTCATCATGATGACGGGCATGGTGAGCGCACCGGTGGCTGACCACTCCTTGAGAAGCGTCACGCCATCGGTGTCCGGCATCCAGATATCGAGCAGCACCAGATCGGGTCGGTCACGCAAGCGGGCAGCACGGGCTTGCGCCGCGTTCTCAGCCACTTCGACGGTATGCCCTTCGTCGTTCAGAATTTCCGATAACAGGTCGCGGATGCCAAGCTCGTCGTCTACCACCAATATGTTTGCCATTTAGCGCGTTCCTTGGGTATGCCTATGTTGTAACGATTCAGCCCGGCTAACCCGGCACGACATTTTCTATGGCTAATGATAACGACACTTGAGCGCCCAGCACTTTACCGTCCACGATACGGTTGGCAATGTCCACCCGGGTGCCATGCTCGTCGGCAATTTTTTTGACGACAGCCAATCCCAGACCGGTCCCCTTGGCTTTGGTGGTGACGTAGGGTTCAAACGCGCGTTTGAGGATGTGTTCCGGAAAACCTGTGCCGCAGTCAAGCACACTCAGGCGAACTCGCCTGGCGGTTTCAAGCCACTGGGTTTTGATAATCACGCTGTACCCGGCGTCGGTATGGCCTGCAGTTTCAGTTGCATCCTGCGCGTTCTGAAGCAGGTTGTGCAACACCTGGCGCAGCTGCTGGGCGTCCCCCAGCACGCGCGGGCTGCGTGGATCAAGTTCCATCTGCACCGGCATGGTTTCGCTGGCATAGAGGTGCCATACTTCTGATACCAAGACATTCAAATCAACCGGTTTGAGTTCGGCCGCAGGCAGCCTTGCATAGTCCCGGAATTCATTCACAAGACGCTTCATGGCGTCGACCTGATCGACGATGGTTTTGACTGACTTGGTGAGCAGGGCCTGCTCAGGCGGCGCCACCTTGCCCGACAGCTTCATTTCCAGCCGTTCGGCTGACAACTGGATGGGGGTCAGCGGATTCTTGATCTCGTGCGCCAATCGTCGGGCGACTTCACCCCACGCCTGGGCCCGTTGTGCGGACACAATTTCAGAAATGTCATCAAAGACCAAAAGCCTGCTAGACCCCGGTAGTTCTGCGCCACGTGCTACTAAAATTATAGCACTCTCGGCCGGCCTGCCAAGCATCCCGGCGGCCGCGTTCCCAAGCTCAAAGGATTGCTGCCAGTGATCCAGGCCATGTTCGCTGCGCTCTCCCAGAAGCGAATCAAACTGAGCTTGGACGTTTTCTCCAAACGACTGAAGACCCTCAATTTCTGCCAGGCGATGGCCCTCGCAGGCAGCCAGCGGTACCCGAAGAATGCGGGTGGCGCCTGGATTGGCCGACAAAATGACGCCTTGCGCATCGAGCACCATGACCCCGGCCGTGAGGTTATCGAGAATTGTCTGCAAATTGGCCCGTGCCGCATTGACCTGCTCCATACTGGCCTGGACCGCTTGTCGGGCATCTGCCAGTTGTTGCGTCATGTCGGCAAACGAACGGGTCAAGCCGTCCAGCTCGTCGCGTCCTTGCAGGGACGCTTTCGGTGTCAAATCTCCAGCCGCCACCTGGCGCACGCCGTCGGCCAGCAATAGCAGTGGGCGGGCAATCTGGTTACCGAGTACAACCGCCAACAGCACGGCGCCAAACACCGCCAGAAACAGACTGAGCGTCAAGGTTCCGATGTACATGCGGCGAAGCCCCTCGCGTGCCAGCGCCCGCTCTTGATACTCACGATTGGCTTCCGTGACGGCCAGCGCGTTGGCTACCAGCGTTGGCGACAATGTTTTCGACACCAGCAGAAAACGCGGTTCACCCAGCAAACCCAAACTGGTGCTGGAGACCAGAACCAGCGCCTTGATACGTGCATTCCCCGCAGCGCCCGGCACCGCGTCATCCAGCCCCTCAATCCAGGTGACGGACCTCTGCACTCGCGCGTTGCGGAACTGCTGCTGGCTTGGCCGTTCCGGATTGAGCTGGTAGCGGGATTGGCCGGCTGCGGCAATCAACTGCCCCGAGGCGCTCCACAGCATCAGATCACTCGCAGCCAACTGCTCGCGGGCGCGCTCCAGCGGCAAGGCGGCACTGACATCGGGCGTGTCTGCCAGTTGTAACGCTGAAGCACGCGCCTTGCTGGCCAATTCGTTGGACAGGGTTTCCAGCGTGACACGTCCGAGATTGAGGCCCGCATCCAGCGCCCCCTCAACCTTGACGTCAAACCAGCTTTCAATCGAGCGCGATACGAACTGGTAGGAAACCACATAAATCAGGACGCCCGGAGCAAACCCTGCCAACGCAAAAATTGCGGCCAGTTTGACCAGCAGGCGGCTGCCAAATTTGCCCTGACGCAGCCGCCTCAACAGCCGGTAGGCAATCCACACAATGATGACCAGCAGCAGACTCGCAACCACCACATTGAGCACAAAGAGTCGCGCGTAATTGCGCTCATACATTTCACGGTTCGTGGTGGCCTGCGTCAGCAGGAACAGCAGCACCAGGCCGATCGCCACCATGGCAGCCAGACCGGCACCCACGGTCCAGCGCAGGGCCCGGGAGTTCCTCAGGGAAAAGCGGCCCGCTGCAGCGGTCGCAGCGCCTGTACCGCTCACTTTGCGTTCTCCAATACCAGGGCTTGGCGGGATGAGACTGAGATGTTCCAGTCGGACTGACCCAGCGTACCAATCTGGAATGGACGCGGCAACTGAGACATATCCAGACGAAAACGGAACTCCACGAGATGGCGTTGTTCAAGGTCGAGTTCCGGGGCATCGGCAATCTTCCAGCGCGACAACCGTTGCACGGCCGCCAAGGCGTCGGGCAATGCCTCAAAGTTCTGACTGAGGGCCACACCCAGCCCGGCATGGGTGATCAGGCCGGAGGCCACGTTCAGCCGCCAGCGGCGGGTCAGCGGCTGATAGGCCAGCCGCATATGACGCTCGGCGCTTGCCACTTTCTTGTTCGTCCAGTACCAGCGTTCGCGAAACACGTCCGCTTCGGCCACGAAAATCATGGCGACACCCTTGAGTAGCGCCTCCTCAACTGCTGCAGACAATTCGAATTTGACGGTAGCGGTGAGAAGAACGGATTCGCCAGCGCGCTCAAACCGCAACAGGGGAATTTCTGTCGCCGGGGACTGCGCCCGCGCCGACCCGGGGTGGCCCCACACCAGACACGCACAGGCCAGCAGCCCGATCAGGTCAAGCCGCGCGTTTTTCCAGCAATGCGTAATAAAAGCCGTCATGGTCACCGATTGGATTGTCCGGGACGCCGTCGCTATTTGCCCCGCCCTGGGGTATTAAATGCCCTGGCGAAGGGAGCAAGGTAGCATGGGTGTTGTGCGCAAGAAACGTTTGTATCTGATCCGCACCCTCGGCCCTGAAAACAGAGCAGGTACAGTACAACAGTTGCCCACCCGGCTTCAGCAATGGCCACAAGGCCTTCAGCAGCCGGGCTTGAATTGCGACAAGCTGGGCAATATCGGACTCCCGCCGCAACCAGCGCACATCAGGGTGACGTCGCACAATGCCTGAGGCGGAGCAAGGCGCGTCCAGCAAAATGGCGTCAAACAACTGGCCGTCCCACCAGGCCGAAGGCTTAGCCGCATCAGCCACCAGAACCCGGGCTTGCAGCCCCAGCCGTTGCAGGGTTTGGTGAATTCGTTCACAACGCACGGGGTCAACATCCAGCGCGGTCACTTTGCAATCCGCGATCTCCAGCAGGTGCGCGGTTTTGCCACCCGGGGCGGCGCAGGCGTCCAGCACATGGAGCGGACCCGCCGAGGCCAGTCCGGACAACAGCAGGGGGGCAGCAAGCTGCGCGGCGCCGTCCTGCACCGACACAACACCCTGCGCAAAGCCTGGCAAGTCCTGCACGGGCCTGGCTTGTTCCAGGGTGACGCCCCAGTTGCCCGCCGCGATAGCTTTCAGACCAGCTGCGATCAGCGTCTGTAAATAGGGCAACACGCCGGACCGTCTGGCGTTAACCCGCAGCGTCATCGGTGCATGGCGGTTGTTGGCTGCAAGAATTGCCTGCCAGTCACCTGGTCGCTCTTTCTGGAGTCGATCAATCCACCATTGGGGATGGTTCCACCGCGCCACCGGTTGTTGGTCAGTGATTGCCACCAAGGTGTCGCGTTCGCGCAAGAAACGGCGTAAGCAGGCATTGATAAAGCGTGCCTGTGGCTGGGTAGCAGCACTTCTCTTGGCCGCCTCCACCGCCTGATTGACAAGGGTAAATACCTCATAGGGGGCGTCCTGCTCGCGCCACGCCAGCGCCAGCGCCGTGCACAGCAGAGCGTCGGCTGGCGGCGGCGGGCTCCGGCCCGCGAGCAACTGTCGCAGCGCTTCAGCGCGGCCAAGTGAGCGCAGCACGTGAAATGTCAGCGCCTGCACGCCAGGCCGCAAATCGGCGGGAACAGCGTCCAGCGCATCCGTTCCGGACATGCCTGAACGGATGCCCTGCAAAACAGCGGCCGTCGCCTGCAACTGGCGCCACAACGGGATTTTTTGTTCGTTCGCGTCCATCATCAAACAATGTAAAACGCCTCAAGCCCTGATAAAAGGACTTGAGGCGCCATCTTTTAAGTAGCAGGGAGAGTGTTACTCGGTGACCACTCCTTCATCGGTTTGCGTGGCGTCGGTGGCACCGGCAAGTTCGGCGGCTTCAGCTTCGGCAATGGCGCGACGCTCGGTATCGTCCATATTTTCGCGAACTTTGCGGGCTTCGTGATAAGCCAGCCCAGTACCGGCAGGAATCAGTCGACCGACAATCACGTTTTCCTTCAAACCACGCAATTCATCGCGCTTGCCCATGATGGCGGCTTCTGTCAGAACACGGGTAGTCTCCTGGAACGAGGCCGCGCTGATGAAGCTGTCGGTTGACAACGATGCCTTGGTAATACCGAGCAACAAATTGGTGAAGCGTGCCGCAATTTTGCCCTCGGCGCGCAATGCATCATTGGTGTTGAGCATCTCCGAGCGTTCGACCTGCTCGCCGTTGATATAGCTGGAGTCGCCAGCATTCTCAACCACCACCCGACGCAACATCTGGCGAACAATCACTTCAATGTGCTTGTCGTTGATCTTCACACCCTGCAAGCGGTAAACATCTTGCACTTCGTCAACAATGTAACGGGCCAGCTCTTCCGAACCGAGCAGTCGCAAAATGTCCTGCGGATCGGCGGGGCCGTCCACCACGCTTTCGCCCTTATTGACGACCTGGCCTTCGTGCACGATGATGCTCTTCTCCTTGGGCACGAGTTCTTCCCAGACTGCGCCTTCAGGGTCGGTGATCTGCAAACGGATCTTGCCCTTGGTCTCTTTACCGAATGACACGGTACCCGTCATTTCAGCCAGAACACCCTTGTCCTTGGGCGAACGGGCCTCGAACAATTCGGCAACACGTGGCAAACCGCCGGTGATATCGCGCGTCTTCTGGCCTTCAATCGGAATCCGGGCCAGCACCTCGCCCGGGCCCACGTCCTGACCGTCACGCACCTGGACCAGTGAGCCAATCGGGAACCCGATGGTCACGGAATGGTCGGTGCCGGGAATTTTGACCTCGTTGCCGGAAGCGTCAATCAACTTGACTTGCGGACGGATCACTTTGGCCGAACCACGGCGTTTGGGGTCGATGACGACCATGGTGGACAGGCCCGTTACTTCGTCCACCTGTTTGGCCACCGTCAGGCCTTCTTCGACATTCTCAAAATGGGCCTTGCCAGCGAACTCGGTGATGATGGGGCGGGTCAAAGGATCCCAGTTGGCAAGGATCGCGCCGGCCTTGATGGTCTGGTCTGCTTTGACCGCCAGCACGGCGCCATAAGGCACCTTGTGGCGTTCGCGCTCACGGCCGTGCTCGTCATGAATGACGATTTCACCGGAACGGGAAATCACCACCAGTTCCTTTTTGCCGTTCGTCACATAGCGCATCGTGACGTTGAAGCCAATACTTCCGTTGGACTTGGCCTCCACGCTGGAGGCTATGGCCGCACGTGAGGCGGCACCACCGATGTGGAAGGTGCGCATGGTCAACTGGGTACCGGGCTCGCCGATCGATTGCGCCGCAATCACGCCGACCGCTTCACCGCCATTGACCAGGCCACCCCGGCCCAGATCGCGGCCGTAGCATCTGGCGCAAATGCCAAAACGGGTTTCGCAAGTCAGTGCGGTACGTACTTTGACTTCATCGACCCCAGCGACTTCAAGTTCGTCAATCAGGTCTTCGTCCAGCATGGCACCGGCAGCGGCCAGTACGGAACGGTTCTCTGGATGCAGCACGTCATCGGCTGCCGTACGCCCCAAAATGCGATCGCGCAAGGATTCAATGACTTCACCGCCTTCGACGATCGCACGCATCAGGTAACCCCCGTGCGTGCCGCAGTCCTGTTCGGTCACCACCAGATCCTGCGTCACATCGACCAGACGCCGTGTCAGGTAACCCGAGTTGGCGGTCTTCAACGCAGTGTCCGCGAGACCTTTTCGGGCACCGTGGGTAGAGATAAAGTACTCCAGCACGTTCAAGCCTTCGCGGAAGTTCGCGGTGATCGGCGTCTCGATGATGGAGCCGTCAGGCTTGGCCATCAGGCCACGCATGCCGGCCACCTGACGAATCTGGGCCGCTGAGCCACGAGCACCCGAGTCAGCCATCATGTAGATGGAATTGAAGGACTCCTGCTGAACCTGCTTGCCATGGCGGTCAGTGACCATTTCCCTGGACAGCTGGGCCATCATGACCTTGGACACTTCATCTCCGGCCTTACCCCAGATGTCCACCACCTTGTTGTAGCGTTCGCCGGAAGTCACCAGACCGGAGGTGTACTGTTGTCCGATTTCCTTGACCTCTTTTTCAGCGCGTTCGATGATGCCGTGCTTTTCAGTAGGCACCAGCATGTCATCAATGCAGATCGAGATGCCGGCCTTCGTCGCAAGACGGAAACCATATTGCAGCAGCTTGTCGGCAAACACCACGGTCTCTTTGAGGCCACATTTACGGAACGAGACGTTGATGAGCTTCGATATTTCTTTTTTCTTCAGTGCCTTGTTGATGTTCGAAAACGGCAGTCCCTTGGGCAAGATTTCTGACAACAAGGCACGACCGGCCGTGGTTTCCCACAGTTTGGTCGAAGCCACCAATTCGCCAGTTTCTTTGTTCTTGGTGTACTCCGTCAGCCGCACATTAATGCGGGCAGTCAATTCAACCTCGCCGGCATCGAAGGCGCGTTGCACTTCACCGGTATCGGCAAAGATCAAACCCTCGCCCTTGCCGTTGATGCGGTCGCGGGTGGTGTAGTACAAACCCAGCACCACGTCTTGCGACGGAACAATTGACGGTTCGCCGTTGGACGGGAAGAGCACGTTATTGGAGGCCAGCATCAGGGTGCGGCATTCCACCTGTGCTTCCACCGAAAGTGGCACGTGAACCGCCATCTGGTCACCGTCAAAGTCGGCGTTGAACGCCGCGCACACCAGCGGATGGAGCTGAATCGCTTTGCCTTCGATCAGGATCGGCTCAAAGGCCTGAATGCCCAAGCGGTGCAACGTAGGCGCACGGTTCAACATCACCGGGTGCTCTCTGATCACCTCTTCCAGAATGTCCCACACCACCGGCGTACCGGATTCGACTTCCTTCTTGGCCGCCTTGATGGTGGTGGCAATGCCCATGACTTCGAGGCGTGCGAAGATGAAAGGCTTGAACAACTCAAGCGCCATCAGCTTGGGCAAGCCGCACTGATGGAGTTTGAGCGTGGGGCCCACCACAATCACGGAGCGACCCGAGTAGTCAACCCGCTTGCCCAGCAAGTTCTGGCGGAAACGCCCGCTCTTGCCTTTGATCATGTCGGCCAGCGACTTGAGCGCACGCTTGTTGGCGCCGGTCATGGCCTTGCCGCGACGACCGTTGTCCAGCAGCGAATCGACCGCTTCTTGCAGCATGCGTTTTTCATTGCGGGCAATGATTTCCGGAGCCTTCAACTCGAGCAGTCGACGCAGGCGGCTGTTGCGGTTGATGACGCGGCGATACAGGTCGTTCAGATCCGAGGTGGCAAAACGGCCACCGTCCAGCGGCACCAGGGGCCGCAGGTCCGGCGGCAATACCGGCAAAACCTCGAGTACCATCCACGCCGGCTTGATGCCGGATTTTTTGAACGCTTCAAGCAACTTGAGCCGCTTGGTGTTTTTCTTGATCTTCAACTCGGAGCCGGTCGGGTCGTTGCGAAGCTTTTCGATCGATCCGTCAATATCAATGCTTTGCAGCAAATCCTTGATGCCTTCGGCGCCCATCTTGGCCTGAAACTCATCGCCATATTCCTTGAACTTGGCATCAAAGTCGTCTTCCGACATGATGCTGAATTTCTTCAGCGGTGTCATGCCCGGATCGGTCACCACGTAAGCTTCAAAGTACAGCACACGTTCAATGTCACGCAGGGTCATGTCGAGCACCAAACCGAGGCGGCTGGGAAGTGACTTCAGGAACCAGATGTGCGCACAAGGCGCTGCCAGGTCGATGTGGCCCATGCGTTCGCGCCGCACTTTGGTCTGGGTCACTTCAACGCCGCACTTCTCGCAGATCACGCCACGGTGTTTGAGGCGCTTGTATTTTCCGCACAGGCATTCGTAGTCCTTGATAGGACCAAAAATCTTGGCACAAAACAAGCCGTCGCGCTCGGGCTTGAAGGTACGGTAGTTAATGGTTTCCGGCTTTTTGACTTCACCGAAAGACCAGGAACGGATCTTCTCGGGCGAAGCCATGCCGATCTTGATGGCATTAAAGTGCTCATCGGGCGTGAACTGCTTGAACAGGTCGAGTAATGATTTCATGACACTAATTCCTTTTTAATCAGTTGAGGACAGAGCAGATTGCTGCGCCATCCTGGTCTGTCCCGCAAAATATCAGGAGAGTTGAGGACTGAGCTTGCTTCTTGAAATGTTGGGGACAGAGCTTGTTCGCTTCGCGTAACTGCGGTCTGTCCCACAAGGTTTCAGGCAGCGGCCTGTCCCACAAAGTCTCATGTTTAGCCGCGTTCCAGCTCGATATCAATACCGAGCGAGCGAATTTCCTTGACCAGCACATTGAACGACTCCGGCATACCGGCTTCGATCGAGTGCTCACCCTTGACAATGCTCTCGTACACCTTGGTACGGCCTTGTACGTCGTCTGATTTGACTGTGAGCATCTCCTGTAGCGTGTAGGCCGCACCGTAGGCTTCGAGCGCCCAGACCTCCATCTCGCCGAAACGCTGACCACCAAACTGCGCCTTGCCGCCCAGCGGTTGCTGCGTGACGAGGCTGTAGGGGCCGGTCGAGCGGGCGTGCATTTTGTCGTCCACCAGATGGTGGAGCTTGAGCACATGCATGTAGCCAATCGTCGTTGGACGCTCGAACGCGTCGCCGCTGCGACCATCAAACAGATTGGCTTGCGTGCGTGCTGCTGTCAACCCCTTGGCCTTGACTATTGTCTCGGGGTAAGCGAGTTTGAGCATGCTGCGGATTTCCTCCTCGGAAGCACCATCAAACACGGGTGTGGCAAAGGTGGCACCACCGCTCAGGTTGTCCGCCATCTCAAGCACTTCGGCGTCGCTCAGCTTCGACAAATTTTCCTTGCGCCCGGAACCGTTGTACAGGGCTTCGAGGAACTTTCGCAAGTCCGCAAGTTTCGACTCCGCCTGCAACATGTCACCGATGCGCTGGCCAATGCCTTTGGCGGCCCAGCCCAGATGCACTTCCAGCACCTGGCCCACGTTCATCCGGGACGGAACGCCCAGCGGGTTAAGCACGATATCGCAGGGGGTGCCATCGGCCATATAGGGCATGTCTTCGACTGGGACGATCTTGGAAACCACACCCTTGTTGCCGTGGCGGCCGGCCATCTTGTCACCCGGTTGCAGCCGACGTTTGACGGCCAGGTAAACCTTGACCATCTTCAGCACGCCGGCAGGCAACTCGTCACCCTGGGTCAGCTTCTTGCGCTTCTCTTCAAAGGCGAGATCAAAGCTGTGACGGGTTTGCTCGAGCGAGTTCTTGATGCTCTCGAGTTGAGAGGCAACGTCATCTTCGGCGGGACGAATATCGAACCAGTGGAATTTCTCCACGGAAGTCAAATAGGCCTTGTCAATTTTTGTGCCTTTGGCGAGCTTTTGCGGGCCTCCGTTGGCTTGTCTGCCGGTTAACAATTTCTCGATTCGGGCAAACGCATCCGCTTCCACAATGCGAAGCTGGTCATTCAAATCAAGACGGAAGCGCTTGAGTTCGTCATCGATGATCTGCTGGGCGCGCTTGTCGCGCACAATGCCTTCCCGGGTGAAGACTTGCACATCGATCACGGTCCCTTGCGAGCCCTGATCGACCCGCAGTGAGGTGTCTTTCACGTCGCTGGCTTTTTCACCAAAGATGGCGCGCAACAGTTTTTCTTCTGGCGTCAACGTGGTCTCGCCTTTGGGCGTGACCTTGCCGACCAGCGTATCACCCGGTTGAACTTCGGCGCCGACATAAATGATGCCGGACTCGTCCAGACGATTGAGCTGTTGCTCGCTCAAATTCGGGATGTCGCGGGTGATTTCTTCGGACCCCAGTTTGGTGTCACGCGCCATCACTACCAGCTCTTCGATGTGGATGGAGGTGTAGCGGTCTTCTGCCACCACGCGCTCGCTGATCAAAATCGAATCTTCAAAGTTGTAGCCGTTCCAGGGCATGAACGCCACCAGCATGTTCTGGCCCAGGGCCAGTTCGCCCAGGTCAGTGGAGGCGCCGTCGGCAATCACATCACCCTTGGCCAGCTTGTCACCCTTTTTGACAATCGGACGCTGGTGAATGTTGGTGTTCTGGTTGGAACGCTGGTACTTGATGAGGTTGTAAATGTCCACACCCACTTCGCCGGCCTGTGCTTCTGCGTCGTTGACGCGAATCACGACCCGGGTCGCATCCACATAGTCGACCACACCACCCCGGGTGGCAGTTACCACGGTGCCGGAGTCGATGGCCGAGACACGCTCGATACCGGTACCGACGAAGGCCTTTTCCGGACGCAGAATAGGCACCGCCTGACGCTGCATGTTCGCCCCCATCAAGGCGCGATTGGCATCGTCGTGCTCCAGGAAGGGCACCAGCGAAGCGGCCACCGACACAATTTGTGCCGGCGACACATCCATGTACTGGACCCGCTCGGCCCCGACTAAAATTGACTCGCCCGCTTCACGCGCCGAGATCAGCTCGCCCGTGAGTTTGCCGTCTTTGTCAAGTGTTGCGTTAGCCTGGGCGATAACGTATTTGCCTTCCTCAATGGCGGACAAATAATCGATCTCCAGCGTGACCTTGCTGTCCACCACGCGCCGATAGGGCGTCTCAATGAAACCATACTCATTGAGACGGGCGTACAGCGCCAGTGAATTGATCAGGCCGATGTTGGGGCCTTCAGGCGTTTCAATCGGGCAGACCCGACCGTAGTGCGTCACGTGTACGTCACGCACCTCAAAGCCGGCGCGCTCGCGCGTCAAACCACCTGGGCCAAGGGCCGACACGCGGCGTTTGTGGGTGATCTCCGACAGGGGATTGGTCTGGTCCATGAACTGCGACAACTGCGACGCGCCGAAGAACTCTTTCAGGGCCGCCGAAATCGGCTTGCTGTTGATCAGGTCATGCGGCATGAGCGGCTCCTGCTCAGCTTGACCGAGGCGCTCTTTAACGGCTTTTTCAATCCGTGCCAGACCGGTGCGGTACTGGTTTTCGGCCAACTCGCCGACGCAACGCACGCGACGGTTGCCGAGGTGGTCGATATCGTCCACCTCGCCCCGACCATTGCGCAGGTCGACCAGAATCTTGACAACCTCCAGGATGTCCTCATTGGTCAGAACCATGGGGCCGGTCGATTCGGCACGACCCATCTTGGCGTTGAACTTCATGCGCCCGACACGCGACAGATCGTAGGTGTCGGGGTTGTAGAACAAACGCTGGAACAGCGCCTGCACCGCATCTTCCGTGGGCGGCTCGCCCGGGCGCATCATGCGGTAGATGGCAACGCGTGCCGCAAACTCATCTACCGTTTCGTCGCTGCGCAGGGTTTGCGAAATGTACGCACCCTGGTCCAGTTCGTTGGTGTAAATACAGGGCAGGTCCTGCACGCCAGCCAAGCGCAATTTCTTGAGCAAGGCTTCCGTCAGTTCCTCATTCGCCTTGGCCAGGATTTCGCCAGTGTCGGTGTCCACGATGTTGCGCGCCACGACGCGAGCGATCAGGAAATCCTCCGGCACGCTGATGTGCGTTGTGCCGGACTGTTCGAGTTCGCGGGTGTGACGCACAGTCACACGCTTGTCCTTGGCGACGACCACTTTGCCACTCTTGTCCGTGACGTCGAAACGGGCTACTTCACCGCGCAGACGCTCGGCCACAAACTCCATCTGGGCGCCGCTGTCCATCAGACGGAAGTTGTCGTTGACGAAGAAGTTGGCCAGGATCGACTCGTGGTTCAGGCCGATGGCCTTGAGCAGAATCGTGACCGGCATTTTGCGGCGGCGATCGACGCGAAAGTAAAGAATGTCTTTGGGGTCGAACTCAAAATCGAGCCAGGAACCACGGTAGGGGATGATGCGCGCCGAAAACAGCAACTTGCCCGAGCTGTGGGTTTTGCCTTTGTCATGTTCAAAGAAAACACCTGGCGAACGATGCAACTGCGAGACGATGACGCGTTCCGTGCCGTTGATGATGAAAGAGCCCTTGCCCGTCATCAGGGGCACTTCGCCCATGTAGACTTCCTGCTCCTTGACCTCTTTGATCACCTTGTTTTGCGAGGTCGAAGATTCGCGGTCATAGATAAACAGTTGAACCTTGGCCCGCACCGCCGAGGCAAAAGTCAGACCCCGGGTCTGGCACTCACGCACGTCAAATGCGGGTTTGGCCAGGTTGTATTCGAGATACTTCATCTCGACAAAGCCGTTGTGCGAAATGATCGGGAAAGCCGCGTCAAAAGCCGCTTGCAGCCCCGCTATCGTCCGTTTTTTCGGAGGAACATTGGCCTGAAGGAATGCCGTGTAGGCATCCTTTTGCATTTGCAACAGGTAAGGTATTTCCAGCACGCTGTCGCGACTGCCAAAATTTTTGCGAATGCGCTTGCGTTCTGTGTATGTGTAAGCCATGAGATCTCCGGGCAAAGACTAAGGATTCCTGGGCACTTCTTGGTGATTGGCCACTACCAATCATTGGCGGACGGTCACACATTGCGTGCAACCCGAACCAAGGCATCTTCTGCAGTCGGGGTCAGAAGACACTGAAAAAAGCCTTTGGGTTTTTGGGTGACCGTTCAGATCACCCGAAAACGCCCCAAAGTGTCGTTTTTCAGTGCGCTCTCACAAGCGCCAAAGGCTGGGGGCTCTTTTGGAGCACCCCAGCCCTTGTTGGAAGGTCGATTATTTGAGTTCGACCTTGGCGCCAGCGTCCACCAGCTTCTTCATGGCAGCCTCAGCGTCAGCCTTGGAAATGCCTTCCTTGACGTTCTTTGGAGCGCCATCCACCAGGTCTTTGGCTTCCTTGAGGCCCAGACCCGTGATTTCACGCACCGCCTTGATGACGGAGACCTTGGCCGCACCGGCTTCGAGCAGAACGACGTTGAATTCGGTCTTCTCTTCCACCACTGCAGCCGCAGCGCCACCAGCGGCGGGTGCCGACATGGCGGCAGCGCTCACGCCAAATTTCTCTTCGATGGCTTTCACCAGGTCGTTGAGTTCCATGACCGTCATGCTGTCCAGCACGGTCAAAAATGCGTCTTTATCGAATGCCATTTTGTTTCCTAAATAGTTGGGGACAGAGCTTCGCTACGCTTCGGACTGTCCCGCAAAGTTTCATGCAAGTTGAGGACAGAGCTTCGCTACGCTCCGGATTGTCCCGCAAAGTTTCATTTTGGTTACCCCATGCAGCGGGCTATCAAGCCGCAACTGCCTCAGCGGGTGCTTCTTCAGCGACTTCTGCCACACTGGCGCCTTTTTTCTCCGCGATCGCTGCCAGCACACGTGCTGTGCGCGAAATCGGGGATTGCATCAAGCCCAGCAACTGTGCCAGCAACACTTCTTTGGAAGGGATGCTTGCCAATTGCTTCACGCCGTTCACGTCCAGAGCTTTTCCACCGTATGCACCACCGCGAATCACCAGCTTGTCGTTGGTTTTCGCGAAGTCAGCTACCACTCTCGCGGCAGCCACTGCATCTTCAGAGAAGCCATAGATCAGCGGCCCGGTCATCAGGTCGGACACAACTGCAAATCCGCTACCCGTCACAGCACGGCGAGCCAGTGTGTTTTTCAACACACTCAGACTCACGCCATTGCTGCGCGCGGTGGAGCGCAATTTGGTCATGTCAGCGACCGTGATGCCACGGTATTCCGCCATCACGAGCGTTTGAGCTTTTGCGGCGAGGCCAGTCACATCACTGATGACCGCTTCTTTCTCACTGCGATTAAGACTCAAGGTCTACTCCTTCAAAATGTGCCTGTCAGCAAACTGCCTTCAAGCACGCCACATTGCAGCGACCAACTGTTTCGGAAACAAATTCCTTCTGCAGCGGGATCGCCATCTGCGTTGGCTCAAGGCCTGGGGCGAACCCACAGCCCTTTGATTAAGTGCCGACCCGTACCGCTACGGCTTGCACACCAACGGTCTTGGATGACCTGCCCACACCTTTCGGCATGTGCAGCCCACCACATCAGGCCACCTTCTCAGGCGACCCGAATTCTTGCCGTTACGCCGCGATGGTTTGCATGTCCACGCGGACACCCACACCCATCGTTGACGAAACCGCCACTTTGCGCAAATAAACACCCTTGCTGGTGGCCGGCTTGGACTTAACCAGGGCCTCCACCAGAGCGGCCAAATTGCCTTGCAACTTGTCGTTATCGAAGGACCGACGGCCAATCGTGGAGTGAACAATACCGGCCTTGTCAACCCGGAATTGCACCTGTCCTGCTTTGGCGTTCTTGACCGCTGTTGCCACGTCCGGCGTGACGGTGCCGACCTTGGGGTTGGGCATCAAACCGCGCGGGCCGAGAATCTGACCCAGCGTACCCACGATACGCATGGCATCGGGCGCCGCAATCACGATGTCAAATGGCATGTTGCCGGCCTTGATCATGGCGGCCAGATCGTCCATGCCAACGATGTCGGCGCCAGCGGCCTTGGCTTCTTCCGCCTTGGCACCTTGAGCGAACACCGCCACACGCTTGGTCTTGCCGGTGCCATTGGGCAGCACGACAGCGCCGCGCACCACCTGATCCGACTTCTTGGCATCAATACCGAGTTGCACCGCGACGTCGATGGATTCATCGAATTTGGCGTTGGCACACTCTTTGACGATGCCCAGAGCATCTGCCAGGGGGTACAGCTTGTTGCTGTCAACCTTGCCCTGGAAGGACTTTTGTTTTTTGGTGAGCTGGGTCATTTAAACACCCTCCACATTCACGCCCATCGAGCGGGCAGAGCCGGCGATGGTACGAACGGCTGCGTCCATGTCGGCAGCGGTCAAGTCTTTCATTTTGGTCCTGGCGATCTCTTCGAGCTGGGCGCGCGTGATCTTGCCGACCTTGACGGTGTGCGGCGTCGCCGAGCCCTTGTCGATCTTCACGGCCTTCTTGATCAGGATCGACGAGGGCGGCGATTTGATGACAAAGGTGAAGCTCTTGTCCGCGAACGCGGTGATCACCACCGGCAATGGCAGGCCGGGCTCAATACCCTGGGTCTGGGCGTTGAACGCCTTGCAGAACTCCATGATGTTCAAACCACGCTGACCCAATGCCGGGCCGATCGGTGGTGATGGATTGGCCTTGCCTGCTGGTACTTGCAGTTTGACAAAACCGACGATTTTTTTCGCCATACTTTTCTCCTTGCGGGTAATGACGCCCTGACCGTGCTTTTAAATATGCAGGCCCTGGCTCCCCGGGGGTTAACGACTCACTATCAACATTCGCACCGAGTCGGAAAATGCGAACTTTCTAATCAGTTGCTCAATCAGTTGAGGACAGATATGGCCCTTTTGAACAGTTGAGGACAGGGCTTGCTCGCTGCGCGTAGCTTCGGTCTGTCCCGCAAGGCTTCAGGAGGCGGTCTGTCCCACAATATCTCAGGTTTAGGTCTTTTCAATCTGCGAAAACTCAAGTTCCACCGGCGTGGAGCGGCCGAAAATCGTAACTGCGACACGGACCTTGCTCTTGTCGTAGTTGACGTCTTCCACCGACCCATTGAAATCGGTAAAAGGACCATCCTTGACACGCACATACTCGCCCACCACAAATTCGACTTTGTGACGCGGCTTCTCGGTACCTTCCTGCATCTGGTTGACGATCTTCAGAACTTCGGCCTCCGAGATCGGAGCCGGGCGATTCTTGGCGCCCCCCACAAAACCGGTCACCTTGTTGGTGTGCTTGACCAGATGCCAGGTGTCATCGTTCATGACCATTTCGACCAAAACATAACCCGGGAAAAACTTGCGTTCCGTGGTTTTTTTCTGCCCGTTCTTGATCTCAACCACTTCTTCCATGGGAACCAGAATGCGACCAAATTTATCCTGCATGCCGGCGCGATTGATGCGCTCAAGGATGTTGCGCTCGACCGCCTTTTCCATGCCAGAATAAGCATGGACCACATACCAGCGCAGATCAGGATTGGTCGGCGCCGTCGCCAGAACTTGCGCTGCCGCAGGTGTATCAGAAGTATCGGCGGAGGGGGCTTCTACAACATCATTCATTATTTTCTCCACCCCAGAATCAGGTCATAAAACAGCCACTCAAGCGTCTTGTCAGTCAGCCAGAGGAACAAGGCCATCACCAGCACAAAAACAAACACATAGGCCGTCATCTGCACCGCCTCTTTACGCGCCGGCCAGACGACTTTTTTAACCTCGCGCCAGGCATCCCGGCCAAACGCGTTAAGCGCTTTGCCTGGCTCGGACGTAAAAAACACCCCAATTGCCGCAGCAAAACCTAGCAGCAAAGCAGCCCACTGGACAAGCGGCCCCTGTTTGCCGAATAAATAAAAGGCTGCCAGCGCCGCAACAACCAAGGCCGCTGCCACAGTAAGCTTGGCCTTATCGACGCCGGTACTGACAGTTTGAACTTGTGATGTGGCCATTTTTTCTCTATCTCGCGCTTTATCTAACTCAAATCAAACCCAGCCGTCTTGAGACGCTGAAGCCCGCTATTCTCATAGCGGGCCTGGAATCCACCTTTTCAACCTATCCAGGTGGC
This sequence comes from Rhodoferax sp., assembly GCA_030682475.1. GTDB lineage: Bacteria > Pseudomonadota > Gammaproteobacteria > Burkholderiales > Burkholderiaceae_C > Rhodoferax. The sequence goes on along the minus strand of JAUXOA010000003.1, from coordinate 529 downwards.
AGGGGCGGAAGGAATCGAACCATCAACCTTCGGTTTTGGAGACCGACGCTCTGCCAATTGAGCTACGCCCCTGCATCTAATCAGTTGGGGACAGAGCTGGCGCGCTTCGCGTCGCTGCGGACTGTCCCACAATATCTCAGTCTAGTTGGGGACAGAGCTGGCTCACTACGTGTAGCTGCGGTCTGTCCCACAAGTTCTCTATAAATTACGCAATAATTTTGGCAACCACACCGGCACCCACCGTCTTGCCACCTTCACGGATGGCAAAACGCAGGCCTTCTTCCATGGCGATCGGGTTGATCAGCTTGACCGTGATCGACACGTTGTCACCCGGCATCACCATCTCTTTGCCTTCTGGCAACTCGATCGCGCCGGTCACGTCCGTGGTGCGGAAGTAGAACTGGGGGCGGTAGTTGTTGAAGAACGGGGTGTGACGCCCACCTTCGTCTTTGGACAAGACATAGATCTCGCCGGTGAAGTGGGTGTGTGGCTTGATCGAGCCGGGCTTGCACAGCACCTGGCCGCGCTG
>JAUXOA010000002.1 GCA_030682475.1 Rhodoferax sp. | reverse complement strand
CAGGAGCCGGCAAGAAAACCGTCTCCCAAAAAGAGGCAAAATCCACCATTGTTTAACCCCTTCGGGGTGTCGTTTTAACTACCTGTTTGTGGCTCCATTACGCCGAACATCGGTGGCTCCATTACGGCGGTCAGTGACACCGAGCGAAAACACCGTCAATCCAAGGAGAATTAACATGACCAAACGAGATATCTTCTCTGAAATCGTAGAGGGTTTTGATGCACTGAAATCTGAGCGTCAGGGTAAATTGACTTTGCGTCAAGTCAAAGCTAGCGCACAACCTGTGCCTGTGCTGGCACCGCAAGAAGTGTTGGCTGTTCGTGAGAAATTGAATTTTTCTCGGACAGTCTTTGCGCGCTATTTGCGAACTAACCCACGCACACTGGAGAATTGGGAGCAGGGCCGAGCAAAACCGAATGCGCAGGCGGCTCTCCTGATCCGTATGGTGGGGCAGTTCCCTGACATGGTGCAGCGGTTGGAAGCTGTGTGAAAGAACACAGCGCATGAAGGGTGCAATTATTCCATCTGACGCGCTTCTTGGCGGTCTGAATGTGAACCGGCTCCTGATTCCAACAACATTGAGCCGATTTCCAGAATTCAGAGATGAGTTTGTTACGCCACTCGACGATTCCAGCGTTGGCCATTTTCGGGTGCTGTTGGCTTGGTTGGCTTGCGCTGCTGGCGTTTGAGAACATTGCGCACCGTTGCCTGTGAGATATCCACGCCCAGCAAGCATTTCTGCCAGCGTGAGAGCATGGGGCGTTGGCGTTTGTTCAAGTTTGTTTGTGGGGCAGCGTAGTCCAACTACATGAGGTGGGCGATTCGGGCCAGCCGTTCTAAAGTGAATTTGGGAGTCATGGCGTGCCCCTGGACTGAGCCTGCAGCACCGCACTCAACGCCAGATTGACGTAGTAGTTGCCGCGCCCAATCTTCTGCTTTTGCAAAAACCCTCCGGCCGCTAGTGAGTTCAAGTATTTAGTCGCCGTCAGACGAGACACCTGCAAATCACGTTGCACAAACAGGGTCTTGGTGTAAGGATGCATAAAAAGGTTGTTGATCAAGTCCTGGCTGTAAAACTTGTAGCCAGCACGAATGCGCTGCTTGTAGTCAAACAGCGCCGTCTTGATCGCATGGATGGTTGCAATGGTTTGCCCCGCGGTTTGCTCCACGGCCTCCAGCAGGTAAAGCACCCAGTCTTCCCAGGTGTCGTCCTCGCGCACGGTTTGCAGCAGGCGGTAGTAATCGACCTTGGTGCGCACGATATGGTTGCTGAGGTACAGCACCGGAATATCGAGCAAACCTTCCTTGACCAGATACAGCACATTCACGATACGCCCGGTGCGGCCATTGCCGTCGTAAAACGGGTGGATGCTCTCAAACTGGTGGTGAATCAACGCCATCTTGATCAACGGGTCGGCATCAAACAGGGCTGGCTCGTTTATGAATCGCTCAAGGTGGCTCATCAGTGCCACAATCTCAGCCGGGTTTTGCGGAGGCGTGTAGATGGTTTGTCCGCCACCGTCTTTGAGAGCGGTGCCTGGCAGCTTGCGAAACCCGGCGTTGTTGCGCTCCAGCTCGCTCTGGATTTCGATGATGTGGTTGCTTGTCAGCAAGCCGCTGGACTGCACCCGCTCAAACCCCACCCGCAAGGCTTGGCGGTAGCGCAGCACTTCCTTGGCCGCCGGGTTGGCAAAGGCTGTGGGCAACACGTCGTCTTTGAACAACTCGTCATGGGTGGTGACGATGTTTTCAATCTCGGAACTGTCTTTGGCCTCTTGAAGACCCAGGGTGTTGATGAGAATGCCCTGGTTGGGAATCGATGCCGCAATGCCCTTCAGCTCTGCCAGTTTGCGGCTGCTACTGGCCAGCTTTTTGAGGATGGCGGGCGTCTCAAAACGGGCTGGATTTAACCGTTCAAGCTGTGTGATCTGGGGCATGTGCAAACCTCTTCCTGAGTTGGTGTATAGAAAAGGCGATTTTCTATACATAATAGTCGGAATCTGTGTAGAAAACCAGGTTTTTTATACATGTTGAAGGGTGCAATTATTCCATCTGATGCACTTCTTGCCGATCTGAATGTGCATTACTGATAGCCGACTCCCGATTGCAGCGACATTGAGCCGGTCGCCCCTACGGAAGGTGTTTGCCGGGGTGATACCTGATCGCTTCGCTCCGATCAATGTGGGTTCGCCGCGCGCTTACAGAGCTCCGCCTCGATATCGACCCCAGCGTTGCGCCCGATATTGTCGGGACGATGACGGACATGTCCGGCGTGGCCGATGTCTCGGTCGATGCCCTGTTTTCCAGCCACAATATCGAGCATCTTTACCCGCATGAAGTGCCGGTGGCCCTGGCCGAGTTCAAACGGGTGCTCAAACCCGATGGCTTTGTGGTCATCACCTGTCCCGATTTGCAATCGGTCTGCGCGCTGATCGCCGAGGACAAACTAACCGAACCCGCCTACACCTCCCCCGCCGGACCGATCGCGCCGCTGGATATTCTCTACGGCCATCGCCCGCCCATGGCGCGCGGCAATCTCTACATGGCGCACCGCTGCGGCTTTACCCAGAAGGTGCTCACCGGCACCTTGCAGGCGGCCGGTTTTGCCACGGTGGCGGCCAGGCGGCGCGAGCATCCTTATTACGACCTCTGGGCGCTGGCCACCGTCGCGCCGATGGCCGAGGCAGACCTGCGGGCGTTGGCCGCGGCGCATTTTCCGATTTGACAATACTTGCGTTTGGCGATAGTATTAAGCTGATGATGACGACGTTCCACGACGAGGAAACGCACAAGGTATGGGAAGGCGAGTTCTCGAAAAAACTGCCGGTGCAAATTCAGGCGGTGGCGCGACGCAAACTGCGCATGATCAACAACGCCAGACGCATTGAAGATTTGCGTATTCCGCCCAACAACCGGCTGGAATCCCTGAAGGGAAAGCGCAAAGGGCAGTGGAGCATCCGCATCAACGACCAGTGGCGGGTATGCTTTGTTTGGAACGATGGCCACGCGGAACGGGTCGAAATCTGTGACTACCACTGAGGAGATGCTATGAATCAACTGCCCAACATTCACCCCGGCGAGGTGCTGCGCGAAGAGTTTCTCATCCCGCTGCAGATTAGCCAGTATCGGCTGGCCAAGGAGATCGGCGTCACCGAGGCGCGTATTTCGACCATTTGCGCGGGCAAGCGCGCGATCACAGCGGACACGGCTTTGCGCCTGGCGGCGTTCTTCGGCACCACGCCCGGCTTCTGGCTTGGCCTGCAAGCCGATTACGACACTGAGGAGGCTGAAACTTCACTGCATGACGCGCTCTCGGGCATTCATCGCTTTGACTCTGTGACGGCGTAATGGGTCAAAGGGGTCACCCCTTTACATGGGGCCGACGCCTTGGTTAGTTTTGGAACCGAAGACATGACCCAAGAAGAACAAGAAGAAAAAGGGGTCAGGTCTAACATAAGAAAAAGGGGTCAGGTCTAACATTAATACAATTCCTGTTATGATTTACGCATGGCCAGACCTCTCAGACTTGCAGAATAAAGGGGTCAGACCTCTTTACATTTTGGACAAGGCTGAGACTTGCAACTTTACTCAAATGTAGTTATACTTTGATATAATTTAACTTGATGGAGGTTCGTCGTGCACACAACCAACCTGCGTAAGGTCGGCGGCTCGGTCATGTTGGCCGTTCCGCCAGCGTTCCTCGATCAACTGCATCTGCAAGCTGGGGCCACCGTAGGTCTGGTCGTCGCTGATGGCCGCCTGGTGGTCGATCCCAAGCCCAGGCCGCGTTACACGCTCGCGGAACTGCTGGCCGCCTCGGACTATTCTCAAGCGCAACCGGCTGAAGAACGCGAATGGGTCGATGCGCCCGCTGTGGGTGGTGAGTTGGTATGAGGCGCGGCGACATTTACCTGGTCTCGCTTGATCCGACCGAAGGGCGTGAGCAACGCGGTAGCCGTCCCGTCCTGGTCGTGTCGCCGGCCGAGTTCAACGAGGCAACCAAGTTACCGGTGATTTGCCCCATCACGAGCGGCGGCGACTTCGCCCGTCGCATTGGGTTCGCTGTCCCCATCACAGGCATCAAAACAACTGGCGTCGTTCGCTGCGATCAGCCCCGTGTGCTCGATCTTGGTGCTCGCAATGCGCGCAAGGTGGACACCTTGCCAGCATCGATCATGGAAGAAGTGCTGGCAAAACTTGCCCCGATTTTTGAGTGAGGAGGAAAAGGGGCCAGGCCCCTTTGGAGGTTCTCGACGCGCTGGCGCAACGCGGGCTGAGCACGCAAGAATTTGCGTAAACCCAAGGGCTGAGCTACGCCCAACTCCGCGCCTGGAACTCACACGCACCGCTGCCATGCGCGCAATGGCTCAAGGCGTATTTGGCATGATCCGCATCAACGCCATCTGGCTGGCCCGGGGCGCCAGTGATCTGCGCGCCGGTATGGACACCCTGCTGGCACGGGCAAACGGGGTGGTGCGCGGGTGATCTACTACCACTGGGTCAGCAAGGAGCAGTGTTACCTGGTTTATGCCTATGCGAAAAATGTGGCTGCTGACCTGACCCAGGAGCAGTTGCATCGTTTGGCGGCAGTGATTGATGTGGAGCCACGAAATGAATGATAAACAGTTTGATGAGTTGCTAATGAGCGTTCGGGACATGGGCCGCCACATGCGTGGCGAGACTGTCGCGGGTCTTCGCCTGCAAGAGTTTCCCGAGCCGGACGTCAAAACCATCCGGGAGCTCACTGGTTTGTCGCAGAGTCGCTTTGCCTACCTGATCAGCGTCAAGCCCAAGACGCTGCAGAACTGGGAGCAAAGACGCGTGCGACCTGCCGGCCCTGCAAGGGCATTGCTCAAAATCGTCGAGGCTAATCCTGACGCCTTGTTGGCGATTCACGCTTAAAAATATTTTCAGCACAGAACAGGGCCAATAAGAGGCCAGGCCCCTTTCCTCAGGGTCAATGTAAAATATGCAGAAATCTGCATCATTAGAGGGGCGTGCTATGAGAACGACACTGGATATTGAGGATGGTCTGCTGATGCAGGCCAAGTCGTTTGCGGCCAGGGAACATACCAGCTTGACGCGCTTGATCGAGGAAAGCCTGTCCTTGCGTCTGCGCGCTTCGCAAGTCTCCATGCATGGCAAGGGGCGCCCGGTTTTGCCGGTCTATGCCGGACGCGGCGGGCTGCGGCCGACGATACGGGATACCTTGAGCCAGCGTGCTCTGCTCGATGCGGCGGATGAAGCGGATTTTGCCCGATGACGCCCGATGTGAATGTTCTGGTGGCGGCTTCCCGTCAGGATCATCCACACCATGAACGGGCACGGGTCTGGCTGGAAGAGGCCCTTGCCAACAGCGCCGAAGGGCGGTCATTGGCGATATTGCCGATGGTGGCTTCGGGTTTTTTGCGCTTGGTGACGCATCCGAAAGTGTTCCTGGAACCCACACCCGTCGATACGGCCTTGCTTTTTTTGCGCGCCGTGCTGGATTCGCCGGGTGTCATCCTGCTCTCGTTGGGTAATGAGTGGCCAGAGGTCGAGCGCTTGTGCGCACGACACAGCCTGACCGGCAATGCGATTCCCGATGCCTGGATTGCAGCCGCTGCACAAAGCCATCACTTGCATCTGGTGACATTCGACAAGGGCTTCCGCAAGTTGCTCAGGCCCAGCATGGTGACAGTGCTAAAGGCGTAGCAGCAGAAAAAAGGGGTCAAAAAAGGGGTCAGGTCTAACATTAATACAATTCCTGTTATGCTTTACGCATGGCCAGACCTCTCAGACTTGAATTCGCTGGTGCTCTGTACCACGTGACGTCGCGGGGGGATCGGCGGGAAGATATTTATCTGTGCGACGATGACCGGATGGATTGGTTGGCTGTGCTGGAGACGGTTTGTGCGCGGTTTAACTGGGTGGTGCATGCGTTTTGCCAGATGAGCAATCACTATCACCTGCTGCTGGAGACGGTGGACGGCGATTTGTCCAGGGGGATGCGGCAACTCAATGGTCACTACACGCAGTGCTTTAACCGCCGGCATGGTCTGGTGGGGCATCTTTTCCAGGGGCGCTACAAGGCGATTCTGGTGCAAAAGGAGGCTTACTTGCTGGAGTTGACCCGTTATGTGGTGCTCAACCCATTGCGTGCCAGGATGGTGGCGTCTCTGGACGAGTGGCGCTGGAGCAGTTACCCCATGGTGATGGGGCAGCAGGCCGTACCATCCTGGCTGGATGCCAACTGGCTGCTGAATCAGTTTGGCTCCTTGCGCAGTCAAGCTCTGCAGAACTACTGTCAATTTGTCATGGCCGGACGGGATTTGCCCAGCCCCCTGCTGGCGGCCCGTCATCAGTTGCTGCTGGGTGATGATGCTTTTGTGCAAAGTCATCAGCAAGAGCTAAAACCAGAGGTTTTACGGGAGATGTCAAAAGCCCACCGGCGAAGCATCGCCTTGCCACTGATGGCTTATCAGTCGCACCACCCGGACAGAGACGAGGCGATGGCGCGAGCCTATTTGTCAGGCGCGTACACGATGGCCGAGATTGGTCAGCATTTTGGGGTGCATTACATGACGGTCAGCCGGGCACTTAAAAAGCATGAGCAGGAAAGTGGATCGCCACATTTGGAAATCAAATGAAACGCATCGAAATTGACGTGGCTCGTCAAACTTGGGCTGATCGAAATATAAGACGGCCATCTGCACGTCGCTGATCCCGACGCAGTTGATAGGGTTTGACTAATACCTCGGCAGGGAGCTTCAAGTTGACTGTAAGGCGTCGAATCATCTCCAGTGTCAAAGGACGAGTACGGTTAAGAATGTCTGCCACGCGTCCGCGTGCGCCAATGTGGGGCTCCATATCCTTACGGGTCAAACCCCGGCTTTCCATGACATGGTTGATGAACTCGATTGGATCTGGATCGGCAATGGGGTAGTGAATGCTCTCATAGTGCTGCACCAGCAGAGTAAGGATGTCGAGCTTGTCTGCGGAGGACTTGGCTGGCGCATCCCATAGCCGTTCAATCTCTGCCAGAGCAGCCTGGTAGTCTTTCTTGGTGTGGATGGGTTTGAGTTCCATGCTTGCTCCTTCAAATCGTTTCAACGTCAATCTTGTCGTACTGCCGATGTGTGCCGATGAACCGGACAAAAATCAATCCACGGTCATATTTCACCAACACCACCAGCCGGTAATCATTGCCCTTGATATCAAAAACAACGTGGTTGTTTGCAGTGAAACTGGCACTGCGATAAGCCTCTTTGATGTCAGCCGGGGTTTCCCAGTCGGCCCGACTCGCGCCTGGCGGAGTTGCTGCCGCACCGCTGGGTGGTGCCCACCTCTACCTGATCGCTTTCGCACGGTCAATATGGGTTGGCCGTGCGCTTAGGAACATCTGCATAAGTCCGTTCGCATTGAGCTTGTCGAAATGTTTTCGTTATAAATCAATAACTTAGAGAAGGCTTCGACAAGCTCAGCCCGAACGGGAGGACTTATGCAGAGTTTCCCTAAAGGCGGGGTTTTCCTTTTGTTTTTCGGAAAATTATCGAGCGGATTTTTGTGTACAATGCAAAAAATCCGCAAGGAGCCGAACGATGAGCGCGATTACTTTCGATACCCTGAAGTTTGCTAACCGCCTAAAATCGGCAGGGGTTCCGTCTGCGCAAGCCGAGGCAGAAGCCGAGGCGCTGGCCGAGGTGTTCGACCTTGCCGGACGTGATTTGGCCACGAAAGAATACCTGGACGCTCGTCTTACACAGCTTGAACAACGTATGACGATTAAGCTGGGGGCTCTGATGGTGGGGTCGGTCGGCATCGTTGCTGCATTGGTCAAGTTGCTTTAAATAAAAAATAAAGAGGTCAGACCCCTTTACACTCGGGTGCGTTCGTCAATGCCTGCGATTTCACAGGCCAGGCGCAACCGGGCACCTGCGCTGTGAGCGGTGGCTATGTCAACTGCCAGACTACGGCGATCTTCGATGAGGATCATGCGTCCTCGCTTCTGTTGAAGATCGTCGTGACTTTTTTTTGACAGGACCAGCAGGGCTGCTGTTTCGGCCAGGGCGCGGTCCTTGCGCAGCAGCTCACGTTCGAGTTCCTTGATGCGCTTTCGGTCTTTGCGCGTGGCCTGTGGGCTGGCCCTGGCATCCTGCGGGTCGCACAGTGCAGCCGCTGCGCCTGAGCACCATTTCTCCAACTCGCCGGGGTAGATGCCTTGCTCGCGGCACCAGGCGCTCTTTGCGGCCTCGGACATAGCCGCCGTGGTGATCACTGCCTGCAACCGCGCCGCCGCAGTCCATGCCCGCCCTCGGGTTCTTGGTTCTATCGAGGCGACAACTATTGTGACGCGGGGGGCATGATTGATGGCTAAAATGGCCATTTCAGCCCAAGGAGTCTGGCCATGCAAGTCACTGCCACAGAAGCCAAGAACCGGTTCGGTTACCTCTGCTCCAGGGCCAAGAGTGAGCCGGTGTTTGTTGAGAAGGATGGTCGCGTGGATTCGGTGATTCTGTCGATTGAGGAATTTCAGGCCATGAAGGTGGCCGTGCCCATCAAGAGCATGGCGCAGCGTCGAGCCGAATTCAACGAAAAAAACAAAGACTGGATTGACGCGCAAAACGCTCACCATGAAGCCCATGGACTATGGTGTGATGGCATGGTGGCCTGGCCCGGAGCGGTTTGAATGGCTCAATACGACGTATATCCCAATCCGCAACACCAGTCGTGCCCTTTTGTGCCCGGTGGTCAGCGTTGAGGGTGAACGCCTCACACTTCAGGCCCATTTGGCTGCGCCAGTGGCGACCAGCCTGCTCAAAAATCCTGTCATGAATTTGCAATCGCAGGCCAGTGATGTCGCCGCTGCCCTTGACGCAGTCATCTCCGGTGTCTGACCCCCGTCGCTTCAAGATTCCCCAATCCGTGCTGGTGGTGATTTACACCCCGGCGCTCGATGTGCTGCTTATAAAGCGAGCCGACGCCACTGATTTTTGGCAATCGGTCACGGGCAGCAAGGATGCGCTGGATGAGTCTTTTCAGCAAACGGCGGTGCGCGAGGTACGCGAGGAAACCGGGATTGACTGCGCGCCCGGCACACCGCTGTCGAATAGCCTGCTCGACTGGCAGCTTGAAAACGTCTATGACATTTATCCGCGCTGGCAGCACCGTTACGCACCGGGTGTGATGCGCAACACCGAACATTTATTTGGTTTAATGGTGCCAGTCGGGACCCCGGTGCGTTTGAGTCCACACGAACACACGGCGTACCAGTGGCTGCCCTACCGGAAAGCCGCAGAGGCCTGTTTTTCACCTTCCAACGCGGAGGCTTGTTTGATGTTGTCAAGCTTCGCTTTGTCCAAAGTTCAAACATGAATATTGTCCGTGTCGCCACTTACAACATTCACAAGGGTGTGCAAGGCATCGGGCCGCAGCGCAGGCTGGAAATTCACAACCTGGGGCATGCGGTTGAGCAGCTCGATGCCGACATTGTGTGCCTGCAGGAGGTGCGCAAAGTGCACCGGCGCGAGGAACAGTATTTCACCCGCTGGCCGGACCTGCCACAAGCCGATTTTCTGGCTCCTGAAGGCTACGAGGCGGTGTACCGCAGCAACGCTTTTACCCGGCATGGGGAGCATGGCAATGCCATGTTGTCGCGCTGGCCGGTGGTGACGCACCAGCATGAAGACATGTCTGATCACCGTTTTGAGCAGCGTGGTCTGCTGCATGTGGAGGTGATGGTGCATGGACGCTCTGTGCATGTGGTGGTGGTTCACCTCGGGCTGATTCGGGCCAGCCGCACACGCCAGGTGGCGCAATTGCAGCGCTTTATCGAGCGCGAAGTGCCGCCAGCCGCGCCGTTGCTCGTCGCCGGCGACTTCAATGACTGGGGTGCCCTGGTGCAACGTGCGCTCGATGCTACGCATTTGCGTGCGTTTGAAGGCAGCCGTCAAGCCACTTATCCGGCCCGACTGCCACTGGTGCAACTGGACTATGTCTATGCCAGAGGCCTGACGCCGCTGGGGGTTCAGGTGCCCCGTGGACGCAACTGGTGGCGCATGTCTGACCATTTGCCATTGATTGCCGAGTTTGGCCTGCCGACAATTGAAACACTTTAAAGAAGCCATGTCGCAACTTAGACCCAACCATCAGGTCCAACTGCTACAGGGTGGACAGGCGTTTTTTCAGGCGCTGGTGCAGGCTATTGAGCGCAGTGCCCATGAAGTCCGGATCGAGACTTACATCTTCAGTGTCGAGGCCTCAGGCGAACAGGTGGCGGTGGCACTTGAGCGAGCCGCGCAGCGCGGGGTGGCGGTGTATCTGGTGATGGACGGCGTCGGCACCCCCGGCATTCCGCTTGAATGGGTGACCCGCTTCGATGCGGCTGGCGTCAAGTGGCACATTTTTTCGCCATTGGGGCGCTTGGGCGTGCTGATTCCCAACCGCTGGCGGCGTTTGCACCGAAAGCTGTGTGTGGTGGATGGTGCGGTGGCATTTTGCGGCGGTATCAATGTGCTGGACGATTTTTATGACCCCAACCATGGCGCTTTGGAGGCGCCCCGGTTTGACTTCGCCGTGCGCGTGACGGGCCCGCTGGTGCAGGCGGTGCATGAGGCGACAGTGCAGTTCTGGTGGCGTTTGCAAGCCACCAGTACCGCGCGCCACAGCGATTTCCCGGCCGCCTGGCGGGCGCTGCAGGAAGCGGTGACGCTGGCGCTACAGGCTCGTTCGGACACGGACACGGACACGGACACGGACACGGATGCGGGGGCGCAGATCCCCAGCGCACTCGATCACCACACCAACGCTGCTTTGGTGCTGCGCGACAACGTACGCAACCGCTCACGCATTGAACGCAGCTACCGAAAAGCCATTGGCGCGGCGCACCATGAGATCATCATTGCCAACGCCTATTTTGTTCCGGGCGGCAAACTGCGCAAGGGGCTGATTCATGCGGCGCAGCGGGGGGTGCGGGTGCGTTTGTTGCTGCAGGGACGGTATGAATATTTCATGCAGTACCACGCTACCCGGCCGGTGTACGGTGCCTTGCTGGCGGCGGGCGTGGAGATTCACGAGTACGCGGTCAGCTTTCTCCATGCCAAGGTTGCGGTCATCGACGGCCACTGGGCCACGGTGGGTTCTTCCAACCTGGACCCTTTGAGTTTGCTGCTGGCGCGCGAGGCCAACGTGGTGGTGGATGATGTTGCTTTCGCGCAGGACTTGCGCGCCCGGCTAGAGCACGCCATGGCCCATGGGGGTGTGCGCGTGGACCCGGCGGCTTACGCCAACCGGCCGTGGCGCCAGCGCTTTCTGGACCGCGTCGCGTTTGGCGTGATGCGTATCCTGCTGTTCCTGAACGGGAAGCGATATTAAAACGCTGGTACCATTCTTTCATGTTAATGAAAAATCAGAGCACCATGAATCCAGTTGATGCCGATGAGGGCACCCCCGTATCCGTCAAAATCCGGGAACGCCTGATGGCGGCGCGCAAGCGCTTCAATGCCAACGACAACATTGCCGATTTCATCCAGCCCGGTGAGCTTGAGGAGCTGCTCGACGAGGTGGAAGACAAGATGAAAGGCGTGCTGAGCAGCCTGGTGATTGACACCGAACGCGATCACAACACCGACAAGACGGCGCGTCGGGTGGCCAAGATGTACCTCAATGAGGTGTTCCGTGGCCGCTACGTCAGCGCCCCCCCCATCACCGAGTTCCCGAACGCCGAACACCTCAACGAGTTGATGATTGTCGGCCCCATTACCGTGCGCAGCGCCTGCAGCCACCACCTGTGCCCGATCATCGGCCAGATCTGGATTGGTGTGCTGCCCAATGAGCACACGAACGTGATTGGTTTGTCCAAGTACGCCCGGCTGGCGGAGTGGATCATGGGCCGACCGCAGATACAGGAGGAAGCGGTGGTCCAGTTGGCTGACCTGATTCAGCAAAAAACCCAGCCCGACGGCCTGGCCATCGTGATGGAGGCCACCCATTTCTGTATGGGCTGGCGCGGTGTCCAGGACATGGACAGCAAGATGATCAATTCGGTCATGCGCGGCAGCTTCCTCAAAGACCCCAATCTGCGTCGTGAGTTTCTGTCGCTGATACCTCGAAGGAGTTAATCATGTTGGTACGTTTGCTCTACGCCAGCCGCGCCATCGACACCAGTGCCGACGCCATCGAGGCGATTCTGACGCAGTCGCGCCAGCACAACCCGGAGTGCGGCATCACCGGCATTCTTTGTTATGGCGGCGGTATTTTTCTGCAGGCGATTGAAGGCGGGCGCATGCCCGTGAGCGAGCTGTATGGTCACATCCAGAAGGATCCCCGCCACAAGGATGTGGTGCTGCTGCACTACGAAGAAATAGCCGAGCGTCGCTTCGGTGGCTGGACCATGGGACAGGTCAACATGTCCAAGATCAACGCTTCTATTTTGCTCAAGTACGCCGAGAAACCGGAGCTCGACCCCTATTCAGTGTCGGGCGGCGTGTCCTTGGCCCTGCTCGAAGAGCTGATGGCAACCGCTTGCATCATCGGTCGCGCCTGAGCGTTTGACAGCCCGCCGCGCAAGCCACGCAGCGAGACGATGAATCCGGGGCGTCAGTGCGCCACGCCGCAGACGGTGCAGGCGGCCTGGCGCGCGATACGGACTTCGGTGAACTCCATGGACCGGCCATCGAGCATCAGCAGACGGCCGGTCAGCGGGCGACCGACACTGCTGAGCAACTTGAGTGCTTCGGCGGCCTGCATGGAGCCGATGATACCCACCAGCGGGGCGAAAACGCCCAGGGTGGCGCAGCGGGTTTCTTCAAAAGTGGTGTCGGGGGAAAAGATGCAGGCGTAGCAGGGCGAGTTGGCGTCGCGTGGGTCATAGACACAAATCTGGCCATCGAAGCGAATGGCGGCACCCGACACCAGAGGCTTGCGGTGTTTCACGCAGGCTGCGTTGATGGCGTGGCGCGTGGCAAAGTTGTCGCAACAGTCCAGTACCACGTCGGCTTGCGCTACCAAAGTGTCCAGCAACGCGGCATCGGCGCGTGCCACGATGGGGATTACCTGCACTTCCGGGTTGATGGCGCCAATGGCCATTTGGGCTGACGCGACCTTGGCTTGACCGACACGGGCCATGGTGTGGGCAATTTGCCGTTGCAAATTGCTCATGTCCACGGTGTCATGGTCAACCACGGTGATACGCCCGACGCCGGCCGACCCCAGGTAGAGGGCGACTGGCGACCCTAAACCACCGGCACCCACAATCAGGGCGTGACTGCCTAGAATTTGCTCCTGACCTTCAATCCCGATCTCGTTGAGCAGGATGTGGCGCGAGTAGCGCAGGAGCTGGTCGTCCGTCATGGGCTTTTAGTCTTCTTTCTTTTCTTCCTTGCGTTCAACCATGGTCTTGCTGACGATGACGGGACGACCTTTGAGCTGGTTGATGGCCTGGATCAGCTGGAAATCCTTCTCCGATCCAAACTCTGGAATCTTGCGCTCGGACGGCGGCTTCTTGAGTTCTTCCTCCAGCCTTTTGCGCGCTTCTTCGCGTGCTTTTTCCTGGGCTTCGTCTTTCTTTTCTTCGCCCTGGCCATTGTTCAGGTGTTTTTCCAGGTCGGCCTCGCGCGTGCGCAGCGCGGCAAACAGATTGCCCTCCTCGGTTTCGTCCACCATGACATCGGGCAAGATGCCTTTGGCCTGAATCGACTTGCCGTTGGGCGTGAAATAACGGCTGGTGGTGAGCTTCAGGCCGGCCGTCGGGCAGTTGTCCATGCGGAATGAGGAATCAAGGCAAACCGCGGTTTGCACGGAGCCCTTGCCGAAGGTCTGATTGCCCAAAATGGTAGCGCGTTTGTGGTCTTGCAACGCACCCGCCACGATTTCACTGGCCGAGGCCGAGCCTTCGTTGACAAGCACCACCAGGGGCACGCTTTTCAGCGCCCCCTTGGTGACGTCGTGCAGGCGCTTGAGGGGGTCGGCGCCACCACGGCGCTGGTAGAACTCAGGTGCCGCCTTGTAGGTGAACTTGCTCTCGGCCAACTGGCCGTTGGCCGACACCACGGTGACGTTTTCTGGCAAAAATGCCGCCGAAATAGCCACTGCGGCGTCCAGGTAACCACCAGGATCGTTGCGCAGGTCCAGCACCAGGCCTTTGAGCTGGGGTTCCTGCTTGTAGATCTCTTCGATCTTGCGCGCAAAGTCTTCCACTGTGCGTTCCTGGAACTGGCTCACGCGAATCCAGGCGTAACCCGGTTCGATAAGCTTGCTGCGCACCGACTGGGTCCGGATTTCCTCGCGTGTGATGGTGACCGGGAAGCTGCGATTCTCGGCCTTGCGAAAAATGGTCAGCAGCACCTTGGTATTGGGCTCGCCGCGCATGCGCTTGATGCCTTCACTGAGCGTTAGACCCTTGACCGGGGTGTCGTCAATCTTGGTGATCAGATCGTTGGGCTTGATGCCGGCCCGAAAGGCGGGCGAACCTTCGATCGGTGACACCACCTTGATGACGCCATCTTCCTGGGAGATTTCGATGCCGACGCCGACAAATTTGCCGGTTGTGCCTTCGTTGAATTCCTTGAGCGCCTTCTTGTCGAGGTACTGGGAGTGCGGGTCGAGGCTGGACACCATGCCAACAATGGCATCGGTGATGAGTTTTTTGTCGTTGACTGGCTCAACGTAATTGCTCTTGACCATGCCGAAGACGGCGGCCAGCTGCTGCAACTCCTCCAGCGGCAACGGCGCCAGTGTGCCGCGCGCCACGGTCTGGAGCGATACCGTGGTCAAGGCGCCGGCGACGACACCGAGCGAAATCCAGCCTGCAATTTTCAATTTTTGACCCATATGTATCTTTAATCAGTTAGCCTTGCTCAATATACACGCTTGGAGGCTTGTCCGACGGGGCGGTTCCCTATTTCCTCAAGATGGTGCCCTGGGCTGCCACTGCAGCCGCCGCTTTGACGGCGACCTCGGCGTCGCCCAGGTAGTAGTGGCGGATCGGTTTGAGCTGGTCGTCCAGCTCGTAAATTAGCGGAATGCCGTTGGGGATGTTCAAGCCCACGATGTCGGCGTCGGCGATGTTGTCCAGGTACTTCACCAGCGCCCGGATTGAGTTACCGTGCGCCACCACCACCACGCGTTTGCCCGCTTTGATGGCAGGTGCCAGGGCTTCGTTCCAGAATGGCATTACCCGTGCCACTGTGTCTTTCAGGCATTCGGTCAGGGGGACTTGTTCCGGCTGCAGCTTGGCATAACGCAAATCAGCGCGCTCGCGACGCGGGTCGCTCGCCTCCAGTGCCGGCGGCGGGGTGTCATAGCTGCGCCGCCACGCCAGCACCTGAGCGTTGCCATATTGCCGGGCCATGTCCGCTTTGTTGAGCCCTTGCAAGCCACCATAGTGGCGCTCGTTGAGCCGCCAGTTGTGGACCACCGGCAACCAGGTCCGGTCCATTTCGTCAAGCACGTGCCACAGGGTGCGGGTGGCGCGCTTGAGAACGCTGGTGTAGGCCACATCAAATTCGTAGCCTTCAGCCTTGAGCAGGTGCCCGGCGTTTTTGGCCTGCTCAATGCCGGTCGGTGTCAGGTCGACATCGGTCCAGCCGGTAAAGCGGTTTTCAAGGTTCCAGGTGGATTCGCCGTGGCGGATGAGAACTAGTTTATACATTGTTTTTTGGAAGGTCAGAAGCCATGACGACGGCAATAACAGCGGTCAGGGCCGGGGCAAAACGAAGGCTGAATACGTGAAGCACCCCTCTATTCTAAAATAAGCGCTTGAATCAGTTGGGGACAGAGCTGGCAGACAACCAACATCCCGTTTCAAGTTGAGGACAGAGCTGGTTCGCTTCGCGTAACTGCGGTCTGTCCCGCAAAGTCTCAGGATTCGGTCTGTCCCACATGCGCCAGGCACTGGATTGTGCCCGGCGGGATTTCAGGAATTTAACAAAGGTAAAAAGTGAAATTTATTATCGACAACTGGATGCTTATGTCCATCGCGTTGGCCTCTGGCGCCATGCTGGTGTGGCCTGTGCTCAAAGGCGCTGCCGGGGGCTCGCTGACTGCGGCCGGTGCGGTGCAGCTCATCAACCGCGAGAAAGCGGTGGTTATTGACGTGTGCGAAGTCGAGGAGTTCGCGGCCGGTCATGTGGGTGGCGCCAAAAACATTCCTTTGAATCAACTCGAAGAAAAATTGCCCGCCTTGGTGAAGAACAAGGCCTTGCCGGTCATTTTGGTGTGCCGGTCGGGTGCCCGCTCAAACCGCGCGCTGGGGATCGCCAAAAAACTGGGCTATGAGCAGGCCCAGTCTTTGGCTGGGGGCCTGGGTGCCTGGAAGGCCGCCAACCTGCCGGTTGAAAAAGTTTAATATGAAAATTGCGGGACAGACCGAATCCTGAAGCCTTGCGGGACAGACCGCAGCTACGCGCAGCGAGCCAGCTTTGTCCTCAACTTGAAACGGGATGTTGGTTGTCTGCCAGCTCCGTCCTCAACTGACTAAAAAAGAAAACACGCATGCAAACCGTCACGATGTACACCACCTCAGTCTGCCCCTACTGCGTTCGCGCCAAGCAGATTCTCAAGTCCAAAGGCGTGGAGCAGATTGAAGAAATCCGCATCGACATCGATCCAGCTCAGCGCATGAAGATGATGGAGATCACCGGTCGGCGCTCCGTGCCCCAGATTTTCATTGGCCAGACGCACGTGGGTGGCTGTGATGATCTGATGGCGCTCGACGGGCAGGGGGGGTTGACGCTTCTGCTGAGCGCCGTCACCTGAGATAATCTCCCCCGATTCCGATCGTGTGCCCGCTCAAGATATGCCAGAGCGGGCTTTGTTAACTGAAATCTTGCGGGACAGACCACAGCTACGCGAAGCGAGCTAGCTCTGTCCTCAACTAATTAAGGAGCCCCATGTCCGACCAACTAGACCCCATTTTCCTGATTCAGCGTGTTTACCTCAAAGAAACGTCCCTGGAGCAGCCCAACTCACCCGCCATCCTGCTGGAGCAGGAGTCCCCCACCGTGGACATCCAGTTGGGCGTGAACGCCGCGCCGGTGGCTGAGGGTATTTTCGAGGTGACGGTCACTGCCACCGTGCAAACCAAGATCAAGGACAAAACCGTGTTCCTGGTGGAAGCCACGCAAGCCGGTATTTTCGAGATTCGCAATTTACCGCAAGAGCAGATGAGCCAGATCATGGGCATCGCCTGTCCCCAAATCGTTTACCCCTATCTGCGCGGCAACGTGGCTGACCTGATCCAGCGGGGCGGCTTTTCTCCCGTGCATCTATCGGAAATCAATTTCCAGGCGATGTACGAACAGCAACAGCAACAGCAACAGACCGCCGTTGCCGAGGATGCGCCGCGCACCGTCACCCAGTAAAGGTCGGCAACCATTTGGCATTCTAGCCCCCGAATTCATTACGTAACATACTATGAAAATCGCAGTGCTTGGGGCCGGTGCTTGGGGTACGGCGCTGGCGGTGAGTGCGGCCAGCAACCCGCTCGCCCAGCACGCCGTGACCTTGTGGGCGCGTGATGCCAGTCAGGCCTCTGCCATGCAGACCGAGCGTGAAAATGTGCGCTACTTGCCTGGCATTACGCTGCCGCCCATGCTGGCTGTCAGCTCGCTCAACTTGGCCAACCCAGAGCAACGCGACAGCCTCTTGCTTGGGGCTGATCTGGTCATCGTGGCCACGCCGATGGCAGGGCTGCGCGGCATGTTGGTGCTACTGCGTAGCTGCCGGGTGCCGGTGGCCTGGTTGTGCAAGGGCTTTGAAGCCGCTACTTCATTCCAATCTTATGGGCTGCTGGCCCATGAAATACAAGCACAAGCGGCCCCTGATTTGATAGCGGGCGTACTCAGCGGTCCCAGCTTTGCGCAGGAAGTGGCCCGGGGTCAGCCGACGGCCCTGGTGGCCGCCAGTGTGCATGCGGCGGTGCGCCTCACCCTGGTGGCGGCTTTTCACAGCCCAACGCTGCGGGTCTATGCCAATGACGATATGGTGGGCGTGGAAGTGGGTGGCGCGGTTAAAAATGTGCTGGCGATTGCCACTGGCTTGTGTGACGGCCTGAATTTGGGCCTCAATGCCCGTGCGGCACTGATTACCCGTGGCCTGGCCGAGATGACGCGTCTGGGCGTGGGTTTAGGTGCCCGGGTTGAAACGTTCATGGGCTTGAGTGGCCTGGGCGACCTGGTGCTCACCGCCACCGGCGATTTGTCACGCAATCGCCAGGTCGGTCTGGCGCTGGCCCGAGGCCAGACCCTGCAACAGGCGGTGGCCTCACTGGGCCATGTGGCCGAAGGTGTTTATTGCGCTCGAACCGTGGTGCAGCGCGCTGTCAGTCTTGGCGTGGAGATGCCGATTGCGCAGGCGGTGGTGGCTTTGCTGGATGGCCAGATCCAACCGGTTCAGGCCGTGGCGCTGCTGATGGGGCGCGAGCCGACGGCGGAACTTGTGTGAGAATTTGCGGGACAGACCGCAGCTACAAGCCGAACAGATTGCGGGACAGACCGCAGTTACGCGAAGCGAACCAGCTCTGTCCTCAACTTGAAAATGGATGTCGGCTGTCCGCTAGCTCTGTCCTCAACTGATTAAGATGGGTGTAACTTTGATGATTCATTTTTTCGACTTTTCCCATGATGCCGTAGCCGCTTTAGCCCGCGCCGATGCGGCCCGGGCTTTGCAGGAAGATGTGGGCGCAGGCGACCTGACGGCCGCTTTGATTGACCCCACTCGCCGCGCCCGGGCCCATATCCTGGCGCGCGAAGCGGCCATCATTTGTGGCACCCCGTGGGTCCAGGCCACGCTGCAACAACTCGATCCGGGCGTACGCCTGCGCTGGCGGGTGCAGGAAGGCCAGCGTTGCGCGCCCGATCAGGTGGTGCTGGAGATGGAGGGCTTGGCGCGCGCGCTGTTGACAGCGGAGCGTAGCGCGCTCAATTTTCTGCAACTGCTCAGCGCGGTGGCCACCAAAACCGCCAGCTATGTACAAGCCGTGCAGGGCGTGCCGGGCAAGCACGCGCAGATTGTGGATACCCGCAAGACACTGCCCGGTTTGCGATTGGCGCAGAAATATGCGGTGCGCACCGGCGGCGGCACGAATCACCGTATCGGCTTGTTTGATGCGGTGCTGATCAAGGAAAACCACATTGCGGCGGCGGGTGGCATAAGGGCCGTGCTGCAACGCGCCGCTACGCTGGCGCCGACGGCGAAGTTTGTCGAGATCGAGGTCGAAACACTGGCCCAGTTGGCAGAAGCCTTGAACGCCGGTGCCACCATGGTATTGCTCGACAACATGAATTTGATTATGCTGCGCGAGGCAGTGCAAATCAACGCCGGGCGGGCGATTCTGGAGGCGTCGGGCGGTGTGAATCTGTCCACGGTGTGCGATATTGCTGCCACTGGCGTCGACCAGATATCGATGGGTGCCCTGACCAAAGACGTCAAGGCGATCGATTTTTCCATGCGTTTTAGTTCCGACATAACTTGAGTACAGGCGAGTACTCCACTGAAACTTCACTAGCAGGTTTGTGATGAATACAGTTTCCAACACCGTGATGGATGTCGAATACGAGCAGCCGCAACCGGATGCGGTGCCCGTCGGCGGGGTGTGCGCCACCAAGGCCACCAAACATGCTTGGGCCCGTGTGCCGGTGGAGCCTGGCCCGATCGAGCGCACTGCGCTGAAAGACAAAATTCGCCGCTTGCTGAAAGAACGCAAGGCGGTGATGGTGTCGCACTACTACGTGCATCCGGATTTGCAGGACCTGGCTGAAGAAACCGGCGGTATCGTCAGCGATTCGCTGGAGATGGCCCGTTTCGGGCGTGATCATCCGGCCACCACACTGCTGGTGTCGGGGGTACGCTTCATGGGCGAGACGTCCAAAATCCTCTCGCCAGAAAAACGCGTCCTGATGCCAGACCTGGACGCCACCTGTTCGCTCGATCTGGGTTGTCCGATCGACGAATTCAGTGCCTTTTGCGATGCCCACCCGGACCGCACCGTGGTGGTCTACGCCAATACCAGCGCGGCAGTGAAGGCGCGGTCCGACTGGCTGGTGACCTCCAGTTGTGCTGTGGACATCGTGCGTGCGCTCAAAGACAGGGGCCACAAGATCCTGTGGGCGCCGGATCGGCATTTGGGCGCTTACGTTCAGCGTGAAACCGGGGCCGACATGGTGATGTGGGGCGGTTCGTGCATCGTGCACGACGAGTTCAAGGCGTTTGAGCTGGCTGCCCTGAAAAAAGAACATCCGAAGGCCAAGGTGCTGGTGCACCCCGAGTCACCGGCCGATGTGGTGGCGCTGGCGGATGCGGTCGGTTCCACCTCGGGCATTCTGAAGGCGGCGCATGAGATGGATGCCAAAGAGTTCATTGTGGCCACCGACAAGGGCATGATGCACAAGTTGCGCACCCTCAATCCGGGCAAGGTGTTTCTTGAGGCGCCGACGGCCGGCAACAGCGCCACCTGCAAGAGCTGCGCCCATTGTCCCTGGATGGCCATGAACGGCCTGGCGGACGTGGCCCGTGTGCTGGAAACGGGCGCCAATGAAGTCCACGTGGACCCCGCGTTAGGCCTGCGCGCCCGGCTGCCGATTGACCGCATGTTGGCATTCACTTCGGCGCTCAAGGGGGGGCGGGATGCGGGTAGTCTGGTGCCCCTTATCGGGGCTGCGTGAGCTTTTCCCCCACTCACTCCCCCAGCCCCTCTCTCGCCCCGCCGGGCGAAAGAGGGGAGCTTCATTTTGCTTTTGGTGACCGATAAGGCTTCTACGGCGCTTAAGGTTTACACCTCCAAGTTGTCGATCAGTCGGGTGGTGCCCAATTTGGCGGCACCCAACAGTACCAGCGCGTCGCCCGGTTGCGGGGCTTGCAGGTCGCTGCGGCGGCGGGCGGCCAGATAGTCCGGTTGCCAGCCGCGCTCAGCCAGGGTTTTCATGGCATGCGCTTCCAGGGCGGCCATGTCCTGTTCACCGGCCTTGAGGGCGGCGGCCATGGCTTTGAGCGCCAGCGACAACTGCACGGCTTCCAGGCGTTCGCTCGCGCTGAGGTAGCCGTTGCGCGAAGACAGCGCCAGCCCGTCCGGGGCCCGTGTGGTTTCTGCGCCCACGATCTCGATGGGTAGCGCAAATTGCTGCACCATGCGCCGGATGATCATCAGTTGCTGGTAATCCTTGTTGCCGAACACGGCCACGCCCGGCTGTACGCAGGCAAACAGTTTCATTACCACGGTGCAGACGCCGACAAAAAAACCGGGGCGAAAGTAGCCTTCCAGAATGTCGGCCAGTTCAGCGGGCGGATGCACTTTGAAGGTTTGCGGCTCGGGGTAGAGCTCTTTCTCGTCCGGAGCAAACAGCAGGTCGCAGCCGGCCGCTTGCAACTTGTCGCAATCTGCTCCCCAGGTGCGTGGGTAGGTGTCAAAGTCCTCATGCGGCAAGAACTGCAGGCGGTTGACAAAGATGCTGGCCACCGTAACGTCACCCAGCGGTTTGGCCTGGCGCACCAGTGCCAGATGGCCCTCGTGCAGGTTGCCCATGGTGGGCACAAAAGCGGGGCGGCTGAATTGCGCCAGGTGCTCGCGCAGCTCGGTGATGGTGTGAACGATTTTCATAATGGCTTTGCGGGACAGTCCGTAGCGTAGCGCAGCTCGGTCCTCAACTTTCGGTTACCAGGCGTGTTGGGTGTTGTCGGGAAAGGTGCCGTTCTTCACGGCCGCCACGTAGGCCTGCATGGCTTCACGAATGCCGGGCGCACCGCTCATGAAGTTGCGTACGAACCTGGGCATCTTGCCCAGGTTCAGCCCCAGCATGTCGTGCAGCACCAGCACCTGGCCGGCCGTGTCTTTGCCGGCGCCAATGCCGATCGTGGGGCAATGCAGCAACTCAGCCGTGAGTTCGGCGGCTAGGGCGGCCGGCACCATCTCCAGCACCAGCAGCGCGGCGCCGGCATCCTGCAGTTCGTGCGCCTGGCGCCTCAAGGTGGCGGCTGCTTCGGCGGTCTTGCCTTGCACCCGGTAGCCGCCCAGGGCGTGCACGGTTTGCGGCGTCAGGCCCAGATGGGCGCACACAAGGATACCGCGCTGCACCAGAAAACGCACGGTGTCCGCGGTCCAGCCGCCGCCCTCCAGCTTGACCATGTGGGCACCGGCCTGCAGCAGCACGGCGGCGCTGCGCAGGGCCTGTTCCTTCGATTCATGGTAAGAAGCAAAGGGCAGGTCGCCAATGATCCAGGCGGTGCCCTGCACCCGGCGCACGCCGCGCGTCACGCTCTCCACGTGGTAGCGCATGGTCTCCAGCGTGACGCCCACGGTGCTGGAGAGGCCCTGGCACACCATGCCCAGCGAATCACCTACCAAAATGCATTCCACGCCCGCTGCGTCGGCCATGGCGGCAAAGGTGGCGTCATAGGCCGTGAGCATGGTGATTTTTTCACCGCGACCATGCATTTCCATCAGGCGTGGCAGGCTGATCGGCTTGCGCAATGCCGGGACTGAAGCGGGCGGCAGCGTGCCGTAGGGCGAAGCGGGATCTGAAGCGGGGGTGTTCATGGCCATGGGCGGTGGACGAATTAAATGGTGCAGCGAGTCTAGCAGCCTGTCGGGCTTTGGAATCGTCGGCTGCTGGAAGTCAAAGGCGGGGTCGTTTTCGACTTGGTCAAGCAGCTCGCGCACCTCGTTCTCAATGTGAGGTGCCAGCCGCTGCAACACGGCACGCATCAGCACTGCGCGTGATGCGCTACGGGTCGTTGCCCCTGCACCTTCAAGCCCAGCCGAGCAAGGAGCTGACGGTCCCGATCGGCCTGCGGGTTGCGGGTGGTGAGCAGCTTGTCGCCGTAGAAGATTGAGTTGGCACCCGCCGCGAAGCACAGCGCCTGCAAGGCTTCATCCATCTGCTCGCGCCCGGCCGACAGCCGGACCATGGTGCGCGGCATGGTAATGCGCGCCACCGCAATCGTACGCACGAACTCAAATGGGTCCAGTGGTTCGGCGTTTGCCAGTGGCGTGCCCGCCACCGCGATCAGGTTATTGATCGGCACCGATTCGGGGTACGGGTCAAGGTTGGCCAGTTGCGCTATCAGGCCGGCGCGCTCGCCACGGGTTTCACCCATGCCGACGATGCCGCCGCAGCAGACGTTGATGCCGGCGTCGCGCACGTGGCCCAGTGTGTCGAGCCGGTCCTGGTAGGTGCGGGTGCTGATGATGCGTTCATAGAACTCGGGCGCGCTGTCCAGGTTGTGGTTGTAGTAGTCCAGCCCGGCGTGCTTCAGTGCCTGGGCCTGTTCCGCTTCGAGCATGCCCAGCGTCATGCAGGTCTCCAGGCCCAGGGCGCGGACCTCGCGCACCATCTCGGTCACGCGTTCCATGTCGCGCTCTTTCGGGCTGCGCCAGGCCGCGCCCATGCAAAAGCGGGTTGCACCCTGGGCTTTGGCCGCCTGTGCCGCCACCACCACCTCGGCCAAGGGCATCAGCTTGCTGGCTTCGACGCCGGTTTCGAAGTGGGACGATTGCGGGCAGTAACCGCAGTCCTCGGCACAGCCGCCGGTCTTGATGGACAGCAGCGTGGATAACTGCACCTCGTTGGCGTCAAAGTGTTCGCGGTGCACTTGCTGGGCTTGATACAGCAGATCCAGGAAGGACAGCGCGTACAAGGCTTCGATGTTCGCGACAGACCAGCGTTGGGAGGCTTCGGGGGCGGCTGTTCGCGCAGGGGCGGGACGCAGCGTTGAAACGGGAATGATGGAAATGATGGTCATGTTGTTTTTTTAAGAGGTAAGGGAAGAAAAAATGATGAAAAAAGGGCGGTTAAGGCCGCAGGGTCCAGGTGCGCGGTCACCGCGGCTGGGCTGGGTTCTGGGTGCAGGGGTGCCAAATAGAGGCCAGGCTGCGTTCAACCAGCGAGCTGGCAGAGTGGTCGTCGGGTCGGGTCATCACAGGCGCTGGGTTGGCACCTGGTGGCGCAACTCAGTCTGCCGGTTGTTGTCGTCGACAAACACCAACTCGGGTTCATGCCCGGCCACTTGATCGTTGTGCACCTGCGCAAAGGCGGCGATGATGATCAGGTCGCCCACGGCGGCGCGCCGGGCGGCTGAGCCGTTGACCGAAATCATGCCGGAGCCGCGTTCGCCCTTGATGGCATAGGTGACAAAGCGTTCACCGTTGTTGATGTTCCAGATGTGGATCTGTTCATTCGGGGCAATGTTGGCCGCGTCCAGCAGGTCTTCGTCGATGGCGCAGGAGCCTTCGTAATGCAGCTCGCAGTGGGTGACGGTGGCGCGGTGAATCTTGGATTTGAGCAGGGTTCGGAACATGGTTTTTCTCACTGAAAAAGCGGCTGCGTTCGCTCAGGGTGTCAGCACGGTGTCGCGTGCTTCGGGGTTGAGCTGCGGGTAATCGCGGCTGAAATGCAGGCCGCGGCTCTCGTGGCGGGCCTGGGCGCTGCGCACAATCAAGTCGGCCACCTGCACCAGATTGCGCAACTCCAGCAAGTCACGCGTGACGTGAAAATGGGCGTAAAACTCCTGAATTTCACTCTTGAGCAGCGCAATGCGGTGGGCGGCGCGCTCGAGCCGCTTGTTGGTGCGCACAATGCCCACGTAGTCCCACATGAAGCGGCGCAACTCATCCCAGTTGTGCGAGATCACCACGGCTTCGTCGGCGTCGGTTACGCGGCTGTCGTCCCAGGCCGGCAGCGCGGGCGCTGTTGCCACTGTGGTGTGGTGAATAGCCTGTGCCGTGGCTTTGGCAAACACCATGCATTCCACCAGCGAGTTGCTCGCCAGCCGGTTGGCGCCGTGCAGGCCGCTGCAGGCGGTTTCACCGATCGCATACAGGCCGCCTAAATCGGTGCGTCCGGCCAGATCGGCCATGACACCGCCGCAGGTGTAGTGCGCTGCAGGCACCACCGGAATGGCTTGTTTGGAGATGTCAATGCCAAGCTCCAGGCAGCGCGCGTAGATATTGGGGAAATGCTCTTGCAGAAAGGCCAGCGGCTGGTGCGAAATGTCCAGGTAGACGCAGTCGAGCCCGCCCTTTTTCATCTCGAAATCGATGGCGCGCGCCACCACGTCACGCGGCGCCAACTCCAAGCGCGCGTCGTGCTGCGGCATGAAGCGCGTGCCATCGGGCAACAGCAGGCGACCGCCTTCGCCGCGCACCGCTTCACTGATCAAAAATGATTTGGCGTGCGGGTGGTACAGGCAGGTCGGATGAAACTGGATGAACTCCATGTTCTGCACCCGGCAGCCGGCGCGCCAGGCGGCGGCAATGCCGTCGCCGGTGGCGGTATCGGGGTTGGTGGTGTAGAGGTAGACCTTGCCGGCGCCGCCGGTCGCCAGGATGGTGTGCGGGGCGCTGAAGGTCAGCACCTGGTCGGTGGCTTCGTCCAGTGCATACAGGCCCAGACAGTGGTTGGAGTGCTCGCTCGCGCTGGGGCTTGGGTTGGCGGCGTTGGTGCCATGCCCGGCCAGTTTGGCGCTGGTGATCAGGTCGACCAGCGTGTGGTGCTCGAACAGGGTGATGTTGGGGGTCTGGCGCACGCGCTCAATCAGGGTGCGCTGCACGGCTGCGCCGGTGGCGTCGGTCACATGCACAATGCGCCGCGCACTGTGACCACCTTCGCGCGTCAGGTGCAACTGGCCGGCTTCTTCGGAAAAAGGCACACCCATGGTTTGCAGCCAGGCAATGGCCTGCGGCGCTTGCTCCACCACGAAACGGGTAGCTTCAAGATTGCACAGGCCGGCACCCGCGACCAGTGTGTCGTCCACGTGGGCGTCAAAGCTGTCGTCCTTGCTCCACACCGCAGCAATGCCGCCCTGGGCCCAGCCGCTGGAGCCTTCCTGCACGGCGCGTTTGGTGATCACGGCCACGCGCTGACTCGGGGCCAGCAGCAAGGCGGCACTCAGTCCGGCCAGGCCGCTGCCGACAATCAGCACGTCAAAATATTGGGTAGTTGGTGTCATGCGGGTGAGTAGGCTAAACGGACATAAATAGGGGCAAATACTTCAGCCTGGGTGATTTCGATCAATGTTTCCTTGGCGAGTTCTAGCAGGGCGATGAAGGTAACAACCAGCACCGGCGCCCCTTTGGCCGCGTCAAACAAATCCTCGAAGACCACAAAGCGCCGGCCCTGCAATTTTTTGAGCACCATGCTCATGTGTTCGCGTACCGACAGCTCGGCACGTGTGATTCGGTGGTGCTGTACCAGTCTGGCACGTTTGAGTATGTCGCGCCAGGCTTCCTGCAGATCGACCACGTTCACATCCGGAAAACGCGCCTGCAGCGACTGCTCGATAAGGACCTGCGCCGTGAGGAAGTCGCGGCCAAACTGGGGCACCGCGTTGAGCTTGGCGGCGGCCAGCTTGATCCGCTCGTATTCCAGCAGACGGCGTACCAGCTCGGCGCGCGGGTCTTGCGCTTCCTGCCCTTGCGCCACTTTTTTGGGTGGCAGCAGCATGCGCGACTTGATCTCGATCAGCATGGCGGCCATCAGCAGGTATTCGGCCGCCAGCTCCAGGTTGCGGCCGCGAATTTCTTCCACATACACCAGGTACTGGCGCGTGACGCCAGCCATGGGAATGTCAAGAATATTGAAATTCTGCTTGCGGATCAGGTACAGCAGCAGGTCCAGCGGGCCTTCGAACGCCTCCAGAAAGACTTCCAGCGCATCGGGCGGGATGTACAAATCCTGCGGCATGGCAAACAGCGGCTCGCCATACAGCCGGGCCACCGCCACGTGGTCCACTACGTCGGGCATGCCGGCTGGATCGGGCGCGCGCCGGGCGATCAGTGTGGCGCTTCCAACCATGTCTGTAACCGACAGCCGACAGGCTTGTTATTTGGCGTTGGTCTGGTAGACGTAGGGCTGCTGCTCAACCTCGGCCTCCCGGTACTCGCTCCAGGCGCTGCGGTCCACCGCTTTGTCCCACAGCAGGTCGCGGCCCTGGCGCTGCTTCGCTTCCAGTTCAGGGTCTTTGACTTTCAGTTGAGCGATGAACTGGGTCACGTCAGACTGGTACTTGGGGCGGTAAAAAATATTCATGAACTAAACCTCTTTGGCGCATTTTAGCGGGGTCGGATTGCGTTGCGCTCGACAGAATTTAGCTGGAAAGGCCCAGACACGGGAGAAGTGACCCCGCCGTCAAGCCAGCGCCGCCGCCATGCCGGCGCGCAGGTCGGGGTAAATGTGGGCAGAACCCACCAGATTGACAAAACCGCAGCGCCGGGCGATGTCCAGGGGTTGGTGGCTGAGTCCGCAAACAGCCAGCCGAACCCCGTTTTTGGCGCAGGCATGGGCCAGGTCATTGAGACTGTCTGCGCCTGACGAATCGATGTAAATCAGGTTTTTCAGGTCCAACAGCAGCACTTCCCGTGGCAAATTGTCCTGCAGGTCTTCGATCAGTTTGACGGCACCAAAAAACAGCGCACCGTAAAGCCGGTAACTGGCCACACGTTCGTTAAGCCCCGCGAGTTGGATCAGGGCCGGATAGTCTGCGGCGCTCACCGCTTCGCAGCGGGACAGGCTGGAAATCCGATAAATAAAGGTGATGCACGCAGCCACCAGCCCGACTTCAACCGCGACCGTCAAATCGAATACCACGGTGAGGAAAAAGACCGCCAGCAGCGTCGCCCGGTAGGGAAAACGGTACTGGCGTAAATGCGCAAACTCGCGCCATTCGCCCATATTCCAGGCCACAAACATCAGGATCGCAGCCATCGCCGCCAGCGGAATGTCCTGCGCCAGCGGGGCTGCGAGCAGCATGACCAGCAGCAGGGTCAGGGCATGCACGATGCCGGCCACCGGGCTGGTGGCGCCGCTTTTGACGTTGGTGACGGTGCGCGCGATGTTTCCGGTGGCCGGCATGCCGCCAAAGAACGGGGTAACGAAGTTGGCAATGCCCTGGGCCATTAGCTCCTGGTTGGGGTTGTGGCGGTCATCAATCATGCCGTCGGCCACCCGAGCGCACAGCAGGGACTCAATCGCGCCTAACATGGCCAGCGTGATGGCCGGAATGAACAGGAACCGTGCGGAGTCCCAGGAAAAGTCGGGCCATTGCAGCGCTGGCAGGCTGGAGGGAATGCCGCCAAAGCGGCTGCCAATGGTCTCGACCGGCAGTTGCCATACCGACACACACACTGTGGCGAACACCAAAACCAGCACCGAGCCCGGCACCAGCGACAGGCGTGTCGCCCAGCGGTGTTTTTTGCCCAGCTTGGGCATGGCAAACTGCCACAGCACGAGGGTGCCAAGGCACAGCAAAGCTACGGCGGTGGCGTAGGGATTGACAGTGTGCAACGCATTTTTTAGCGTGGACAGCATGCCAAAAAAGTTGGCCGGCATGGCGGTTACGCTTAAGCCCAGAAAATCCTTGACCTGCGACAGCGCGATCAGGATCGCAATGCCGTTGGTGAAGCCAATGACCACCGCAATCGGGATGAACCGCACCAGCGTTCCGAGTTTGAAAAACCCCATGGCAAACAGCAGCACGCCCGACATGGCCGTGGCAATGATCAGGTTGGCCAGGCCGTAGCGCTCCACGATGCCATACACAATCACAATGAAAGCGCCGGCCGGTCCGCCAATCTGCACCCGGCTACCGCCTAAAACGGAGATCAACAGGCCGGCGATGATGGCGGTGAACAGACCTGCTTCGGGCTTGAGTCCACTGGCTATGGCAAAGGCCATGGCCAAGGGCAGGGCCACCACCCCCACTGTCACTCCAGCGCCCACGTCCTTGATCAGCCGCTGGCGGTTGTAGCCTTGCAGTGCTACCAGCAACTTGGGTCGAAACTCAAATGCAGACCAGATCATCAACACGCCATCATGGTTTGTCCTGAATGCATTTTCAGCGCACCCGCATGCCCACCTGCGCCCCAGCGAAAGGCTCCAGCACATAAATGCCTGGACTGCTCTTTTCGTCGGCGTGGCTGGCCGCCAGCACCATGCCTTCGCTGAGGCCGAACTTCATCTTGCGCGGCGCCAGGTTGGCCACCATGACCGTGAATTTCCCGATCAATTGTTGGGGTTGGTAGGCGCTGGCAATGCCGCTGAAGACATTGCGCGTGATCGGCTTGCCCTGCGGGTCAGTGCCTTCACCCGCGTCCAGCGTCAGCCGCAATAGTTTGGTCGAGCCCGCCACCGGCTCGCAGTTCACGATTCTGGCGATGCGCAAGTCGATCTTGCTGAAGTCGTCGATGCTGATCGTGGCGGCGATCTCCTCGCCGCCGGGCTGTTCACTCCCTCTCCCAGCGGGAGAGGGCTGGGGTGAGGGCGCTTCGACGGGGGCCTCAAACAAGGCTTCAAGTTGCTTGATGTCAACGCGCTGCAGCAGGTGCTGGTAGTTGCCAATGCGGTGTCCGGCGCCCAGCGCCTGGCGGGTGCTGTCAAAGGTCAGGGGCGCGATGCCAAGGAAAGCTTCCACCTGCGCCGCCAGCGCGGGCAGTACGGGTTTGAGGTAGGCCGTAAGCACCGAAAAAGCTTCCATGCACACCGTGCAAACGTCGTGCAGGCGCTCCGTCATGCCCTCTTGTTTGGCCAGCTCCCACGGTTTGTTGG
Source organism: Rhodoferax sp. (assembly GCA_030682475.1). GTDB lineage: Bacteria > Pseudomonadota > Gammaproteobacteria > Burkholderiales > Burkholderiaceae_C > Rhodoferax. Next base: position 39,277 of record JAUXOA010000002.1, on the reverse strand, counting down.
CGTCCACGTATTCGTTCACGCGATCCGCCAGCAGCATGGTCTCGCGCAGGGCCTTGGCAAACTCGCGGCTTTCGTACAGTTGCTCAATGCTGGCGCGCTCGACCCGCAGTTGGGTCAGCAGCGCGGCACCGTCGGCTGAAACAGCACCCAGCTTGCCGTCAAAGCGCTTGGCAATAAAGCCGGCCGCCCGCGATGCAATGTTGATGTATTTGCCCACCAGGTCGCTGTTGACCCGCGCCATGAAGTCTTCCGGGCTGAACTCCACGTCTTCATTGCGGGCATTGAGCTTGGCGGCAATGTAGTAGCGCAGCCACTCCGGGTTCATGCCCAGGCTGAGGTATTTGAGCGGGTCCAGTCCGGTACCGCGGCTCTTGCTCATCTTCTCGCTATTGACCGTCAGGAAGCCGTGCACGAAGATGGCGTTGGGCGTCTTGCGGCCGCTGAAATGCAGCATGGCCGGCCAGAACAGGGTATGGAAGGTGATGATGTCCTTGCCGATGAAGTGGTACTGCTCGGTGGCCGGATCGGCCATGAAAGCGTCGTATTGCTGCGCCCCCAGCGTCGCACCGCCCGCCAGTTTGATGAAACGGTTTTTGAGCGCGGCCAGGTAGCCGATCGGCGCATCGAGCCAGACGTAGAAATACTTGCCCGGTGCATCGGGGATTTCGATGCCGAAGTAGGGCGCGTCTCTAGAGATGTCCCAGTCGCCCAGCTCGCGCTTGCCGTCCTCGTCGGGCAGAAGCCATTCCTTGATCTTGTTGTAGACCTCGCCTTGCAGGTGCGCCTGGCCGCTGGCGTTGGCGCCTTGCGTCCACTTTTCCAGAAACGCCACGCAACGCGGGTCCGACAGCTTGAAGAAGTAGTGCTCCGAGTCGCGCAGCACGGGCGTCACGCCCGACAGGGCCGAATACGGGTTTTTAACCTCGGTCGGGTTGTACACCGCGCCACACACTTCGCAGTTGTCGCCGTACTGGTCTGCTGAGCCGCACTTGGGGCACTCGCCCTTGATGAAACGGTCCGGTAAAAACATGTTCTTCTCAGTGTCAAAGAACTGGGCGATGACGCGCGTGAAGATCAGCCCGGCGGCTTTCAGGTCGCGGTATATCTGTTGCGCCAGCTCATGGTTTTCGGCGCCGTCGGTGGAATGCCAGTTGTCAAAGCCGATGTGAAAGCCATCCAGATACGGCTTGCGGCCAGCCGCAATGTCGGCCACGAACTGCTGCGGTGTCTTGCCTGCTTTCTCAGCCGCAATCATGATCGGCGCGCCGTGGGCGTCGTCGGCGCAGACAAAGTGCACCCTGCTGCCCATCATGCGCTGGTAGCGCACCCAGATGTCGGCCTGGATGTACTCCATGATGTGGCCGATGTGGAAATTGCCGTTGGCGTAGGGCAGGGCGGTGGTGACGAAGAGTTGGCGGGGCATGGAGGAATAAGCTTTCAGAAGATAAGCCCGATTTTAGTCACCGCATCCCGCCAGCATGGTGAACCGGCTTTTCAGGAAAACCAACGCAGGAACGCGGCGGCGGTTAGCGCCGTCGCGGCCAGCAGAGTGAGCGTGCGCCAAGTCGTTTTCTGTGCCCGTTCGCTCCACCCGATGCCACTATTGAGATACGCGGCGGCAAGCATGAATCCGGCAGCGGCGCATGCCACCTTGACCAGCAGCGCGGCAATCGCGATGCCGTGGATATCCGGTAAGCGGCCGTAATAAAACCAACTGACTGCGCCGAAGGCGCCGCCGCTGGCAGCTTGCGCGGCCCATCCCCACAGCACTGTCCACGCCAGCGCTTTACGCAGCCCGGCCAGCCCCGGCCACAATGCGCAGACCGCGCTGCCGACAACGGCGACGGCGCCGAAATTGTGAACTGCCTGAATCGCCGCATAACTCAGGTTTTGCAGATCCATGATGGCTAGTTGACTGTCACCTTGACGCACTGTTCCACGCCGATGGGCGTATGACCCTTATTCACGACCTTGATGCAGATGTCGTGCTTGCCGGGCGAAAGGGTTTCCAGTGCGTAGCTGCCCTTGAGTTGGCGCAAGACAGCCACTTCCTTGCTGTCCACGTAAAGGTGGGTGTGGTCGCCCTTGGGGCCAGCGATCACTTCATAGACGACCTTGTTCTGGGCCATGGCATCGAGCTTGGCACCGTCTGCGGGGGAAGCGATTTGGACGGAGGCATTCTGTGCAAGGCTCATCTGTGAGCAGGCAAGTAGCGCGGCGCCGAGGATTGGATAAATAGACGAACTACGCATGGCGATCTCCTTTCGTTAGAACGAATGCCGGAGCGAGCACATCATCTCCGACCGGGTTGGACAGTCTTTATTTATAGCACAACACTATTTGACGGGTCCACTCGGGCCAGTGCTGTTGTGCAACGGTTCGATATCAGACCAGCCAAAGAACGCACAGATCTCTTGTTGTTGCACTTGCGCATCGGCGTAGCCCAGCGCCATCAACTCACAGGTGTAGCCTGGCTCAAACAGCAGGTAGCTCGCCAGTGCGGCGCCTTTGGCGTCGGCCGCGTCGGAAGAAACCCCCAATGCCCCGAGCATGGTGCGCACAGCCGGTGGCAAATCGCCCACATGGCGGGCTGCAATAGTGTCCAGCCGTTGCGAGGGCGCAATCACCAGCAGTTCCACGGGTCGCAGGGCGCTGGCATTGCGCGCCTCGGGCGGCACCAATGCCATCGTCTGGTTGATGCGGCGAACCCGCTCTACATCCATCGCCAGCGCGTCCAGAAAGATGCTGGACAGGGTGTGTCCGGCAATTTGCGCCAGCGAGGGGTAGCTGCGGGTGGTGTGCAGATAGGCCTCGTCCTTGGGCTCTTGCATGCGCCCAGCCCCCATCACAAGAATCCGATTAGCTCCTAAATGAATAGCGGCTGACACTGGTGCAGACTGGCGCATGGAGCCATCACCAAAATATTCGGTCTGTCCGTCGAGTTGCAGGGGCGTGGCCGGAAAGACGAAGGGAATCGCCGAGGACGCCAGCAGGTGGGCATGGGTAATGCGATCCCGCACCGAGCGCCGCTGCGAGCGCACCCAGGGCAGGTGCCGCTTGTTTCCCTCAAAAAATGTGATGTGCTCGCCCGAGCTGTAGCTCGACGCAGTGATCGCCAGCGCCTGCACATGCCCTTGGCGCACGAGCGCGGGCAGTCGCCCCAAAGGCACCAGGCGGGGCAGTAATTCATGCAGCGGGGAGTTGTCCAGCAGCGAGCGCGGTTTCAGGCGCCGCCATTTAGCAATCAGCCAGCCTAGCGACAGCAAGGTCATCCAGCCGGCGCCCGAGCGCAGCATGCTGAAGGAGTCGGCCCGGTAGATCTGTTTGGCATGAATGTTTTTCCAGACCTCGCCGATGCGCCGCACCGTGCTGTCGAAATCATCAGCGCCACAGGCCAGCGCGGCGGCATTGATGGCCCCGGCCGAGGTGCCGGTGATGATGGGAAACGGGTTGGCGTGGGCCAGCGCCCCGGCGGCTTTTCGGATGTCGGCAATGGCCTCCAGAACGCCGACCTGATAAGCTGCGCGCGCGCCGCCGCCGCTCAGCACAAGCCCGGTCGTTGCGGTCGTGGGGGATGCGTTCGGCATGGCATCATTATCGGTCGTAGCGTAGCGCCTCAGGCCAGGAAAATCCGGCAAAGTGGCGGCGAGGCTGTATGTCCATCGGGTAAACCCGGATTTACCGACGCCGACAAGGTTAAAACTTTCTTCGTTAGACTAGAGTCCTTCAGGAGTAATCAATGGCAGTAACAGAACAGATGCTGATGGACGCACTCAAAAGTGTGGTCGATCCCAATACCGGGCGCGACTTCGTGTCCTCCAAATCGATCAAAAATTTCACCCTCAACGGCGCTGATGTGGCGTTCGATGTCGAGCTGGGTTATCCCGCCAAAAGCCAGATACCCGGCTTTCGCAAGGCCTTGATTGCCGCCGCCAAAGGGGTGGCCGGTGTCGACAATGTGTCGGTCAACGTCAACATGAAAATTGTGTCGCATTCGGTGCAGCGCGGTGTGCAACTGTTGCCCAAGGTGAAGAATATTGTGGCGGTGGCCTCCGGCAAGGGTGGCGTGGGCAAAAGTACAACCGCCGTCAATCTGGCGCTGGCGCTGGCCGCTGAGGGTGCCAGTGTGGGCCTGCTGGACGCCGACATTTACGGACCCAGCGTGCCCATGATGATGGGTATCAGCGGCAAGCCCGAAAGTGCAGACGGGCAAACCATGGAACCGATGGAGAACTACGGTGTGCAGGTCATGTCCATCGGTTTCCTGGTGGCGCAGGACGAAGCCATGATCTGGCGCGGCCCGATGGCGACCCAGGCGCTGGAGCAGTTGTTGCGCCAGACCAACTGGAAAGACCTGGACTACCTGATTGTGGACCTGCCACCGGGCACCGGGGACATTCAGTTGACGCTGTCGCAGCGCGTGCCCATGACTGGTGCCGTGGTGGTGACGACACCGCAGGACATCGCGCTGCTGGACGCCAGAAAAGGCATCAAGATGTTCGAGAAAGTGGGCGTCCCGATTCTGGGCATTGTGGAAAACATGGCAGTGCACGTGTGCAGCAACTGCGGCCATGTGGAGCACATTTTTGGTTCTGAGGGCGGCAAGAGGATGGCCGCTGAATACAACATGGATTACCTGGGTGCCTTGCCGCTCGATATGCAGATTCGTCTGCAGGCCGACAGTGGCCATCCGACGGTGGTGTCTGACCCGGACGGCGAGGTGGCCGCCATTTACAAGGCGGTGGCGCGCAAGGTGGCGGTGGCGATTGCAGCCAAGAACAAAGATTTTTCCTCCAAGTTTCCGTCCATCAAGATATCAAAAGATACCTGAACTTTTATCAGTAGGTCTCCAGGTGCAGGCGGCCTTCGGTCTTGAATGCCGCGCCAACGGTGTCCCAGGACAGACCCCGCTGCTGTGCCACGTCGCGCAGCGCCAGCAGCACGCCTTCTTCCATGCTCTTGAGTCCGCAGACGTAGACGCAGGTATTGGGGTCGCCCAGCAGGGGGCCGAGGTCGGCGGCGCGTTCGCGCATCACGTCCTGCACATAACGCTTGGGTTGCCCCGGTGTGCGTGAGAAGGCAAAGTTGATGTCGATGAAATCCTTGGGCAGGTTTTGCAGCGGGCCGAAGTAGGGCAGCTCTTCCTTGGTGCGGGCGCCGAAGAACAGCATCAATTTGCCGCCTTCGAACTGGCCCGAAGCGCGCAGCCGCCGGCGCCACTCGGTCATTGCGCGCATCGGTGCCGATCCTGTTCCGGTGCAGATCATCACGATGTTTGAATGCGGGTGGTTTGGCATCAGGAAGCTGGCGCCAAACGGACCAATCACCTGCACCTTGTCGCCCACCTGCAGATCGCACATGTAGTTCGATCCCACGCCACGCACCGGCAGGCCTTGGTGATTTTCGAGCACGCGCTTGATCGTGAGGGACAGGTTGTTGTAGCCGGGCCGCTCGCCGTTGCGCGGGCTGGCAATCGAGTATTGCCGGGCATGGTGCAGGCGGCCGTTCGCATCGGTGCCGGGTGGAAGGATGCCGATGGACTGGCCTTCGAGCACCGGGAACGGCATTCCGCCGAAATCGAGCACGATGTGATGCGTGTCGTAATCGCGGCCCACCTCGGTGACCCGTACATTGCCTGCCACGGTGGCGGTGATCGACTTCCCGGCGGCCTTCGGGCCGTAGAGATGGGTGTAGGCATGGGCGGCCGACCAGGGTGGCAGCGTGGCGCCGTATTGGGCGCTATTGAAGATGGCGTCGGCCGCCGTGAACCGTTCGCCCTGAGCCAGTCGAAGGGCCGTTTCGGGATCCACCACGGCTTCGACAAGCTCAGCCCGAACGGGGCGGGTGTCGTTGGTCAGCTCGGACGGCAGCTCATCCCAACCCAATTGGGCCGTCACGCTGTAGGCATTGAGGCGCGGCAAGGTTCGCCAATTGTCAATTGAACCGGTCGGACACGGAGCGATGCAGGCCAGGCAGAACTTGCATTTGTCAACATCGACCACGTAGTTGCGCGAGTCATGGCTGATCGCTTTCACCGGGCAAATGGATTCGCAGGTGTTGCAGCGGATGCATATCTCCGGGTCAATCAGATGCTGCTTGATGGCATGGGTTTCGCTCATGGCCAGGACAATATCTCCAGGGGGCAGGAGCGATCAGTTGAAACGCACGTACTCGAAGTCCGCCAACTGGCGGTTGATGCCCATGACCGGGGGCGCAATCCAGTTGGCAAACTTGCCCGGCTCGACCACGCGGCCCATCAGGCTGGCGATATAAGCGCGGTCTTCGGTGCTTGGCAACCATTGGCCCACCGTGGCATTCCATTCGGCCTCGGACACCACACGACCGTCCGGCGAGACCTTGACACCCGACAGCGCGCCGATATTGCGGTGAAACGCCTTGTGCGGCACCCTGAGCCGCAACGCAATTCCGGCCTTGTCCAGAACCTTGTTCCAGCGCTCGACGCCCGCGACCGAGTCCTTGATGTAATCGTCGCGCAGCACTTCGTTGAGCGCATTGAGCATCGGCACTTCTTTTTCGACCAGTTGACCGTCTTTGGCGACGATCACCTTGTAGGTCTGGCCCTTGAGCACATGGTCGTCCATTCGCTTGCCTTCCTCGAAGCGGCCTTTCAGGCCGGAGCTGTAAAAAGTGGCGGCGTTGCTCGACTCGTCGGAGCCAAACAGGTCAATGGTGACGCTGAAGTGAAAGTTGATGTAGCGCTGCAGGGTCGGCAGGTCGATCACGCCGGCTGCGCGCAGCTTGCCCACGTCATCGGTCTTGAGCTCGTTCATCTTCTGCGCCGTGCGCTGGATCACGCGCGAAATGCCGCTCTCGCCCACGAACATGTGGTGCGCTTCTTCGGTCAGCATGAACTTGGTGGTGCGGGCCAGCGGGTCAAACGCGCTTTCGGCCAGGGCGCAGAGCTGGTATTTGCCGTCGCGATCGGTAAAGTAGGTGAACATGAAGAAGCTCAGCCAATCGGGCGTGGCTTCGTTGAAGGCACCCAGGATGCGCGGGTTGTTCGCGTCGCCACTGCGGCGTTCCAGCAGGCCTTCGGCTTCATCACGGCCGTCGCGGCCAAAATGTTTGTGCAGCAGATAGACCATGGCCCACAGGTGGCGGCCTTCCTCGACGTTGACCTGGAACAGGTTGCGCAGGTCGTACAGGCTGGGCGCGGTCAGGCCGAGGTGGCGTTGCTGCTCGACCGATGCGGGTTCGGTGTCGCCCTGCGTCACGATGATGCGGCGCAGGTTGGCGCGGTGTTCGCCGGGCACGTCCTGCCAGGCTTTTTCGCCCTTGTGATCGCCAAAGTGAATCTTGCGCTCGGCATCGCCAGGGTTCAGGAAAATGCCCCAGCGGTAGTCGGGCATCTTCACATGACCGAACTGCGCCCAGCCCTGCGGATCAACGCTGATGGCGGTGCGCAGGTAAACGTCGAAGCCCTGCGAATCATCGGGACCCATGTCGCTCCACCATTTGAGGTAGTTGGGCTGCCACTGTTCCAGAGCGCGCTGCAGGGTGCGGTCTTCGCTCAGGTTGACGTTATTGGGAATCTTGTCGCTGTAATTCATCTCTGACATGATGGTCTCCTTGACTGAAGTTGCTGGGTGGGAATATGGGATATTGCTTAGACGCGGTTCCAGTCAAAGGCGGCTTTTTCGCCCTTGCCATAAACCTTGAGTGCACCTTTTTCGCCAACGGCGTTGGGGCGCTGGAAGATCCAGTTCTGCCAGGCAGTGAGCCGGCCGAAGATGCGGGTGAACATGTTTTCCGGGCCATTGAAGCGCAAGTTCGCTTCCAGGCCGGTCAGCGCGTCGGGCGACATCGAGACCCGCTCCTCGACCGCAATCCGCACCTCGTCGGCCCAGTCAATGTCATCCGGGTTGGATGTCACCAGGCCGAGGGCGAACGCGGCATCCGCATCGAGCGCCTGGCCAGTCTTTGCGCGCACGGCGTTCAGCGCGGGTTGTTCGTCATAAAAGCGGCGGCCCAGGCGGCTCTGTCCGGTGATCATCGGGTAAAGGCCAAAGTTGGTCTCGGCCACCGTGATGCGGGGCGTGCGCGCTGCGTCGTCGGGCAATGCCAGCTGGTAGCTGCGGTCGCAGGCCAGGGCCAGTTCCAGCAAGGTGCCGGCAAAACAGGAACCCGGTTCGATCAGGGCAAACAGACTGCGCGAGGACACATCCAGACGGCTTAGCGTGCGGCGCAGCAGGCCAATGGTTTCGCGGACCAGCCAATGGTTTTTGTGCGCCAGCAGCGTCGCATCCATCGCCAGCACAGCGCTGGCATCGCCTTCAGTTTTTACCAACCAGGTGCCGATGCCGGTTTCATTGGTTCGCATGGCCAGGATGGCATCTTCCAGTTCACGCGCCATCGCCAGCGGATACCAGGTGGCGGCCGCTGCCTCAATGCCGGCAATGTCCGCCGGCTGCGCGCCAGTTGGCCCTTTGATGGTGAAGGTGGCGGTGCGCTTGGCCCGGTCTATCTCGACCGTCACATGGGGGTAACGCAAGGCATCCGCCTCCAGCGTGCGTTGCAGCGGTGTCAGGGCCACGCCCTTGGCGTTGGCGGGCCGATCGCTCCCGGCGGCCAATTCCAGCGCGCGCTCCCGCACTTTTTGAGCAAACACGGCCGGTTTGGCAATTGCGTCCACCAGGCGCCAGGCCACCGCCTTGTCGCCACGCACGCCCTCGACGCTGGTGCAGAACAGGTCGGCCAGATCGTGGCGCACATGGCGCTTGTCGGTGATGCGGGTCAGGCCGCCGGTGCCGGGCAGCACGCCGAGCAACGGCACCTCGGGCAGGCTCACGGCCGATGATCGGTCATCGACCAGGATGATCTCGTCACAGGCCAGCGCCAGCTCGTAACCACCACCGGCACAGGCGCCATTGACCGCCGCGAGAAACTTCAGGCCACTGTGGGTCGATGAGTCTTCCAGGCCATTGCGCGTCTCGTTGGTGAACTTGCAAAAATTGACCTTCCACGCATGACTGCTCACGCCCAACATGAAAATGTTGGCGCCCGAGCAAAAAACCTTCTCTTTGGCGCTTGTCATCACCACGGTGCGCACCTCGGGATGCTCAAAGCGGATGCGGCTGATGGCGTCATTCAGCTCAATGTCGACGCCCAGGTCGTAACTGTTGAGCTTGAGCTTGTAGCCGGGACGCAGGCCGGCACTCTCGTCAAAATCTGCTTTTAACGTGGCCACCGGGCCATTGAAATCAAGCTTCCAGTGCTTGTACTGGGACGGGGTGGTCTGGTATTCGACGCGGCTGGGAAGGGTCACGGCTTGTTCTCCTTAAACTGAAGCATAAAAATGCATAAATCGATTTCAATATACGCATCATAATGCATATTTTAAAAATTGAGAAGCATTTTTATACATTTTTTCAAAATAATTCATGCTGGCAACTGTAGTACCTTCCTGACGATCTCCCGCAAGGCGAGAAATGTCAGTGCCAGCGGCAGGGCGCTGGTGTCGAGTTTGAACTGGGCCTTGGAATAAAAAGCAGCGCGGCCTGTCAGGATGCCCTTCAGGTCTTCCATGGCCTCCCTGCTGGCCGCCATCGGGCGCAAGTCACCCTGCGCCGTCACGCGCTTCATGTGGTCCTCCGGGTCGGCGTGGAGCCAGACCGTCGTGCAGTGCGCGAGCAACTGGTTGAAGGTGGCTGCATCCGACACCAGCCCGCCGGGGATGGCGATCACCGCCTCCGGGTAGATCTGGATCGCCTCTTCGAGCGCGCGCCGCTCGTACCGGCGATAGGCATTCATTCCGTAAAGCGCCTGTATCTCGGCAATACTGCAGCCGGCAAACTTCTCGATCTCGCGACTCAGTTCCACAAAGGGGAAGCCCAGGTCATCGGCCAGCATCTGACCGAGCGTCGATTTGCCCGCACCGCGCAAGCCAATCAGCGCCACGCGCGGGCTGTGCGCTGCATTGCCGCCGCCGGTGCCCAGCATTTCGCCGATGACGACCCGCACGCGCTGCAATGTGGTTTCGTCTCGCTGCTCAAGCAGTTCGCGGATCAGCAGCCATTCGGGTGACGAGGTCGTGACGTCGCCAATGATCTCGCCCAGTGAACACTGCAAGGCGCCAGCCACTTGCAGCAGGACCAGGATGGAAGCGTTGCCCAGGCCGTATTCCAGGTTCGCCAGGTGTCGCTCGGAGACATCGGCCGCCAATGCCACTGCCTTGCGCGTCATGCCGCGCCGCGCGCGCAGGGCACGCACCCGATCACCAAGCGCCGCAAGGAAGGGATTCTTCTTCTCCTCCTCCGCCAGCAGGCCGTCGACGGGGTTGGCTGGCTCTGTGAAGGCGCCAACGTCTGGTTTCGCCTGACTAGTTGTTAACCCGGACAAATGCAATAGGGTGCTTGACATAATGTTCATAAGACTTTATTGTTCCTGCTTGCACAATAATTCATCTTGTCTAAATGTGCAAGCTGAATCGAAACAATGGAGACTGAACCATGTCACTTGCCCAATTTCGGGAACAGATTGCGAAACTCGGCACCCAGTTAGCGGGGCTCCCCCTTGATGCCGATCTGGACGCTTGGCTCAATACAGAACACGGTGTCGGCAGCGCGACTTATGACCGCCTGAAGCAAAGCTGCAAAGCGGGTGTTGCCGCCGGCTGGTTGTGCGAGCGCGAAGGCGGCGGTATCCGTTACGGGCGCATTTTCAAACCGGCACCGGACTTGGGCGGTTTCTCGGTCGATGTGGTTGACATGAAAGACATTGCCGGCCCGCACCACGCGCACCCGAACGGCGAGATCGACCTGATCATGCCGATCGATGACGGCGCCCGGTTTGACGGCCGCCCTGCCGGCTGGCTGGTCTGCCCGCCGGGCAGTGCGCACCGGCCGACCGTCTCTGGCGGGCGTGCGCTCGTGCTTTATCTGCTGCCCGAAGGCCGCATTGACTTTACCCGCTGATATATGGCCCCACGCTTGCCACCGGGTGTGCTGCGCTGCCCCCCAAGGGGGCTGTGCTTGCTTGGGGCGGCCCGGCGGCGTCACGATGACTCATCACGAAAGAATTACATGACTGAACTGCTTTCCAACTTCCTCGGCGGCCATTGGCAGACCGGGCGAGGTGCCGGCACGCCGCTGATTGACCCCGTGCTGGGCAACGAATTGGTACGCGTGGACGCGACCGGACTGGACCTGAAAGCCGGCTTTGCCTTCGCCCGCGAACAGGGTGGCGCCGCACTGCGCGCGCTGACCTATCGCGAGCGCGCCGGCATGCTGGCGGCAGCCGTTAAAGTGTTGCAAGCCAGCCGCGATACCTATTACGAGATTGCCACCGCCAATAGCGGCACGGTCAAAAATGACTCGGCGGTGGACATCGACGGTGGAATCTTCACACTCGGGACCTACGCCAAACTCGGCGAGTCCCTTGGCGACCGCCACTTTTTGCTGGACGGCGAGGCCGCGCGTCTGGGCAAAGACCCGCTGTTCCAGTCCCAGCATGTGCTGGTACCCACGCGCGGTGTGGCGCTCTTCATCAATGCCTTCAACTTCCCGGGCTGGGGCTTGTGGGAAAAAGCAGCGCCCGCCTTGCTGTCGGGTGTGCCGGTGATTGTGAAGCCGGCCACCGCCACCGCCTGGCTGACACAGCGCATGGTCAAGGACGTGGTCGATGCCGGAATCTTCCCGCCGGGCGCACTGTCAGTGGTTTGCGGCAGCTCCGCTGGCCTGATGGACGAACTGCAGCCCTTTGACGTGGTGTCGTTCACCGGCTCGGCCGAGACCGCCGCGCTCATCCGTTCCCATCCGGCCGTGGCGCAACGCTTTGTGCGCGTCAACATCGAGGCTGACAGCGTCAACTCTGCCGTGCTGTTGCCCGACGCCGTGCCCGGCAGCGAAGCCTTTGATCTGCTGGCGAAAGAGGTGGTGCGCGAAATGACGGTCAAGTCGGGCCAGAAATGCACCGCAATCCGCCGCATCTTCGTGACCGAGGCCAGTTATGGCGCGGCGGCGCAAGCCATTTCCGCGCGCCTGGCCAAGACCACGGTGGGCAATCCGCGCAATGAATCGGTGCGCATGGGCGCGCTGGTCAATCGTGCGCAACTGGTCAGCGTGCGTGCAGGGCTGGACCATTTGAAGCAACAGGCCGAGACGCTGCACGACGGCGCCACGCACGCGCTGGTTGACGCCGATCCGGCGCTTGCCTGCTGCGTCGGCCCCACGCTGCTGGGCACGCGCCATCCACAGGGCAGCGACGGCGCTGACCGGGTCCATGACACCGAAGTCTTCGGCCCGGTCGCCACCTTGCTGGTGTACCGCGACACGGCGCACGCGCTGGCGCTGGTGCGTCGCGGCCAGGGCTCGCTGGTGGCCTCGCTTTACGGCAGTGATCCGCAAACACTAGCGGCGACGGCGCTGCAATTGGCCGACAGCCATGGCCGTGTCCATGTGATCTCGCCCGACGTGGCGCAACTGCACACCGGCCACGGCAATGTCATGCCGCAGTCGCTGCATGGCGGCCCAGGCCGCGCCGGCGGCGGCGAGGAATTGGGGGGTCTGCGCGCGCTCGGTTTCTACCACCGCCGCAGTGCCGTGCAGGCCAGCACCGCGGTGCTGGCGGGCTTGTCAGGGCCAGCGCAATAAAGTACAAACACAAAAGGAGTACAACTTGACAAGCCACGCCGACATCCAGCCGCCCGGGCCGCGCTTCAATTTTGCCCAGCACCTGATCACGCGCAACCTGGATCGCCCGGCCAAGACGGCCTATATCGACGACCAGGGCAGTTTGAGTTATGGCGATCTGGCGGACCGCATCCGCCGCCTGGCGGCCGCACTGCTGGCCTCGGGCGTGCGCCGCGAGGAGCGCGTGCTGCTGCTGATGCACGACTGCAGCGACTGGCCGGTGAGTTTCCTGGGTGCCCTGTACGCGGGCATCGTGCCGGTGGCCGTGAACACGCTGCTCACTGTCGATGATTACGTCTACATGCTCAAACACAGCCGGGCCCAGGCGGCCCTCGTGTCCGACGCCCTGCTGCCCATGCTACAGGCTGCCCTGGCCCAGGGCGGCCACGAGGTCAAGACCGTGATTGTCGCGCGCGCGCAAGCTGCCTTGCCTGCCGGTAGCGTGGCGCTGGACAGCCTGCTGGCGCAACATGCGCCGCTGGCGGAACCGGCCGGCACTGGCCCCGATGATCCCGGCTTCTGGCTCTATTCCTCCGGCTCCACCGGCAGCCCCAAGGGTGCGCTGCACAGCCACGCCAACCCGTACTGGACGGCCGAGCTGTACGGTACCCCGGTACTCGGTATCACCGAGCGTGACGTCTGCTTCTCGGCCGCCAAGCTGTTCTTCGCTTACGGTCTTGGCAATGCGCTGAGCTTCCCCTTGAGCGTCGGCGCCACTGTGCTGCTGATGGCCGAACGGCCAACGCCCGAGGCCACGTTCAAACGCTGGCGCGGCGAAGTCGGCGGCCAGCGCCCGACCGTGTTCTTCGGCGCCCCCACCGGTTTTGCCGGCATGCTGGCCTCGCCTGCGCTGCCGGCCAAAGGCGACGTGGCGCTGCGGCTGGCCTCGTCCGCCGGTGAAGCCTTGCCCGCTGAACTGGGCAAGCGGTTCACCGCCCACTTCGGGGTCGAGATCATTGACGGCATCGGCTCGACCGAGATGCTTCACATCTTTCTGTCCAACCGCCCGGGCCAGGTGCGCTACGGCACCACCGGCTGGCCGGTACCCGGCTACGACATCGAGTTGCGTGGCGACGACAACCGCCCGCTGCCCCTGAACGCGGACGGATCGAGCGAGACCGGCGAACTCTACATTCAGGGCCCCAGCGCGGCCCTCATGTACTGGGGCAACCGCGACAAGTCGCGCGAAACCTTTCAGGGCGCGTGGACCAGGAGCGGCGACAAATATGTGCGCAACGCCGACGGCAGCTACACCTACTGCGGCCGCAGCGACGATATGCTCAAGGTCAGTGGCATCTATGTGTCGCCGTTTGAGGTGGAAGCGACGCTGGTGCAGCACCCGACGGTGCTGGAGGCCGCGGTCATCGGGGTAAACGACGCGGAGGGCCTGACCCGGGCCAAGGCCTTCGTGGTGCTCAAGGTCGGACAAAGCGTGAGCGATGCCGATCTGAAGGCCTTTGTGAAGGAACGCCTGGCACCGTACAAATACCCACGCCTGATCGAGTTCGTCACCGACCTGCCGAAGACGGCCACCGGCAAGATCCAACGCTTCAAGCTGCGCGAGCGCGAGGCTGCGGCCCGGTAAGTCCCTATGAATCCATCCTTTGCCAAGGCAGTTTCTCTGGCACAGCCCGGAATTGAAAAGTCCGAGCTGATTAGAGAATGTGTGATGGCGTTCATCCAACGGCAAACAGCCCGCCGCTTGGCAGACCTGGGCGGATTGGCTCCCGAAATTGAGATCGCACCGCGCCGACGTGAAGAAACCGCGACGCCATGAACGTACTCGTCGACATGAGCCTGCTCGCCAGCGAGTTGAACATGGCCTACCGTCCAACTCTGCATTCCTGATGGGCGGCGGCCAATTTGCTGACCAATGCTGCAGCAGAATAATTCCTCGGGGATTTCCAAATTCTCAAAGAACAATTCGTTGGTCTCGTGGTTGATCATGTTTAGATTGGCCACTTTCGTTGCGTAGGTTTGTGGCAAACTGCGACTTATTGGGTATTTATCCCGCTGGAGGTTGCTATGAGTACAAACCTGGAAGCCCTGGAAGCCGAAGTTCTTCAATTAGCCCCAGCAGATCGGTCGCGTTTGTTCGAGAAGCTGATTGCAAGCATTGACTCAGATAGCGAAGTCGAACAAGCCTGGGAACTGGAGGCGGATCGAAGGGACTCGGAGCTTGAATCTGGTTTGGTGGTAGCAGTACCAGGCCAGCAAGCCATTGCACGGCTTCGATCCAGGCTTGCTCAATGAGCTATTCGCTCCACCCCGGGGCGGAAAACGATGTTGCCAATGCACTTGATTTTTACAGTGAACGCGCTGGTGCGGCAGTAGCAGTTCGTTTTCTCGAAGAATTCGAACGTGTTGCCAAGCTTTTGACTCAACACCCTGGTTTCGGTACACCAACCATACGCGGACGAAGAAGCTACCCGTTGAAGGTCTTTCCGTACTCCGTCGTTTATCGATCTCTCGATAACGAAATTCGGATTCTGATAGTGCGTCATCAGCACAGAAAACCTGGCTACGCTGGCAGTAGGCGGTAACGACAACCCTTTCCTGTTCGTCCAGCATGCTGATTGTTTCGCGGAGTTCCGGGGGTAGGTCGGTGAGCGCGAAAGATGCCGGAATGCGGCCACTCGTGCGGCCTCTTGGCAACAAAATAACGGTACCTGGTTCCGACCAGTAGCGGTCGTTCGTGGCCGTCGGAAATGAGAAGGTCAAGTTGTGTCCACCGGACCAGATACAGCCCACATGACCAATCCCTTGGTTTCAGCCGACTAGAAGGTCCAGCCACGAGCGTCGATGAAGTCGGCGAGCTTGTGGCAGCGGATGCCCTCAGCCCTGCAAACATCCGGGATCTTCGGGCTTTCCTTCTTGCCGAAATCTTCTTCGCTCACGACGATGATGTTGCCGCGCATCGACCTCGCGACGGCAATAACGAAGGGATCAGCGCCGGAACGCCCCTTGACGGTATCAACCAAGCGGGGGTAGGTGCCCATGATGTGCCGCATGTGTTCCTGCTGCACATCATCCACGTCCACACTAAGGTTGGCAGCGAGTCGCTTGCACCACTTATGCACGTCGTCGTCTTTCTTCTCCAGCTCGGCAAGAACTTCCGTTGACGCCACCACGTGCCCTGCAAGCACAGCCTGCTCAAGATTCGTCCAGAATGTTGGGAAGTTCTTTGGGCGATAAGCTCGATGCCATGCATGTATTAACGCACTTGAGTCGAAGCTGAAAAGTGTGTCGATGGTGAGCGGCATGTAGATCAAATAGCCATGCGACGTTCAATCGTCTCGATGTGCTTAACACGCACGCCAAGGTATCCCGCTACGTCGCCGAGTGTGATATTCCTCTGGTGAAAGTTATCCAGCACCAGTCCGATGAAGGGTCGCCCCAGATCGCTCAGGGACTCCTGCGGAATGTTCCGCTTCATGTCGGGCAGAGGCTTTCGGTTAGCCCGCTCCCGCTCGTATTCGGCCTTGTATTGGGCGTCCTTCTCAAAGTAGAAGTCCCAGGTTGCCCGACCCGCCCGAACAAGCCGGAGTAACAGCGCCGGTCGACTGATACCGAACCGTCGAGCGATACGCGAAATCGCTACGTCCGTTAGGCCGCCCTCATCAGAAATCGCCCCCTGATACTCGACATTCACTGCATCCAAGGGCATAAGCGCGGAGGCAGCAATGCTGTTGCAGCGCATCTCCACGTCCCCGTTTTCGACCGCCTGATCTCTGTGTAGTCGCAAGTCAGACACGCCGCTCTCACGGAGCGCGACGTGTGCGAACTCATGCAGCAGCGAGAAAACCCTCCTCTGCGGAGCATCCTTACGATTGACAACCACGACAGGCATTTCGTCGTACGCAAGGGCGAACCCCGACGCCTCAGCCTGCGGCATCTTGGAACTCTGAAATACCAAAACACCGGCATCCTCAATAGCGCTACGCCATGTATTGAACGCCACTCTGCCGGTCGGATCCCTTCCAAACTGCAGGATCGTGTCGACGCGCAGCCCTAGAAGCTGCCGGATCGCCTCGCCTGCTTCATCAGGGGAGTCTGCGCCGACCCTGAATCGGAACGGTTCAATCTGCTCTCCAAGATCAGACGCCAGTTCCTGCGCCAGGGAGCGGCGCTGCTGTGCGGCGCGAATTTCCTGAGTCAACGCCGGGGAGAAGGCTAGATCCTCACCAGGCCGTGTTCGCCGCAAGTCACTCAGAACCTGAAATTTGCGAGGAACCTCTTGCAGATAGAAAACCGCCAGAGGCCGCTTGTACAAGGTAGCAAGTGAACGCAGTTGCGGGATGCTTGGAGATCCCTCCCCCTGCTCCCAAAGCGTCAGCACCTCCACGTTGAGCTTCAAGCTCGTCGCGGCCGCGTCCAAGCCGAACCCTGCAGAAGTGCGGGCCCATTCCAAGATTTCAGGCTTGACGGTTGCAAAGATTCGCGTGGTCATTCTGGGGGTGAGTGTAAAGCCATTTACTTATAGTCTCGGCCGGCTCGCCTGGCAATCCACATTCACCCGGAATGGGTTGGCGGACAAAGGGCTGGTGGCCTGACGGCCCACACCTTTTGGCAGCCAATCGTTACTAAGCAGCAAGGGTTGCTGGCAGGTCCGACCCAGACGATGCCACTCAACCACTGCCAAG
This sequence comes from Rhodoferax sp., assembly GCA_030682475.1. GTDB lineage: Bacteria > Pseudomonadota > Gammaproteobacteria > Burkholderiales > Burkholderiaceae_C > Rhodoferax. Next base: position 21,984 of record JAUXOA010000002.1, on the reverse strand, counting down.
GTGCCGCCTGCTGTTGGGGGAAAACCGTCGCTCATGTTTTATGTTGAGCGTCGGCTTTCGAGTTGGATGACCTGATAAGGCGTGCAGCCGCTTTGGGCACTAACCAGTCCGACAGGTCACCGGTGCAAATGTCACTCAGCTGGCATTTCAGGTTGCAGCTTTGCGGACATTCAGGCCGGCAGCTTTCAATGGCACACGCAGACGCGAGCAAGAGATAGTCCGCCAGCAGTGGGACTGCGCCCCACTGCCACCCACATGGTCCAGCAGCGGGAGTGAAGACGTGGGAGTAGGGTCGAATACTGCGCCCGCCGTGTGTCGATACTGGCAATCCGTTACATTGCAGAAACTTATGCCCAACATTCGTCCCTCCATTGAAGTTGCCGTGGTCATGCGCCGTGAGTGCATCACCGGTCCGGCCAGCCGCTGGCAAACCTGGCGCTGGGTGCTGGCCGAGGTACTCATGCACGAGGACGGCTTCGGTACCGTGCCGCGCCTGCTCTACAAAAATGAGAATGAAGAACGCTGGCTGCATCCGGGCTACAAGGTGGAATTGTTCGCCGATGATGGGGAGGGTTACTACCTCAACGTCACCACCCAGGCGCCCTGCTGGTTTGTCTTGTGGCGCATGGAAGAAGAGGCTGGATTGGCGCAGGAGCCGATCGCCCGGCCCGAGGCGGTGAGCTTGAGTTATCACGATGCTGGCCGCTGGCTGGACGCGCAGGAAACGGTGGAGCAGGTGGCGGCCCCGGCGCCGGTGCTTGAATGGCTACAGGCTTTTGTAGACCAACACCACGTGGTAGAACCCAAACGCCGCAAGCGGCCGGAAAGTTTTCGCTCCCTGACCGACCGCTTTGGCAATCCGGTGTCGATCAGCACCGGGAAGAAATCGGGGGGTGGTGACCATGGCTGATGGTTTTCTGGGCCGCTGGTCGCAGCGCAAGCAGGCCGTGCGCGCGGGGCAAGCGCTTGACGAACCGGTCGTGATCAAACAGGTGGCGCAGCCGCCGGTGGCAACAACCGAAGAGCCTCAAGCCGAACCGGTAGCGCAGGCGCCGCCGCCGTCGCTGGAAGACGTGAAGAACCTCACCACCCAGTCCGACTTCAAGCCTTTTGTGGCGCGTGATGTCGCACCTGAGGTGCGCAACGCCGCGATGAAAAAGCTGTTTGCCGACCCGCACTACAACGTGATGGACCGTCTGGACATCTACATTGACGACTATTCCAAGCCGGATCCCCTGCCTGAATCCATGTTGCGGCAAATGGCCAGCGCCAAGTTTCTCAAGCTGTTCGAGGACGAGGAGGATGAAGAGCAAGGGCAAAAAGACAAGCCCGACAACAGGGTACTGGATGATGCCAATACCGCGGCTGCCGATTCCGTGGCACAGTCTGCGCAGCCGCCACTAACAGACGCCCACCAACTGACAGACAACCAGCCCCAGGCACTGGGGACAGACGATGACCACACTGATTTGCGATTGCAACCAAACCATGCCACTGGACCCCAGGAGCCTGGGCGCAGCGCTGAATGAAAACCTGACGCTGCACTCCGCCCTGTGTCGCCGCGAGGCGAGCGCCTTTCTCAAGGCGATCGAGTCGGGCGATGAGGTGCTAGTGGCCTGCACCCAGGAAAAGCGGCTGTTTACCGAACTGGCAGAGCAGACGCAAGAGGCAGCGCGCGGGCTGCCTGAGCGTGCGGGCGCTGGCTATGCGCCGATTCGTTTCGTGAACATCCGTGAAACCGGCGGCTGGAGCAAGGATGCAGCCCAAGCCAGCCCCAAAATCGCGGCGCTGCTGGCGGCTGCCCATCTGCCCGAACCGGAACCGGTCGCCACCGTCACGTACAAAAGCGCCGGGCGCCTGCTGATCATCGGTGAGCTGGGCGCCGCCGAGCATGCCGCCGAGCTGCTGGGTGATGAGCTCGACATCACCCTGTTCACGCAAGGTGCGGGGGACACGATGGGATATGGGGGCGCCATGCAGGAGCGGCGTTACCCGGTGCTGGGCGGCCAGATTCAGGCACTCACCGGTTGGCTCGGCGCCTTCGAGCTCAAGTGGCTGCGCAACAACCCGATCAATCTGGACCTGTGCACGCGCTGCAACGCCTGTCTGGTGGCGTGTCCGGAAGATGCTATTGGGCTGGATTACCAAATTGATTTGGGCCTGTGCCAATCGCACCGCGCCTGCGTCACGGCGTGCAAGGTGGCGGGTGCGATTGATTTCAGCCGGGCGCCCGAGGCTTTGAGCGAAACCTTTGATCTGGTCCTTGATCTGCGCGCCACGCCTGCTTTCACGCAGCATGCCTTGCCGCAGGGCTATCTGCGCTGGAATGGCCGTGATGCCAAGCCCCTGCTGCAACTGCGCGCGCTGGTTGGCGAGTTTGAAAAGCCCAGGTTCTTTGTTTACAAACAAAAACTGTGCGCCCACAGCCGCAACGCAAAAACTGGTTGCACGGCCTGTATCGACGTCTGTTCCGCCTCTGCCATCAGCAGCGACAGCCATCGGCAACAGATCAAGGTCAACCCCAATTTGTGCGTGGGCTGCGGCACCTGCACCACGGTTTGTCCGAGCGGCGCCTTGAGCTATGCCTACCCGCGCGCCAGTGAGCAAGGGGTCAAGATCAAGACCCTGCTCAGTACCTACACCCGTTGCGGCGGAAAAAATGCTGCGCTGCTGCTGCACAGCCAGGAAGGTGGCACGCGCCTGCTGGGCGATTTGGGTCGGGCCGCGCAACTGGAGGGCGCTATCAAAGGCGCCACGCATGGCGGAACTTACCAGGGCACGCATGGCGTGCCGGCACGCGTGTTGCCGATCGCCCTCTGGCACACCTCGTCGCTCGGGCTGGAGGTCTGGCTGACAGCGGTGGCTTATGGCGCCGCGCAGGTCTGGGTGTTGTTGACCGACGAGGAAGCGCCGCAATACCATGAGGCGCTGCGCAGCCAGATGGCGGTGGCGCAGGCCATTCTGACGGGGCTCGGCTACCAGGGCGAACATTTCCGCCTGTTGCATGCCAGAGACGCACGCGACCTGGCGGCGCTGGACCGCGATTTGCAGGCACCTCCCGCGCAGTGTGTCAGCCGCAGCGCCAGCTTCGCCGTGCAGGCCGACAAGCGCGCCACGCTGGAGCTGGCGCTCGATCATTTGATCGCACACGCCCCGCTCAAAGCGACTGTCATTGCCTTGCCCGCCAGCGGTTCACCGCTGGGTGCTTTGGCAATTAACAAAGACACTTGCACCCTGTGCCTGAGCTGCATCAACGCCTGCCCGGCCGGCGCCTTGCAGGACAACCCGCAGTCGCCGCAGCTCAAGTTCATCGAGAAGAACTGTGTGCAGTGTGGCCTGTGCGTCCAGACCTGCCCGGAAAAATCACTCTCCCTGGTGCCGCAACTGAACCTGACGCCGCAGCGCAACGAGGCGGTGGTGATCAACGAGATGCAACCCTACGCCTGTGTGCGTTGCAGCAAACCCTTTGGCACGCTCAAAGCGATCGAGGCCATGCTCGGCAAGCTCGGCGGCCACAGCATGTTCCAGGGCGCGGCGCTGGAGCGCCTGAAAATGTGCGGGGACTGCCGGGTCATCGATATTTACTCGGCGCAAAACGAAACAAAAATCACGGACCTTTGAACATGACGTCAACGCCCCACCTGATGCTGAGCAGCGCGCTCGACGAAGAAACAGCCCGCTCAGAGCTTTATGGCCTGCTGGCGCTTTTGTACTATGCGCCGCCCACGCCTGAACTGATGACGCAACTGCGCGCCGCCGCCACCGAGGCGCCCGCCGCCGGTGCCTTTCTCGAAGAGCCCTGGCGCGCCCTGGTGGGCGTGGCCCGTGCCATGAACGAGCAGGACATTCAAAGCGAATACAACGCCTTGTTTGGTGGCATCGGCAAGCCCGAGGTTTACCTCTACGGCTCCCATTTTTTGAGCGGTTTCCTCAACGAGAAACCGCTTGCGCGTTTGCGCACCGAACTGGCCCAACTGGGCCTGGCGCGCGACGAGCACATGTCAGAGACCGAAGACCACTTTGCCTACCTGTGCGAGGTGATGCGCTACCTGATTGCGGGTGACGATGTGGCGGTGGCCAACCTGACACGCCAACGTGACTTCTTTTCAGCTCACATCCAGCCCTGGGTACTGATGATGTGCGATGACATCCAGAAGCACCCCAAGGCCCAGTTTTATGCCGCTCTGGCCGAGCTCACCCGCGCCTTCATGGGCGTCGAAGCCCAGGGTTTTGACATGCTGGCCTGAGTTGGCCAATCGGCAGATTTTTTTCCAGCTTGAGGCGTGTACCACAACCTGAGCGCTCAACAACGCGCCAGCACCCCAGCGGGTGTGATGGCATTGATCGGTCCAAAACAGCAGAAAATAGATCGCTGGGCCGACCAAATTGAGCCCAAGCCGACAAACCTTATTCGTTATGCTGCACGCGCAAGAGGAACCTCCCAGCCGGGAAACACGAGTACGGCAGGATGGCACTGGAGAGCACGAGCAAAAACCTTTGCGCGCTCGACACCTAAATTCACTCTACCGTTTTCGATGGCTGAAATAGTGGCTTGAGGAATACCGGTAAGCTCGGAAAGTTGGTTTTGGCTCAACTCCTGGAGTTCGCGCAAAATGCGCACAGACTCTCCCACCGAGACCTCAACTCGTTTTTTTGCGGAACGAAACTCTTTCATATCATGGCCTCCTGTAGTCGTGGGCGGTAACTTGAACAACCTGGATCAGCAACACATTGGCGACAACCCGGTAAATCACCCGCCACTGGAGCCCTAGCCGGGAAGAGCGGTGGCCTTTCCACTCGCCGGACAGAGCCTCGTCATGAAACCCCTTTATGGCTCGCAAACCAAGCGGTCCCGAGACTCTGGCAATGTCTTTCCATTTCTCGTAACGCTTCAGAACCTCAATAGGGACGGAGCCAGAAAGCTGTTTGTCAACGCGACGGTGTTCTTCGATTTCCCACATGCCGCATTATCCACATACCAATTATAGTATGTCAAGCGCGTCAAATTTCAGTCTCCCATTTTGGGGATATCTGCAAACGACCGCTTCCGCTGCACAGTTGTCGCCAAATACCCGGTTCATGCCGACGGGCTGATCAGGGGTCGGGCGCGTTCGGTTCGGCCAACAACCAGATGCTGAACACCGCGCCGGGCGCGTCTTCGCCGCGCTCGCGTCGGTTGGCGCCGCTGATGCTGCCGCCGTAGCGCTCGACCAGCCCGACGCTGATCCACAGGCCCAGTCCGTTGCCGTCGTTCTTGGTGGTGAAGAAGGGGCGGAATAATTGGGCATGCACGGCCGGGCTCAGTCCGGCGCCGCTGTCGCACACCTCAATCACCACCGCGGGTTGGCCCGCCGCGTCGGGCTGGTCGTGCGTGCGCAACTCCAGGGCGCCGCCTGCGGGCATGGCCTGAATGGCATTGATCAGCAGATTGATCACCACCTGTTGCAACTCCTGGCGGTTGATGCCGATGGGCGTGGTGGCCTGCAGTCGGCGCACCACCTCGATGCGGGTGTGGGCCAGCAGGTGCGCCACCAGCACCAGGGAGTCGTCCAGCGTGCGGTTGACATCGACGGCTTCCACGTAGCCGGCGTAATCCGTGGGCCGTGCGTACTGTAGCAACTGGGTGACGATCAGGCGCATCCGGTCGACCTGCTGGTCCATCAGGTGCAGTTCGGCGGCCACCGGCAGCGCCTGCTCACCGAGCGTTTCGCGCATCAGGTCCAGATTGCCCTGCATGACGGCAATCGGGTTGTTGATTTCATGCGCCACACTGGCCGTCAGTTGACCGATGGCTGCCAGCTTTTCTGACTTGACGAGCTGCTGCTGCGCCTGCTGTAGTGAGGTGTTGCTCTGGGCCAGTTCATGCGTGCGCGCAACTACTTTCGCATCCAGTTCGTCGGCCCAGCGCTGCAGGGCGCGGGTCTTGTCGTCAATCACATTGAGCAACTGGTCCAGATGGGTGGCCAGCGCACCAATCTCGTCGCGCGCCTGCACGGCGCCGACCCGTGCGCCGGTGTCGCCGTCTTGCACCCGCTGCATGGTGCGGTTCATTTGCTCCACGGGTTTGAAAATGCTGCGCGCCCAGCGCACTGAAAACAGCGCTGCCAGCACCATCACCACCATGAAGATGGCGACGATCAGGGCCAGCATGGCGTACTTCACCCAGCGGAACGGCTGTTCCAGATAACCCACATACAACATGCCCACGCGCTGGCCGGCGGCATCGAGCAGCGGCTCGTAGGCGGACACATACCAGTCGTTCACCACAAAGGCGCGGTCCAGCCAGGTGTCGCCGCGCGCCAGCACGGCCTCGCGCACGGCCTGCGAGACGCGGGTGCCAATGGCACGCTGGTCCTGGAACAGGCGCACATTGGTGGTGATGCGCACGTCATCCATGAACAGCGTGGCGGTGCCGTGGCTGCCAAAGGGCAGCGAGCCTTGCGGGTACACGATCCGGTTGATGTGGTCGATCAGGGCCAGGTTCTGGTTGAGCAGCAGGCCGCCGCGCAGCAGCGCCAGCGTTTCGCCGCTGGCGCCCAGTACCGGCGTGGTCGAGAGCATGACCAGTGCCCGGTCTTCGATGCTGCGGCTGATGGGTGATGCGCCGCGTGTGGCAAGCAGCGGGATGTGAATGCGATCCGCCAGATGGGGCGCCAGCGCCAGCAGTTCGGTGGCGTTGAGGAGGGCCAGGCTGGCTTGTCCTGTGGCCGAGTGATCAGCACCCGTTTTGCCACCCGCAGTCTGCGTCAGGGGTGTGCCGGAGGGGGCGGGCGGATTCGAGGCGCTCCAGTCGGCGGTGAGCAGCGCGCCTTGCGGGTTGTAGAGGTTGATGAAGTCAAAACCCAGTCGGCCCCGTTCTTTGGCCAGCAGGGCCTGCAGGCCCTGCAAGTCATGTTGCGCCAGCGCCAGGTGCAAGGTGTGTGACGCGGCCACCGCGTGGGTGCCGGCCCCCACCTCGCCCAGCACCTGAGCGAAGTAGCCACGCGCCACCGCCAGGTCGCTGCGCACCTTGGTAATCAGCAGCCGGTCGTAGGCCGCATTGCCCCAGATTACCAGTGCGCCCACCAGCAGCGGCAGCACCACCGCCAGGGGCAGCAGGGCCATGGCCAGCAGCTTGTTGCGGATGGAGTGGGTGATCCAGCGCGGTGTCAGCCGGGCCAGTAGTGCCGAAACCTTTGGCATCACGGCACGGCCCATTCGGCATAGCGCCGCTCCAGCGTACGGCGCGAAATACCGAGCAATTGGGCGGCCCGGCTCTTGTCGCCCTGCACCGAGTCCAACACCGCCCGGATGTGCTGCTTCTCCAGCGTCTGCAGGTCGGTGGCGCCATGGCTCTGGCTGGCGGTGGGCTGGGGCGGTGAAGTTCGCTGGCCCAGCGAATACAGGGCCGATACGTTGAGGGTGCCCAGAATCAGGGAGCGCTCGATCAGGTTGCGCAGCTCGCGCGCATTGCCGGGCCATTCGTACTGCATCAGGTAGTCCATCTCGGCGGGCGTGATCTCCAGCGGCGCCACGCCCAGTACGGGGGCCAGTCGGGCCATGAAATGGTGCACCAGATCGACAATGTCTTCCTTGTGCTCGCGCAGCGGCGGCAGCGTGATTTCCACCACCTGCAGCCGGTAGTAGAGGTCTTTGCGGAAGCGCCCGGCCGCCACTTCTTCCCTGAGGGACCGGTTGGTAGCGGCAATGATGCGCACGTTCACCGGCAGCAGCTTCTCGCTGCCCACCGGGCGGATCTTGAGGTCTTCCAGGGCGCGCAGCAGGGTCGCCTGCAGGGGCAGTGGCAGATCGGCCACTTCGTCCAGGAACAGCGTGCCGCCCTGGGCGTAGTAAAACAGGCCATCGCGCGCCTTGGCCGCGCCGGTAAAGGCGCCCTTGGTGTGGCCGAACAATTCACTCTCGATCAACTCGGGCGACATGGAGGCGCAATTGACCGGCACAAACGGCCCCTGCGCGCGCGGGCTCAAGTCGTGCAGTGCGCGGGCCACCAGCTCCTTGCCCGAGCCCGACTCGCCTTGCAGCAGTACCGTGCTGTTGACGGCGGCAAGCCGCCCCAGCGAGCGGGACAGCTCGGTCATGACCCGGGAATGCCCCACCAGGCCATTGCTGGCATCCTGGCTGGCCGACAAGGTGTGTTTGAGCACATAGTTTTCCCGCGCCAGACGGGAGTTCTCGTAGCAGTGCTTGACGGCATTGAGAATCTGCGGCACCCGAAAGGGCTTGAGAATGAAGTCCGAGGCGCCCGCGCGCAGCGCCTCGATGGCGGTGTCGAGATCGGCAAAAGCGGTGATCAAAATGACCTGCCCCGAGAACCCCTGTTCGCGCAGCTCCTTGAGCCAGTTCACGCCATTGCGACCGGGCAAAGAGATGTCCAGGATGATCAGGTCGACATGCTGCGTGCGCACAATTTCGGCACCTTCTTCGGCGCTACCGGCACTCATCACGCAGTGGCAACGCGGGACCAGTGTTTTGACCAGAAAGTTGCGCATGCCGGGCTCGTCATCCACGATCAGGATCGACCAGAGCGGCCAGCCTTCGGTGCTCTTGCTACTCAATGGGGGTGCGGGTGCTTGGTTCACTGGGTTCGATCAGGATGTGGGCAAATTCTATCGGAACGTCCGACAAATTTACTCGGGTAAACATATTTATGTTGTAAATCAGCAGGGTCTGGCGACGCCGACATGGCACTGCCAGCAAGGCGCGACGACAAATTGTTGCGACAAGTTGTCGCAAAAGAAATGACAGTTTGGCGGATGATGATGGGTTGTCGCACAGGGTTCAAGAGGCAAGCCGTTGATTCGTATGAAGCGTGGCCTGGGCGTGTCTTCTGGCATACTTTCTGCTGCGGGTCAGTGTGCCGCTGAGATGCGGTTCGCCTTGAATGTCAAGGAACGTGCGTCTTGGGGGCTCAAAGGGTTTGTACCGCCTTGCGGAATCAGCCAGACGTTGGTAGGCTTGACCACAATTACCTGCTATGCAATCGAGTTCCTAGGTGGAACATTTGAGGAGACAAAAGCATGAGTCAATCCACGACCAAGTTGTCACGGCGAACCCTGTTTGCGGGTGCTGGGACCGTCGGTGCCATGGCGGCCGTTGCCAGCTTGCTGCCCTCGGTTCGGGGTCTGGCCGCGCCAGCCGGGCAGATGCCCAGGCCAACACCTGAAAAAGGGGGCGGCTACAGCTTGAGCGCGCACGTCAAGAAGTATTACCAGACGACGCTGATCTGATTTTCCGCTAACCGCGACGCACCTCGTTCCACGCCGCTTTTGGAGAGCCCCATGTTGTTGACCAAAAAATCCGGTTCATCCGGCACCGCCGCCCGTTCCCCGTTCGTCCACAGTCTGCGCCGTGGCCTGTCGCAGGCGCTGCCCACCATGGACCGGCGCGCGTTTTTGCGTCGCTCCGGCCTTGGGGTTGGCGTCGGGCTTGCGGCCTCCCAGTTAACGCTGGTAAAAAAAGCGAGTGCAGCACCCGGCACCGGGGCGATGGGTGAGAGCAAGATCGAGATCAAGCGCACCATCTGTACCCATTGTTCCGTCGGTTGCGCGGTCGATGCGGTGGTGGAGAACGGCGTCTGGGTGCGCCAGGAGCCGGTGTTTGATTCCCCGATCAACCTCGGTGCCCATTGCGCCAAGGGGGCGGCCTTGCGTGAGCACGGGCATGGTGAGTACCGTCTGCGCTATCCGATGAAGCTGGTCAAGGGCAAGTACGAGCGCATCAGTTGGGACACGGCGTTGACGGAAATCAGCGCCAAGCTGCAGGATTTGCGCAAGGCCAGTGGGCCCGATTCGATTTACTGGGTCGGTTCATCCAAGCACAGCAACGAGCAGGCCTACTTGCTGCGCAAGTTTGTCAGTTTCTGGGGCTCCAACAACTGCGACCACCAGGCCCGTATCTGCCACTCCACGACAGTGGCCGGGGTCGCCAACACCTGGGGTTATGGCGCCATGACCAATTCGTACAACGACATGCAAAACAGCAAGTGCGCTCTGTACATTGGCTCCAACGCGGCCGAGGCGCACCCGGTCAGCATGCTGCATATGCTGCACGCCAAGGAGTCGGGCTGCAAGATGATCGTGGTCGACCCGCGTTTCACGCGTACGGCCGCCAGGGCAGACGAGTACATCCGCCTGCGTTCGGGCTCGGACATCCCTTTCCTCTTCGGCATGCTGTACCACATCTTCAAAAACGGCTGGGAAGATGCCAAGTACATCAACGACCGCGTCTATGGCATGGACAAGGTGAAGGCAGACGTGCTGGCCAAGTGGACGCCCGACAAGGTCGAGGAGGCTTGCGGCGTTTCCGAGGCTCAGGTTTATAAGGCCGCCGAAATGATGGCCAAAAACCGGCCCTCCACCATCGTCTGGTGCATGGGGCAAACCCAGCACACCACCGGCAACGCCATTGTGCGGGCCTCGTGCATCTTGCAACTGGCGTTGGGCAATGTGGGCAAGTCCGGCGGCGGTGCCAATATTTTCCGTGGCCACGACAACGTGCAGGGCGCCACCGACGTCGGCCCCAACCCCGACTCGCTGCCCGGTTACTACGGCATTGTCGAAGGATCATGGAAGCATTTTGCCAAGGTCTGGGGCGTTGATTTCGAATGGATCAAGGGCCGCTTTTCATCACCCGCCATGATGAGCAAGCCCGGCATTACCGTGTCGCGCTGGATTGACGGCGTGCTGGAGAAAAACGAGCTGATTGACCAGGATTCCAATCTGCGCGGCGTCTTCTATTGGGGCCATGCGCCTAATTCCCAGACCCGCGGTCTGGAGATGAAGCGCGCCATGGACAAGCTCGACTTGCTGGTGGTGGTCGACCCCTACCCTTCAGCCACGGCGGCGATGGCAGCCATGCCCGGCAAGGCGGAGGATCTGAATCCCAATCGCTCGGTGTATCTGTTGCCGGCCGCCACCCAGTTCGAGACCAGTGGCTCGGTCACGGCGTCCAACCGCTCCTTGCAGTGGCGCGAAAAAGTGATCGAACCCTTGTGGGAGAGCCGCAGCGATCACATGATCATGCAGCAATTTGCCGACAAACTCGGCTTTGGCAAGGAATTGTCCAAGAACTACAAGATGCAAAAAGTCAAAGGCATGGACGAGCCCATGCCGGAGGAGATCCTGCGCGAGATCAACAAGTCGGTCTGGACCATCGGCTACACCGGCCAGAGCCCGGAGCGGCTCAAGGCGCACATGCGCAACATGCATTTGTTTGACGTCAAAACGCTCAAGGCCAAAGGTGGCAAAGACAAGGAAACTGGCTACGACTTCACCGGCGACTACTTCGGCCTGCCCTGGCCTTGTTATGGCAACGCTGCGCTCAAGCACCCCGGTTCGCCCAATCTGTACGACACCTCGAAACACGTGATGGAGGGCGGTGGTAATTTCCGCGCCAATTTCGGCGTCGAGCGCGAGGGCAAAAACCTGCTGGCCGAAGACGGATCACATTCACTGGGCGCAGACATCACCACCGGCTACCCCGAGTTTGATCATGTGTTGCTCAAGAAGCTCGGCTGGTGGGATGAGCTCACCGACGCCGAGAAAACGGCTGCTGAAGGCAAGAACTGGAAAACCGATGCGTCGGGTGGCATCATCCGCGTGGTCATGCAAATCCATGGCTGTCATCCGTTTGGCAACGCCAAGGCGCGGGCCGTGGTGTGGAATTTCCCCGATGCCATTCCGCAGCACCGCGAACCCTTGTACGGCAACCGGGCCGACCTCATGGCCAAGTACCCGACGCACGACGACAAGAAGACGTTCTGGCGTCTGCCCACGCTGTACAAGACGATTCAACAGAAAAACATCGCCGACAAGGTGCACGAGAAGTTCCCGCTCATAATGACTTCGGGCCGACTGGTTGAGTACGAAGGCGGCGGCGAAGAAACCCGCTCCAATCCCTGGCTGGCCGAGTTGCAGCAGGAAATGTTCATCGAGATCAACCCCAAGGTGGCGGCCGACAAAGGCATCCGCAATGGTGAGCGGGCCTGGGTTTCGACACCCACCGGCGCGCGTCTCAATGTGCAGGCGATGGTGACAGAACGCGTTGGGCCGGACACCGTGTTCATGCCTTTCCACTTCTCGGGTCGCTGGCAGGGCGCTGACATGCTGGCCTATTACCCCAATGGCGCGGCGCCAATCGTGCGCGGCGAAGCCATCAACACGGCAACCACCTATGGCTATGACAGCGTGACCATGATGCAAGAGACCAAAACAACGGTTTGCAACGTCGAGCGAGCTTGAAGCCTGAAACCTTGCGGGACAGACCAAGAATTGCGCAGCAATTTTGCTCTGTCCTCAACTGGCATGAAACTTTGCGGGACAGACCAAGAATTGCGAAGCAATTTTGCTCTGTCCTCAACTGATTAGAGGAGTTCAATATGGCACGTATGAAATTTGTTTGTGACGCCGAGCGTTGCATTGAATGCAACGGTTGCGTCACCGCCTGCAAGAACGAGCACGAGGTGCCGTGGGGCGTGAATCGTCGCCGCGTCGTCACCCTGAACGATGGTGTGCCGGGCGAGAAATCGATCTCGGTGGCCTGCATGCATTGCAGCGACGCGCCCTGCATGGCGGTCTGCCCGGTCAACTGCTTTTACAAGACCGATGAAGGCGTGGTGTTGCACGACAAGGACGTCTGCATTGGCTGCGGTTACTGTTCTTATGCCTGCCCTTTTGGTGCGCCCCAATTCCCTTCGCAGGGTACTTTCGGCGTGCGTGGCAAGATGGACAAGTGCACCTTCTGTGCCGGTGGTCCCGAGGCCAATGGCAGCCAGGCCGAGTTCGAAAAATATGGCCGCAACCGTCTGGCCGAAGGCAAGCTGCCGGTCTGCGCCGAAATGTGCTCCACCAAGGCCCTGATCGCCGGTGACGGCGATGTGGTCGCCGATATCTTCCGCAACCGCGTGCTCAAGCGTGGCAAAGGCGCCGAAGTCTGGGGCTGGGGCACTGCCTACGGATCCAAACAGGCTGGGCAGCCTGGTGTTAGCGCACCTGAAGGAGCCAAATCATGAAACAGATGTTGTGGACAGTTGCCCTGGCAGCACTACTTTCGGCTTGCGGCGAGAAGCCGCAAACACAGGGCGCGGGCAAGCAGGATGCAGCGCCGCACCAAGGTACCGGCAAGGCTTTTGTCGATGGTGGCTGGAAGCAGGGCGACAAGGTCAGTTGGGAGTCGCATCTGAAGGCCCGCACACAGAATGGTCAGAACGACTATTTCAAAGTTAATTGATTGGAGGCTCTATGCTGCGGTCACTTATTGCTACAACGTTGCTAGCGTTTGGTTTGTGCGGCAGTCTTGCGGCACAAACCAAGGCGGCGCTTGAACCGGTACAGCCTGTAGCGGCGGTCCCGGCTACCGCGACCACGCCAGGCGTTCAGAGTGTCAACATCATGGACGTCAAGCCGGATGCTGACGCTGATCCGAAGTACGCCAGCCAGACCAATGCCGAGCGCACCAAAGTCCAGCCTGGCAACAATGCCCCCATGTGGCGCCAGGTCGGCGCCGGTGTTACAGGCTTCAGCAGCCTGCCCAAAAGTGAAGCGCCCGAAGCCGGCAACCTGATTCAACCCTTTGTGCAATACCCCGGCTCGCGTCTGACGAATGCGGGTGAGGCCTGGCGTCAGGTGCGCAACAACTGGATCATTCCTTACGGCGGGGCGCTGGTGCTGATTGTGCTGGGTGCGATTGCGCTGTTTTACTGGCGCGTGGGCGTCATCAAGCTGCACGGCAAGCCGACCGGACGCATGCTTGAGCGCTTCACACCGTTTGAGCGCTCGGCGCACTGGGCGAACGCGATTTCCTTCGTCATTCTGGCTATTTCAGGCCTGGTCATGGCCTTCGGCCAGTTCTTCCTGCTGCCCGTCATGGGCAGCACCTTGTTTGGCTGGTTGGCCTATATTTTAAAAAACGCACACAACTTTGTCGGCCCGGTGTTTGCCGTGTCGCTGCTGATTGTGATCGTGACCTTCGTGCGCGACAACCTGCCGGCCAAGGGTGATCTGAACTGGCTGCTCAAGGGCGGTGGCATGTTGGGCGAGCACGAGGTCAAGTCAGGCCGCTTCAACGCCGGCGAGAAGGCGCTGTTCTGGGGCGGCGTGTTTGTGCTGGGGCTGGTCGTGGTGGCCTCGGGTCTGGTCCTGGACAAGCTGGTGCCCGGCCTGCTGTATGAACGCAGCACGATGCAGGTGGCCCACATGGTGCACGCTGTGTCCAACATCCTGATGCTTGTCTTGTTCATGGGCCATATCTACCTGGGTACACTGGGCACCGAGGGCGCTTACCAAGGCATGAGGACCGGCTACGTGGATGAAACCTGGGCCAGGGAGCACCATGAGCTCTGGTATGACGACGTAAAGGCCGGCCATATTCCTGCCCAGCGTAGCCAGCCGCTGCCGCCCAGCCAGACCGTACGCGTATAAAGCGAGGAAAGTCGTATGAAAAAATTGATAGCTGCGAGTTTTTTAATCACTGCCTCGGTGCTGGTCATGGCCAAGCTGCCGCCCCCGAGCGACGAGGTCAAAGCCAAGGCTGCCGAGGCTGCTGCCCGCGCCGCGTGGAGCGGCAAGGTCGATGCCTACCAGTTTTGCAAATCGCAGGACAAGGTCGCCGCCCACTACTACAAGACGGCCAAGGCTGCAAACAAGGACACCAAGCCGGCAAAAGAAATGCCGCCTTGTGCTGACCCGGGACTTTTTGTGTACACGCCGCCTGAGGCTGCCAAGCCGCTTGAGGCGGCTGGTGCGCATTCACCCGCACCTACCGCAACCAGCCCACCCAGCAGCAAAACGCCGGCCGCGGCGATTGCCCCTGCCAAAAAGCCCTGACAACGCCTGCATTCTCAAAAAGGCCGACACGAAAGGTGGCGGCTTTTTTTGTTGTAGTCTTGCATTCATGTCCCTGCCTTTTCTGACTCAAGCGAGTGCGCCGCTGACCTGCGAAGTTGATGCTGTCAACGAGTATGGTGCGCAGCAACAGATATCAATTCCGGCCGAGCGGGCGCTCACGGTCTACGTCGACAAACGCGAGCTGGTGACGCTGATGACGCTGGGCGCCCAGCCGGAACTGCTGGTGCTGGGTTTTCTGCGCAACCAGCGCTTGGTGCAGTCGGTGCAGGAAGTCGAAGCCATTACCGTGGACTGGGAGGTGGGCGCGGCGGCCGTCAAAACACGGCAAGGCATCTCTGACATTGAGGCGCGCACCGCCAAACGTGTGGTCACCACCGGTTGCGGCCAGGGCAGTGTGTTTGGCGACCTGATGGCAGAGGTGGACAGCCTGGTGTTGCCCGACGCGCATCTCACCCAGTCGCAGCTCTACGCTATCGTCAATGCCATCCGGCTGCAGGAGAGCACCTATAAATCGGCGGGCTCGGTGCACGGATGCGCGCTCTTTCGCGGCGAAGAAATGCTGGTGTTTGTGGAAGATGTGGGCCGCCACAATGCCATCGACACCATTGCCGGCTGGATGTGGCTGCAAGACTCCCAAGCCATGTCGGGCCATGACAAAGTGTTCTACACCACCGGGCGCCTGACCAGCGAGATGGTGATCAAGTCGGCCCAGATGGGTGTGCCCATTGTGGTGTCGCGCAGCGGCATCACGCAGATGGGTCATCAAGTAGCGCAACGCCTGGGCCTGTGCACGATTGGCCGCGCCACCAACAAGCGCTTTCTTTGCTACACCGGTGGCGGACGCTTGCAGTTGCAGCCGGAGCTGGCAGGGGCGCGGCTGCGGGCTGCGGCTTGATCTGCTGAGGTGGGGTGTCTGTAATCGAAATAGCCGGGGTGAAACCCGGCTATTTCGATGATCAAAACCCTTCATCAATCGCCATAAGAAAAATGCGCTAAGGTTGCGCCATGAATATTTCTTTTTGGCGCCTGGGCTGGCGCTCTTTGTGGCGCGATCTGCGCTCGGGTGAACTTCTCTTGCTTATCGTGGCCGTGACGCTGGCAGTGGCGGCCTTGACTGCGGTTGGATTCTTTGCCGACCGGCTCAAAGGCGGTTTGCAACGCGACGCACGGCAGTTGCTGGGCGGCGACGCCGTGATTTCCAGCGACAACCCGACGTCGGCCGTGTTTGCTGCGAAGGCGCGCACGCTGGGCCTGGAGGTGGTCGAAACGCTGGGCTTCCCCACCATGGGCCGTGCCAGTGACGCCAAGGGCGGCGGCACCAAGCTGGTGGCCCTGAAGGTGGTGGAGTCGGGCTACCCGCTGCGCGGCAACCTGACGGTGGCGAGCCAGCCGGGGGGGGTGGACAGCGTGACGCGGACTATTCCCCGGCCGGGTGAGGCCTGGGTCGATGCGCCCTTGCTGGACGGAATCGGTGTTCAGATGGGAGATGAGTTGCTATTGGGCGACGCCAGCCTGCGGATTGCAAAAATCATTGTGATCGAGCCCGACCGCGGCGCCGGTTTTATGAATTTTGCACCACGCGTCATGATCAACCGCGCTGATGTGGAGGCCACCAAACTGATCCAGCCGGCCAGCCGAATGACCTACAGACTGGCGGTGGCCGGTGACGACCGGCGCATCAAATCTTTTGTGGACTGGGCGCTGATTGAAGTCAAAAAGCCCGAGGTGCGCGGTGTGCGCGTGGAGTCGCTGCAAGGGGGGCGCCCGGAATTGGGACAAACACTGGAGCGGGCCGAGAAGTTTCTCAACCTCGTTGCCTTGCTGGCGGCGCTCCTGAGTGCCGTGGCGGTGGCACTGGCGGCACGCGGCTTTGCTGCCAACCATCTGGATGACTGCGCCATGCTGCGCGTGCTCGGTTTGAGTCAGCGCACCATTGCGTCCAGTTATGCCTTCGAGTTCACCTTTATCGGTCTGCTGGCCAGCGCCCTGGGGGTGGCCTTTGGCTACGCGGTGCACTATGTATTCGTGTTGCTGCTGGCGGGTTTGGTGGATGCTGCGCTGCCTGCACCCGGCATTTGGCCGGTCATCTTTGGCATGGGGATGGGATTGACACTGCTATTGGCTTTTGGTCTGCCGCCGGTGCTGCAACTGGCCCAGGTGCCGCCGCTGCGCGTGATCCGCCGCGATGTCGGCAACCTCAAACCCGCCTCAATCGGCGTGCTGGCTCTGGGCGTGGCCGGTTTCGCCACCCTGCTACTGGCCGCAAGCAGCGACGTGAAGCTGGGCCTGATTGCGGTTGGCGGCTTTGCGGCGGCAACTGCAGTGTTTGCCGCTTTAAGCTGGTTGGCCGTCAAGTTGCTGCGCTGGAGTGTGAACGAGAGTACCGCGCCGCGCTGGCTGGTGCTGGCCACCCGGCAGATTTCGGCGCGCCCGGTTTTTGCTGTGGTGCAGGTCAGTGCGCTGGCGGTGGGTTTGCTGGCGCTGGTGCTGCTGGTGCTTTTGCGCACCGACCTTATCAGCAGTTGGCGCCAAGCCACACCACAGGATGCACCGAACCGCTTTGTGATCAACGTCATGCCGGAACAGGGCGATGCGTTCGTCAAGGCCTTGCGTGACGCTGGGGTGAGCAAGTTTGACTGGTACCCGATGATTCGCGGGCGGCTGGTGGCGGTCAACGGGCAAACCGTAACGCCGGACGACTATGCGGACGACCGGGCCAAGCGGCTGGTGGACCGTGAGTTCAACCTCTCCAACAGCGCCACAAAACCGCCACAAAATGACGTGATGGCCGGCCGCTGGACCGAGGAAGAACAGGGCGCCATCAGCGTGGAAGAAGGCATTGCCAACACCCTCAACCTCAAGCTGGGCGACACCCTGCGCTTTGACATTGGGGGCGTGCAGACCGAGTCCAAAATAACTTCCTTGCGCAAGGTCGACTGGGGCTCGATGCGGGCCAATTTCTTTGTCATGTACCCGGTAACCAGCCTGCCCAATGTGCCGACCACCTACATGAGTGCGTTCAAGGCGCCCACCACCCGAGGTTTTGACAATGCTCTGGTGCGAAGTTTTCCCAACATCACGAATGTGGACATGAGTACCACCATCCTACAGATTCAGCGCGTGCTGGACCAGGTTATTCGTGCCGTGGAGTTTCTGTTTGGCTTCACGCTGGCGGCGGGACTGGTGGTGTTGTTTGCTGCGGTGACGGCGACCCGCGAAGAAAGAGCCAAAGAGTTTGCCATCATGCGCGCCCTCGGCGCCCGAAGCAGTTTGCTGCGCCAGGTGCAGCGTACCGAGCTCATTGGCGTCGGCTTGCTCGCCGGTTTCCTGGCCTCCACCGTCGCCACTGTGGTGGGCTGGGCGCTGGCGAAGTATGTGTTTGAGTTCCAGTGGACCGTCTCGCTCTGGGTGCCCGTGTTCGGGTCCTTAAGCGGTGCCCTGCTGGCGCTGGCGGCGGGCTGGTGGGGCCTGCGCGAGGTGTTGCGACGCCCAGTGGTGGAGACATTGCGCCGTGCGGCGCAGTAGTTGCACAGGTGTCGCGAGTGCTTGGCGCGTGTGGCCCGATGGTGCGGGCCAAATGGGTGCTTCCTTCTCGTGTGAAAACTGGCTTTTGTGGTGAAAAGTAGACCTAGAATCAGCCCACAACATCAGGGAAGCCATGAGCCAACTCCTCATCAACGATTACCTCAAGCAACTCGACATCATCAAGAAGGTCAGTGGCAGCCAACGTGAAACCATCGTGCGCGAGGCGTTCAAGGATTTGCTCAAGAACTGGGGCAAGCAGCACAAGCTGATCTTTCTGGCCGAATACCCACTCAAGACCGCCACCAAGACCAACATCAACGTGGACGGCGCGCTCTTGCACGAGCTGCGCATGCCGCTGGGCTACTGGGAAGCGAAAGACGCCGACGACGACCTTGACGCCGAGGTCAGCAAGAAATTCAAAAAGGGCTACCCGCAAGACAACATCATCTTCAGCGACGATGCCGTCGCCGTGCTCTGGCAAAACCGTAATGAGGTGCTGCGCTGCGACATGACCGACACGCAGGCGCTGTCCAAGCTGCTCAAACTGTTTTTCGGTTTCGAGCGGCCCGAGATTGCCGGTTTTCGTGCTGCGGTGGCGCAGTTCAAGACCGACTTGCCCGCCGTGCTGAAGGCCTTGCGCGAAATGATCGAACTGGAGCACACCAGGAACCCCGGCTTTCGCGTGGCCGAAACAAAATTCCTCGCCCATGCGCAAGATGCTATTAACCCCGCGCTCACCGATGCCGACGTGCGCGAGATGCTGATCCAGCACATCCTGACCGAAGAAATCTTTGCCAAGGTCTTTGACGACTCGGACTTTCACCAGCACAACAACGTGGCGCGTGAGCTGTATGCGCTGGAGGCCGAATTCTTCATTGGCGCCCTCAAGAAGGACACCCTCAAGGGCCTGGAAACCTACTACGCCGCCATTCGCGCCGCCGCCGCACAAATCGGCAGCCACGGCGAGAAGCAGACTTTCCTCAAAGTCATCTACGAAAACTTTTACAAGGTCTATAACGCCAAGGCAGCCGACCGACTGGGCGTGGTCTACACACCCAACGAGATCGTGCGCTTCATGATCGATGGCGCTGACTGGTTGTGTGAAAAGCACTTCCAGAAGAACCTGATCGACAAGGATGTGGATATCCTGGATCCGGCCACCGGCACCGGTACCTTCATCTGCGAACTGCTGGAGCATTTTCGCGGCCAGCCCAAAAAGCTGGCGCACAAATACAAACACGAGTTGCACGCCAACGAGGTCGCCATCCTGCCCTATTACGTGGCCAACCTGAACATCGAAGCCACCTACGCCGCCATCACCGGCAGCTACGAAGAGTTTCCGAATCTATGTTTTGTGGACACGCTGGACAACGTCGGCCTGCACACCGCGGCAAAGGGCGTGAATGCCAGCTTATTCGGCAGCGTGAGCGAAGAAAATGTGGCCCGCATCAAGCGCCAGAACAGCCGCAAGATCAGCGTCGTCATTGGCAATCCGCCCTACAACGCCAATCAGGCGAATGAGAACGACAACAACAAGAACCGCGAATACCCCGATATCGACAAACGCATCAAGCAGACCTACATCGCCGAGAGCACCGCGCAGAAAACCAAGCTCTACGACATGTACGCGCGCTTCTTCCGCTGGGCCAGCGACCGCTTGAACGAGAACGGTGTCATTGCCTTTGTCAGCAATAGCTCATTCATTGACAGCCGCACCTTTGATGGTTTTCGCAAGGTGCTCACGCACGAGTTCAATGAAATCTGGGTTGTGGACTTAAAAGGCAACGCGCGCACCAGCGGCGAGCGGCGAAGGCAAGAGGGCGGCAATGTCTTTCATGACCAAATTCGAGTTGGCGTGGCAATCTGGTTTTGCGTCAAGAAAAAAGGTTCTCACGGCTGCAAGATCATGTACGAGGCCGTGCGCGACTACGCCAAAGCGGGCGAAAAACTCAGTTTTGTGAGTGGCCGGTCACTCAGAGATCGTCAGTTCGACCTCATAAATCCGGATGCAAAGAACAACTGGATCAACCTTGCGAACAACGACTTCGACACACTGCTGCCGCTGGCGAGCAAGGAAACTAAAGCGGCGAAGAGCAGCCGGGATGTCAAAGCTATTTTTCGTAAATTTTCACTGGGCGTCGTTACCGCGCGTGATGAGTGGGTATATGACTTTGATTCTTCGCAAGTAGAAAGCAAGGTTCGCTTCTTGATTGACGAATACAACGCTGAGCGCGTGCGCCTCAAGGGGAACTTGCGGAAGCGGGAAGGGCTTGGAGATCGGCTCGAATACCGCATCAAGTGGTCGCGTGCGGTAAAGAATGATTTGAGTAGGTCCGTTGAATACAACTTCGCAAAGAATTTCATACAGTCTGCGTTGTACCGTCCATTTGTTAAGACCAATCTCTATTTTCAGAAGCAACTCAATGAGATGCAGTATCTGCAAAGGGAGTTTTTCGGGGTTAACCAAAACAATACGGCTATGTTGCTTGACCTCGGCGGTTCCAAACCGTTTAGTGCCATCGGCTGCGATCTCTTACCGGACTATCACGTCAATGGAGATTCAATTTGCTTCCCGCTCTTTCGGTATGAACTTGGGCAGCGCTTGGAAAACATCACCGACTGGGCGCTCAAGCAATTTTCCACCCAGTACGCGGACGAGATCGGCAAGCGAAAAGGCGCCCGCAAGATCACCAAGCAAGCCATCTTCCACTACTGCTACGCCGTGTTGCACGACCCGCTGTACCGCGAGAAGTACGCACAGAACCTCAAGCGCGAGTTCCCGCGCATTCCGCTCTACGGTGCAACGCTGGCCGATTTCTGGCAATGGGCCGCCTGGGGCGAGACGTTGATGCAACTCCACATCGGCTATGAAAACGTGGTGCCGTTCCCGTTGACACGCACCGACACGCCCGACGAAAAAGTCCGCGCCGCCGGTTTGTCACCCAAAGCCCTGCTGCGCGCCGACCCGGCCGCCGGCAGCATCTCGCTCGACACCGAAACCACGCTGCGCGGTATCCCCGCTGAGGCCTGGATTTACAAACTCGGCAACCGCAGCGCCATCGACTGGGTGCTCGACCAGTACAAGGAAAAGAAACCGAAAGACCCGACCATCCGTGAGAAGTTCGATACCTACCGCTTTGCCGACTACAAGGAAAAAGTCATCGACCTGCTGGCCCGCGTGACCACCGTGAGCGTGGAAACGGTGCGGATCACCCTGGCGATGAAGGAGGCTGCGCGATGAGCGAATCGGTCTTGCTGGAAGCCTTGCTGAAGAACCCCATGGAAACGGAATGGCTGGAGTTCAAGCACAACAAGGGCAATGAACGACAAATTGGTGAATACATCTCCGCCCTGTCCAATGCCGCAGCGCTGGCGGGGCAGCGCAATGGCTATCTGGTGTGGGGTGTCGAAGATACCTCGCGCAAGGTGCTGGGGACTACGTTCAACCCGCAGCAAGCCAGGGTGGGCAACGAGCTTCCGGCGCGCGTCAAGGTAGTTGTCGCCTGATTCACGCAGCCAACTGCTGAATATGGTTTGCCATCGCGTGCTCCGAGATGATGGAGTCACGTTCCGGGTTGAGAGTGACAGGCCCTGTGGGCTGCCAGTTGCGCGTATT
>JAUXOA010000109.1 GCA_030682475.1 Rhodoferax sp. | reverse complement strand
GTGCCGCAAGCCGCGGGCACGATCGTGACCTGCAGCCGCGGCAGCCTGTGGATCACGCACGATGGCGACGTGAAGGACATCGTCATTTCCGCCGGCGAAAGCTATCGCAGCGATCGCGCAAGCCGCATGCGGGTGTACGGGCTCGAAGCCTCGTCGGTATTGTTGGGCTGAACGCCGTGCGGCGCGCCGCTACGATACCGGGATGCTCGCGCGCCCAGCGCCCGTCGCGGGGTCAAGTCTTGCAATCACGCATAGCCTAAAGAATGTCGATCGTGCGGTCTGCGGGTAGTCATTCTCCCGCCGTAATGAGGAGGCGAGTAGCGCAGGGGCAGACGGATCAGGGCTGGCGTTGTTTGAGCGCAACGAATTTAGCCAGACCCCGGCTGCACCGAGCAACGCAGCTTACCCGCGCGCAGCGCGGGGCGACGAATCCGGCTCGCCTTTTGGTGTTTGCATAACTTCGCTGCGCGAAGTGAGCAAACCCCCACTGCGTGAACTTTGCTTACTTTCTCTTGGGCGTTGCAAGAGAAAGTGAGTGCGCTGTCGGGCGCACAACCCGACAGGCCCAAAAACAAAATCAAACTCCCAACGCCCAGGCCACGTGTTCGCGCACCAGTGCGCTGGGGTGGTCGGCGCGCCGGGCGAGAGCCTTGACCAGCTCTGGATCGGCACCCGCACGCAGCGCGTTGCCCAGTGCCACCGCCACGTTGCGCAGCCAGCGTTCATGCCCGATGCGTCGGATCGGGCTTCCTTCGGTGTAACGCAAAAACTCTTCTTCCGTCCAGCCAAACAAAGTCACCAACTGACTGCCAACCAAGCCCTGGCGCTCATCAAAATCAGGCAAGGCGCTGCGCTGCGCAAACTTGTTCCACGGGCAAATCAACTGGCAGTCGTCACAGCCGTAGATGCGATTGCCCATCAAAGAACGCAGTTCCAGCGGGATCGCCCCCGCGTGCTCGATGGTGAGGTAGGAGATACAGCGCCGGGCGTCGAGCTGGTGCGGCGCCACAATGGCTTGCGTCGGGCAGACGTCGATGCAGGCATTGCAACTGCCGCAGTGCTCAGACACCGGCTCGCTCAAGGGCAGCGCCAGGTCCACATAAATTTCGCCCAGAAAAAACATGGAGCCGGCCTCGCGACTGAGCAGCAGAGTGTGCTTGCCGCGCCAACCCTGGCCGCTGCGCGCCGCCAGCTCGGCCTCCAGCACTGGCGCCGAATCGGTGAAGACACGGTGACCAAAAGGACCCAAGTGGTCGGCGATACGCTCGCTCAAATGTTGCAAGCGCTTACGCAATACCTTGTGATAGTCCCGACCCCTGGCGTAGACTGACACGATGCCCTCGGCGGGTCGCCTCAGGCGGTCAAACTCGATAGCCTGCCAGCCATGCGGCGTGGCTGCCGGCAGGTAGTCCATGCGCACGGTGATCACGCTCACGGTGCCGGGTACCAGCTCAATGGGCCGGGCGCGTTTGAGGCCGTGTGTCGCCATATAAGCCATGTCACCATGAAAACCCCGGGCCAGCCAGGCCGATAATCCGGCTTCAGATGAAGACAAATCAACACCGGCCACGCCAATTTGGGAGAATCCAAGTTCCCGGGCCCAGGCCTGCATCTTGGACACCAATTGGCTGCTGTTGATTTGAGTGAGGGGCTTGGACACGCCCCGATTGTAAAAAGTTTGGCCTGGCCGACTGAGGCGGCCACGCAATTGTTTGCCGCTGCGCTGGCCGCGCAGCCTGCCCTGCACAACGCTTTTATTGAGTTGCAGGGTGACCTGGGTGCGGGCAAGACCACGCTGGTGCGGTATCTGCTGCGCGCACTGGGTGTGCAGGGCCGGATTAAAAGCCCCACCTACGCCGTGGTGGAGCCCTATGAACTTCCTCTTCGACACGCTCAGGACGGACAGCTCAACATCTGGCACTTTGATTTCTACCGCTTTAACAACCCACGCGAATGGGAAGACGCCGGCTTTCGCGACCTGTTTGCCAGCCCTGGCCTCAAACTGGCCGAATGGCCTGAAAAAGCAGCCGGTTTCATTCCACGCGCTGATTTGGTCATTCACCTGGAAGCTTTGGAAGATGAGTCCAGACAGGTGACCCTGAGCGCGCAAACCGCGATTGGCATGGCTTTGCTGCAAGCCGTCAACCTCGGCTTGCCCCCAGAGCGTCAGGCGTATCAAGAACATCGGGAGGACTGCCCATGAAACGCCGCCGTCTCTTGCAATCCGGCGCTGTAGTGCTGCTGCTGGGCACACAACACCTGGCGCGCGGTGCCACGATCCTGGCGGTGCGGGTGTGGCCGGCGCCAGACTACTCGCGCGTCACCATCGAGTCTGACACCGAACTCAAGGCCAGGCAGTTTTTTGTCGCCAGCCCGCCGCGCCTGGCGGTTGACATCGAGGGCATTGACCTCAATCCGGCGTTGAAGGAACTGGTGGCCAAGGTTCGCGCCGACGACCCCAACATTGCCGGCATTCGGGTCGGGCAAAGCGTGCCTGGGGTGGTGCGTCTGGTAGTGGACTTGAAGCAGGCGATTGCACCGCAAGTGTTTACGCTGGCCCCGGTTGCGGCCTACCGGCACCGGCTGGTGTTCGATCTGTATCCAACCCAGGTCATGGACCCGCTGGAAGCGCTGATAGCGGAGCGACTGAAAGACTCGCAATCAGCCGATGCGGCGAAACAGTCGGTTACTGGCGGGCACGATCCACTGGGTGAGTTGATCGCCCAGCACACCAAGAAACCGGCAACATCGCCCAAAGGCACGGAACTCCCCCCCCCAGGCGCCAGCCCGAGCGCAACCCGGACCGACCGCCTGATCATCATTGCGCTGGACCCCGGCCACGGCGGCGAAGACCCCGGCGCCATCGGCCCCGGTGGTACGCGCGAAAAAGACGTGGTGCTGCGTTTGGCGCACCGGCTGCGCGACCGCATCAATGCGACCACCATCAACGGCAACACCATGCGCGCCTATCTGACACGCGACGCCGACTTCTTCGTGCCCCTGCACGTCAGGGTCAACAAGGCGCGACGGGTCCAGGCCGACTTGTTCATCAGCATCCACGCCGACGCCTTTTTTACCCCCAGGCCGCAAGGGGCCAGCGTCTTTGCGCTGAGCCAGGGCGGCGCATCGAGCACGGCAGCGCGCTGGATGGCGGACAAGGAAAACAAGGCGGATCTGATTGGCGGCTTGAATGTGAAAGCCAAGGATGCGCAAGTGAAACATGCCCTGTTTGACATGAGCACCACTGCACAGATCAACGACAGCCTGAAACTGGGCAGCGCCATGCTGGGCGAAATCGGCCGGGTCGGCAAACTGCACAAACCCAGGGTCGAGCAGGCGGGCTTTGCGGTGCTCAAAGCGCCCGATATCCCCAGTGTGCTGGTGGAAGCCGCTTTCATCAGCAACCCCGAGGAAGAAATCAAACTCAACAGTGACGCCTACCAGGAGCAACTCGCCAGTGCCCTGATGCGGGGTATCGAAAGCTATTTTTCAAAAAACCCGCCGCTGGCCAGGAATCGTTCGGTTTGACCGCAGCGTGAGTTAAACCGGCGCCGGCTCATGCCTTGCGCCGCGCTTTCCAGGTGCCATACATAACCAATAGCCCGGGAATCAGGATCATGGCCCAGATGATTTTGCTCAGGTTCTCCCTGGCCCAGGGCAAGTTGCCAAAGAAGTAGCCGGCGCTGCACAAACCGACCACCCAGATCAGCGCGCCCACCACGTTGTAGGTAGTGAATTTTCCGCGGTTCATCTCTGCGACGCCCGCCACAAAAGGCGCAAAAGTGCGAATGAAAGGCATGAAGCGCGCGAGGATGATGGTGACGCCGCCGTAGCGCTCATAAAATTCATGCGCCTGGTTGAAAGCCCGCTTGTTGAAAAACTTCGAGTCTTCCCACTGAAACACCTTGGGGCCGAAGTAGCGGCCAATCGAATAGTTGCACTGGTCCCCCAGAATCGCCGCCACCACCAGCAGACCGATCACCAGTGGCAGACTAAGCAGGCCCACACCAGCGAGGGCACCGACGACGAACAGCAGGGAATCGCCGGGTAAAAAGGGCATGACCACCACGCCGGTCTCGACAAAAATGATCAAAAACAGCAAGGCGTACACCCATGTTCCGTAGTTCTGAACAAAGGCCTCCAGGTGCTTGTCCACGTGCAGGATGAAGTCAATGAGAAAGGTAATGATTTCCATGGGGCTGGATTATCCCTGTCTAAAATGTTGAGGACAGAGCTTGCCGCTGCGCGACTGCGGTCTGTCCCGCAAAAATCTAAAATACTCCCGTGAACGCCGCCCTTCCCCCCTCCCCCCGCCGCCCCATTCGTGAACTGCCTGACGAGTTAATCAGCCAGATTGCCGCCGGTGAGGTGGTGGAGCGCCCGGCCTCGGTGGTGCGCGAGCTTCTTGACAACGCGCTGGATGCTGGGGCCACCCAAATTGCGGTGCGACTGCTGGCCGGTGGTGTACGGCTGATTTCGGTAGAAGACGATGGCGCTGGCATCCTGCGTGACGAACTGGCCATTGCCCTCAAACGCCACGCCACCAGCAAGATCAGCAGCCTGATTGACCTGGAGTCGGTGGGCACCATGGGCTTTCGCGGCGAGGCCCTGGCCGCCATTAATTCCATTGCTGACTGCGCAATACTGTCGAGGGCGGCAGGCCAATCCAGCGCTTATCTTCTGGATGGCCGCACCGGCGAGCTCAAACCGGTGGCACGCAGCACCGGCACCACGGTGGAGGTGAAAGAACTGTTTTTCAGCACCCCGGCGCGGCGCAAATTCCTCAAAACCGACGCCACCGAGCTGGCGCACTGCGTGGAGGCGGTGCGCCGCCACGCGCTGGCACGGCCCGACGTAGGCTTTGCCATCTGGCATGAGGGCAAGCTGGTAGAGCAGTGGCGGCGTTGTGAAAGTCGGGCTTATGCACTCGCCGCACTGGAGCAGCGACTGGCCGATGTGCTGGGCCGTGAATTTGTCGAGCGCTCGGTGTGGGTGGACTACCAGACCAGCGCCAGCCGCCCCGACCACACGCCACAGGTGCGGGTCTGGGGTCGCGCTGGCATTCCCGACGCTGCGCGCTCGCGCGCCGACCAGCAGTTTTGCTATGTCAACGGCCGCTTTGTGCGCGACAAGGTGCTCACCCACGCCGCCCGCAGCGCTTTTGAGGACGTACTGCACGGCCAGCGCCAGCCGGTCTACGTGCTGTACATCGAGATCGACCCGGCGCGCGTGGACGTGAACGTGCACCCGACCAAGATCGAAGTGCGCTTTCGTGACAGCCGCGAAGTGCACCAGGCCGTGCGCCACGCGGTAGAAGACGCATTGGCCGCGCCCAGGGCATCTGCCGCCACGCAGGTGCCGCTGCCAATCATCCCTGAAATTTCAGAGGGAAACCGGCCCCTGGCCCCTGTCTACAGGGCACAGCCCGCTATTAATTTTGGAGCAAATGCAGAACATCGGGTGTCTGACTTTGAGGCCTTGTGGCCGGCCCCCGTTCGCACTGAGCCCGTCGAAGGGCTTCACGCGGCAGAGGCTTCGACCCCTTCGACAGCGCTCAGGACAGGCAGCTCAGCCCGAACGGAAAAGGAAAACAACGACCTGCCCACCGGCGACTGGCCGCTGGGTCGCGCTCTGGCGCAATTGCAAGGCATCTACATCCTGGCCGAAAACGCGCAAGGTTTGATCATTGTGGACATGCACGCCGCCCATGAACGCATCGTTTACGAGCGGCTCAAGGCGCAGTTGGAAGCCTCATCCGGCAGTGCCAGCGCATCCGGCTACGCAGGACTGGCCAGCCAGCCGCTGCTGATTCCCGTCACCTTCGCCGCCACCCCCCAGGAGGTGGCCACCGCCGAGGCCTGCGCCGACCTGCTGAAAACGCTGGGTCTGGAGATCTCCCCCTTCTCGCCCAAAACGCTGGCCGTGCGCGCAGTGCCCAGCACCTTGGCTCAGGGCGACGCCACCGAGCTGGCGCGCGGTGTGCTGGCGGAATTGGCCCAGGTGGATGCCAGTAGCGTGATACAGCGTGCGCAAAACGAGTTGCTGTCCACCATGGCCTGCCACGGCGCGGTGCGCGCCAACCGCCGCCTGACGCTGGAAGAAATGAACGCCCTGCTGCGCCAGATGGAAGCCACCGAGCGCTCCGACCAGTGCAACCACGGGCGCCCCACCTGGCGGCAGGTAACGATCAAGGAACTGGATGCGCTGTTCATGCGTGGGCGTTGAGCTGCCGGGGTGTCGGGGCCACGGGCCTACTCAGCAAGCTCACTCGGCCTCAAACCGAGGCCGCGAATGCCCCTCCGCTGGCTCACCCGTTTCAGGGTCGATCCAGTCGGCAATGCCGATCTCGTCTTCAGCCTCCTGAAGGGTTTCACCCGGACCCGGAGTCTGCTCATCGGTAGCCTCAATATCTGCCAAGGCCAATTCCAAACTCTCGAACGGCCCGAACTCCCGCTTACCGTCAGGCGTCTGCCAGTAATACCCATCTGGCCGCACCATGATCTGCTCATCACGACTGTCTTCGATCGATTCATCTTCCTTCACCGACGTTTCGTTGCCGGCACGCGTCATTGGTACTTTACGCATCATCTTGCTCCTCCGTATCAAAATTAAGTTCAACTCGACGAGGCTACGCGTCATGAAAAATATTTGTTTGACAAGGGTCAAGCGCAGACGTTTCGTCACGCTGGAACAGCCGCCTGACCACTGAGCGCAACCAGGCATGCGCCAGGTCGTGGGTGGCGGTCTGGTGCCAGACCATGCGTACGTCATAGCGCGGTCCATGGTCGGGCAACTGCCAGATACGAACGTCGTAGCGCGGCGCCAGTGAATTGGCATACATCAGCGGCACAATCGCCATCAAGTCGGTTCGGGTCACCAATTCGGGCAGCGCACTGTAGTGGCGGGCCCGCAACACGATGCGGTCGTTGAGTTTGAGTTTGGTCAGCATCAGGTCCACGCTGCCATGAAAAGTGGCGGCCGGCGACGCCACGGCCAGCGCAGCCGCAGAAAGTTGTCTGGCGCTCAAGCTGGTGCCGATGCGACCACTGCCAGGACGCCAATCGCTCGCGGTGATCGCCACAAAGTGCTCCTGAAACAGCAATTCGCTGGCAATTGAGCTGTGACTCGGGCCCAGGATGCCGATCGCCAGGTCGATGTCGTGCGCCTCCAATGCGGCACTTACTTGCTGCGCCGCCACCGATACGTTGGACACCTGGCTGTGCGGTGACTCGCTTCGCAAGGCCTGCGCCAAGGGAGGCAAAAACATCATCTCCCCCAAGTCAGATAGGGACAGCCGCCAATGCACACTGCTGCTGGCGGGCTCGAATCCCTCGGTACTCATGACCGTGGACTCCAGTGTGTGGAGCTGGGCAATCAAGGCCGGCACGATGCGTTGCGCCTTGCGCGTAGGGTGCAAACCACGGGGCGAACGCACAAACAGCTCATCGTCAAAAAAAGTCCGCAGGCGTGCCAGCGCGTTGCTGGTGGCAGGCTGCGACAGGGCCAGCTGGCGCCCGGCTTCGGTCACTGAGCCCGAGCGATAGACCGCGCACAGCACGCGCAACAGGTTAAGGTCAAGGCGTCTGAAATTCATGGTTTGGCTCCAACTTCATTATCTGTTTCATGAATGTAGCGTATTTTAAAAATCAATTAGACGAATGACGACAAAGCGCCTAAATTCCGCGCAAGACAAGACCCTACCGGGAACACAACAATACGGAGACCTGCTTGGAACTCTCATTCCACAGCGAAATCGACAAGCTCATGCTCAAGCAGGGTGAGATCTTCCATGGCGAAGGCATTCTGGCCGTGACCAAGGCCCTGTTGCAGTCAGGCGTCTCCTACGTGGGCGGCTATCAGGGCTCGCCGGTGTCGCACTTGCTGGACGTGATGATTCAGGCCAAGGGGCCACTGGAAAAACTCGGCGTACACGTAGAAGCCTGTACCAACGAAGCGGCGGCAGCGGCCATGCTGGCGGCCTCCATGGTGTACCCGGTGCGCGGCGCCGTGACCTGGAAATCGGTGGTGGGCACCAATGTGGCATCCGACGCGCTGTCCAATCTGGCCTCGCCGGGCGTGCTGGGCGGCGCACTGATTGTGGTGGGAGAGGACTACGGCGAGGGTGCCAGCGTGATTCAGGAACGCACCCACGCCTTTGCCATGAAGTCAGCCCTGTGGCTGATGGACCCGCGCCCCAATCTGCCCACCATTGTGGCGATGGTGGAGCACGGCTTCGAGCTGTCGGAGGCCTCGGGCACGCCGGTGATGCTGATGCTGCGCATTCGCGCCTGCCACGTGCAGGGCAGCTTCACGGCCAAGGACAACCGGGCACCGGCGATTTCGACGCAATCCCTGCAGCAGGAGCCGGCGGCGTTCAGCTACGAGCGCCTCTCGCACCCGCCCGCCACCTTTCGCCACGAAAAATTGAAGTACGAGGTGCGCAGGCCCGCGGCCCAGCGCTACATCGTGGATGCGGGGCTCAACGAGCTGTTCATCGGCGACGCCGCAGGCGATCTGTCGTCGATCGGCTTGATCGTGCCCGGCGGCTTGTACAACAGCACGGTGCGTGCGCTGCAGTTGCTCGACCTAGCCGACCGCTTCGGTGCCAGTCGCATCCCGTTGCTGGTGCTCAACGTGGTCTACCCGCTGGTGCCAGACCAGATCAAACAGTTTTGTGCCGACAAGCGCACCGTGCTGATCATCGAAGAGGGGCAACCCGAGTTCATCGAACAAGACATTGCCACCACGCTGCGCCGCGCCGACATCCAGACCCGCCTGCACGGCAAGGACTTGCTGCCGATGGGTGGCGAATGCAATGCCGAAGTGGTGCATGCGGCCCTGCTGCGCTTCCTGGCCGAGCACGCACCCACGCTCGACCTGCAGGCCGGTAACGCCCTGATCGCGCAGATTGCCCAGCTCAAGCAGGATGCCGCGGCCTGGCTGCAAACGCCGGTGCCGGCCCGTCCGCCCAACTTCTGCACCGGCTGCCCCGAGCGCCCGGTGTTTGCCGCGCTCAAGCTGGTGGAGCGCGAACTCGGTCAGGTCCATGTCTGCACCGACATCGGCTGCCACTCGTTTGCCACCTTTGCGCCGTTTTCCTTTGGCCAGTCAATCCTGGGCTACGGCATGAGCCTGGCCTCAGGCGCGGCGGTCAAGAATTTTTCGGCGCGGCGGCCGGTCGCGATCATGGGCGACGGTGGTTTCTGGCACAACGGGCTGCTGTCGGGGGTCTCGTCCACGCTGCTCAATCAGGGCGACGGTGTGCTGGTCATCATGAAAAACGGCTACACCTCGGCCACCGGCACCCAGGAGACCGTCTCTACGCCGCAGTCCGAGGCCAGGCGCGTGGCCGAGGGAGCCAGCGCCACGGTCGATGAAATGACGATCGAGAACACGCTCAAAGGCATGGGGGTGAAGTGGATCAACACGGTGCACAACTACCGCGTCACCCAGGTCAGGGCCGCGTTGAAAGACGCGCTGACCTCGCCGTTCAAGGGGTTGAAGGTCATCGTCGCCGAGGGCGAGTGCCAGTTGGAGCGCCAGCGCCGCCTGAAGCCGATTCGCGCCGCGCGCCTCAAGCAGGGCCTGCGCTCGGTGCGCACCCGCTATGGGGTCGATGAAGACACCTGCACCGGCGACCACGCCTGCATCCGCCTCTCAGGTTGCCCGTCGCTCACGATCAAGACCCCGTCCGACCCGCTCAAACGCAATCCGGTCGCCACCGTCGACCAGAGCTGCGTCGGTTGTGGCCTGTGCGGTGAAGTGGCCGATGCAGCCACGCTGTGCCCGTCCTTCTATCACGCCGACGTGATCACCAACCCGCACTGGTGGGAGCGCGCCTCCTACCGCGCACAGCAATGGCTGATCGGTTTGATGCAAACTGCCTGAGCCGGCCCCCATGACGACCAACCCCAACACCCCGTTCTGCCTGTTGATCGCCGCCCTCGGTGGCGAAGGTGGCGGCGTACTGGCCGGCTGGCTGGTGCAATGCGCGCGCGCCAGCGATCTCCCGGTTCAGTCCACTTCGGTGCCGGGGGTGGCACAGCGCACCGGCGCCACCAGCTACTACATCGAACTGCTGCGCGAGCCGCAACCGGCCGGCGCCGCCGTGGTCTTTGCCCTGCACCCGGTGCCGGCCACGCTGGACGTGGTGATTGCGAGTGAGCTGGTGGAGACCGCGCGCATGATGGAGTGCGGCTTTGTGTCGCCCGCGCGCACCGTGCTCATCAGCTCCACCCATCGGGCCTACACCACGGTGGAAAAAATGGAGCCGCTGGACGGCCGTTATGACGCAGCGGTCGTGCTGGACACCGCACAAAAAATGGCGCAGCGTCTGGTCGCCTTCGATATGGCCCGGGTGGCAACACAAAGCAGCACCGTCATTTCGGCCGTGATGTTTGGCGCGTTAGCGGGGGCTGGCGTGCTACCCTGGAGCCGCGCACTGTGCGAAACCGTGATCACCCGTGGCGGCCTGGGCGTGGCGGCGAGTCTGCGCGGCTTCGCACTGGCCTTTGAGCAGGCCGCCGGCAGCGCTGAGGCCGCAGCACCACCGATCGCGGCGCCGGATGTGGCGGTCCTGCTCGACCGGAGTCGGACCTCGGCCGCCCTGCGTGGCGCCTGGGCGGCACACATCGGGCACTGGCCGGTTGCGATGCAAAGCACCGCTGCACTCGGGGTGGTGCGCTGCCATGACTACCAGAACGCGGCGCACGCCACGCGTTACCTGCAGCATCTGGACACCCTGTGGCGAGCCAACCCGGCAGTCGAGGCCACATTGGCCGAGGCAGCGCGCTGCCTGGCGCTGTGGATGTGTTTTGAAGACGTCATTCGGGTCGCCGATCTGCGCTCCCGGCGCAGCCGCTTCGACCAGTTGCGCCAGGAATTCGGCGTCCAGCCCGGCGAGTTGGTGCGGGTGGTGGAGTATTTCAAACCGGGGATCGAAGAAGTCGCCGCCAGCCTGCCGCGCGCCCTCGGTCAGCCTTTGCTGAAGCTGGCACAACGCCGTGGCTGGATCGGCCGGGTCAGCCTCGGGCTGCATATCCGCTCCACCAGCCTGTGGGGCTTTTTATTGCTGCGCGGCCTGGCGTGGCTGCGCCCGCTGCGCCCGCACTCGATGCGCTACCAGCAGGAGCATGCCGCCATCGACGCCTGGGTGGCCGCTATGGTCTGTTGCCTGCCGCACGCGCCAGAGTTTGCCAAGGTCTTGGCCGAACTGCCCACGGTACTCAAGGGCTACAGCGACACACAAGCCCGTGGCAAGGTGAATTTCGAGCGCTTGTGGCAGGAGTTTGTCGTCCCCTTCTTGAGTTCCACCACACCCGTCGTCCCTTTAGCCGATGACACGGCGCACGCATTGCGACAGGCTCTGAGTGCTGCGTTGGCCGCTGTCGAACACCGTGTGCCGGCCCCACCCAGGCCCAAGTCCAGCCCCGACGAACACCCGGTTCACTTCACCAAAAAGAACCCGCAGCAGCGAGTCGTATCATCGGGCCGTTGACCGCGGCCAGACCACCACCACCCACAGGAGACAAGAAGCATGAACCCCAAGTACACCCTCTTAGCCAAGCTCAGCCGCGTCGCCATGGCGGCCGCCTGCCTGTCCGCCGCCGGCAACGCACTGGCACAGGACAAACCCGTTGAAATGCGCTTTGCGCACTGGTTGCCGGCACAGCACTCGCTGGCAAAAACAGGGTTCGAACCCTGGGCCAAGTCGGTCGAAGCAGCCTCCAAGGGGTCGATCAAGATCAACTTTTACCCGGCACAGCAACTCGGCAAAGCCCCTGACCACTACGACATGGCACGGGATGGAATTGCGGATATGACCTGGGTATCGCCGGGCTACCAGGCCGGCCGGTTCCCGATTTTTTCCGCCAGTGAACTGCCCTTCATAGCCGGCACGCCGGGCGCCGGCTCGGCCGCACTGGATGCGTGGTATCGCAAGTACGCCGAGCGCGAAATGAAAGATGTGCGGGTCTGCCTGGCGCACATCCATATCGGCACCTTGCACAGCAAGAAAGTTATTACCGACCCAGGCCAGATCAAGGGCATGAAGATTCGTCCGGCGAATGGAACGGTAGCGCAGATGGTCACCTTGCTGGGCGGCACCAATGTGCAGGTGTCGGCGCCTGAAGCACGCGACGCGCTGGAAAAGGGGCTGGCCGATGCCATCACCTTCCCGTGGGACTCCTTGATCAGCTTTGGCATCGACAAGGTGGCCAAGCACCACATCGACTTCAAGCTTTACTCGGCCAGTTTCGTCTGGCTGATCAACAAAGGCTGGTATGACAAGCTGGCTGCGGGTCAGAAGAAGGTCATGGACGACCACTGCAACACCGACATGGCGGGCAAAGTCGGTGCCGCCTGGGGTGACGTGGAAGACAGCGGCGAGGGCAAGATGGAAAAAATGGGTGGCCACACCATCACCAAGCTCAGCCCCGCGCAACTGGCATCCTGGCGCACCGCCGTTGAGCCCATGGCCAGTAACTGGGCCGCCAACGCCGACAAAGCGGGGGTCAATGGCAAACAAGTGCTGGAAGAACTGCAGAAAGAATTGAAGAACCGAAACGCCGCGTTCTAAGTGATCAGGGGTGCCGCGGCGGCACCCCTTTGCTTCACCATACGTGCATAGCCAGTCCCGATTCCGAAGGAATTCCCTTGAAGCGCCTGCTCAATGTCATTGAATCCATCGCTGCCTTCTTTTTGCTGGCCATCGCCTTGTTGACCTTTGGCAATGTGCTCGCACGCGAGTTGCTGCAAACCCAAATTCCCGACTGGTTTGATCTGTCCAAACAATTGCAGGGCATTGCTATTTTCTGGGGCATCGCCATTGCCACCTACCGCGGCGCTCACATTTGCGTGGACCTGTCCTGGGAATGGACTAACGACGCTGGCAAGCGCTGGATAGACATTGTGGCCACCCTGTGCATTTTGGCCTTTCTGCTGCCACTGGCCTGGATGGTCTGGTCCAAGCTCGGATCCACAGGGACCCAGACCACCAGTGACTTGCGTCTTCCTTTAGTCTGGTTCTACGCCGTCTCGGCCGCCGGTGTCACCGCCACGGCGGCTCTGGCGGTGGTGCGGCTGGTGCAACTTATTCGCGGCACCGTCGACACCTCTCTGGAGTTAGCCAATGGATAAGAATCTGGTCGCCGCTGGCGGCTTTGCGTTGATGTTCCTGCTGATGGCGGTGCGCGTTCCCATTGGAGTTGCCATGGGCATCTCCGGCGTCCTTGGATTCGGCATGATTGCAGGATTCACGCCCGCCTTGAATCTGTTGGCCAATGTTCCGCTGTCGGTGGTCACCGATTACAACCTCAGCGTAATTCCCATGTTCATCCTGATGGGTGCGCTGTGTTCCACAGCCGGCATGAGCACCGAGTTGTTTCAAGCCGGCAGGGCGTGGTTTGGCCACCGGCGTGGTGGTCTGGCTTTGGCCGCCATCGCGGCCTGCGCCGGCTTTGCCGCCATCAACGGCTCATCGGTGGCCACCGCAGCCACCATGAGTCAGGTCGCCCTGCCCGAAATGCGCAAAGCCGGCTATCACGCTGGTTTGTCGGCAGGCTTGATCGCCGCCGGCGGCACCCTGGGCATCATGATTCCGCCCTCCGTGATTTTCGTGCTGTACGGCATCATGACCGAGACCGACATTACAAAGCTTTTTTTTGCCGGGGTTTTTCCGGGCCTGCTGGCGGTCGGCTTGTATGCGCTGGTGGTGATGTTCATCGCCCATCGCCATCCACAGAACTTTCCGGCTGGTCGGCGCCACAGCTTGGGGGAAAAGCTGGAAAGCCTGCGTGAACTGTGGTCCATCTTGCTGTTGTTCATGGCCGTGCTGGGTGGCATGTACACGGGACTGGTCACCGTCACCGAGGCCGCCGGGATCGGTGCGGCCGGCGCCTTGCTTATTGGGGTGGTCCGCCGCCGGCTCAACCCGGCAAAAATCAAACACGCCCTGGTGGCGTCGCTGCGGGTGTCCTCGGCCATCATGATGATTGTGGTGGGCGCTTTTTTGTTCGGCTACTTCCTGACCATCACGCAGTTCACGCAGAAGGCGGTTGACGTGCTGGTTCACCTGCCCATAGGTGCCTACGGTGTGCTGGCCCTGATCATGGTGGGCTATCTAATTCTGGGCGCGGTGATGGATGAACTCGCCATGATCCTGTTGACGGTGCCCATCGTCTTTCCGGCCATGATGGCGCTGGGCTTTGATCCGGTATGGTTTGGCGTGATCATTGTGATGGCGGTCACCTTCGGCATGATCTGTCCGCCGGTGGGCATGAATGTGTTTGTCATCAACTCGATCGCCCGCGACATTTCATTGACGAAAATCTACCAAGGCACCATGCCGTTCATCCTGGTGGACGTATTGCGGCTGGTGATCCTGTGCGCCTTTCCGGCGATCTCGCTTTGGTTACCATCGCGCCTGGGTTGACCTATCCTGCGCCTTGTAAAGCCGTGACCTTATCTGGAGAACCCCATGCCTGAACTCAGCTCCGTGGACGCGTGCGCAACGCCGGCGAGTGAACTGCCGCAGCACGTCAAGTCAAAATTGACGCTCTGAGCTTCACGCCATGACCCGCTTCGATTTCCCTTTGGACCCCGGCGTGGCCGCGCTGGCGCCTTGCTTGCGCTCGATGATGCGCAGCATGGTCGCCAGCGTGATGGAACTCATGGACGCCTTGGCGATCTCATCTATTTCGGACAACACCGAAGCCAGTGCCTGGCCCACCGGCGTCTCCTCACTGTGCACACTCTCAGATGGCAACACATCTTCGAAGCGGGAAATCACATCCATCAGGGTGAGCCGGCGCGCATTGCCAACAAAGCGGTAGCCTCCCCCCACACCCCGCACCGATTGCACCATGCCCACGCGCGACAGCTCCGCCAACACCTTGGCCAGGTGGTGTGACGACACTTCGTATTTCTGCGCGATTTCGGCCGCAGGAATTTGTCGCTCCGGATCAGCGGCAAATTCCAGCAGACTGAATAGCGCGAGTCGCGTGTTCTGTTGTAGCTTCATGGGAGCTCACTCAGTGTCATGGCAAGGGATCAGGATTCAAGGTCCATCTCCAGCGGAATAAAGGGGCCGATCATCATGCCCTGGCTGCGAAAGAAGGACAAAATGAGCGTGTTGTCCCGCGCGAGCATGGTGCGTACCTTGCTGACACCCGCTTTCCTGAATCTGTCACAAATGGCCTTGAGCAGTTGCGTGGCTGTTCCGGCCAGTCTGGCGTCAGGACGAACGTCAATCGCAAACACCCAGCCGCAGGGGGGCGATCCGAACTCCCAGTCGCGTACCTCGCCAATGACAAAACCGATGACTTCGTCGCCCGCTACCGCCACCAGAAAGTGCTGGCCCGTGGCCACTGAGTCTGCGTACCGTCGGTACAGGGAATTCCAGTAATCGCGCTTTTCAATGTCCGTGACCATGGCGTCAATTTCAATCACCGCATCCAGGTCGCCACGTCGCACTGGCCGAATGCTCAATGCGGCGCCGGCCTGCCTCCCCGGCACCGTCGATGCAGGCGGGGATAACTTCCTTTTGAGCCGCTTTTGTTCGGCGTCGGGGCGTGCGATCTTGCTCATCATTGATATATCTCAACTAATTATTGCATGCAAGTGCAAGAATACACAAAACAGGAACCCACTTCACCCCAACCTGTGGTTAAAAACCCAAATGACTGGTGAGATCAAGCTATATCCTCTAACGGAGATTTTCGATGAAAACATCCCTTGTAACAGGCATTGCGTCCATCACCAAGTTGACGATTGATCGGGATCGTACGATCGACTTCATGGGCGAAGAGGCACGAGTTTACGCCACCCCCATGCTGGTACGCGACATCGAGATCGCATGTCGGGAACTGCTGTTGGCGCACCTCGACCCGGGCGAGGATTCGGTCGGCACCCGAGTCGAGATTGATCACATCGCCGCCACGCTGATGGGCATGTCAGTCGAAATCACCGTCAAGCTGATTGAACTCAATGGTCGGGCCGTCACGCTGGAGGTCTCGGCACGCGATAACGTGGAGCCGATCTGTCGCGGCCGCCATTCCCGCTTCATCGTTGATGTTGCCAAGACGGCGCAGCGCCTGGCGGCGAAGGCACAAAAGGCCGCCAGCAGCTAATCATTTCACGTCTGACAAGGATTCCCATGAATCTTGAAACCAAGGACGTGCACAAGGTCCCGACCTACTGCTACCAGTGCGTCGCTGGGCCCGACTTGCTCACGGTCAAAGTCGAGCAGGGGGTGGCGACCGAAGTCGAGCCCAACTTCTGCGCCGCCAGCATTCATCCGGGCAATGGCAAGGTCTGCGTCAAGGCCTTCGGCCTGGTGCAAAAAACCTACAATCCGAACCGGGTGCTCACGCCCATGAAGCGTACCAACCCCAAAAAGGGACGCCATGAGGATCCGGGCTTCGTGGCAATCACGTGGGACGAAGCGTTCGAACTGATCACGGCCCGGCTGGAACGCGTGCGCGCCGAAGGCATGACCGACGAGTCGGGCTACCCGCGCGTGGCCATGAGCCTGGGCGGTGGCGGCACGCCCCAGTCCTACATGGGCACCATGCCGGCCTTCCTGTCGGCCTGGGGTGCGGTCGATTTCGGCTTCGGCTCGGGCCAGGGGGTCAAGTGTTACCACTCCGAGCACCTGTATGGCGAGTACTGGCATCGCGGCTTCACCGTCTCGCCCGACACGCCGATGACCAACTACCTGATCTCCTGCGGCGCCAATGTGGAAGCCTCCGGTGGTGTGGTGGGCGTGGCACGCCACGCCAAGGCACGCGTGCGCGGCATGAAGCGGGTGCAGGTCGAGCCGCACCTCTCCATCACCGGTGCCTGCTCGGCCGAATGGGTACCGATCAAACCCAAGACTGATCCGGCTTTTCTTTTTGCTCTCATGCATGTGCTATTGCATGAGGTGCCACGCGAACGGCTGGACGTCGCTTTCCTGGCGCGCAGCACTGCCTCGCCCTACCTGGTCGGTGATGGCGGCTACTACCTGCGCGACCCTGCAAGCGGCAAGCCGCTGGTGTTCGATTCGATCCACCAGGCGGCGGTGCCCTTTGACACACCCGATATCAGGGAAGCGCTGGAGGGTGAATTCGTTGCCGAGGCGGTCGAGCATGGACCCGACGGCGATCTATTGGGCAGTGGGCAACTGCGCGGTCAAACAGCTTTTAGCAAGCTGGTGTCGCACATGGCCACATTCTCCCCCGAATGGGCCGAGAAACTATGCGATATACCGGCCACCACCATGCGCCGCATTGCCAACGAGTTTCTGGACCATGCCTGCGTCGGCCAGACGGTTCAAATCGACGGCAAGACCATGCCCTTCCGCCCGGTGGCGGTGAGCCTGGGCAAGACCGTTACCAACGGCTGGGGCGCCTACGAGTGCGTCTGGGCCCGCACCATGCTCGCAGCCCTGGTCGGCGGGCTGGAAGTGCCGGGCGGCACACTGGGTACCACGGTGCGCCTGCACCGTCCGATGGCGCAGCGTCATGAAAGCGTCACGCCCGGCCCGGATGGTTTCA
Organism: Rhodoferax sp.; assembly: GCA_030682475.1. Lineage (GTDB taxonomy): Bacteria > Pseudomonadota > Gammaproteobacteria > Burkholderiales > Burkholderiaceae_C > Rhodoferax. Next base: position 107,181 of record JAUXOA010000109.1, on the reverse strand, counting down.
TGTGGAGCCACCTGAACCCGACCGACAAGGCGCACTGGTCACCCAGTCCCAATATTCGCAACGCTTACCGCACCATGGTGCCACTGGCCACCGACGGCCCCTGGAGCCAGGCGCTGGGGCCAACCCATTTCTCCTGGATGTTCCTGGATGAGACCCCAAAGGGCCTGCCGCGTGTAACCTTGCCTGACGTCTGGTTCGTCTACCGCACCAACCCGGCGGTGTCGTTCTGGGACACCGATGGCATCGGCGCCAAGATGACGCGCTTTCCGTTTGTGGTGGCCTTCGCCTACACCCGCGACGAGACCAACCACTTTGCCGATGTACTGCTGCCCGACGCCACCGATCTGGAGAGCCTGCAACTGATCCGCGTCGGTGGCACCAAGTTCATTGAACAATTCTGGACCCAGCAGGGATTCGCGTTGCGCCAGCCCGTCATCACGGCCCGCGGCGAGGCGCGTGACTTCACCGAAATCGCCACCGAACTGGCGCGGCGCACCGGTCTGCTGGAAAAATACAACGCCGCCATCAACAAGGGCGCCGCCGGCATGCCGCTCAAGACCGAGTTCGGCGACTTCTCGCTGGCGACCAACCTGGCGCACACGCGCGAACAGATTTGGGATGCCATCGGACGCTCGGCCAGTGCCGAACTGAGCGAGGGCGCCGAGGTGCATGATCTGGTCTGGTGGAAAGAGCACGGCCTCGCGACCAAACCGTTCCCCCAATCAGACTGGTACCTGTACCCGACGCTGGCGCGCCAGAACCTGCGTTTCGAGCTGCCGTATCAGGAGCGCCTGCAACGCGTTGGCACCGAGTTGGGTCGGCGCCTGCACGAGCACGACATGCACTGGTGGGATGCGCAGTTGCACGAGTACCAGGCGCTGCCCGTCGCGAAGGATTTCAGCGAGCTGTGGACGGCGGAGCTGGTCCGGGCGGTGACCCCCAAGGGCGGCAAAGTGGCCGACTTCCCGTTCTGGCTGTTGACCGCGCGTAGCATGCAGTACGCCTGGGGTGGCAACGTCGGCCTGCAGATGATCAAGGAAGTGGCGGACAACATAGCAGGCCACCGCGGCGTCATCATCAACACCGGCAAAGCGCAACAGTTCGGCATCGAGGACGGTGATGAGGTCACGATCTCAACCCCGATTCGCAGCGTGCACGGCAAGGCGGTATTGCGTCAGGGCATCCGGCCCGACACCTTGCTGCTGATCGGCCAGTTCGACCACTGGGCCACGCCGTTTGCCAAAGATTCGGGTATGCCCAGCATGAATGCCCTCACCCCCATGTCGATGGCGCTGACCGACGCCACCGGCTCGGGCGCCGACATTGTGCGCGTCAGTTTGACCCGCAAGAATGCGGGGGTGCGTTCATGACGCGCTGGGCCATGACGGCTGACTTGCGGCGCTGCGTCGGCTGCCAAACCTGCACCGCTGCCTGCAAACACACCAACGCCACGCCGCCAGACGTGCAGTGGCGCCGGGTCATTGACATGGAGTTCGGCGAGTACCCCAACGTCAAGCGCGTCTTTGTTCCGGTTGGTTGCCAGCACTGCGAGGATCCGCCGTGCATGACGGTGTGCCCGACCACCGCCACCAAAAAGCGCCCCGATGGCATTGTCACCATCGACTACGACCTGTGCATTGGCTGCTCCTACTGCGCTGTCGCCTGCCCCTATCAGGCGCGCTACAAGACCCAGCGCGCCAGCTTTGCCTACGGCGCGCCGACCGAGAACGAAGCCAAGCGGCACGACGAGTCCCGGCTGGCTGTGGCGACCAAGTGCACGTTTTGTGTCGATCGCATCGATGCCGGCCTGGCGCAGGGGCTCACGCCCGGCGTCGATCCGGCCGCCACGCCGGCCTGCGTCAATGCCTGCATTGCCGATGCCCTGGCCTTTGGCGATGCAGAAGATCCCCACAGCAACGTGTCGCAACTGCTGGCGAAAAATCAGAGTTTTCGCATGCACGAAGAGCTCGGCACCGGGCCCGGTTTTCACTACCTCTGGGATAAGGCGGGCACATGAGCTTTGGACCCAATCCATGGCAACAGACCAGTTGGGACTGGCGTGCCGCCGGCAATTTCATTGGCGGGGGCGCCGGCACCGGACTGCTCATCACCGGCGCCCTGTTGACGTCGCCCGACGCCGCCAACGCCGGGGCGACGCGCTGGCTGCTGTTGCTTGGGCTGGCGCTGGTCGGCCTGGGCCTGCTGTGTGTCTGGCTGGAGATCGGGCGTCCGCTGCGTGCGCTGCACGTGTTCTTTAACCCGCGCACCTCCTGGATGTCACGCGAAGCCTTTGTCGCGCTGTTGCTGTTCCCGGCCGGGCTGCTAGCGTTGTTGGGCGTGGGCGGCGCGCTGTGGGCCACTGCCGTACTGGCGCTGGCGTTTCTGTACTGCCAGAGCCGCATGCTGCCGGCCGCGCTTGGCATTCCAGCGTGGCGCCCCAAACTGGTCATTCCGCTCATTTTCGTCACGGGCCTGTGCGAAGGCTGTGGCGTCTTTTTGATTTTGGGCTTATTCCTCGGCAAGGTGACGAGCTCGGCCATGATCCTGTTCGCGCTGCTGGTGCTGGCACGAATAGCGATCTGGACGCTCTATCGCGGCACGGTCGATGCGAGCCTGGCGCCACGCGCTCGCGCCGCACTGAACCGCGCCGGGCGCTGCTTGCTGATCGTCGGAACCCTCACTCCTGTGGTCCTGCTCGGCGCCAGCGCATGGCTGCCAAGTGGTACAGCCCAATCCCTGCTGGCTGCAGGCGCCGGGGCCTGCGCCGTATTTGCCGGTGCCTATGTGAAGTACATGCTCGTGACCCGTGCCAGCTTCAATCAGGGATTTACCCTGACGAAGATTCCGGTACGTGGCGTGAGAACCAGTCCGTAATTCCAAATACCACCCTGGACCAAGGAAACAGCATGGGCGCTACCACCATGACGCAAACCGAGATCATGAAGAACACAGCCTCCGGCCACTATTTTGACGCCCATGCAGAGACCATGCCGCGAGAGGCGCTGGCGGCACTGCAGTTCGAGCGTTTGAGAAAAACACTTCGAAACGCTTACGACAACGTGGCCCTGCATCGAAAGCGCCTGGATGACGCGGGTGTGGCGCCTGAAGACGTACGCACATTGGACGACTTGCGACGCGTGCCCTTTACCTTCAAGACCGATCTTCGCGATCACTACCCGTACGGAATGTTTGCCCGACCGGTATCGGGCCTGGCACGGCTGCATGCATCATCCGGCACCACCGGCAAAGCGACGATTGTGGGCTACACCAAGACCGACCTTGACAACTGGGCAGACCTGATGGCGCGCTCCATGCACGCGGCCGGTGCTCGTGCCGGCGATGTGATTCACAACGCTTACGGTTATGGTCTGTTCACGGGTGGTTTGGGTGCGCACTATGGTGCGGAACGTCTCGGCGCAACGGTGGTGCCCGTGTCGGGAGGTTCGACCGAACGGCAGATCGCACTGATCATGGATCTTGGCGCGCGGGTGCTGTGTGCAACGCCTTCCTACACGCTCGCCATGGCCGAGGTGGCCGAGCAACTGGGTGTCGATCTCCGCAGGAGCGCGCTGAAGATCGGATTGTTTGGCGCCGAACCCTGGAGCAGCGCGATGCGTTGCGAGATCGAAGAGCGATTGGGTCTCAAGGCGATCGATGTCTACGGTCTGTCTGAAATCATGGGGCCGGGGGTCGCCTGCGAGTGCACCGCGCAGGCCGGTCTGCATGGCTGGGAGGACCACTTCCTGTTTGAAGTGCTGGACCCCGAAACCCAGGTACCCGTCCCGGAGGGGAATGCCGGCGAGCTGGTAATCACAACGCTCACCAAGCAGGCCTTGCCCATGCTGCGCTATCGCACGCGTGACATCACCAAAATTACCACTGCACCCTGTGAATGTGGCCGCACGCATCTTCGCATCCTGCGCATCACCGGTCGCAGTGACGACTTGCTGATCATCCGGGGCGTCAATGTCTATCCTTCACAAATTGAAGCTGTGCTGGTGGGCCGCCCCATGATCGCGCCGCACTATCAACTGGTGGTGGAGCGGCACGGTGCGCTCGATCACGTCACCATCGAGGTCGAAGCTCAAGTTGGCGTTGACTCAAAGGCTTTCCCGGCTATCGCGCGGGATGTGGCGCATCATGTCAAGTCCTTGGTTGGCATCACCACGGATGTCATGGTCAGGCTCACGGGAGAGATTCCCAGGTCTCAAGGCAAGGCAGTACGCGTGCGTGACCTGCGCCCCAAGGAGTAAGAGGATGGCAAAGCACCTTGTCAACCTCAACGTCAACGGTCGTGCCCACGAGGACGCGGTAGCAGACCATACCCTCTTGCTCGACTACCTGCGCGATGAACTCGGCCTGACCGGCACCAAGCAGGGTTGCGACGGCGGCGAATGCGGGGCCTGCACCGTGCTGATCGACGGGCAACCACGCCTGGCCTGCGTCACACTCGCCGCGACCTGCACGGGTGCGTATGTCGAGACTATCGAGAGCCTCGCCACAGAGGGCCGTATGAGCCGCCTGCAGCAGGCGTTCCATGAGAAGCTCGGCACCCAATGCGGCTTTTGCACACCGGGAATGATCATGGCGGCCGAATCGCTGCTGCGCCGCAATCCTGACCCGACCGAGGCGCAAATTCGCGAAGCGCTGTCGGGCAACCTGTGCCGTTGCACCGGCTACGTGAAAATCATCGAATCGGTGCAGGCCGCTTCAGGAGCTTGACGCCATGGACCAGGCAACAAACACCAGCACCGTCCACAGCGACGCCCGCGTCGCACCGGAAGTATTCAGGGGACACGCGGTTGGCCAGCGCACACCGCTGATCGACGGCATCGAGAAGGTCACTGGCCGTGCCCGCTACACCGCCGACCTCCCGTTCGGTGAGATGCTGGTCGGGCGCATCTTGCGCAGTCAGGTCGCTCACGGCGTGATCCGCGGCATCGACACGGCGAAGGCGCGGGCGATCCCCGGCGTTCGCGCCGTGATCACCGGGCAGGACTTCGCCGCCCCCTATGGTGTGATCCCGATCGCGCAAAACGAGTGGCCGCTGGCGCGCGACAAGGTTCGCTACCGCGGCGAGCCGATTGCCGCCGTTGCGGCAGTCGACGAAGCCACAGCCGAGGCGGCGCTCAAGGCCATCGTGCTCGACATCGAACCCCTGCCAGCCTACTTCAGCGCCGCCAACGCGCGCGCCGCCGATGCGGTGCTGTTGCACGCGAAGAAGGCCGGCAACATCGAACGCGAGGTCGACCAGCTGTTCGGCGACGTTGACGCCGGCTTCGCCGGCGCCGATCTGGTGCGCGAGCAGACCTTTCATTACGCCGAAGTGGCCCACGGCCAGATCGAGCTCAACGCCGCAGTCGCCGCCTACGAACCCGAGCGTGACCGCCTGACCACCCATTCGGTGACGCAGGTGCCCTATTACCTGCACCTGACGCTGGCACAGTGCCTCGGCATGGACAGCTCGCGCATTCGCGTGGTCAAACCCTTCGTCGGTGGTGGCTTCGGCCATCGTGTCGAGCCGCTCAATTTCGAGATGATCACGGCCGCCCTGGCCCGTTCTGCAGGCGGCACCGTGAAGACCGAACTCACCCGCGAGGACGGCTTTCTCACCCACCGCGGACGGCCCGAGACCGATATTCGCCTCAAGCTCGGAATGAAAAAGTCCGGCGAGATCACGGCCGTCGACTGCGAGATCATCCAGCGCGGCGGGGCTTACGGCGGCTACGGCCTAGTCACAATTCTTTATGCCGGCGCGCTGCTGCACGCGCTCTACAAGGTGGCGGCGGTCAAGTACCGCGGCTATCGCGTGTACACCAACCTGCCGCCGTGCGGGGCCATGCGCGGACACGGCGCGGTCGATGCGCGGCACGCCTTCGAATCGCTGCTCGACACGATGGCAGGCGAGTTCGGACTCGATCCGTTCGCAGTGCGCCGGGCTAACCTGATCACGCCCCCGTACCGCACGCTCAACGATCTGCAGGTGAACTCTTACGGTCTTCCCGACTGCCTGGACTGGGTCGAACAGGCCTCGGGCTGGAAGACACGGCACGGCAAGCTGCCACGCGGGCAGGGTCTGGGCGTGGCCTGCTCGCACTATGTTTCCGGATCGGCCAAACCGGTGCACTGGAGCGGTGAGCCGCACGCGGTGGTCAACCTCAAGCTCGACTTCGATGGCGGCATCACCATTCTCACCGGCGCCTCCGACATCGGTCAGGGCTCCTCGACGCTGCTCACGCAAGTCGTGGCCGAGGTGCTTGCGCTGCCGATGGAACGCATCCGTGTCATCGCCAACGACAGTGCACTCACCCCGAAAGACAACGGCTCGTACTCCTCGCGGGTGTCGTTCATGGTCGGCAACGCCGCGCTGCGCGCCGCGCAGGCGATGAAGCAAATCCTTGTCGCCGCGGCGGCCAAGCGCCTCGAAGTGACTCCCGAAGAAATCGAATGGGACGGCGAGCGCTGCGGGGTGGCGGGCACCGACCGATCACTCGATTTTGCGCAAGTCGTCGATGCGGCGCTGCTCGACGCGGGAACGCTAACGGTCAAGGGATCGTGGTCAACGCCGCCCGAGACGCAGGGCGGCAAGTTCCGCGGCGCAGCCGTCGGCTCGACTGCCGGCTTCTCGTACGCGGCGCAGGTGGTGGAGGTCGCCGTCGACGAAGACACCGGCGTGATCACCGTCAAGCATGTCTGGGTCGCGCACGACTGCGGCTTCGCGATCAACCCGCTCGCCGTCGAAGGACAGGTCCAGGGCGCCGTGTGGATGGGAATGGGACAGGCGCTGTCGGAGGAGACCCAGTATCACGAGGGCCTCGCGATGCGGCCCAACATGCTCGACTACCGGATTCCGACCATCGTCGAGTCGCCTCCCATCGACGTGAAAATCATCGAAAGCCACGATCCGCTCGGACCGTTCGGCGCGAAGGAAGCTAGCGAGGGTGCGCTGCACGGCTTTCCACCGGCGCTCACCAACGCGATTTTTGATGCCATCGGCATGCGGCTGACCGAACTGCCGGCCACACCTGATCGCGTGCTCGAGGCGATCCATGCCAGAAAGCGTGAGGAGCGACTGCGCTCGCGGGTTCGCCCGGCCACGCCCACTAGCCCCGAAAGGTAATAACCATGGAACGCATGCCCGAGTTCGACCTCAAGCACCCGACGACCCTTGCCGAGGCCACGGCGCTGCTCGCGTCCGAGCCACTGGCCCGGCTGCTGGCCGGTGGTACTGACCTGGTGCCGAACCTGCGCCGCGGCCTCGAGCGCCCGAGCGTGCTCGTCAGTCTTGCCAAGGTGCGCGATTTCGCGGATATCGCCCTGACCGATGCCGGACTTGCGCTGGGAGCGGGCGTGACCCTTTCAAGGCTCGCGACGCACGAGCAGCTCGGGCGCAAATACCCGGCCATCGCTGAGGCCGCGCGTGCGATTGCCGGCCCTGGCCACCGCAGTATCGCCACGCTCGGCGGCAACCTGTGCCTGGACACCCGCTGCGTGTTCTACAACCAGAGCGAGTGGTGGCGTGCGGCAAACGATCACTGCCTCAAGCGCGGCAGCGAGGTCTGCCATGTCGCCCCCAGGGGCCATCGCTGCCACGCTGCCTTCAGCGGCGATCTGGCCCCTGTTCTGCTCACCCTGGGCGCCGAGATTGAGCTGGTCGCAAGCCAGCGCATGCGCCGCCTGCCGCTGTGCGAACTCTACCGCGACGATGGTGCCGCGCACCTGACGATAGAGCGTGACGAGGTGCTTGCGTGCGTGCTGATCCCGGCCGCATCGGGGTCCCTCGTCTGCGGCTATCGAAAGGCCCGTATCCGCGGCGCCATGGATTTCCCGCTGGCCGGCGTGGCCTGCGCACTCAAGCTCAGCGGCGACGTGCTCAGCGAACTGCGGCTAGCGCTGACCGGCACCAACCCGCAACCGCTCCTGCTTGACGGCACACACGAATTGACTGGCCGCCCGGTCGATGACGAGCTGCTCGCCAAGCTCGGCAAGCTGGTGCAAAAACAGGTAAGCCCGATGCGCACCACCGTCACCCAGTCCAACTACCGGCGGCAGGTGGCTTCCGTGCTGGCGCAACGGCTGGTGCGCGAGCTGGCACTGGCCACCGACGAGGAGTCAAAAACATGAGCGCGCACCCACCAGAGCTATCCCCAGACACTGGCGCGGATGGCACGGCAACGAAGCGTGAAACGAGGTAATCGATGTACCATATCGCCCGACGCGAAGTCTTCTCCGAGAACTCCTTTCTGTGGGAAGTTCTGGCACCGGATGTGGCCGCGGCTGCGCAGCCCGGGCATTTCGTCATGCTGCGTCTGCACGAAAACGGTGAGCGCATTCCGCTCACCGTCGCCGACTTCGACCGCGAGCGCGGCACCGTGACGATTGTGGTTCAAGCCCTGGGCAAGACCACGCGCGAGATGCGCGACCGCTACAGCCAGGGCGACAGCTTTGACGATTTCGTCGGCCCACTTGGCTTGCCGCAGCACATTGGCCAGGTGGGCCATGTGGTACTGGTCGGCGGTGGCCTGGGCGTGGCGCCAATCTTCCCGCAGTTGCGCGCCTTCAAGCAGGCCGGCAACCGCACCACTTGCATCGTTGGCTTTCGCAGCAAGGACCTGGTGTTCTGGGCGGACAAACTGGCCGGGTTCTGCGACGAGTTGATCGTTTGCACGGACGATGGCAGCGCGGGCCGACCGGGTTTTGTCACAGCCGCCCTCAAGGACCTGCTTGACACGCAAAAGCCCGACTTGGTGGTTGCCATCGGACCGATGCCCATGATGCACGCCTGCACCGACACCACGCGTCCCTATGGCGTCAAGACCATGGTGTCGCTCAACACCATCATGGTCGATGGCACCGGCATGTGCGGCTCCTGCCGCGTCACGGTCGGTGGTGAGGTCAAGTTTGCCTGCGTTGACGGTCCCGACTTTGACGGTCACAAAGTAGATTTCAAGGAACTGCACGCGCGCCAGAAGCGCTTCAAGAAACAGGAGACGCAGGCCAATGAGGACGCGGCCCACATCTGTAGTCTGGAAGAGAAGCTGTTCGTTCAGGGCAAGCGGGTCTACAAGAAGTATTCGGCGCTGGAACGTCATCAGGTCAAGATGCCGGAGCGCGACCCGGTGGAGCGCTCGCGCTCTTTCGCGGAAGTCAACCTGGGCTACAACTACGCATCCGCACTGAGAGAAGCCGAGCGCTGCATCATGTGCATCAAGCCGCCCTGCATCGCAGGCTGTCCGGTCAGCATCGATATTCCGCGTTTCATCCGCCATCTGCTGGTGCGTGATCTGGACGCGGCCGTGGCAACGATTCACGAGACCAGCATCTTCCCCTCGGTCTGCGGGCGCGTCTGCCCACAGGAAAGCCAGTGCGAGGCCCAATGTGTGCTGATCAAGGCCAAGATGGAGCCGGTGGCGATTGGCCGTCTCGAGCGATTTGTTGGCGACAACGCCCATCCCACCAAGCCCAAGCCGCTTCACTTCGAACAGTCCCTGGGTCGGGTCGCCATCGTCGGCTCCGGTCCAGGTGGCCTGGCGGCGGCCGCGGATTTGGTGAAGTTCGGCGCGGAGGTGACGGTCTATGAAGCCTTGCACGTGGTGGGCGGCGTTCTGCGCTACGGTATTCCGTCTTTTCGCTTGCCCCGCGACATCATCGAGCGTGAAGTGCAACGCCTGCGCGACAGCGGCGTGAAGTTCCAGACCAACAAAGTCATTGGCAAGACCTTCACCGTGGCGCAACTGACCGGGCGCATGGGCTTTGACGCGGTCTTTGTGGCCGCTGGTGCCGGCGCACCGTCCTTTTTGGGCATCCCGGGTGAGTTCGCGGGGCAGGTGCTGTCGGCCAACGAATTCCTGACCCGCGTCAACCTGATGGGCGGCGACCAGTTCCCCTACCAGGGTACACCCATTGGGCTGGGCGACAACGTCGTGGTCATTGGCGCCGGCAATACCGCCATGGACTGCCTGCGCGTGGCCAAACGCATCGGTGCCGCCAGCGTGCGCTGTGTCTACCGCCGCTCTGAGACCGAAGCGCCAGCCCGCATCGAGGAGTTGCGGCACGCCAAAGAAGAAGGCATCGAATTCAGCTTCTTGCATGCACCAACCGAAATCCTGCTCAATGAAGAGGGTGATGTGCGTGCCATCCGGGTCGAGAAAATGGCCTTGGGTGAGCCCGACGCGCGCGGTCGGCGCACACCGGTGCCCTTGGGTGAATTCGTTGAATGGACCTGCGACACCGTCATCTACGCCCTGGGCACCAAGGCCAACCCGATCGTAGCGCAGGCCACCGCGGGCCTGGCGCTCAACCCGTGGGGCTACATCGTGGCCGATGAAGAGACCCAGGCCACCAACTTGCCAGGCGTATTTGCCGGCGGCGATATCGTCACCGGCGGCGCCACCGTCATCCTGGCCATGAGCGCCGGACGCCGCGCCGCCAGGGCCATCGCCAGCTTCCTGCAACAAGGCGCCCAGAAATGGCCCATCACCGCCGAAGATGCCAGTGCATTCGTGCCCCCCACCCCGCTGACCCCTGTATCGCTGCATTGAATTGAGGATGCTCCCATGCTCTGTCCCAAATGCCACCAACCCCTCGCCGACGGCGAAGAACAATACATCTGCTGCGCCAACGCCAGCCTGCAGTGGCGCTGCACCCAGTGCGCCAAGGTCAGCGAGGGCTTTGCCTTTCCATACGGCCTGTGTCCGCATTGCGGCGGCAAACTTGAGGTGCTTGATGCGCGCCGCATCGATGAGGCCGCAGCGCTGGAGGGCATCCGCATGGCCTTCGAGATCGAACTGGGCGGGCGGGCCTTCTATCAGCGCGCCGCCGCCGACAGCAGTGAGCCGGCGCTGCGCACCCTGTTCGGCCGCTTCGCCCTCATGGAAGGTGAGCACATGGAGACGCTATCGCTGCGCTACCACGCCGATGTGCCGACACCGTCAACGGCTTTCAAAGTGGAATTGGCAGCGATCTTTGCCGGTATCGAAAACCGGCCGCAGGACCCGGCCAACCTGTTTCGTATCGCGATCGGGCTCGAGAAGCGTGCCGCTGAGTTCTTTACCGAGCGCTCCGGGCAGGCAGCCCCTGGGTCGGCCGAGCAGCAACTGTACCGGGAGCTAGCCGCCGAGGAACGCGAACACGCCGACATCCTGGCCACCGAGTACGAGCGCTGGCGCAGCGGCAAGCCCGGCCTGTTCAGCAGCGACCTGCTCGGGAGCGTCGCGCCGCAGTCGACCGGACAAGCCGCCCTGACGATGAATGCGGCGGCGGTCGTGCTCGGGAACCACGACCCGCAGCGCACAGCCCTGTGCTGCGGCAGCGAGAACGTCAGCCACGGCGCGCTGCGCAACCGGGTGGCCCGCACCGCGTCCGTTTGGCGCGCCCGCGGGTTGGCACCGGGCGACCGGGTGGCGATCAAGCTGGCTGACGGCTACGACTGGGTCAGCGCGTTTCTGGGCACAATCTGGGCCGGTGGCGTCGCGGTGGCCGTCAATCCGCGCATTCCTGCGGCCGAGTGGCAGTACATCCTGGACGAAGCTGGCTTCAGCATCATCCTGGCCGAGTCGCACGACGACACGCCCTCGCCCTGGCGCGAACGCGTCATGCTGCTTGACGAATGGCGGCGCGAGGTGGCCACCGCAACACCGGTCGCCGCCGAGTCGATGGACGAAGAGGCATCGGCGTTCTGGTGCCACTCGTCGGGGACCTCGGGCAAGCCCAAGGCAGTCGTGCACGCGCATCGCTTCGCGCGGCAGATCGAACAGGTCTTGCACGAGGCGCTGGGCGTGCGCGCCGATGACCGGCTGTTCGCCAGCTCGAAATTGTTCTTCTCCTATCCGCAGACCAACAGCCTGTTCGCCGGCTTGAAGCTCGGCGCCACGGTGATTCTCGAACCCCAGTGGCCGACCGCCGCGAGCGTGGCCGCCACGGTCGCGGCCCAGCGCCCGACGGTGCTGCTCAGCGTGCCCTCGCTGTACCGCAACCTGCTGCATGAAGGGCTGGCGCCGGGCATCGCGCAAGCCGGCGTGCGCCTGTGCGTGTCGGCCGGCGAGGCTTTGCCGGCCAGCCTGCGCGACGAGTGGCGCAAACAAACCGGACTCTCGATCGCCAACGGCTACGGCGCCTCCGAAACCCTGATTCTGGTCATGCTCAGCCAGGGCGATGCTCAAGGCCTCTCGCCGTCGCCCGGCGTGGACATCCGGCCGCTCAGCGAGGTCGCGGAGGGCGTGCCCACGCGCATCTGCATCCGCGCGCCGACGCTCGCGCTGGGCTACCTTGACCGGCCGCAGGCCCAGGCCGAGCATTTCCGCAGCGGCGCGTTCTGCCCGTCCGACCTGTTTGCGCGCGATGCGGCCGGCGTCTGGCACTTCGCCGGCCGCGAGGATTCGCTGGTGAAGATCCACGGTCGCTGGGTCAACCTGGTCGAACTCGAAGAGCGGCTGTGCGCGCATGTCCCCGGCATCACCGAAGCCGCAGCGGTATGCGTGCCCGACAGCGACGGCGTGGACGCGGTGGCGTTTTTCTTCGTGGCGCGCGACGCTGCCGCGGCCAGCGCCGCATTGCGCGCCTGCGCCGACGCCTTGCCGCCCTACCAGCAGCCACGCTGGATGTATCCGGTGCCGTCGCTGCCGCGTACCGCCACCGGCAAATTGTTGCGCCGCAAGCTCCAGGACTTGCACCGCACGCAGTGATGAGGCCATGAAACCCATACTCTCTGTCCAGCCCACCACCGCGACCCGCGAAGGTTATAGCGCGAGCGCGGGATTTGCGCGGACACCCGGCGAGCAATGGCATGACACCGACGGCATCCACATTGAGGTGCGCGGACTTGCCCCCCCCGCGCCACTTGTCGCCATCGTCAAGCTCGTCGAGACGGTTCTCGATGCAACGCCGGTGATCGTCCACCATGACCGCGATCCGGTGCCTCTTTATGCTGAGTTGGCGCAGCGCGGCTGGATGGCCCAGCGCATTGAAGGCGATGCGAATGAATTTCGCCTCAGGCTGTCAAAGGGTTCCTGATGACAATCGCCAGCACGTTTCTGGGGGGTGCCAAGGGGCGTTTGCTGACCGCATCCATTCCGTTTCGCTTCTTCGCAACAGCAGTTTTGTTCCAGGGACTCGCCTGGCTGGCACTATTTTGGGCGGCACCGTCAGTACCCCGGTTTGCGGGAGGCCTGGGATGGCCATTGGCTTCGCTGCACCTGCTTACCCTGGGTGTGCTGGTGATGACGGCCATTGGCGCCAGCCTGCAACTGCTCCCCGTCGCCACCCGGCAGGCCGTTCCAGCCGCCAAGTGGCCTTATGACCTGGTCTGGATTCTTTACACCGCAGGGGTGGTGGGTCTGACCACCGGCATGGCGAGCGCCATGCCGGCCGTCCTGTTGGGTGGGGCAATGGCCGTGGCGACCGCTCTGCTGATCTATCTGTTCTTGCTCGCTCGCAACCTGCGCGGGGCCAAGGGGATGCGCTTGGTGGTTGTGCATGGCTGGGCTGCGTGCTGCTCACTGTTAGTACTGCTGGGCACCGGCCTGTCGCTGGCCGGTGCGTACAGCGGCCTGGTCTTGTTTGATCGTCAGAGCACCCTTGGTTTGCATGTCACCTTTTCCGGCTACGGCTTCATGGGCATGCTGGTAATGGGGTTTTCCTACATTCTGGTGCCAATGTTCGCGCTGTCCGACAACCCGGCGCCGCGTTGGGCCAATCTATCGATCGCTCTGGCCATCGTCGCGCTGGCGCTGGCGCTTTTGGTCTCATTCGGCATGCTGCCGACGTACTTCTTTCGCCTGTACGTCGGTGTCGGCGCCCTGGCCTTCCTGATTCACGTGGCACTGATGCTACAGGCCCTGCGCACCGGTATGCGCCAGCGGCTGGGCAAGTCCTTTGTGCTGGTGCGACTCGGTTGGGCTTGTCTGGGCGCGAGCTTTGTGGCCGCGCTGGCACTGGAGTTAGAAGTGTTGACAGCGCATGGGCCGACCTTGTTTGGTGTGCTGTTGGTGGGCGGTTTGCTGAGCTTGCTGCTGGGTGTGCTGTCACGCATTGTTCCCTTTCTGGCCTCCATGCACGCGGGCGCGGGCATGCGTCGCTCCCCCACACCGTCCAAGCTGACGGCGCAGCGTCCGCTGGATATCCATTTCTACAGCCATGTTGCGGCACTGGTCATGTTGCTTGCGGCGGTGTTGTTGGACAGTGTTTGGCTGGTACGCGCCAGTGCTACCCTGGGTCTGGTCGGCGCTACGGCTTTTGGAGTTTTTTTTGTCGCCGCATGGCGGCGCATGACGCAGGTCGCGCCGAAGATTGAGGCGCCAGCCGCTCCCAAAGCTCAGGACTCGCGGCAGATCCACTAACCTCAACGAGGAGCGCAACAGATGATTGAGCAAGACTACCTGGCGTGGCCGTTTTTCGACGACAGCCATCGCACCCTGGCACGCGAGTTCAACGCCTGGGCCGCAGACCATCTGCCCGATGCCGGGGAGCCAGCCGATGTCGACCAGGCATGCAGATCCCTGGTGGCGCAATTGGGCGAAGGCGGCTGGCTGCGCTACGCCGTGGCCAAAGCCTATGGCGGCGCGCGCGACGGCATCGACGTGCGTTCCCTGTGCTTGTTGCGCGAGAATCTCGCCCGCCGCTCGGGTCTGGCCGATTTCGCGTTCGCGATGCAAGGGCTGGGCAGCGGCGCCATCTCCCTGGCGGGCTCGCAAGCCATCAAGCAGAAGTACCTGCCGCAGGTCGCCGCAGGCCGGCTCATCGCGGCCTTTGCGCTGTCGGAACCCGACGCCGGTTCAGACGTGGGCGCCATCGCCACCAGCGCCCGGCGCGACGGCACGCATTATGTGCTCGACGGCGAGAAGACCTGGATCTCCAACGGCGGCATCGCCGACTTCTATTGCGTGTTCGCCCGCACTGGCGAAGCACCTGGCAGCCGCGGCATTTCCGCCTTTGTGGTCGATGCCGATACGCCAGGACTGGAAATCGCGGAGCGCATCGACACCATCGCGCCGCATCCACTTGCCACGCTGCGTTTCGCCAACTGCCGCGTGCCGGCGGAACACCTGTTGGGGCAAGCCGGCGCCGGCTTCAAGACCGCGATGCAGACGCTCGACATTTTCCGCACCAGCGTGGCCGCCGCGGCCGTGGGTTTTGCCCGGCACGCGCTGCATGAGGCGCTGTCGCGCTCCGTATCGCGCCGCATGTTCGGCCACACCCTGGCGGATTTTCAGCTCACCCAGGCCGCGCTGGCGGACATGGCCACGGGAATCGACAGCAGCGCGCTACTCACTTATCGCGCGGCATGGACGCGCGACTGCCGCAAGACGCAGGCCACGCGTGAAGTCGCGATGGCCAAGATGGTCGCCACCGAAACCGCTCAGCAGGTGATCGACAAGGCGGTCCAGCTATTCGGCGGCCTCGGCGTCAAATCCGGCATGGCGGTCGAGCGGCTCTATCGCGAGATCCGCGCGCTGCGCATTTACGAAGGGGCCACCGAAGTGCAAAAGCTGATCATCGGCCGGGAGATTCTCAAGGATGTTCAGTCGGCACATGGCGGCACGTAGGGCACAGCACATTTCATTCCTGTGCCTGCTTCTCCAAAAAGCGCCGTACGCGCTGCTGCGTCTCCGCTTGCCCGAGCAGCATGCGGCTGCCGGCAAGCTCTACCTCAAAACCGTTGCCGCTGCCATCCAGCGCGGCGCTGATGCATGCCTTGGAAGCCGCGAGCGCCGCCCGGGGCAACTGCGCAATCCGCTCCACCACTGCGCGAGCGGTGGCCTGCAGCTCGTCCGGAGGTGCCACCCAATGGGCCAGTCCAAGCGCCACGGCTTCGGCCCCGGTGACGATCTCGGCGCCGAGAATGAGTCGGCGCGCGATCCCTTCGCCGCACAGCCGGGTCATACGTTGCGTGCCGCCAGCCGCCGGCAATAGCCCGAGGCGCACTTCCGGCAGACCGATCTTGGCCGTGTCGGCAACCAGCCGCAGGTCGCAGGCAAGCGCCAGCTCGAAGCCGCCGCCCAGCGCCGCCCCGCCGATCTCGGCGACCGACACCAGGCCAAGCCGCTCAAGACGCGCATAGACCTCCTGCATGCGGCGGGTGAAGTCGATCATGCGCACCCGCCCCTCCTCGGTCAAAAAGCGCGCGCGCATGAATTCGAGATCGGCGCCAGCGCAGAACACGCGCTCGCTGCTGCGAAGCCACAAGACACTGACGCGCTCGTCGCGCTCGACCTGGTCCAGAATCTCGTTCAGCCGTGCGACCCACTCGTCGTTGACCGCGTTGACCGGGGGATGGCACAGCGTCGCCATGGCAACGGGGCCATCAATCTCCAGCGAAATAAGGGCCCGCTTTGCTGAGAATGAAGGTTGATTCATATCGTTCTTTTCCATTATCGAACTTGAAGTCGTGCAGGCCTGCGTGCCTTCACTACTATTCGTGCGTAAAGTCTGCGGTACGGCGGCGCAATGCCGCCAGCGCTGCCAGGCCTTTTTTGGTCAGAAACGGTTCGACCAGAATCCGGATGCCTTCCGCCACATACTGCCCCGGCGTGTACCTGCCCTGAAAGGCCCAGTGCTTCAAGGCCCACGCGTGGCAGAACATCACGTACTGATACACCAGCATGTACTCGTTGACCGGGCGCATGAAACCGCCGTCGATGCAGGCGCGCACGCAATTCTCCAGCAGCCGATTGGTTCTGAACTCACCCTCTTTGATCAGGTCCCGCCGATCCGCCCGCAACGACTTGGTGAAGCGGTAGGCCAGCACTGTGGCCTCGCGCAGTCCATCGATGATCGTGCAGTAGGCCCACAGGGCCACGCACAGCCGTTCCACCGGATGCTCGATTCCTTCCAGGCGCGGCGGGATCTCGTGTTCGTAGGTTTCAATGACCAGCTTGAGCGACAGGAACAAAATGTCGTCCTTGTCCCCGAAATACTGGTAGATCAGCCCGATACTGACGCCAGCTTCCTTGGCGATTTGCTGAATGGTGGTGGTGTAATAGCCTTTTTCCGAAAACAGCTTGACCGCGGCACGCAATATCTGGCCGCGCCGCTCTGCCACCCGCTTGGGGTCGGTGACCAGGCTCTCCACATGTCCGGGCGAACCGGTTTCTTCTTTCCTCATACTTCACTCCCAATGACGAAGCGGCAAGGATAGTCGTCGCCTCAATCGCCCTGGAAGGCCGGTTTTACCTTGTCGACGAAGGCGTGGTAAGCGCGCTCGAAATCCTTGGTTTGCATACAGATGGCCTGGGCTTCGGCTTCCGTTTCGAGCGCCTGCTCGATCGACTGGTTCCATTCCTGATGCAGGCACTTCTTGGTCACCGAGTGGGCGAAAGCGGGTCCGTCGGCGAGCGACTGCGCCATGTTCTGCGCCGCCGCCAGCACCTTTTCGGGAGCGACGATTGCATTGAAATAACCCCAGGCCTGGCCTTCCTCGGCGCTCATGATGCGGCCGGTGTACAGCAGCTCGGAGGCGCGTCCGTGGCCGATGATGCGCGGCAGGATGCTGCAGGCGCCCATGTCACAGCCAGCCAGGCCGACCTTAACGAAGAGGAAGCCGGTCTTGGCCGCAGGGGTGGCGTAACGCATGTCACTGGCCATGGAAATGATCGCGCCGGCACCGACGCAAACGCCGTCGATGGCGGCGATGATGGGCTGCGGGCAGGTGCGCATTTCCTTGATCAGGTTGCCGGTCATGCGCGTGAAGGCCAGCAGGCCGGCCATGTCCATCTTGGTCAGCGGGCCGATGATTTCATGCACATCGCCACCGGAGCAGAAGTTGCCGCCGGCGCCGGTGATGACGACCGCGCGCACATCGTCGACATACTGCAGTTTGTGGAAGGTGTCGCGCAGTTCGGCATAGCTCTCGAAGGTGAGCGGATTCTTGCGCTCAGGGCGGTTCAGCGTGAGGGTCGCGACCCGGTTGCTGACTTCCCATTTGAAGTGTTCCGGACGCCACTCGGCGGCTTTCAGCTTGTACATATTGTTCTCCTGATCGAATCGATTGTTGAAATGCCGGGTTCAGCCGGCCATGGTCAGACCGCCGCTGACGCTTAGCACCTGGCCCGTGATGAAGTCCGCGCGCGAGCTGACGAAAAACAGCACGGCATCGGCGATTTCCGATGGCTTGGCCAGACGCCGCAAGGGTGTGGCGCGCGCAAATGCTTCCTGGTGCTTTTCCGGCACCGCCGCCAGCAGCGGAGTGTCGGTTGGCCCGGGGCAAACGCAATTGACGTTGATGTTGTAGCGCGCCATTTCCCGCGCCAGCGCCTTGGTGAACGCGATGGCGCCGCCCTTGGCGCCCGAATACACCGCCTCGCCCATGCTGCCGACGCGCCCGGCGTCGCTGGCGATGGTGACGATTTTGCCGGCGCCGCGTTCGATCATCTGGTCAAGGAAGGCGCGTGTCACCGCCACCGGCCCCATCAGGTTCAGGTCGATGACCTTGCGCCAGAACTCCGGCGTGTTCTCGACGAAGGGCTGGATTTTGCCCCAGCCGGCCACGTTGACCACGATATCGACGTGCTCCCTGGCGCGGTACGCTTCTTGTTTGAAGGCCGCGATCGATGCCGTATCGGTCACGTCGAGCCGGATGAAGTGCACGCCGTGGCCCTGCTCCCGCAGCGCCGCCGCCGCGGCACCGCCGCGCTCCTCGTCGATATCGCCGAGCAGCACATGGGCGCCCGCCTGCGCCAACATCTCGACCGTGGCCCGGCCGATTCCAGAAGCCCCACCTGTCACTACCGCTGTTTTGCCATCTAATCGCATGTTCGATGTCCTGATTGAAAGGTTTAGGTTTGAAGTAATACAGGCCTTAGTGCCGGCCCCGCTGGAGCACAGCTTTGCTGCGAGTCAACTATTTAATTCACTGAATGATCATTCATTCAGTTAAATTTAACATGAGTTCCTGGAAAATGCAAGCTCATGGAAGTTTACGAATGAAATGAGCGACAGGGGCTTCGTGCCGTCTGCCAGTTCTGCCAGACTCGGGCGCGAAACGTGCACGGCCCGCTCAAAGCAGCGCCGCCCCTTGCAAATACCCCAGCGCGATTGCGGCAATCTGCAGCAGCACCAGCAGCACCAGTGGCGACAGATCAATACCGCCGACCAGGGGCACGAGGCGGCGGATCGGCGTCAAGGGCGGCGCACACAGCCGCTCGATCAGATTCGACATCACCGAATGGGTCTGCACCCAGGACAAGACGGCGTAAATAATCACCAGGCCGGTCAGCCCGGAAATAGTCAGTCGCACCAGACCAAAAGCGGCCAGAATCGGAACCGCAAACAAGCCACCCTCCGCCCCAGCCAGCAGCCACAGCAGCAGAAACTGCGTCAACGCCAGCAGATAGGCCGCCACCAAGCTGGCCAGATCCCACCGACCCAAGGCCGGCACCACCCGCCGCAGTGGCAACACCAGCCAGTCGGTCAAGGCAAACACAAAGCGCCCCAACGGATTGCCGGAGCGCGTTGACATCGGAATGCGCTGGTACTGCATGTAAAGCCGCAGCAGGCAGGCGCCTGCAAGCACGCCGGTAACGACTTCAAGCAACAGGGAAATAATTTGGTACAACATGAAAATTCTGAAATTTTGCGGGACAGACCGCAGTTACACGAAGTGAACAAGCTCTGTCCCCAACTGATCGTCAGATGTTGGATGTTCGCAAGCTCTGTCCTCAACTTGAAACGGGATGTTGGTTGTCTGCCAGCTCTGTCCTCAACTGATTAAAGGAGTGTAAATCTCTCCGAATCATAGCGGCCGGGCGCGGTCAACTTAAAATCTCTCCTTTCGGCTAAAAATGGCCGCGTATTGCCCCCTTCGCTGCCCCTACTCTTGCGCCCCTCATGTCTGACCACAACATTCCCCCAGCTCCCCAGGACGAAAACCAGTTGATCGCTGAACGACGCGAAAAGCTCAAGACCCTCCGCCAAAGCCAGGCGCAGGGCAAGGGTGTTGCCTTCCCCAACGATTTCAAACCCACCGACCACGCCGCCGACCTGTTTGCGGCCCACGCTGGCCAGACCACGGAAGGACTGATCGAGCAAGGCAGCATCGCCAAGGTGGCTGGGCGCATGATGCTCAAGCGCGTCATGGGCAAGGCCAGCTTTGCCACCTTGCAGGACAGCACCGGACGGATCCAGATTTACATCAAGGGCGAAGATGTTGGCGCCGACCTGTACGCGAGCTTCAAGCACTGGGATTTGGGCGATATCGTGGCCGCCGAAGGCAAGATTTTCAAGACCAAGACCGGTGAGCTCTCCATCCACGCCACCCGCGTTCGCCTGCTGACCAAGAGCCTGCGCCCCATGCCCGACAAGTTTCATGGCATGAACGACCAGGAAATGAAATACCGGCAACGCTATGTTGACCTGATGACCGACGAGACCGCCCGCAAGCGCTTTGTGGCGCGTAGCAAAGCGATCAGCGGTATCCGCGAGTTCATGGTGGCGCACAATTTTCTGGAAGTTGAAACGCCGATGCTGCACCCGATCCCGGGCGGTGCCATTGCCAAGCCCTTCACCACGCACCACAACGCGCTGGACCAGCAGATGTTCCTGCGCATTGCGCCCGAGCTGTACTTGAAGCGGCTGATTGTGGGCGGTTTCGAGCGCGTGTTCGAGATCAACCGCAGCTTCCGCAATGAAGGCATTTCGGTGCGCCACAACCCCGAGTTCACCATGATGGAGTTCTATGCAGCCTACTGGGACTACCAGGACCTGATGACCTTCACCGAAGCCCTGATTCGTGATGCCGCACAAAAGGCCGTCGGCACGCTGCAACTGAGCTACGGCGGCAAGGCGGTCGATTTAACCCAGCCGTTTGAGCGCCTGACGATTCATGAGGCTATCTGCAAGCACACCGAAGCGGGCGAAGCGATCGAGGGCAGCACGCAGCTCAGGGTCGACAACGCGGCCTGGCTCATCAGTGCCCTGCACAAGCTGGGCCTCTCAGAGGGCAAACACAAGCTCTCCACCCGCTCGCTGGCCAGCCTGCAGGTGATGTACTTCGAGGAGACGGTGGAAGAAAAACTGTGGCAGCCCACTTTCATCTGTGAGCACCCGATTGAGATTTCACCGCTGGCCCGTGCCAGCGACCACAAACCCGGCGTAACCGAGCGCTTTGAGCTCTACATTAGCGGCCGCGAATTCGGCAACGGCTTCAGTGAGCTCAACGACGCCGAAGAACAGGCCGCCCGCTTCTCTGCCCAAGTGGCGGCCAAAGAAGATGGCGACGACGAAGCGATGTACTACGACCATGACTTCATTCGCGCTCTGGAATACGGCATGCCCCCCACCGGTGGTTGCGGCATTGGCATCGACCGCCTGATGATGCTGCTGACCGACAGCAGCAGCATCCGCGATGTGATTTTGTTCCCGGCCCTGCGCCGGGAGGCGTGAGTCCGACCGGCATGTTGCTTTCGTCAGCATGACCCAGGCCGCTATGACATCGCTGGCCATCAAACCGCTGAAGTACCTGCAAGGCTACTCCGCAGACACACTGGCGCAGGTCGAACAACTCGTCACCCGCAAGCGCCTGGGCGAGTGGCTGCAGAAAAAGTACCCCAGCAGCCATGGCATTCGCACCGACAAGGCCTTGTTTGAGTACGTGCAGGAGCTCCGGCAAACCTACCTGCGCGGTGCTGAACCCTTGGCCAAGGTAGCCTTTGACAGCAAACTGCAAGTGGTGCAACACGCCCTGGGCACCCACACCACCCTCTCGCGTGTGCAGGGCAGCAAGCTCAAGTCAAAACGCGAAATCCGCATCGCCGCCCTGTTCAAGGATGTGCCGCCCGAGTTCCTGAAAATGATCACCGTGCACGAGCTGGCCCACCTCAAGGAACGCGCCCACGACAAGGCCTTCTACCAGCTCTGCACTTACATGGAGCCCAGCTACCACCAACTGGAGTTTGAGCTGCGCATGTACCTGACGCACCTGGAACTGTCGGGGACGCGGTTGTGGGGGGGTATAAATTTGCCATAGAATTCCACAGTTCCGCATTGCAATCGACAGGCCTGCCTGGCCGGTGTCGTTCAGAGCAACCTCAGCGCTATAAATTTAATAGCTACAAGCGCTTATTACTCGGTGGCTAACGACCTTTTTTATTCATCAAGGAAGCGGCATGAGCATTTACGCCAAATTATCCGAATTGCATATCACCCTGCCCCCCGTGGCCATTCCGGCGGCGGCTTATGTGCCTTTTGTCCAAACCGGTAATCTGGTTTTTTTGAGCGGTCACATCGCTAAAAAAGACGGCAAACCGTGGGTCGGACAACTCGGGAAAAACATGTCCACCGAAGAAGGTAAAGCGGCCGCACGGGCCATTGCCATTGACCTGATGGGCACTTTGCAGGCGGCGCTGGGCGACCTTAACCGCGTCAAGCGCATCGTCAAACTGATGTCACTGGTCAACTCCACCGCCGACTTCACCGAACAGCATCTGGTGACCAATGGCGCGAGCGAACTGTTTGGCCAGGTCTTTGGGACCGAGGGCACGCACGCCCGCAGCGCTTTTGGTGTGGCACAAATTCCGATGGGTGCCTGCGTTGAAATTGAGCTGATCGCGGAATTGATCTGACACGCGTTTAGCAGCGGCGGCTGGGGCCTGCAACTACAGACGCTCAATGAATTGCGACTGGACCGCCTGCAACTGCGCTGCAGTCACGCTGTGCGGCGCAATCTCGGCCAGCGGCACCAGCACAAACGCACGTTCTCTCATGCGCGGATGGGGCACGACCAGCGCCTCGCTGTCGATAGAAGCGTGGCCATACATCAGCACATCAAGGTCCAGGGTGCGCGGTGCGTTGCGGTAGGGTCGCGCACGCCCGGCCAATTGCTCCAGTTGTTGCAAGCTGGCCAGCAGTGCGGGCGCCGTCAGGACCGTCCGGATCTCGACCACCGCATTCACATAGTCCGGGCCGATTGACGCCACCGGTGCGCTGCGGTACAGGGACGACCGGCGGACCAGGGTGACGCCGCTGAGGGCGGCCACGTCATCCATCGCCTGAACCAGTGTCGCGACCGGGTCCCCCAGATTGGCGCCGAGCCCGATATAGGCGGTGACCGGGGAGCGCACAAGCCAACTCAAAGGCCAGCGTCCGGTGTCTGTTCGCCACCCTCTCTGGGGCCGCCGGTGCGCCTGCGGCGGCGCCGTTTTTTGGGCGCGTCAGCGGCATCGGCAGGACCGCCTGGTGCAGAACCAGGCACCGAGTCCGGGCGAACGCGATCAGCATCCACCGCAGGGCTTGCATCGCGTGCAATGGGCGCGGCATCTCGTGGTGCAGGTGCCTTGTGCACCCGCGGCACCCGTGGCCGCTGCTGTTGCTCTTCCCGCACCTGGTCCACCATGTCCTGGCGCAGGTCATCGTCCGCCATGCTGAACTCCTGCCACCAGTCAGCCAGTAGCACATCGATTTCACCGGCGTCCGCCCGCAAACGCATGAAGTCAAATGCAGCGCGAAAACGCGGCTGCTCCGCTAGACCGAATGGGGCGCTGCCCACGCGCTTCTCGAAACGCGGCTGCATCATCCAGATCTCGCGCATGTCACCGGCCAGTTTGCCGCGGCCTGACACGTCGCCGATGCGGGCATTGAAGACGTCGTCAATCGCATCCTGCAGCGCCGGATGCGCGTGCTGGCGCTGCTGAATGCGCTGGGCCCAGCCATCCCGCACATCGGCCCACAAGACGCAAGCCAGCAGGAAACTGGCGACGACAGGCTTGCCCTCGCCGACGCGGCGATCGGTGTCCTGCAGGGCCGCTTTAACAAAAGTCTCCCCGGCGCGCTCCACCACCACATCCAGCAGGGGATAAATGCCGCGCGCCATGCCCAGCACTTTGAGTTGCTCGATGGACGCCAGGGCGTGACCGGTCTGCAACAGTTTGAGCATTTCATCAAACAAGCGGCTCTGCGGCACATCGGCCAGCAGTTCCTGCGACTTAATCAGTGGCGCAGCCGTCTTGGCCTCCAGCTTGAAGCCCAGGGCGCAGAGCTTGGCCGCGAAGCGCACCGCGCGGATGATGCGCACCGGGTCTTCACGGTAACGGGTGGCGGGGTCGCCAATCATGCGGATGACGCGCTTCTTGGCGTCCTTGATACCCTGGTGATAGTCCACCACAATCTGCGTTTCAGGGTCGTAATACATGGCGTTGATGGTGAAATCGCGGCGCACAGCGTCTTCTTCCTGCGGGCCCCAGACGTTGTCACGCAACACCCGGCCTGACGCGTCGACCGCGTGCTTCATGCCTGCCAGCTCGTTTTTGCTGGTGCGCTCGTTACCCGCCACGGCTTCTGCCGCCGCGTTGTCCATGTAGGCGCGAAAGGTGGAGACTTCAATCACTTCGTGCTCACGCCCGCGCCCGTACACCACGTGCACGATGCGAAAACGCCGCCCGATGATGAAGGCGCGCCGGAACAGGCCCTTGACCTGCTCGGGTGTGGCATTGGTCGCAACGTCAAAGTCCTTGGGTGCCAGGCCGACCATCAAGTCGCGTACCGCACCGCCAACGATATAGGCTTCAAACCCCGCATCTTTGAGGGTATGCACCACGTTGAGCGCCCGGTCATCGACCAGGGTCGGGTCGATGCCGTGGATCGCAACGCCGACTTCCTCGCGTTTGCCAAATTGAAGCTTTTTGCCTTTTGCTGTCGAAGGGGATTTGCCCAGCAGTTTTTCGATAAATTTTTTAATCATAAAACCTGAAACTTTGCGGGACAGACCGCAGCTACACGAAGTGAGCAAGCTCTGTCCTCAACACTTTAAGACTTACTGGACAGACCGCAGTTACGCGAAGCGAACCAGCTCTGTCCTCAACTTGAAACGGGATGTTGGTTGTCTGCCAGCTCTGTCCCCAACTCTTCAGAAGAGGTCAAGTATGCGCCATCCGCGCTGGACCGCAATCGCGCGCAGACGCACATCCGGGTTGGTGGCCACCGGATGGGTCACATTCTCCATCAGACTCAAATCATTGATGGAATCGGTATAGAAAGTGGTCTCCACATCGGCCCAGTCCAGTTGGCGGCTGGCCAGCCACTGCGCTACCCGGACCACCTTGCCCTCGCGGAAAGAAGGTACGCCCCTGATTTCGCCGGTGATCCAGCCCGCGCCCCCAAACGAGGTGTCGCGTTCAAGTTCAACGGCAATCAGCTCCTGCACGCCAAAGGCCTGCGCAATTGGGCGCGTCACGAATTCATTGGTGGCGGTGATGATGACGACCTCATCGCCGGCCTGCTGGTGCTGGCGAACCAGCGCCACCGCCTGGGGCTGAATGGCTGGCAGCACCACCGTCCTCATGAAATCAGCATGCGCCGCTTCTGAATTAATAGCACCCTGGCGCCGCACCGCCGCCGTGGCAAAGCGCACGTAGTCGTGGATATCGAGCGTCCCGGCCTGGTAATGGGCAAAAAATTCGTCGTTACGCCGACTGAAATCGACCGGGTCGGTCCAGCCAATGGTGCTGGTAAAGACGCCCCACGCATAGTCGGAATCGATCGGCAACAAGGTGTGATCAAGGTCGAACAGGGCCAGCTTCATGCGTCAAGAGTTTTCCATCATGGATTTGATCAGGGGAATCGTGATACCCCGCTTGGTTTGCAAGGCGTAGCCGTCCATCAGGTCGAGCAATTCGATCAGGCTGCCCAGATCCCGGCTGAAGCGGGTCAGCATGAAGTCCATGACCTCGTCGCCCAGGAACACCCCGCGTGCATCCGCCGCCTGGCGCAACACGGCACGCCGCTCCGGCTCACTGAGCACGTGCAAATGAAACACATGGCCCCAGCCCAGGCGGGTTCTAAGGTCCTCACGCAGCTTCAGGTCGGCCGGGGGTAACTCACCCGCGCCCAGCACCCAGCGCTGGTCGGCTTGGGCGTTGACGAACCAGTTGAAGGCCGCGTGTTGTTGCACCGCGGTGTACAAATGCACATCGTCCATCAGCACTGCGGCCCAGCCCTCATTGAATTCAGGTGGCTCCTGGACGGTGGCATCGAGCCAGCCCACCGCAGCGCCCTGCTCCCGCAAGGCTTGCTGCACCGCCTTGAGCAAATGCGTCTTGCCGCTGCCACCGCTGCCCCACAGGTAGGTGGGCACCGGTGAGCGCGTGACAGACCCCACTTTTTCGCCGACCCAGAGTTCAAGATGCCTGAGTGCTGCCTCATTCGGGCCGGCAAAAAAACTGGCCAGCGTAGGCCCGGTGGCCAGGCCGATGTCAAGGGCAATCTGCTTCATGCGCCGCCTTCAGCCCTGATAAAGTTGGCTGGCAAGGTAGCGTGCTCGCGCCCGTCGCATGGCCACCAGCAGCACGGCGCTGGCAGGCAAGGCAATCAGCACGCCGACCAACCCGAACAACTGTCCAAACGACAGCAACGCAAAAATCACGGCCAGCGGGTGCAGGCCAATACGTTCGCCGACCAGTCGCGGCGTCAGGTAAAAACTCTCCACCAGTTGCCCGGCACCGTAAACGCCGACCACCACCAGCACGCCGTACCAGCTTGCGAACTGCAAAATTCCGGCCAGAAGCGCAAGTATCAAGCCCAGGCCAAAACCGAGGTAGGGAATGAAAAATGCCAGCCCGGTGAACACGCCTACCGGCACCGCCAGATCGAACCCAAACAGCGCCAGCGCCACGCTGAAATAAATTGCCAGCACCCCCATCACCAGCAACTGGCCGCGCAAGTACTGGCCCAGCACCGAGTCGGCCTCCTCGGTGAAATTGTCAAACGAAGCGCGTATTTTTGGCGGCACCAGTTCGAGCACGAGGGCGACAAACCGGTCCCAGTCCTTGAGCAGGAAAAACAGCGCCACCGGAATCAGAACGACATTGCCGATGATCGCCAGCGCCACACTGCCGCCCAGCTTCAAGGACGACAGGACCGATCCAATAGCATCCTCAAAGTTGGTGCTGAGGTATTTGACGACAAAGGCCTTGATGCTTTCAACGTCCAGCGAGACCTTGATACCAAACTGCCCCAGCCATGGACCCAGCGAGTTGTTGAGGCGGTCCGCCAGCACCGGCAACTGCTCGCGCAGCAATGGCACTTCCTTGGCAAAAATTGGCACCACCAACAGCAGGATGGACAACAAAACCAGGAGGAACAGGGTTTCCACGATCAGCACCGCCAGCACACGCGGCAGCCGTCCCCGACCCAGGCCATCGAGTTTGTCCACCAGAGGCGTCAACGCGTAGGCCAGCACGGCCGCCACCACAAAAGGCGTCAGCACCGACCCCAGAAACCACAGCGCCAGCAGCACCAGCGCGGCGATCAGGCACCAGGTTGCGGTGCGTTTTTGGGTAGAAGTAAATTGCATACAGCCTGACAGGGGGTGAGCCCTTAGAATCTTAGGCTGGATTCTATCGGGCTTGGTGCCCGAACTAAACCACAGTCCTACCACCCAAGCAGCATGACCACTTCCTCCCCTCCCCCCCTGAGCTACAAAGACGCCGGCGTCGACATTGACGCGGGTGACGCGCTGATTGAGCGCATCAAACCTCTGGCCAAAAAGACGATGCGCGAAGGCGTGCTGGCCGGCATCGGCGGCTTCGGCGCCCTGTTTGAAGTGCCCAAGCGTTATAAGGAGCCAGTTCTGGTCAGCGGCACCGACGGTGTCGGCACCAAGCTCAAACTGGCATTTGAGTGGGCCATGCACGACACCGTCGGCATCGACCTGGTCGCCATGAGCGTGAACGACGTGCTGGTGCAAGGCGCCGAGCCGCTGTTTTTCCTGGACTACTTTGCCTGCGGCAAGCTCGACGTGGACACTGCTGCCGCCGTGGTTGGCGGTATTGCCAGGGGTTGTGAGCTGTCCGGCTGCGCGCTGATTGGCGGCGAAACGGCCGAAATGCCCGGCATGTACCCGGCCGGTGAATACGATCTGGCAGGCTTCTGTGTGGGCGCAGTCGAGAAATCAAAAATCCTCACCGGCCAAAGCGTGAAACCCGGCGATGTGGTGCTGGGTCTGGCGTCCAGTGGCGTGCATTCCAACGGTTTCAGCCTGGTGCGCAAGTGCATTGAACGCGCGGGCAACAAGCTGCCCGCGACGCTGGACGGCAAGCCGTTCAGGCAAGCGCTGATGGAGCCGACCCGCCTGTACGTGAAAAACGTTTTGGAGGCGCTGGCCCACTACCCCACGACCCCTGGCTCGTCTTCCGGTATCAAGGCATTGGCCCACATTACCGGCGGCGGCCTGCTGGAGAACATTCCGCGCGTGTTGCCCGAAGGCACGGCCGCGCATCTTCGAGCCGGGAGTTGGCCGCAAACCGAGCTGTTTGCCTGGCTGCAAGCCACCGCTGGCATTGACGACTTCGAGATGAACCGTACCTTCAACAACGGTATCGGCATGGTGGTGGTGGTGGATGCCGCCAGCGCCACGGCTTGCGCCGCCACCTTGCGCGCCGCGGGCGAGCAGGTGTACCAGATCGGTGTCATTGCTGAGCGCGGTGCGGGTGCAGCAGTCGTCGTGGCCTGAACCTCTGCCCATCGTGTCTGAACGTACCCAGACACTGCGACGCATCCCGCCCGGCATCTGGGCGCTGGGCTTTGTCAGCATGCTGATGGACATCTCAAGCGAGATGATTCACAGCCTGCTGCCGGTTTTCATGGCCACCACACTGGGCATCAGCATGTTCGTGATCGGCCTGATTGAAGGCGTAGCCGAGGCCACGGCGCTGATTGTCAAAGTTTTTTCCGGTGCCTTAAGCGACTACTGGGGCAAACGCAAACCCCTTGCTGTGCTCGGCTATGGCCTGGGCGCCTTCTCCAAACCACTGTTTGCGCTCGCCACCACCTTCGGTCTGGTCCTGACCGCACGTTTGATGGACCGCGTCGGCAAAGGTATCCGGGGCGCACCGCGCGACGCGCTGGTGGCCGACATCGCGCCGCCCGAGCTGCGTGGTGCCGCGTTTGGACTGCGCCAGTCGCTCGACACCGTGGGCGCCTTCGTCGGCCCCTTGCTCGCCATCGGTCTCATGCTGTTGTGGGCCAACGATTTCCGTGCCGTTTTTTGGGTCGCCACCGTCCCGGCATTCCTGTGCGTGGCGCTGCTGATTTTTGGGGTGCATGAGCCCGAGCGGCCACATGGCGCAGTGCGTAGCAATCCGATCAACCGCGCCAATCTTGCGCGCCTGAGTTCAGCCTACTGGTGGGTGGTCGGCATCGGTGCGGTGTTCACGCTGGCGCGCTTCAGCGAGGCGTTTCTGGTGCTGCGCGCGCATCAGGGTGGCCTGGGCCTGGCCTGGACGCCACTGGTGCTGGTGGCCATGAACCTGGTCTACGCCGCCTTCGCCTACCCGTTTGGCAAACTCGCCGACCGGGTCAGTCACACCACGCTGCTGGCCTGGGGGCTGGTGCTGCTGATCGCTGCGGATGCGTTGCTGGCCTACAGCAACCAAGGCGGCTGGGTCTGGGGCGGGATTGCTCTGTGGGGGCTGCATATGGCCATGACGCAGGGCTTGCTGGCCACCATGGTGGCCGACACCGCGCCGCAGGATCTGCGCGGCACGGCCTACGGTTTTTTCAACCTCATGAGCGGCCTCGCCATGCTGGTGGCCAGTGCCCTGGCCGGCTTGCTGTGGGACCAGTGGGGTGCTTCTTTCACCTTTGTGGCGGGCATCGTCTTCAGTGTCGTGGCGCTGGTTTTGCTGTGCTTGCGCCCTTCCGAACGAATCTTTAACGATACGCTTCGAAAATGATAGCGTCTAGCGCAATGGTTTACACTGATGCAGCTCATGTGGCTGCGGCTAGCCTGTTCCACAAACAAGGCCGAGTGGTCCAAATCCGGCATCGCTCTGCCACCATGATGACGCGCTTAGCGCGAGAAGGCTGTCAGGCAGTTTTCTTCATGGCCGGTGCGAACATGCTTTCCATCTCATGGCGCACCTTGTACGCGGGGGTGGAAGTGTCCATTGCCACATCAGCCCAGCTCAAACTCTGGCCTTTTTTGACGGCCCGCACGACTTTGACCTGGTGCGCTAACCCCAGCGGCAGACCACCCATTTTTAGCGATGTGTCGGCCGGCAACAGCTTGCCCCAGACTGTGTAGCCGCCTTCACCGTCGAGCATGTCACCGGGTTGGAGGTCGCGTTTGGCGGTAGCCACCACGTCGGCGTTCCAGCAGGTCGCCACACCGGTGGGCTCGCCGCGCAGCGCGACGCTGGCGACCGACACGCCGACTTCCAGCCCGATCAGGTGCCAGCGTTTGTACAAGGTGAAATAACGTCCGCTCGGGTCGGTGTGCGCGTTGTATTCTTCAAAGCAGTTCTTGATGTAGTCGGTTTCGGCTTCTACCGTGACCCAGACCCCCATGCGGATGTCGTAAGGAATCTTGCGGCCATTGGCTTCGAGCGAAGAGATCACTTCGACCATGCCTTTGCGCTCCAGCACGCCGCCCTCTTGAATAGGTCGTGTCACAAAAGGAATGTCTTCCACACTGGCCGGCGGATACAGCAGGCCATTGCTGGGCACGCTCAGGCCGGTGGCGTTGGCCACGGCGGTACATTCGATGGAGGGTTTGGAACCATCGAGAAAGCTGTTGAACATTTTTGGATTCAGGCCGCCGCGCAGGGCCTGCTCCGGGGTCAGACCGTAATTTCCCCAGACCGTCTCAGGTGTGGATTCTGAAAAATGCGGCAACCATTTGTGGCCGCGGCCGGCCGCCACCACCGGAAAACCGCAGGTGCGCGCCCAGTCCACCAGATCACAGATCAAGGCCGGCTGGTCGCCGAAAGCCAGCGAATAAACCACACCGGCAGCAAGCGCTTTGCGCGCCAGCAGCGGCCCACAAAAGGCGTCGGCTTCCACCGTGACGTTGACCACATGTTTGCCGTGCGCAAAAGCTTGCAGGCAGTGCGCCACCGCCGCCACCGGGTTACCGGTGCATTCCACAATGATGTCGATTTGCGGGTGCGTGGCCACCGCCTGCCAGTCGTCGGTGATCCAGGTTGATCCTGTTCTGATAGCTTCCTGCGCAGACTCCGCCTGGGTCAGCTCCGGTTTCCATCCGACACGCGCGAGGTTGGCTCTAGCCGCGTCGGGTGACAGATCGGCAATCGCCACCAGATGCACGCCCGGTGTTCTCGGAACCTGCGCCAGGTACATGGAACCGAATTTGCCGGCGCCGATCAGGCCGATGCGAATCGGTTTTTTGTCGGCCGCGCGTTGCTGGAGTTTGGTGTAGAGGTTCATTGGGACAATCCTGTCATTGCGGGCTTGACTCGCACCCTGCATTTTGGTAAATCGGATTAGTATCTGGGCATTATCCGCTGAGGCTGTGCCTTGCCCGCTCGCCCTCGCCCTCCTCCTCTTCACCGAACATCAGAAAGTCAACCATGCGCATTCCCGATTGGAGTCCCGCCCTCAAAGCCCAACCGCAAGAGCTGGTGGACGCCATTCTGGCGCGCCGGGGCGGCACCCTCATCAACCTGGACAAGGCCCTGCTCTGGAGCGAGCCGCTGGCGCGCGCCTGGAACGTTTATCTGGGGGCGGTGCGCACCGGACTGCCGACCAGCCGCAAGCTGCGCGAGCTGGGTATTTGCACCGTGGCGCTGCTGACCGGCGCCACCTATGAGTACCAGCACCACGCGCCTGACTTTCTGGCAGCCGGTGGCCAGCAGAAGGAGCTTGATGCCCTGAATGTTCTGGTGCAAGCCGATGCGCGTGTATCAACCGCCCATCCGGATCTCGGCGAGGTCGAACAATTGGTGATCCAGTACGCCGCACAGATGACGCTGGACGTGAGGGTCAGCGATGCCGTGTTTGATGCACTGCGTCGGCACTTTGACACCACGCAACTGGTCGAGCTGACCAGTGCCATCGCCACCTATAACATGGTGGCGCGCTTTCTGGTGGCGTTGGGCGTTTCGCCGGAAGATGGCAACCTGCTGCTGCGCCCGCAGCGTGAACACCGCAGATACACAGCGGCTGAACTCAACGCACAGTGCAAGCCCAAAGCCCCCATGCCTGCCGACCTGGTGGCGTGGGAGCAGATGCGGCCCGTGGGCAACGAGGCGCTTTGATGCGCCGAACAAGTACCCAGCAGGGCGACATAGTACTCATCACACTGGACCCGACTGCGGGGAACGAAATGCGGGGCACGCCACCGGTGCTGGTCTTGTCGAATCAGGATTTCAACCAGGGTGGGCTCGCACTGGTTGCCCCCATCACCCAAGGTGGGAATTTTGAGCGTGTGGCGGGATGGGCTGTCACACTGATGGGCTGCGGCACGGCGACGCAAGGTGCCGTCGTCGTCAGCCAGTGCCGAGTGCTTGATCTGGCGGCGCGAGATGCGAAGCGTATTGAAGCGGTTCCGATCGATGTACTTGAGGAGTGTTTGGCCAAGCTGGAAGCGATCACAGCGCGCTGACAAGCTTGACAAGCGAGGCCGCCGTTCATCAACTTTTGGCCCGTTTCAATTCAACCGTTCGCTGGGCGATGGCGTCCAGGTCCAGGCCTTCCTGCGCATTGAAAAGGTAAGTCTCAAGGTCTTGCAGCGCCCGCGCGGAGTGTCCCGCTTCGGCATGGGCCAGACCCCGGTCGCGGTACTCGGTCCAGGCTTGCGGCAGCAGCACAATCAGCCGGTTCTGCACTGCGATCAATCGCGGCCAGTCTTCTTGGGCGTTGTGGATTTCCTTCAGGTTGCGCAACATCCGCGCCATGATGTCTCGCGGCGGTGCCACCTGCAGATAAAGCCCCAGCGGTACTTCGAATTCATCCACCAAGCCACTGCGGCGCCGGTAGGGCTCCAGACGCTCGGCCAACTCTTCCCGGCTGAGCGACTGGCCGTCCAGCGGATCAATCACCACCTGCCCATTGGGCAGATTGACTTTGAGCATGAAGTGGCCCGGAAACCCGACACCGCGCGCCGCCAGCCCCAGACCTTGCGCAAGTTCCAGCCAGAGCACCGCCAGCGAAATCGGGATCGCACGCCGGGTATGCAAGATGACGCTGACATAGCTGTTGTCGGGGTCGTGATAATGGTTAACGTTGCCGGCAAAACCTAAATCGCGATAGAAAAACTGGTTCACGGCGCGCAGCTTCTGCAGCGGTCCGGCATCGGCCGGAATGCGGCGACGCAATCTGGCGAGCAATTGATCAACTTCACCGAGCACCTGCCCGACATCCAGAGCAGGGTATTCATCCTGCGCCAGGCTGATAGCAGCCTCCAGCAGCGGGAAGTCAGCATCACTTTGCACCAGGGAGGCAAAGTACTGAAGCGGAGTGGGTACGGCCAAGGATAGATTCATGGGGACATCCTTTTCGAACAGGGTTGAGACAGCACTGAGCGCATTTTGCCGCTTGCACGGCCCGCATTTCCGCAAATAACCCTGGCGGCTAGAGATTTATTTTGTTCACGCCTACAGTCAGCTGGTCCGGCGCGCCTGGACGTCCGAAGTAGTAGCCCTGAAAAACGTCACAACTGATGCTGAGCAAACGATCGCGCTGCGCCTCAGTTTCCACACCCTCGGCAATGACGGTCAGGCCCAGACTGTGGCCCAGCGCCACAATGGTTCTGGCGATCACGCCATCATTGGCGCAACCTGCGGCTGGCGTAGAACGACAGCGACCACCGGCTGGTCAAGAAGACAGCCAGTGCGAACAGGGTCACCCGCGTGCTGAGTGAGCGCCAGGGAGAAGTAGACGGGTTCATTTGTGGTTACACCAGTTCCAACGGGGGACGATCAAGCTGTACACACGGGTCAACTGGAACTTTCACCGTGACCCTGGGCACTGGCCGGTGCAAGCGCCAGCGCCCAGTCGAGCGACTCCATGAACTCGCCGACTTTGATGGGCTTGGTGAGATAGCGCCAGAAGCCCGCCGCCAGGCCTTGTTCGATGTCGCGTTGCATGGCATTGGCACTGAGGGCCAGCACCGGGATATGCGCGGTCAAGGGATCGTCACGCAGCATCTGCAGCGCCTGGAACCCGCTGATGCCCGGCAGATTGATGTCCATCAGAATCAAGGTCGGCTGATGACTACGCGCCAGCGCGATGCCGCGCATGGCATCTTCGGCACTCAGCATGCGCAGATCGGGACGACGCGCGATGAGTTGTTCGACCAACTCCAGGTTGGCCCGGTTGTCTTCAACATACAACACGGCGCGCGGCGCGTCAGCGGGCGCGGGCGCGGGCGCGGCCTGCGCAGGCGCCAGCGCCATCAAAAGCGCGGCGCCTGTGGCAAGCTCGGGTGCGGCCGCCAGGTTCAGCTCAATCCAGAACGCACTGCCCTTGCCGACGGTACTTTGCGTGCCTATTTCGCCCCCCATCAATTCAACCAGCCGTTTGCTCATCACCAGGCCGATGCCGGTGCCGGGCTCGGCGCTGGTCTCTTGCCCGAGGCGATTGAACGACTGAAACAGTTGGGCCAATTTTTCTGGCGACAGGCCCTCGCCCGTATCCTGCACGCTGATGCGCAGGCGCCGCCCTGCGCTTGCATTGCAGGTCACTTCGACCGTGCCGCCCGTGCGGTTGTATTTGATGGCATTGGAAAGCAGGTTGATCAGCACCTGCTTCACGCGGGTCCGGTCGGCATCGACAAAGACGGGACGATCGAACTGCGCAAAGGTCAGGCGAATGCCTTTTTTTTGCGCCTGCGCCTCAATCATCGTTTGGCAATCGAGCAGCACATCGGGCAGCGACATGGGCTCCATCGACAAGGACAGCTTGCCCGATTCGATCAAGGCGAGATCGAGAATTTCGTTGATCAATTCCAGCAAGTACCAGCCGGCCTGGAGGATCTGTTCGATCCGCCCCTTTTGAACAGCAGTTGGCCCGGGCGTGCCCGACTCCAGCAGTTGGGCGAAGCCCAGGATCGCATTGAGCGGGGAGCGCAGTTCATGGCTCATGCTCGACAGAAACTCTGATTTGGCGAGGTTGGCCTTTTCCGCCACTTGCCTGGCACTCACGAGCTCGACGTTCTTTTCCTGCAGGGCCTGGCCCAGGCGTTTGCGCTCCGTGATGTCGTGCATGGCCACTTGAATCGCCGGTTTGCCATCGTAGACAATCGCCGTATTCTGGACTTCCACGTCAAGGGAGGTTCCATCGAGCTTGAGAAAGCGTTCCTCGACCATCGGCGTGCTGCCGCCATGGCGCGTCATGATCTTGGCTCGCGCCAGCACGGCGTCATGAAAGTCCGGGTGTACCAGATCACGGATCGGCTGCGCTAGCAGCTCTTGCGCCGTGCGTGCGCCAAACAGCTTGACGGCGGCCGGGTTGACATAAATTATTTTCTCGTCGCAATGAACGGCAATGGGTTCGGATGTACCTTCGATCAGGGTGCGAAATCGTTTCTCGCTTTCCTGCATGGCCAGTTCCAGCAGGGTGTGATCGGTGACATCGGCCAACACCAAGCGCACAGCCGGCGCGCCGTCGGCGCCCGGCACGGCGGTGGCGGCCAGATGCGCCCAGAACGGCGTACCATTCTTCCTCGCCATCCGCAGCTCGCACGACTGCGCCTGGCCGGACTCCAGCAGCCGTTTGCGGCACAGGTAGTAGATATCCTGGTCCGATTTGATGATGAAGTGGTTGATCGGTCGCTTGACCAGCTCGCTGCGGGCCACGCCCAGCAGGGTGGCCGCGGTGAAATTGGTCTCCAGGATCAGACCCTGCTCGCTCAGCGTGCAATAGCCCACCGGCGCCAGGTCATAGAGGTCGAAATAGCGGGCCCGTTCGGCATCGAGTTCTAGTTGCACCCGACGCAATTCCTCGTTCTGTAGCTCCAGCTCAATCTGATAAACCCGCAGTTCGTGCAGCGCCTGGCGCATCGCCTCGGGGGACAGGGTCTGGAGTGCTGCGGGCGACAGGGTCTCTTTGTCCCGAACCATTTCTTCGGCCCGTCGACGCAACACCTGCTCGCCATCGGCAGCAGAGGCAGCTTTTCCGCTATGCTTATCCGTTTTCTTCATTTGCACCCCCACTGGTTGCGCGAGCTTGGATTTTTTTTGTCCGCTCGGTGGTTGCAATAGCATACATCTGGCCTGCCTCATTGAATAAGGCGGTGGATATCAATGAGACCTCGACGACCGAGCCGTCTTTGGCCAGGCGTTGAGTTTGGTAAGCTTCCAGAGTTTCCTCCTGGCTGAGCTGGTGCACCCTGGCCAAAGCCTCTTTTTGCAGTCCCGGTGGAATACGGTCGCGCACGTTCATCAACAGCGCCTGCGCCTCACTCCAGCCGTACATCCTGACCGCGCCCGGGTTCCAGGCCAGGATGCGGCCATCGAGGTCCTGTACGGTGATGGCGTCAAACGCATCGCGCACCACCACCGCCAGACGCATCAGCTCATTGGCTTTGCGCAGCGATTCGCGCGTGTGCACCATCTCCGAGATGTCAATAAAGGTAATAACGGCGCCCTCGATCACGTTGTCCAGCGTGCGGTACGGCAAGATGCGCATGGTGTAGCACTTGCCCTCGGCCGTCTGCACGTCCACCTCTTTGGGTACCAGTGTCTTGAGCACTGCCTGCGCATCTGCCACCAGGCTGTCGTAGCCGACCAGGTTGGAGACAATGTGGGCCACCGGCCGCCCTACGTCGCTCAGGATCAGGTTGATGATCTGGATCGCGGCCGGGGTATAGCGCAGGATGCGCAGGTTATGGTCCACGAAGACCGTGCCAATGCCGGTGCCGGCCAGCAGATTGTTCATGTCGTTGTTGACCCGCGACAGATCCGTCACCTTGGTTTGCAGCTCGGTGTTGACCGTGGCCAACTCCTCATTGATCGATTGCAGCTCTTCTTTGGAGGTCTCAAGTTCTTCGTTCGTGGACTGCAACTCTTCGTTGACGGACTGCATCTCCTCGTTCGAAGACTTGAGCTCTTCGTTGGTTGTTTCCAGTTCCTCATTAGCGGCGTGCAGGTGTTCCTCTTTGGCCTGCAGTTCTTCCGTGAGCTCGGCAATCTGCGCATTGGCGTCCTTGCCGTCGTGGTCGGCCGGGGGCAGCGGGGTCAGGCGCTCCGAAGCGGGGTCAAGGACAGGCGCCTGCTCCAGCATCACCAGATACAGGGGCGACTCAAGTGCTGCGGCCGGGCCTGGCGCCACCGGGCATACGGTGAGGTTGACCTGGGTGAAGTGGCCGTTGGTTTTGACGCGCAGGTTATTGCAACGCATCACCTCTTTGCTGCCCGCCGCTTTATGCAGGGCGGTGGTCAATTCGCGGCGCAGTCCGTCGCGCGCCATTTTCAAAATGTTGTTGATACCGGCCTCACCCGGGGCCGGTTCCAGGAAAATCCCGGTCCGGCCGTGCAGGTAGAGGATGTTGCCCTGACCGTTAACCAGTACACCGGCCGCAGTGACCTGCTGCAGCAGCGCCTGTTCGGTCAATTCGCGCAGAGGCAGTTTCACCAGACCGGCCGCCTTGGTGGTGGACTGCGAGTGCTCGGCATCGGTCCGCGTGTTGGCGCGCTTGGGCGGGAGAAAGCGGCCCAGCGCCGCGCGCTGCGCGCCTTGAAAATCCTCTCGGCGCTGGTACAGCTTGGACTTTCGGTCCAGCACGGCAAACAGATCGCCAAACTCGCCCACGGTCTCCGAGGTCCCCAGGAACAGCATGCCGCCGGGGCACAGTGCGTAGTGGAACAGTGAAATGAGCTTTTTTTGCAAGTCCGAGTCTATGTAGATCAGCAGGTTGCGACAGCAGATCAGGTCGAGTTTGGAAAAGGGCGGGTCCTTGATCACGTCCTGCTCGGAAAAAACCAGCATGTCGCGGATGCCCTTTTGCACCCGGTAAGAGCTGCCATCGGGCTCGGCGGTGAAAAAGCGCGCCAATCGCTCGGGCGAAATGTCGTTGGCAATGCTGGCGGGATAGAGTCCGGCGCGAGCGGTCGCAATCGCCTGGTTGTCAATGTCGGTGGCAAAGACTTGCACCTTGTAGCTTTGCTTGAGTGCTTCCACCCGCTCTTGCAGCAGGATGGCAATGGAATAGGCCTCCTCGCCGGTGGAACACCCGGTTGACCAGATGCGCACCGTGGCACCCACCGGCTTGTTGGCAAACAGCTTGGGGATGATCTGTTGCTCAAGCACCGCAAAGGCCTCCGGATCGCGAAAGAAGTTGGTGACACCGATGAGCAGGTCGCGAAACAGCGATTCCACCTCGGCCGGCGTCTGCTGCAGGTATTTGACGTAGCCGTCGATGGCGTCAATCTGGTGCACCGCCATGCGCCGCTCGATGCGGCGGTAAATCGTGCTCGGCTTGTACTGGGAAAAATCGTGGCTGGTCTGGGCGCGCAACAGGACAAATATCTTCTTCAGCGAGTTCTCGGTGTGCGGCGCCGAGGCGCTTACGCGCCGGGGCGGGTTGCCAAAAGCATGGGCCACGTAGGCCATGAGCTGCTCTGGCATCTCGGCTGGTGGCAGCTCATAGTCGACCAGGCCGGTGGCGATGGCACTGCGCGACATACCGTCGAACTCGGTGGAAGCGGGATTTTGTGCCATCACCATGCCACCTTCCCCCTTGATCGCCCGCACGCCCTGCGTGCCGTCGCTGCCGGTGCCCGACAGCACGATGCCGATCGCCCGCTCGCGCTGGTCCTGTGCCAGGGAGCGAAAGAAGAAGTCAATCGGCAGGCGCTGACCGCGCGGCGCAGCCGGCTCCAGCAGTTGCAGCGTACCGTTCAGAAACGCCATGTCACGATTGGGTGGAATGATGTAGGCGCAGTTAATTTGCACCCGCATGCCGTCCTCAACCTCGAACACCTGCATCCGGGTGTAGCGTCGGATCAGGTCGGTCAGAATGCTCTCATGGTCGGGCGCCAGATGCTGTACCAGCACAAACGCCATGCCGGGGTCGGCGTCGACGGGCATGCCGGAAAAGAAAGCCTCAAACGCCGCCAGCCCGCCGGCTGAGGCGCCGATGCCGACGATGGGGAACCTGGCTGCGGTGGGTTCAGGTGTAGCGGGCGCGTCACCTTTGACCGGTGTCGGCACTGCCTTGGCTGTTCTCTTGTTGATCATGATGGCCTTTTGTTCGGGGGAAACGACTTCGGGCGGCTGGTGAGAAGCGCAGTGTAGTCGCTGGCAGACTCAGAGCTCGATTGCCCCGCTCAACGTCGCACGAATTGCTGCAGTTTCAGTCCGGCGGCCCAAAGCGCCGTGAAATAAATGAATGCCGAGCCCGTCATGACCAGCGCCAGCAGCCCGATTCGCTTCAGGCTCTGCTGGCGCAGTTCGGTCCAGGCAAAGGCCCCGTTGGCCCACATCAGGAAAACTATCAGCAAAGCGTTGGCCGCAATCACCTGTAGCACGAGGACGCCCCAACCCGGCTCCGGCTTGTAACTGCGACGCCGGAGCAGCCCGACCA
Source organism: Rhodoferax sp. (assembly GCA_030682475.1). Classification (GTDB taxonomy): domain Bacteria; phylum Pseudomonadota; class Gammaproteobacteria; order Burkholderiales; family Burkholderiaceae_C; genus Rhodoferax. The sequence continues at coordinate 67,934 of JAUXOA010000109.1, read as the reverse complement.
GCAGCCAGGCGGCATTGACCAGGGCACCGATGCCGATGGTAAGCGTCAAGGCGGCATGGGCAAAAATGGGCACCAGAACAATATTGAGCAACTGCGTGATCACCAGCACCACGACCGCAATGCGCACCGGTGTTTTGGTGTCGAGGTTGGCGTAGTAACCCGGTGCCAACACCTTGATGGCCACAATCCCGATCAAACCCACCCCCCATCCCATCAGGGCATAGGTGATTTGCTGCACGTCATGCTCAGTCATGACCCCGTAGTGGTAGAGAACGGCTACCAGCGGCTTGGCAAAGGCGATCAGCGCCACCGCACAAGGTACGGCCAGCAGCAGCACCAGCCGCAAACCCCAGTCCAGCATGGCGGAGTATTTCGCCGCATCGCCCGCCGCGCGCGCAGCCGCGAGTTGGGGCATCAGGACCACCCCCATGGCAACACCGAGCAGCGCGGTGGGGAACTCCATCAGCCGGTCGGCATAGGTGATCCAGCTTACGCTACCGGTCGCCAGATGCGAGGCAATTTGCGTGTTGATCAACATCGAAATGTGCGCCACGCTCACGCCCAGCAAGGCAGGCCCCATCAATTTAAGAATGTTTTTGGTGCCCGGGTCGGCCCAGGCACTGCGCAGCGCGCGCCAGCGCAGGCCAATGCGCGGATGCAGCCCCAGTTTTTTCAACGCCCACAATTGCACGCCCAGTTGCAGCACGCCGCCTAACAGCACGCCACCGGCCAGAGCGTAAATCGGCTCCAGGCCCAAGGTTTTGAACCACGGCGCGCCCAACCAGGCGGCTGCAATCATGCACAGGTTCAACAACACCGGCGTAGCGGCGGGCACCGCAAAACGCCGCCAGGTATTGAGTACCCCTGCAGCCAGCGCCACCATCGACATAAAGGCAATGTAGGGAAACATCCAGCGCGTCATGACGACAGCGACCTCAAAGCCACGCGGGTTCTGCTGCAAACCACTGGCCATCGCCCACACCAGGGCCGGGGCTGCCACCACGCCGATGATGCTGATCACCAGCAAAGCCCAGGCCAGTACCGTGGCCACATGGTCAATCATGGATTGGGTAGCAAGCTCGCCATGCTGCGCTTTGGAGGCCGCCAGCACGGGCACAAAAGCCATACTGAAGGCGCCTTCGCCAAACAGTCGGCGCAGCAGATTGGGAATGCGAAACGCCACATTGAAGGCATCGGTCAAGGCGCTGGCGCCAAAAGTTGCCGCAATCAGGAGTTCGCGCACCAGGCCCGTGATGCGTGACACCAGGGTCAACAAGGAGACAACAGAGGCGGATTTGAAAAGACTCACGACCGGGAGTGTAGCCGCGTCCAGCCAGCGAACCAGTCGCGCCCTGCCAACTGACCCGTACCTGATATAATCATGAGCTTTGCTGGCAACATCCTCAGACACAAGGAACTCTATATATGGCATCTACAAAACCGAAGAAAAAGAACCCGCGCCTGGCGTCGGGCCGCAAGCGCGTCCGTCAGGACATCAAAATCAACGCTGCAAACACCTCGCTGCGTTCCAAATACCGTACTGCGGTGAAGAACGTGGAAAAAGCGGTTGTTGCTGGCGACAAAGCCAAAGCAACCGAATTGTTTGCCAAGATGCAAGCCGTGGTGGACACGGTGGCTGACAAAGGCATCTTCCACAAAAACAAGGCGGCTCGCGACAAGAGCCGTCTGTCGACCAAGGTGAAAGCACTGACCGCGAAAGCAGTCCAGGCTCAACCCGCCTGATTATTCAGGAAAACAGCCCGGATTTCTGAGCAACTGGGGACAGAGCTTGCGGCCTTGCCGCTGCGGGCTGTCCCCCAAGTTTTCAGGATTCCGCCGTTTGTAACGGGTGCGCTGTCAGCAAAGCAAAAAAGCCGTCGAAAGACGGCTTTTTTGTTGCGCCTAGAATACCACTTCAACGGCCCGCCATTGAACGGGCCGTTTTATTTTTGTGATCGTCAGATGTTGGATGTTCGCAACCGACCAGGATTTTGAAACCATGAACGCAGCCCCTTTCATCGAAGCTCAATCGCCCCACGTGATGAACACCTATGGTCGCGTGCCCATCGCGCTGTCGCATGGCCAGGGTTGCCGCGTCTGGGATGTCAATGGCAAGTCGTATCTGGACGCACTCGGTGGCATTGCCGTCAACACCCTCGGACACAACCACCCCAAGCTGGTGCCGGCCCTGCAGGACCAGATTGCCAAACTGATCCACAGCTCCAATTACTACCATGTGCCGAATCAGGAGGTGCTGGCAAAAAAACTGGTGAAGTTGTCGGGCATGAGCAACGTCTTTTTCTGCTCCACCGGCCTGGAAGCCAACGAAGCGGCCCTGAAGCTGGCGCGCAAATTTGGCCATGACAAGGGCATAGCACGGCCCGAGATTGTGGTGTACGAGAAGGCCTTTCACGGCCGCAGCATCGCCACCCTGAGCGCCACCGGCAACCCCAAGATACAAGCAGGCTTTGGGCCGCTGGTGGAGGGTTTCATCCGCGTGCCACTGAACAACATCGAGAGTTTGAAGAAGGCCACCGATGGCAACCCGAATGTGGTAGCGGTGTTTTTCGAAGCCATCCAGGGAGAAGGCGGCGTCAACCCGATGCACCTGGATTACCTCAAGGACGTGCGCCAACTGTGCGATGAGCGCGATTGGCTGCTGATGATTGACGAGGTGCAATGCGGCATGGGACGCACCGGCAAGTGGTTCGCCCATCAATGGGCAGGCATTGTGCCCGATGTGATGCCGCTGGCCAAGGGCTTGGGTTCGGGTGTGCCGATCGGCGCTGTTGTAGCAGGCCCGAAAGCGGCCCATATTTTCCAGCCCGGCAACCACGGCACCACGTTTGGTGGCAATCCGCTGGCGATGCGGGCCGGGGTGGAGACCATTCGCATCATGGAGGAGGACGGCCTGCTGGCCAATGCCGCCCGCGTTGGCGCGCACCTGGCTGCGGCACTGGCCCAGGCACTGGCGCCCGAACTGGCGACACAAACCGTCAAGGAAATTCGTGGACAGGGCCTGATGCTGGGCATCGAACTGGCCAAACCCTGCGCAGCGCTGGTCAAGCAGTGTGCCGACAATGGTCTGCTGATCAGCGTCACCGCTGACACTGTCATCCGTCTGTTGCCGCCGTTGATCATGAGCGCGACGGAAGCCGACGAGGTGGTCAGCATCCTGTGTCCGCTCATCAAGCAGTTCCTGCTTGACGCCGCCGGATAGACGCCAACTGACTCCAACCCTGCCTTGCGAGTACCCGTCAATGAAACACTATCTGCAATTCAGCGATCTCGACGCCAGCGACTACGCCTACCTGTTCGAGCGGGCGGCGCTGATTAAAAAGAAGTTCAAGGCCTACGACAAGCACCAGCCGCTGACTGATCGAACCCTGGCCATGATTTTTGAGAAAGCCTCCACCCGCACCCGCGTGAGTTTCGAGGCCGGCATGTACCAGATGGGCGGCAGCGTGGTGAACCTGACCACCGGCGACAGCCAACTGGGCCGCGCCGAGCCGATTGAGGACAGCGCCAAGGTCATCAGCCGCATGGTCGATCTGGTGATGATCCGCACCTACGAGCAGACCAAGATCGAGCGCTTTGCCGAACATTCCCGCGTGCCGGTGATCAACGGCCTGACCAACGAGTTCCACCCCTGCCAGATTCTGGCGGACATCTTTACCTACATCGAGCACCGTGGCTCCATCCAGGGCAAGACGGTGGCCTGGGTCGGTGATGGCAACAACATGGCCAACACCTGGCTGCAGGCCAGCGAAATCCTGGGCTTCAAAGTGCATGTCAGCACACCTGGCGGCTACGAAGTCGATCAGTCCATCGCCGGCTTGCGCTCGGCCGAGAGCTACCAGGTATTCCGTGACCCGATGCAGGCTTGCGCCGGTGCTGACCTGGTAACGACCGATGTCTGGACCAGTATGGGTTTTGAAGCCGAGAACGAGGCCCGCAAAGTCGCTTTTGCCGACTGGTGTGTGGACGCCGAGATGATGAGCGCAGCCAAGCCTGATGCGCTGTTCATGCATTGTCTGCCGGCGCACCGGGGCGAGGAAGTGCAGGCCGAGGTGATCGACGGGCCGCAGTCCGTCGTCTGGGACGAGGCTGAAAACAGGATGCATGTGCAAAAGGCACTGATGGAGTTCCTTTTGCTCGGACGAGTTGGGTGAGATTCAGCCCGGCAATTCCGGGGGCCAGTGCCCAGTTCACCCTAAAAAAACTAGCAACGCGCTTCGCTTTCCTTTATATATTAAAAAGCATATAAAAATCACAATAAAGTATTTTACAATCTAAAGAGCGCCGCATAAAGTCAACTCATGCATGACTTAGCGTTCATCTTTGCTGGTTTTTTTGTTGGGATCGTCGTCGGACTGACCGGCGTTGGCGGCGGCTCGCTCATGACGCCGATCCTGATCTTCTTCTTCGGCGTCAAACCGTATCTGGCGGTTGGCACCGACCTGCTGTTCGCCGCCTTTACCAAGCTGGGCGGCACCGTCAAACTGGCACGCGCACGCCTGGTCGACTGGCGGGTGGTGGCGCAGTTGTCGGCCGGCAGTATTCCAGCGGCGCTGATCACCCTGTTTTTTCTCAAGCAGGTGGGGGCTGCCAGCGCTGCGGTGCAAAGCCTGATGACCAGCACCCTGGGTTTCGCCCTGCTGCTGACGGCGGCGGCCACCCTGTACAAGGCAGTGCGTGGCAAAGCCGCCCCGCGCACCCTGGCAGCAGGCCAGGAAGTCCGCGCCGCCACACCACGCCATTGGAGCCTGCCGCTGTTGTTTGGCGCGGTCATCGGCACCTTGGTGACGCTGACATCGGTGGGCGCCGGGGCCATCGGCGTCACCGTGTTGCTGATTTTGTACCCCCTGCTGCCGCTGCCTCGCATTGTGGGCACCGATATTGCCTACGCCGTGCCGCTCACGCTGGTGGCCGGCCTGGGCCACGCCTCGCTGGGCTCGGTCGACTGGTCTTTGCTGGCCAAGCTGCTGGCCGGCTCGCTGCCCGGCATATGGGTCGGATCACACCTGATGGCACGCACGCCAGAGCGGGTGATCCGTTCCCTCCTTTCCCTGCTGCTGGCGTATGCCGGCGTGAAATTGATTGCTTTATAAAACCTTGCGGAACAGACCCCAGCTACGCGCAGCGAGCCAGCTCTGTCCTCAACTGATTAGAAAAAACTGACCATGTACCAATACACCGACTTTGACCGCCAATTCGTCAGCCAGCGCGCCGCGCAATACCGCGACCAACTGGAGCGCAACCTGAGCGGCAACCTCAGCGACGATGATTTTCGCCCGTTGCGACTGCAAAACGGCTGGTACGTGGAGCGTTACGCGCCGATGTTGCGCGTCGCGGTGCCTTACGGCGAATTGTCGAGCGTGCAGTTGCGTGTGCTGGCCAGGATTGCGCGCGAATACGATCAGCCCAACGCGCAGGTCTACCAGACGGCTCAAACCAAGCAGGCCCAACTCGGCACGGTCAAACTGCCCACCGGCTATGCGCACTTCAGCACGCGCCAAAATGTCCAGTTCAACTGGATCGCGCTGGACAAGAGCGCCGATGTGATGGACCTGCTGGCCTCGGTCAATATGCACGGCATCCAGACCAGCGGCAGTTGCATTCGCAACATTACCAGCGATGAGCGTGCCGGCATTGCGGAGGACGAAATTGTGGACCCGCGCCCGTACTGCGAAATCCTGCGCCAATGGAGCACGTTGCACCCGGAATTTGCGTTTTTACCGCGCAAATTCAAGATTGCCGTCTCGGGTGCCCGGGAAGACCGCGCCGCCACCGCCTGGCATGACGTCGGCCTGCATGTGCTGCGTGACGCTGATGGCCAAATTGGCTTCAAGGTGCTGGTCGGTGGCGGCATGGGCCGCACGCCGGTGATTGCCAGTACCCTCCGCGACTTTCTGCCCTGGCACCAGATCCTGAACTACCTGGAAGCCGTGGTGCGCGTCTACAACCGCTGGGGGCGGCGCGACAATATGTACAAGGCGCGCATCAAGATTCTGGTCAAGGCCGAAGGCCAGCGCTTCACCGACGAAGTCGAAGCCGAGTACCAGCAAATTATCGAGATCGACGGTGCGCCGCACACCATCACACAGCAAGAGTTGGACCGGGTGACGGCCTCTTTTGTGCCACCGGCTTTGACCGCTAACAAGCCGGGTTCGGTGTTGAAAGTGGCCCAGATTCTGCGTGCCACCGCCGAGAACGAGGTGGAATTTGGACGCTGGCTGAAACAAAACGTCGCGCCCCACAAAAACCCGGATTTGCGTGCCGTCACCCTGTCGTTCAAGCGCCTGGGCCACGCGCCCGGCGACGCCACCGCCGACCAGTTGGACACTGCGGCTGAATTGGCCGACCTTTTTTCCGCCGGCGAGGCCCGCGTCACGCACGACCAGAACCTGCTGCTGCCCTGGGTGCGTTGCGACCAGTTGCCCGAGTTGTGGCGTGCGGCCCGCAAAGCCGGCTTGGCGCGCTCCAACATTCGCCTGTTGACCGACATGATCGCCTGCCCCGGCGGCGACTTTTGCGCACTGGCCAATGCCCGCTCAATCCCAATCGCCGCCGCCATCAGCGAGCGCTACCAGGACATGGATGAGTTGCACGATCTGGGCGAAATTGACTTGCACATCAGCGGTTGCATAAACTCCTGCGGCCACCACCACAGCGGCCATATCGGCATTCTGGGTGTCGACAAGGACGGCCAGGAGTGGTACCAGGTATCGCTGGGCGGCTCGGACGGTTCCACGCTCAGTGGCGCGCCGATGTCCGGCAAAGTGGTCGGCCCCTCGTTTGGCGCGGCTGAAGTGCCCGATGTGATTGAAGCCGTGCTCGACACCTACCGCGACACACGGCGCAGCGGGGAGACCTTCATCGCCACCTTTCGCCGTATCGGCATGCACGCCTTCAAGCAAGCGGCCGACCGGGTGCGCCATAGCGCCGAGGCCGAGCTGGCCTGAAAAAAGGAATTAATTATGAAACTGATAGCTGAAAACGCCCACTCCACGGGAGTCAATGGTCAACAAGTCATTGGAATCGCGAATGATTCAGACCCCCGTGCGCTCAATCTTGACGGCGTTGAGCGCATCGACCTGAGCTTCCCCAAATTCAGCGATGGTCGCGCCTTCAGCCAGGCATTCCTGCTGCGCCGACGGCTCGGTTTCAAGGGCGAGATTCGCGCCACCGGCGACGTGCTGATTGACCAACTGGTGCAGATGCAGCGCAGCGGTTTTGACGCAGCAGTGTTGCGCGCAGACCAGAACCCGGACTATGCACAACGCCAGTTTGACCGTTACCCGTCGTTTTACCAGGGCGACGCTTTTTCCACCAAACCAAAATTCAGTACAGGAGTTAGCGCATGAATGCCATTCAACTCAATGCCCACGCCTCAGCCGGCTTTGACGCCAAGCTGGCGCAAACCTCCGCCTTGTTGCACCAAGCCGCGCGTGACTATGCGCCAGTTGCTGCAGGCAGCGCCACCCGGGTCAGCCAGGCGTCCAGTCTGGGCGCGGAAGACATGGTGATCAGCCACCTGATCAATTCCTTGCCGCTCGACATTGGCATTTTTGTGCTGGAAACCGGCGCCCTGCACCCCGAGACGCTTGAATTGCTGAGTCGGCTCAAAGCCTCCTCACACGTGCCTATTGAGGTATTTACCCCCCGCAATGAGGCGGTGGTGCAGTTCGTCGCACGCGAAGGCAAAGACGCCATGTACCAGAGCATCGCACTGCGCAAAGCCTGCTGCCAGATCCGAAAAATGGAGCCACTGGCGCGCGCGCTGACCGGCAAACAGGCCTGGATCACCGGCCTGCGCCGTGAGCAGTCCGGCGCGCGTGCCGATGTGCCCTTGATCGATACCACGGATGCTGCGCGCGTCAAACTCAACCCCCTGGCCAACTGGACCTGGGGTGACGTCTGGCACTTCATTAGTCTCCACCAGGTTGACTACAACCCACTGCATGACCAGTCCTATCCCAGCATCGGCTGCGCGCCTTGCACCCGGGCCATCAGCCTGGGCGATGATTTTCGCGCCGGGCGCTGGTGGTGGGAGGATGAGGCGGCCAAAGAATGCGGCCTGCACGTCAATCGGTCAAACAGCCTTGAGAAAGAACCTGCATGAACGTCCGCACCGAACCTGAACTGCTCCAGCCGGTGCCACACTCACTGCTCCGTTCAGAACACCACGAGCACCTGAGCAACGCGCATCTGGACGCACTGGAAGAAGAAACCATCTTCATCCTGCGCGAGGTCGCCGCCGCATTCGAGCGCCCCACACTGCTGTTCTCGGGTGGAAAAGACTCGCTGGTCATGCTCAAGTGCGCCGAAAAAGCCTTTGGCGTGGGCCGCATCCCCTACCCGCTGCTGATGATTGACACCGGCCACAATTTCCACGAGGTAACCGATTTCCGGGATTCACGTGCCAAAGAATTGCAGGCCGAGCTGATTGTGCGCAGCGTGGAAGACTCCATGCAGCGTGGCACAGTGCGTCTGGCGCACCCCGGAGAGTCACGCAACGTGCACCAGTCGGTCACCTTGCTGGAAGCGATCGACGAGTTCCGCTTTGACGCGCTGATTGGCGGCGCCCGCCGCGACGAGGAGAAGGCCCGCGCCAAGGAGCGAATCTTCTCGCACCGCGACAGCTTTGGTCAGTGGCAACCCAAAGCCCAGCGGCCCGAGCTGTGGACCCTGTTCAATACCCGTCTCCAGCCCGGCGAGCATTTCCGCGTGTTCCCGATCTCCAACTGGACCGAACTCGACGTGTGGCAATACATAGCCCGTGAGCAAATCGCCCTGCCCTCGCTTTATTACTCGCACAAGCGTGATGTAGTGGAGCGCAGGGGCCTGCTGGTGCCAGTCACAAGCCTGACGCCGGCACGCGCGGACGAAACGGTCGAGTCGCGCGACGTGCGTTTTCGCACCGTGGGCGACATCACCTGCACCTGCCCGGTGGCAAGTCTGGCCACCACTGCGGCAGAGATTGTGATCGAAACACTGGCCGCTGATGTGAGTGAGCGCGGCGCCACCCGCATGGACGACAAAACCTCCGAGGCTTCGATGGAGAAGCGCAAGAAAGACGGGTACTTTTGATGGAAGCAGAACAATTTCTGACTGGCGTAGCGAGCGACCGTCAGCGAGGGGCGGCCGGAGCACAGAAACCGGAACGTACTTTGGTACGTGAGGATTTCGCGCACCGCCCAACCCTCGATCACGATCGTGCAGTAGCCAGTGCACTCAAATTCATCACCTGCGGCTCCGTCGATGATGGCAAAAGCACGCTGATTGGCCGCCTGCTGATCGACAGCCGCTCGGTGTTGTTGGACCAACTGGCCAACGTTTCCAAAAGTGGCGAGGCCGATCTGGCGCTGTTCACCGACGGCCTCTCTGCCGAGCGCGAGCAAGGCATCACCATCGACGTCGCCTACCGCTACTTCAACACAGCCGAGCGCAAATTCATCATTGGCGATGCACCAGGCCACGAACAGTACACCCGCAACATGGTCACGGCCGCCTCCAGTGCCGATGCCGCCGTGGTATTGGTGGATGCCACCAAACTGGCCTGGGCACAACAACCCGACGCGCTGCTGCCGCCTGCAGACCGTGGTCACGGTCTGCTGCCACAGACGCGGCGCCATTCGCTGCTGGTGAACCTGCTGCGCGTGCCATCTATTGTGTTTGCAGTCAACAAACTCGACGCCCTGGAAGACGCCGCCAAACCGGAGACCGCCGGTCAGGCAGCGCTGGCCTTTGCCAACATCAGCCATGCGCTGAAGGCCTTTGCCCAGGCGGCCGGCATCGAGGTGACGGCGATCGTTCCGATCTCTGCTTTGAAGGGCCACAACGTGGTCGAACCAGTTGCTGGCTGGTGCAACTATGAAGGCCCGAGTCTGCTGCAAATTCTGGAACAGCTGCCGACCACCCCGGCCGATACCGCAACGCCCTTCGCCTTCCCTGTGCAATGGGTTGAAAAGTTTTCATCCTCCAGCGACACATCACAAGGTCGCCGCATTTTTTGGGGCCGGGTGGCCACCGGAAGTGTTCAGGTGGGACAACAAGTCGCGGTTTTGCCGGGCGGCCAAACGGCCACGGTAGCGCAGGTCCTGGGGTACGCTCGTCAACCCGGCAAAAGGCAGGCCGGGCACAGTGCGGGCATTGTGCTGGACCGTGAAGTCGATGTGTCACGCGGTGACTGGTTGCTGGCCAGTGGCACACCTTTCACGCCCAACCGCGAAATCAAAGCCACGGTGGCCTGGATGGACGACGAACCGCTGGTAGCGGGCCGTGTTTACTGGGCACTGCATGGGCACGCTTGGGTCAAAGCCAAAATCAAGCGTATTGTGCATAAACTTGACATCAACACGCTGGCCGAAGAGGACGCCAGCCAGCTTGGTGCCAATGCCATTGGTCACGTTGAACTCTCTCTGCAAGAAGCGATTGCAACTCTGCCCTACAGCCGCTCGCGCGTGCTGGGCTCGCTGGTTTTGGTGGACACGGCATCGCACAAAACGGCTGGCGCCGTGCTGATTAATTGACCCATCTCAAGCGAATTTCCCCGCCTTCAAGGCTAAGCGGCACCAAAGGGAAACGGAAACCCAATAAAATCTAGGGTTTTCACCCATTCGCCAAAAACTACAAAATGACTCACACCGTCACCGAAGCCTGTATCAAATGCAAGTACACCGATTGCGTCGACGTTTGTCCCGTAGACTGCTTCCGCGAGGGGCCCAACTTTTTGACTATCGATCCCGATGAGTGCATTGACTGCGCGGTGTGCATTCCCGAGTGTCCGGTGAACGCCATCTATGCCGAAGAAGATGTGCCGGCTGACCAGCAGCACATGACCCAGCTCAACGCCGAGCTGGCCAAGTTGCCCGCCTGGAAAAGTATTACCAAACGCAAAGGCCCGCTGCCGGATGCCGACGACTGGAAAGACAAGACCGGCAAGCTCTCTGAACTCATCAGGTAAAGTGTAAACAAAGAGTTATGGAGCCTCAACTGAACCAAGAAGTGATCAATACCGCGCAGTCCCACGAAGGCCCGATTGAAACTGACGCCGTCATCGTGGGCGCCGGCCCTGTCGGCCTGTTCCAGGTGTTCGAGCTCGGCCTGCTGGAAATCAAGGCCCATGTCATTGATTCGCTCGCCTACCCCGGCGGCCAGTGCGTCGAGTTGTACCCGGACAAGCCGATTTATGACATTCCCGCGCTGCCGGTGTGCACTGGACAGGAACTGACCGACAACCTGCTCAAGCAGATTGAGCCCTTTGGTGCCACCTTTCACTTCGGCCAGGAAGTCACCACCGTCCAAAAGCAGGACGACGGCCGTTTCTATGTTGAAACGTCGAAGGGCATCCGATTCCTGACCAAAACCATTTTCATTGCCGCCGGCGTGGGTGCTTTTCAGCCCCGCACGCTCAAGGTGGACGGTCTGAACGCCTTCGAAGGCTCGCAGCTTTTCTATCACGTCAAAAATCCGGATGACTTTGCAGGCAAAAACCTGGTGATCGTCGGTGGCGGTGATTCGGCACTCGACTGGGCGCTGGACTTTGTCAAGGACGGCCCGCACAAGGCCGAAAGCGTGATCCTGATTCACCGCCGTGACGGCTTCAAGGCGGCACCCGCCAACGTGGCCAAAATGAAAGGGCTGTGCGACGCCTACGAGATGCAATTCATCGTCGGGCAAGTCACCGGTTATCAAGAAAAAGAGGGCAAGCTCAACGGTGCCAAAGTCACGGGGGCAGATGGTGTCACCCGCGTCGTGCCACTGGACGTGTTGCTGGTGTTCTTTGGCCTCTCCCCCAAACTCGGCCCGATTGCCCAGTGGGGTCTGGACATTGAGCGCAAACAGCTCAAGGTCGACACCGAGAAATTCTCCACCAGCGTGCCGGGTATTTTTGCCGTCGGCGATATCAACATCTACCCCGGCAAGAAGAAACTGATTTTGAGCGGCTTCCATGAATGCGCGCTGGCCTCTTTTGGCGCCGTGTCCATCATTTTCCCCGAGAAAAAAGTATTTTTGCAGTACACCACCACCAGCCCCAAACTGCACAAGGTGCTGGGAGTTGAGACGCCCGTGTTCGACTGAGTATAGAATCGTACCGTGCTCTCTTGAGCACATTCGCTAGGGGTGTTGCCCGGCTTCCGAAGAAGCAGGGCGACTGAGAAAGTCCCTTTGAACCTGATTGAGGTAATCCTCGCGCAGGGAAGCAGGTCCGCTCAAAGGTGTCACGCTATTCTCTGGTGACGTATCACAGGCCCGGATCAAGCCTACCTGCCAACTTTTTACTTGGAGTAAATGGATGGCAAATACAAATTTCCCCGCTACTGACAACAAGGCCTTAACGCCGGTGGCTGACTTTGAGCGGGTTTTCCGCTGGCATGACCACGCCTCCCTCTGGTTTAGCCTGGGTGTCGGTCTGCTGGTGATGCAGATCGGCGCTTACCTCGTGCCCGCCGTTGGCAGCCGTGATGCTGTGCTGGCCATCGTGCTCGGCTCGCTGGTGGGTGCCGGCCTGCTGGCCTGGACGGCGAAACTGGGGTGCGATAGCGGCCTGACCAGCGCCGGGCTGATGCACTCCACCTACGGCAGCTACTTTGCGCGCTTGCCGGTGCTTTTGAATATTGCGCAGTTGATCGGCTGGACCACGTTCGAACTGGTGATCATGCGCGACGGTACCGCCGCCATTGCCAAACAATCTTTTGGACTGTCGCTTGACGGCCCCGGCGGCATGCTTCTCACCACGCTCTTGTGGGGTACTGTGTTGGTGCTGTTGCTGGCCGGTTCCATGACCCGGCTGGTACGCAAAATCATCAGCCGCTTCGGAATGCCGCTGGTAATAGTCTCGCTGCTATGGCTCACCTGGCAGTTTGGCGGACAGTTGCACGCCAAAGGCCTTGACGCATTCTGGGCACGCCCTGGAGACGGCAGCAAGGGCTTGATGTCGGCCATGGACCTGGTGATTGCCATGCCGGTGTCGTGGTTGCCACTGGTGGCCGACTATGCCCGCCATGGCCGCTCGGGCCGCAGCGCCATGGGTGGCACTTGGCTGGGCTACGCCATTGCCAACATCTGGTGTTACGCACTGGGCGTGATGGTGGTCAGTGTGGCACAGCCGGATGCCAATCTGGTCAGCGTACTGCTGCTGGCGCAAGGCGGCCTGATTGCACTGAGTCTGATCCTGATTGATGAAATTGACAATGCTTATGGCGACGTTTACTCGGGCGCGGTATCGGCGCACAGCATCAAGCCATCCTGGACCATTCGGCAATGGGGAATGGGGTTGGCGATCGTGTGCACCGGACTGGCGCTGGTGTTGCCGATGCACAGTCTGGAGCCGTTTTTGCTCTTGTTGAGCTCGGTATTTGTTCCCCTGTATGGTGTCATTCTTGGCCGACTCGGCGTTGGTAACCCCAGCTTCGCGCCACCGCAACGCAAGGTTGACCTCACGGCAGCGCTGCTGTGGCTGGCTGGCGTGGCGGCCTACCACCTCATTGCCAAATGGGCGCCCCAATGGGGGTCAGCGCTGCCGACCCTGGCACTGACCTTCACGCTGGCCTGGCTCACTCGCCCCAAACGAATTTAAGACCGTCATAGGAGAACGAACATGAACATAGTCATTTTGGGCGCAGGCCTGATGGGGCGGCTGCTGGCTTGCCAGTTGGCGCGTGCCGGTCATACCCTTGAACTGTTTGATGCTGGTGGCCCGGAAGCGCTGACTTCGGCCGCCCGCGCTGCTGCCGCCATGCTGGCGCCTCTGGCTGAATCGGCCATCACCGAGGACAGTGTGGTGCAAATGGGGGTTCATTCGTTACAGCGCTGGCCCGAGCTGATTGCCGAGCTCGATGAACCCGTCTACTTTCAGCAGGATGGCACACTGGTTCTGTGGCATCGCCAGGATGCAGCCGAAGCCGAGCGCTTTACGCGCCAGATGGATGCCACCCATCAGCGCATCCCCACCCTGCCGGCAGCGCAGCGACTCGATGCCCAGGGCATCGCCCAACTTGAACCCTCCTTGGGCTCGCGCTTTGCCCAAGGGCTTTATCTGCCAGGAGAGGGGCAACTGGACAACCACCAGTTGCTGGCGGTCATGCTGCATCAGCTCCAGCGCCTGGATGTCAAACTGAACTGGGACAGTCCACGCTCCCCCGCTGACTTCTCTCCCGGCAATCCAGGACAGCCCGACTGGGTGTTTGACTGCCGTGGGCTGGGTGCGCGCGCGCAATGGCCCGCCCTGCGCGGGGTGCGCGGCGAGATCATCACACTGCAGGCCCCGGAGGTGAAGTTGACGCGCCCGACCCGCCTGATCCATCCACGCTACCCAATCTACATTGCGCCCAAAGGAGACGATATCTTCGTGCTCGGCGCCACTGAAATTGAATCCGACGACCTGTCGCCGGTCAGCGTGCGCTCAACCCTGGAGTTGCTCAGCGCGGCCTATACGGTCGACAGCGGCTTTGCCGAGGCGCGCATTCTCGATCTGGTAAGCCAATGCCGCCCGGCCTTGCCGGACAACCTGCCGTCCATCCGTCGCCTCAGCGAGCGCGTGCTGCAAATCAACGGGCTTTATCGTCACGGCTACCTTATTGCACCGGCCCTGCTGGATGTGGTGATGGAGCTGTTCCATACTCATGCGTCTGCGCTGGCGAGCACGTTTTCTTTATCAATCCAAAATGCTGAGGACTGAATCCATGCACGTCTCTATCAACCAGGTGCCGTACGATCTTCAGGTTGGCGCGACGCTGGCCGACGCTGTTTCCCTGCTGCAAGCCCGGCCACCCTTTGCCGCTGCCGTGAACCTGCAGTTCGTGCCCAACACCCAGTACACCCAAAAATTGCTTCAACCCGACGACCGCATTGACATCATCTCACCGGTCACCGGGGGATAACTACTGCACATCATGACTTTTTCATCTTCCGCCGCCACCGCTGCCGACCCGCTGATTCTGTACGGTCAGACCTTCCAGAGCCGTTTGCTGCTGGGAACCTCGCGTTACCCGTCGCCCCGTGTTCTGGAAGCGGCTGTGCACAAGGCCCAACCGGCCATGCTCACCGCTTCGCTGCGCCGACAGAACGTGAGCTCCAATGACACCAGCAACCGCTTCTGGGATATGTTGCACCAGCTGGGTGTACCCGTGCTGCCCAACACCGCCGGTTGCCACAGTGTTCAGGAAGTCATCACGACGGCGCAGATGGCACGCGAGGTATTCGAGACGTCCTGGATCAAGCTGGAGCTTATTGGTGACGACTACACCTTGCAGCCCGACACCCTGAACCTGGTGGAAGCCGCCAGCCGACTGATCAAGGACGGCTTCAAAGTGCTGCCCTATTGCACCGAAGACCTGGTCTTGTGTCAGAGATTGGTCGACGCCGGTTGCCAGGCCATCATGCCGTGGGCCGCTCCGATCGGCACTGGCAAGGGCCCCGTCAACCCCTACGCCCTGCGCACCCTGCGCGAGCGTCTGGCGGTACCCATGATCGTGGATGCCGGCCTGGGACTGCCATCGCACGCCTGCCAGGTGATGGAGTGGGGCTTTGATGGGGTGTTGCTCAACACGGCAGTCGCGCTGGCGCAAGACCCGATCACCATGGCCGGCGCTTTCGCCCATGCAACGCAAGCGGGTCGCGACGCGTACCTTGCCGGTACCATGACAGAACAGCACGCAGCACAAGCCAGCACGCCGGTGCTGGGTACGCCTTTTTGGCATCAGACATGAACAGGTAAATGAACATAAACACGCACGACGCACTAGCGCAAGCCATCATCGCGGCAAACCCAACCCTGGCCTTGACCGTCGACACAACAAGGTCTGCAATCTTCAGCAGCGAGGCAGCGGTTTACCGCGCCGCAAAAGAAGCCTGCCTGGCGCTGGGCTTCATTGAGCCCGATGCCGAATGCGTGGCCAAGGCGTGGCAAGCCATGTCACAGCGCACCGGCCAATTCAACGCCCAAGCCTGGCCGGAGCAAGCGGCAGACTTCGGCATGCGAGCGTGGCCGCGCAAAGACGCGTTTGCGGCATGCCCCCAAAAACTGGGTTTGTACGCGGTGCTGCCTGATGCAGCGTGGGTGGCACGCATGGTCCGGGCCGGTGTAACTACGGTCCAGTTGCGCTTCAAATCTGGCGATAGCGCTGCCATTGAACGTGAGGTACGCGCTGCCGTGCAAGCCGTGCAGGGCACGGACGCTTTGCTCTTCATCAACGACCACTGGCAAGCGGCCATAACTGCGGGCGCCTACGGCGTCCATCTGGGGCAGGAAGACATGGACAGTGCGGACTTGCAAAAAATCCGAGCCGCGGGGCTGCGCCTGGGTCTGAGCAGCCACGGCTATGCCGAGATGCTGCGTGCCGACCGCTTCAGCCCCAGCTACATCGCCATGGGCGCCGTATTTCCCACCACGCTCAAACAAATGGTCACCGCAGCACAGGGCACCGGACGTCTGCGCGCCTATGCCCGTCTGATGCGCGACTACCCGCTGGTGGCCATCGGCGGCATTGACGCCAGCAGACTGCCGGAAGTACTGGTCAGCGGCGTGGGCTCGGTGGCGGTGGTGCGTGCTCTGGTAGCGGCTGAACAGCCTGAAGCAATGGCAGCCAGTCTGCAGGCAGCGATCAACGCAATGATTTGAGCCGCATGGCCACAGGCGCGTAGCTGTGGTTGAGTGGGCCGCCGCCCTTGCCAGTGCGCACCTGCGCGCCAGAGAGCAAAGCCTCCCGCACATAGGTTCGCGCATGCTGCACCGCCTCCGCCAGCGACGCGCCCAGGGCCAGATGCGCGGCCATGGCACTTGAGAGCGTGCAGCCGGTGCCGTGGGTGTTGGGACTGTGAATGCGGGCGGCCTGCATCCAGAATGTCTCCCCGCTATTCGTCACCAGCAGATCCACGACCGTATCGCCTGGCAAATGCCCGCCTTTGAGCAACACGGCACGCGCGCCCTTGGCCAGCAAGGCCAGTGCGGCCTGTTCCATATCTTGTGCAGACAACAAAGGGTGCCCCACCAGCAGCGCCGCCTCGTCCAGGTTGGGCGTAATCACCGCGACACGGGGAAACAGCTCGCGCACCAACACCTCCACCGCCGCGTTGTCTATCAAAACGGCACCACTGGTGGCCACCATCACCGGGTCGAACACCACGTTTTTCAGGGCATGCCGGTCAATTGCCTCGGCTACCGTGAGCACAATCTCCGGCGCATGCAACATGCCAATCTTGACCGCATCGGCGCCAATATCTTCCAGCACCGCGTCAATCTGGTCGCGCAGCATGTGCGGTGGGACACCATGAATGGCACGCACACCGCAGGTATTCTGCGCCGTAAGAGCGGTGATCGCCGTCATGCCGTAGCAACCCAGCGCCGAAAAGGTTTTCAGATCGGCCTGTATGCCGGCCCCCCCGCCACTGTCCGAACCCGCGATGGATAGAACTCTGGGGTACTCGAATTTGAATGCATCAACAGTCATTAATTTGTCCTTGCGAAGCAGGTCTTGTGTGAGAGGTCCGTACGTCACTGGTCTTTTGCACGACACCTCTCGCAACGCAGAATTATCCCGAAATTCATACCTGATCCGATGGCTGGATTTTTTTGGCATGACTTTTATTTCAACTCTCTCCCTGAACACTCTCCCTGCCAAGACACCCTAAAAATAACGCTATAATTTAGAGCTTATTCCTCGATAGCTCAGTTGGTAGAGCGCCGGACTGTTAATCCGTAGGTCCCTGGTTCGAGTCCAGGTCGAGGAGCCAAAAACACGAAACGAATCAAGCACTTACGAGAAATCGGCAAGTGCTTTTTTCACGTCTGGGCTGGGCCATTGGAAAGCTTTGGGTTCTGCATTGGTTCGATTGGGCGGGTGCGGGGGTATGGGGAGAAGGCCTTCGGGCTTTGATGGCCATGTCCCTTGCCCAGCAGGCGTAGCCGGGGAGTTGCCGATGGCTTGGACCACTCAGCCCCGCTAAACTGAAACACATGCAATTACCGAAAGAAAAAATGTTTGATAAAAGCGGCCAGTGGATACGCCTTGAAACGTTCGATGATTTTGACAACGGCCTGTCAGATCTCATTGACCTCTGGTCCAGTACTGCAACGAAAGCAGTCAAAGAATCAGCCTTCGCTCATTTCAAAGAAAACTTGGAAGCTGCTGCCCTCAAATGGATCGACAACAAAGCCAAGTCTAAAAAATACGCTTCCATTGGTGAAGAGTTGGCTGAGTTTGAAGAAGTACTGAAGGAAGGCTCAGACCTTGCCCTTGAAGCCGACAACACTGCCCCTGCGGCGCCTACCAAAGCTAAGAAGAAGGCGTGAGTATCCTTAGACCAGTCCTGTTGCTGAAAAAAGTTCTGCAATTGACCGTCGCTGCCAGCCTCATTTTGTCGCTACAAGCCTGTGCTGTGGTGGCTGTCGCTGATGCGGCGGTTACAGTGGTGGCCACCGGGGTAAAGGTCACGGCCAAGGCTGTCGGTGCGGTAGCAAATGCAATCATCCCGGATGGTGATGACGATTAGTTTGTTCTGGAGGTCGTCGTTCTGGCTGCTGCTATTGGGCACGCTGGTGCTGTCGCTGCTACCAGTGGATCAGTTACCCTCGGCTTTCAACTTTTGGGACAAGACACAACACGCCTTTGGGTTTGCGGGCTTGGCTGTGACGGGCTTGTTGGCCTATCCAGACCGGGCCGCGCGGGTTTTGTTAGGCCTGGCCCTGTTCGGCATTGGCATTGAGTTCGCTCAGCATCTCACCGGTTGGCGTCAGGGTGATGGGCTTGATTGGGTTGCCGACTGTGTTGGGCTGGGGATTGGAGCCTGCGGGTTGAAATGGCGCCGATAATTCGCAGCATGAGAATTAATTTGGTAACGCCCTTCGCAGAAAAAGACGCGGTTAAAGCACTCGGCGCACGCTGGGATGCAGCCAAGAAGATTTGGTACATCACCGACGTAGCTGATTGGCATGCCTGCTTCGGCCTGCCTCAAAAAGCCAATGATTTGCTCTTCGCTGTATTTGCTGGTTCTCATGTCCATCATTCTCCTGGTTGACGGACTTCCTGGAAAAATGACTGGTACGGTTTATGGGAGGCAGGCCAGCATAGCCTGCGAGAGTTCCCTGTCAGTCATCCAGGATTGAGCAGGGTTGCATGCACAACCGGGGGGTCTCCGGCGGCCTGGCAAGGGCCTCTTTGAAAAGAATAAATTCCGAAAACCATCAAACCTCAGCTAACATCCAAACCGCCTCACACACAGAAATTTGGACACTCCCCATGAATAGCCTCAATGACCTTGAGTCCCTCGGACTGGTCTTGCCCAGCCCCGCTTACATCTTGGGGGCCATTCTGTTTAGCATCATCGGCTACGTTGCATATCGACGCGGCAGGCGTACGGTACAGCCTTCGCTCACCTGGACTGGTGTCACTTTGATGCTGTACCCCTACGCGGTTTCACAAACATGGTTGTTGTGGGCCGTTGGGGCCGCTCTATGTGTCTGGGTGTACTTCAAGTGGGCCTACGACTGATGACGATCAGGATGTGTGTTTGTCGGGGTGAAATTCGTTGTGTCGAAATGCCTGCTGCAGCTGGCGCTCAACAAACATCAATCGGTCCTGCCCATAAAACACCTCGCCATCGACGACATAAGTCGGTGAGCCTGGAACTGCGTTTTTGATTGCCTGAGCGGTGCAGTCTGCAAACTGCTGGCGAATCTCTGGAGAAAGCGCAAGTTCGAGGATGGGATCCGGTGCCATGTCGCAGTCAATGGCGATGGTCGCCAGCACCTCAGGCTTCCCTATATCCCGGTCGTCGCGCCATAAGGCCGTCAAGATCGCATTCGACAGGCGGTCGACATCCTGTCCGAGTTGCTGGGCAGCCAGTACACAGGAAGAGGGAAGTTCGCGATCACCGTAGTGGTGAACAGGGTCGGCAACAACCGGCATCTCCAGCCATTCGCTCCAGCGTTCCAATTCACGTCCGAACTGGTACGCACGAATCTTCGCGGTCCGCTCGGAAAAAGGAACACTGCCAAACGCCGGGACAACTTGCGACAGATCCACTGGGAAGTGTCGCAATTTGCGACCAGAACGCCGGCCCAACTCCGCGATCCTGTGGGCGCCAAAGTACGCGTAAACGGACCTAACAGAATAATAGTAGTCAATCGTCACGTCGCGATCCCCAGCATCGACGGATCAGCCGTTTTTCAGGCCAGCTTTGCGAATGACCGGGCCCCACTTGTCATGGTCGGCGCGCAGCAAATTCGCAAACTCCTGCGGTGAACTGCCAACCGGCTCCAGGCCTTGGGCAATCAAGGGTGAGCGCACGGATGGGTCGCGCATCGCCGTTGCATACGCCTGCGAAATGCGATCTCGCTCGGCAACTGGGGTTCCTGACCGAACGGCGAGCCCCTGCCAGGCCGCGGTCGAATAGCCTGGCAGGAAGTCCGCTATGGGCGCGAGCGTCGGTGCAAATTCCTGCCGGCGCTCGCTCGCCACGCCCAGCAACTTGATCCGACCAGCTTCAGCCTGCCCGCGCAGTGTTTGATAACTGTCCAACATGAGCGAAATGCGGCCCTCCATGAGATCCGGCAGCGCTGCAGCCCCACCCTTGTAGGGCACGACCGTCAGGTCGAACCCGCCGATCATGGCAAGCAGCAAGCCGCCCAGATGCGATCCACCGCCAAGGCCGGAGGCTGCAATGCTCAGCTTGCCGGGATGGGCGCGACCCCATGCGATCAGTTCGGGAACTGATGCCACCGGGGTTGCAGGGCCTGCCGCCAGAACCAGCGGGATGTTCACCAGCAAGCAGACCAGATCCAGATCCTTGAAGGTATCGTAGGACAGCTTGTCATAAGTCCAGGGATTGAAGGCCAGTGAGGTGTAAACCCCGATCAGTGTTGCGCCATCAGCTGGCGCCGCCAGGCCCGCCTGAATGGCTGCAATGCCGGCCGCGCCGGGCTTGTAGTCAAGGATTACGGACTGATTCAGCGCCGGTTCCACCTTCTTGTTGGCGGTGCGAAGCATGATGTCGGTGGTACCGCCCGGGCCGGTGGGCACCAACAAGCGGATCACCCGCGAGGAAGTCTGTGCCTGCGCACCGCCCCCACCACCGATAAGCGAAAGCGCGCCGGACAGCGCGGCACAATGAATCAATTCTCGACGTTTCATGGTGTCACCTCATAGTTCAAGTTATCTGGGGTCATCTGGGACGTGTTCGGTGACCACTGCCCCGCCTTCCGCGTAAACCTGCATCACCTGCCGCAAAGTTTACTCGCAACCACGGATAGCCCGCCGGCGCCAAGGCCGATCCACGGCCGGGTTGCGCTTGGCCAGCCCATGCGCGATGGCATAGCGAAACACTTGGCCGGAGGTTTGAAGCGCGCGCTTGGCCAGATTATTGACGCCACGCGCCTCGAGGGTCTTCAGCATGGCGACCAACTCCGGGGCTTGGATTTCTGACACCGGACGCGAACCAATGTGCGGAAAGAATGGCACGGCTTTCAAGGGAGAGGGAGAGGCAGATCAGCACCTCGGTGCTTTTGCTGGCGTCGCAAATGGGGTTGGGGGTGAAGGTCTTGAAAAAGTCGTCCGCCAGCAGCATGACGAAAATATCGTCGCTGACGATATTAGCCCGCGCTTTGCGCCAGACGGCGTTCTATGCCTATAGCAGCGCAGTAAACTCATAGCATGTGCCAATTGCTTGGAATGAACAGCCGTCTGCCCGCCAGTCTCCATCTGAGTTTCACGGGCTTTTCGCAGCGCGGCGGCTGCACCGACCACCATGCCGACGGCTGGGGCATCGCCTTTTTCGAGAGGGAAGACGCCACGCCGGACAAGCCGGGCAAGGGGGTGCGCTACTTCGTCGACAAGGAAGGGGCCTCCACCTCACCCATCGCGAAGATGCTGCGCACCTATCCGATCAAAAGCCACAATGTGGTCGCCCATGTGCGCAAAGCCACAGTGGGCACCGTGAGGCTGGAGAATTGCCACCCGTTTGTGCGCGAGCTGTGGGGGTGCTACTGGGTGTTTGCCCACAACGGTGACCTGAAAAACTACGCGCCCTTGCTGCACGGCAACTTCCGTCCGGTGGGCACGACCGACAGCGAACTGGCTTTTTGCTGGCTGCTGCAGGAACTGGCGAGGTCACATGTCGGCGTGCCCACGGTGCAAGAGCTGACCCGCACGCTGGCTGAACTGGTGCCGAAAATCGCGAAATACGGCACCTTCAATTTCCTGATGAGCAACGGCCAGGCCTTGTGGGCCCATGCCAGCACCAAACTGTATTACGTGCTGCGCCAGCACCCGTTCACCGAAGTGCACTTCAAGGATGACGATGTGATGGTCGATCTGGCCAGTCTCAACAGCCCGCAAGACCGGCTGGCCATTGTGGTGACCGAGCCGCTAACCACCAATGAAGCCTGGACGGCCATGGCGCCCGGCGAATTGCAGGTGTTCGTGGACGGCGCGATTGCGGCTCAGCCCGTGACGGCCAGCTCCAGCGCATCCAGGAACATGGCGGCGACGTCAAACCCGGCCTGATCAAAGATTTCCTGAAAGCAGGTCGGGCTGGTGACGTTGATCTCGGTCAGGCTGTCGCCAATCACGTCCAGCCCCACCCTTGGTGCTCGTGCCCGTGGCGGTTGCGTCACTGAAAAATGGTTGCAATGACCCACGGGACAAGCGACCAGCTTCCCGAACGCCAATCAGTTGTGCCAACATACAGGCTCACCGGCCCTCCCTTTTGTTATTTTTGGCCGATGACATCGGCTACCGTGCAGTTGGTTTAGGCGAACGCCAGCATCAGGTGGCCAATGGCCTCGGCGGCCGGTTTCACCTTGATCTCGATGTCGTAGCCCAAGCGGTTCAGGCAGTCCATCAGCTTGCGCTCGGACAGGTTGCTGAAGTCGCCACGCAGCATGGCGGACACCTTGGCTAGCGCCTCAGCCACCTTGAGCCGGGCGCGAATAATGTCCATACACCCGACGGGTCGAGTCGTGTCGTCACTTTTGACAACGAAAACAAATCGAACCCATGCTGCAAACCTTCGCCATCCCAGTTTTGATGCATAACCACTGAGGCGGAATGGTTGGCTAAATTAATCAGACATTGAAGTCTATTGTTGACTAAAATTGTCAACAATTCTGATGGCGAAAGAAAGGTAAAGAGTCATGGCAATCACTTTGACGGAAAAAGCAGCGAAAAAAATCCAGACGCAGCTGGCGAAAAATGGCAGCGGACTCGGTTTGCGTCTGGGCATAAAAAAAGTCGGCTGCAACGGTTTTGCCTACACCTTTGACTACGCTGCAGAAGCGCTCGCTGGCGACCAGGTGTTCGAGTCGCTCAACACGATGCTGGTGGTTGATGCCGCCAGCCTGCCATTTATCGATGGCTCACACCTTGATTTCGTCAAGGAAGGTTTCAATGAAAACTTCAAGTTTGACAACCCCAATGCCGAGAGCGAATGCGGTTGTGGCGAAAGCTTCAACCTGAAAAAAGTAAACAAAATTTCGCCGTAAAGGGCCACCAGGGACGCGCATGAGCGTGGCCCGGAAAACAACCAGAGGTAAGTTCAATGAGCGCAGTACTGCAAAACTTGGTCAACCAGCCCTACAGGCACGGCTTCGTCACCGACATCGAATCGGAGGTCGCGCCCAAGGGTCTCAATGAAGACATCATTCGCATGATTTCGAGCAAGAAAAAAGAGCCCGGGTGGCTGCTCGACTTTCGCCTCAAATCCTACCAGGCATGGCTCAAGATGACGGAGCCCGAGTGGCAAAACTGTCATCACCCGAAGATCGATTATCAGGCGATCAGCTACTACGCCGCACCCAAGATCAAAGCCAAGTTAAACAGTATCGATGAGGTCGATCCCGAGTTGCTGCGAACCTTCGAGAAGCTGGGTGTGCCGCTGCACGAGCGCATGGCGCTGGCGGGCGTTGCGGTCGATGTGATTTTTGACAGTGTCTCGGTCGCCACTACCTACAAACACAAGCTGGCCGAAGTTGGCGTCATTTTCTGCTCGATGTCGGAAGCGGTGCTGGAGCATCCCGAGCTGGTGCAGAAGTATCTTGGCACCGTGGTGCCCACCGGCGACAACTTTTACGCCGCGCTCAACTCGGCGGTATTTACCGACGGCTCGTTCTGCTTTATTCCCAAGGGTGTCAAGTGCCCGATGGATTTGTCGACCTACTTCCGTATCAATACCGAAGAGTCAGGACAATTCGAGCGCACGCTGATCATCGCTGAGGAGGGGGCGTCCGTGTCCTACCTGGAAGGTTGTACCGCGCCGGCGTTCAGCACCAATCAGTTGCATGCGGCGGTGGTCGAACTGGTCGCGCTTGACAATGCCGACATCAAATATTCAACGGTACAGAACTGGTATGCGGGCGACGAAAACGGTGTCGGCGGCATTTACAACTTTGTCACCAAGCGGGGTTTGGCCAAAGGTGTCAACGCGCGTATTTCCTGGACCCAGGTCGAGACCGGTGCAGCGATCACCTGGAAGTATCCCTCGGTGGTCTTGCTGGGAGACAACTCGATTGGTGAGTTTTATTCGGTCGCGGTGACCAACAACTACCAGCAAGCCGACACCGGCACCAAGATGATCCACATTGGCAAAAATACGCGCAGCACGATTGTCAGCAAAGGCATTTCCGCCGGCAAGTCGAACAACAGCTACCGGGGTCTGGTCAAGATTGCAGCTGGCGCCACTGGTGCGCGCAATTATTCGCAATGCGATTCGATGCTGATTGGCGATGAGTGCGGCGCCAACACCTTCCCCTATATCCAGGTCCTCAACAACAGCGCCCAGGTTGAGCACGAGGCATCAACCTCGAAGATCGGTGAAGACCAGATGTTCTATTTTGCCCAGCGCGGTGTCGATGCCGAGGCCGCGGTGTCGATGATCATCAATGGCTTCTGCAAAGACGTATTTCAACAATTGCCCCTGGAGTTTGCGGTCGAAGCGACCAATCTCCTGAGTTTCAAACTGGAAGGAAGTGTCGGATGATTTACCCGAACAGCAAAGTATTACTCGAAGTGCGTGGACTGTGCGCGAGCGTCAATGGCGTCGAAATTCTGAAGGACCTTGACTTCACGGTCAGGAGCGGTGAAGTCCACGCCATCATGGGCCTAAACGGTTCTGGCAAGAGCACCTTCGCCAAGGTACTCGCGGGCCACCCGGCCTATGAAGTGACCAGTGGCAGCGTGCTGTTCGAAGGCCAGGATCTATTGGCGCTGAAACCCGAAGAACGCGCGCGCGCCGGTTTTTTCCTGGCCTTTCAGTATCCGATCGAGGTACCCGGTGTCGGTAACGGTCAGTTCCTGCGCCTCACCTACAACACGCTTCAAAAACAGCGCGGCAAGGAAGATCTCGACCCGCTTGAGTTTGACGACTTCGTACGCGACAAGATGAAGCTGCTGGAAATGAACCCCGATTTCCTTGACCGCAGCGTCAACGAAGGTTTCTCCGGTGGCGAGAAGAAGCGCAACGAAATACTGCAGATGGCGCTGCTCGAACCCCGTCTGGCCATCCTTGATGAGACCGATTCCGGCCTTGACATCGACGCGCTGAGGGTCGTCGCCCACGGTGTGAATCAGCTCACCACCCCAGACAATGCGACGGTGATGGTGACGCACTATCAACGTCTGTTGAACTATATCGTGCCCGATTACGTGCACGTGATGGATGGCGGCCGCATCATCAAGACCGGCGGCAAGGCGCTGGCGCTCGAGCTTGAGACGCGCGGCTACGAGTGGGTCAGCGCCGAGTACCAGGCTGAAGCGAGTGTGCCCGCATGATTGATGCCGCCGCACCGACGCCGGCGATTGCCGGGACTTATCTTGAAAGCCTGTTGGCAGGACAGCCGCAACTGGAGGCGAGCCCGTTGGCGTGGCTCAAGGCGCTGCGCGCGGAGGCGGTTGAGCGCGTGGGCGTGTTGAAACTGCCCACTACGCGAGACGAGGAGTGGCGTTTTACCGATATTTCCCTGCTCGGCAAGACCTCGTTTGCGTCAGCGCTCAGTGCCACTTGTCTGGAAGCAAGCGATGTGGCTCACTTTTATATTGAAGAAGCGAGCACCCGACTGGTGTTTGTGGATGGTATCTATGCGCCGGAGTTGTCCAGTCCCAATGCAAGTAGCGGTACCCACAGCGGCGTGGTGGTGTCCAACCTGACGGCCGCGATGGCTGCGCACGCAGCGGCCATAGAGCCTCATCTGGGCCGCCACACAGCATTCAAAAACGACGTATTCGCCGCGCAAAATACCGCATTTCTGCACGATGCCGCCGTGGTCATGGTGCCGCGTGACGTATCGGTGGCAGCGCCAGTCCATTTGCTGTTTATTGCGACCCAAAAAGATGTTGTGAGTACCCCGCGCTGTCTGGTGCTTGCCGAGGCTGGCAGCGCCGTGACCGTGATCGAAGACTACGTCGTGTTGTACCAGCCGCGCTGGCAGGAAGAAGCCCATTTCACCAACGCTGTCACCGAAGTCGTGCTGGCAGACAATGCGCATGTGACGCACATCCGGGTCCAGCGCGAAGGCAGTAAAGCGTTTCATATTGCCAACTGCGCCGTGTCGCTTGGGCGCGCCAGCAACTATCAGTCGGTCAGTGTCGCGCTGGGCGCGCGCATTTCTCGCTACAAGCTGAACGTGCTGCAAACGGCCGAGGGCGCCACCTGTGCGCTCGACGGCCTGGCGCTGATCTCCGGCCGGCAGCTGGCCGACACCCATAGCTGCATCGACCATGCCCAGCCACACGGCAGCAGCCGCCAACTGCACAAATGCATCGTCGGCGGCAGCGCACATGCTGTGTTCAACGGCAAGGTCATGGTGCGCGAAGGCGCGCAGCGTACCGACGCCCAGCAGACCAACCGCAACCTGCTCTTGACCGCCAGGGCGCACATCGATACCAAGCCGCAGCTGGAGATTTTTGCTTCCGACGTCAAGTGCACGCATGGGGCGACCGTTGGCCAGCTCGACAGCGAAGAGGTGTTTTATCTGCAAAGCCGTGGGCTGACCGAGGCGGCGGCCCGAAACCTGCTGACCTATGCGTTCGGCGCCGAGATCATCGACCGCATTCCCATCGCATCGCTCAAGCGGCAACTCGAGCAGACGGTGCTTGAGCAAACGACAAACCCGCCATGACCACCCTTCAAATGGTACGAAAAGCACCAGCGGCGCCAGGCCTTGACGTCGAGCGGATTCGCGCCGACTTCCCAATCCTCAAGCTGCGCGTCAACGGCAAGCCGCTGGTGTACCTCGACAATGCCGCGTCGAGCCAGATGCCGCAGCAGGTGATTGATCGCCTGGTGCGTTATCAAACCACGCAGCACGCCAATATCAATCGTGCAGTGCATACGCTGTCGGAGATCGCGACCAACGAGTATGAGCAGGCGCGGCGCAAGCTGCAGCATTTCATCCATGCGCGGGAAGAGCGCGAAGTGATCTTCACCAGCGGCACCACCGATGCCATCAATCTGGTGATGCACGGCTACGGCCGCAAGTTCATCGGGCCTGGCGATGAAATTATCCTGACCACGATGGAGCACCATTCCAACATCGTGCCGTGGCAGATGCTGGCTGAGGAAAAAGGCGCAACGATTCGTGTGGTGCCAATCAACGACGCGGGTGAGCTGGTGATTGAAGACTACGAGAAGTTGTTCAACCAGCGCACCAAATTCGTCGGCGTGATGCACGTTTCGAACGCGCTGGGTACGATCAACCCGATCAAGCAGATGATCGCTTTTGCCCATGCGCGCGGCGTGCCGGTGCTGGTCGATGGCGCGCAGGCCGCGCCGCACATGCAGGTCGATATGCAGGACCTTGACTGCGACTTTTACGCATTTTCGGGTCACAAGTTGTGCGGCCCGACCGGCATCGGAATTCTCTACGGCAAGGCTGCGTTGTTAGAGCGGATGCAACCCTTCAAAGGCGGCGGCGACATGATTTTGTCGGTGACGTTTGAGAAGACCACCTACAACACGATCCCGCATAAATTCGAGGCCGGAACACCGCCGATTGCAGCCGCGATCGGACTGGGCGCCGCGGTGGATTACCTGTTGGCTATCGGCATGGACGCTATTGGCGAGCACGAACTCGACCTGCTCAATTACGCCAGCGAGGAGATGGTCCGGCTGCCGGGCGTGCACATTATCGGCACCGCAAAAAGCAAGGCCGCCGTGCTGTCATTCACCGTTGACGGCGTGCATCCGCACGACATCGGGACACTGCTCAATCAGGAGGGTGTCGCAGTGCGCACCGGACACCATTGCGCGCAGCCGGTGATGCAGCGCTTCAAGCTGCCGGCCACCTCGCGCGCTTCGTTTGCGTTTTACAACACCCTGGCCGAAGTCGACGCCCTGATCGCCGGTATTCGCAGCGTGCAGAAAGTGTTTTCATAATGGCCGATCCCAGAGCCTTGTATCAAGAGGTCATCCTCGACCACAACCGGAAGCCGCGCAATTACGGCACCCTGGCGCACGCCAGTCACCAGGCGTCAGGCCACAACCCGCTGTGCGGCGACCACATCGACGTGGCACTTATTCTCGGTGGCGAATGCATCGACTCCATCGCGTTTCAAGGTGCGGCGTGTGCGATCTGCAAGGCGTCGGCGTCGATGATGACCGTGGCCGTCAAGGGCAAGACCCGCGCCGAGGCAGAAACACTGATTCACGAATTTACCGCCATGTCCACCGGCAAGCTTGATCTGGGCAGTGACCACCACATCGGGCGGCTGGTGGTGTTTGCCGGGATAGCCGACCTGCCGGTGCGCGTCAAATGCGCGATTTTGCCGTGGCACACGCTGCACGCCGCATTCAACGCGGTTGCGCGCACCTCGACCGAGGCGGAACAGGATCCGATGCACGTGACGATCGGTGATGCATGAAGATGAAAATAATTTCCCTCCATGGCGTACACAGAGCTTCACGCCGGACGCCTGGCTAATTCACCAGTAAAGACGGCAACTAAACAACTTTGGAGAATGAACATGACGGATGCGCAAACAAGAATCAACCAGCAAGTGACGACCAATCCGGTCGTGCTTTACATGAAGGGCACACCCCAGTTCCCGCAGTGCGGCTTCTCGGGCGCAGCGATCCAGATGCTAAGGGCATGCGGCGGGCCAGTCTCTTCACGGTAGACGTGCTGGCCGACCCGGAAATCCGGAATGGCATCAAGGCCTACGGCAACTGGCCGACCATTCCGCAGCTTTATATCAAGGGCGAATTTGTGGGTGGTTCGGACGTCATGCGCGAGATGTTCGAGCAAGGCAAACTACAAAAATTGCTACAGACAGCAGAGGGGTAAGTTTTAGGAAATCAACATGCCAAAAATTGCTGAAATCGAAGACACACCCAACCCGAATGCGGTGAAGTTCACGCTTCATGAGCCGCTGACCTGGGGCATTTCACATTCCTACGAGAACGCAGAGCAAGCCAGGAACGATGTACTCGCCTCCACGCTGTTCGCTATTGAGCACGTAAGCAATGTGTTTTACGTTGATCGCTGGCTCACCGTGACCCAGGATGGCGGCGCCGACTGGCCCGAGCTGGTGCGCCTGATTGCCGTGCCATTGCGCACCGCACCGGCGGCGGCCGCACAGTCCGCCGCCGCGGTTTTTGCAGCGCGCACGTCCATCGCCGATCTCAGCGAGGAAGACCAGACGCGCCTTGAAGAAATCAACGTGCTGCTGGATGCCCAGATACGCCCCTATCTGAAAAGCGATGGCGGCGATCTGCATGTGGTTGGCCTGGCCGGCAACCAACTCAGCATCCACTATCAGGGTGCTTGCGGCAGCTGCCCGAGCTCGATTTCCGGCACGCTCAAAGGCATTGAGAACCTGGTTCGGACAATTGAACCGGACATCGAAGTCGTGGCGGTGTAGGTTAGCAATCGCTGTTCTATTCCTCGGCTGCTTTCCCATGGTTGATTGGGCTAGCGCAGACCCGCAAGGAGCAGCCATACCCCTGAGCGAAGCTCACCTACACATCAGAGGCGGCATCGACACCCCAGTGCCGCGCTACTCATATATTAAGGAGAATCACATGTCATCCCATCCAACTGAGTTCCAAGGTTCCGTCATCGATGCGCTGCGCGAGGCCATCGAGCGTCAAATTCCAGATTCATGGGCCGAAGTGAACGGTGGCGGCGGCCACTACACCATCGAGGTGACGTCGCCCGTGTTCGCCGGCAAGAACATGCTGCAGAGCCAGCGCTTGGTGTACGGCGCCATCGCCGATCTGATGAAAGGGGACAGGGCACCGGTGCATGCCGTCGACAGCCTGAAGACCCGGACACCCTGAGCAACGGTAGACTGGAGAATGTCATGAATGACTTTAACCGTAGCTGCGACGCGCCGGTGACGAGCGCGCAGGCGCTCTTACTGGAACGAACGGGCCTTCTCGAGGGAGATGCGTCTCCCGAAGAGGTGGTCGTCGCCTACCACGAGCGGACCAAGCACCACTTCCACCGCTACGCTGCCGCGCAGGGCTACATGGACTGGGCGACGCAGCCCGATCCGTTTCGACGCTACGCGGGAGCGGACCTGATTCGTCTCCCGCTACCCAAAGCGGGCCGTCCACTGCCTTATTGGCAGCTCTATGCGAGCGCGACTGTGCCGCCGGCGCCGCTGTCGCTGGAGTCGGTCTCGCTCTTTTTCCGCTATGCACTCTCGTTGACGGCATGGAAGCAAGTCGGCGAGACCCGATGGCCGTTGCGCGCAAATCCGTCGAGCGGTAATCTTCATCCGACCGAGGGTTATGCCGTACTGCCTGCGATTGATGGGCTCGGCGACACGGCCGCCGTGTACCACTATGCGCCGAAGGAACACGCTCTCGAACGGCGAGCGCTGCTCGATGCAAAGCGGTGGGCCGAGCTGGTTGCGCCTTTCCCTGAGGGCTCCTTCCTTGTAGGACTATCGTCGGTGCATTGGCGCGAAGCCTGGAAGTACGGTGAGCGCGCGTTCCGCTACTGCCAGCACGATGTCGGCCACGCGCTGGCCAGCCTGCGTATCGCGGCAGCGGCGCTCGGCTGGAGATTGCTGCTCCTCGACGGCGTCAGCAACAGCACCCTCTCCAGCCTGCTGGGGCTGGACCGCGATGAGGATTTCGCCGCGGCTGAACGCGAGGAGGCTGAGCTGCTCGTGTTGATCGCATCGGATTTTCCGATGCCGCTTGCGACCGAATCGAAGCCACTGACGGCGCACGGCGCTGGCGTGCTTTGGCAGGGCAGGGCCAACGCGCTGAGCCCCGAACACAGCATCGCATGGCCCGTGATCGACGAGATTGCGCAGGCGACGCGATGCTGCGAAAGCTCGCCTATCCAGGAGGACTTCTCCGGCTTTCCCTCGGAAGATCAGCTTTTCGGGACACCCGTCTGTCAGGGCCTGCTCAGCGCGGAGAAGGCCATTCTTGGCCGCCGCAGCGCGGTAGCGATGGATAGCTCGACGGCAATCTCGCGCGCCGTATTTTTTCGCATGCTCGCCCGGTTGATTCCGACACAAGGGCAACGATCGATGCCCTGGGACGCGATTCCCTGGCGGCCGCGCATTCACCTCGGGCTCTTCGTCCACCGTGTCGATGGCTTGGCCCCTGGCCTCTACGCACTCGCCCGGGATCCGGAAAAGGTCGAGACTCTCAAGGCAGTTATGGGTTCAGAATTTGGTTGGCAGCGCGTGCCCCACTGCCCGCCCGGGCTCCCCTTGTACCTGCTCCAGGAGGGGGACTGTCGAGCGCTGGCGAGCACCGTCTCCTGCGGCCAGGAGATCGCCGGCGATGGCGCCTTCAGCCTGGCCATGATCGCCGACTACAGGGACAGCCTGGCCACCTACGGCGCAGCCTTCTACCGCAACCTGTTCTGGGAGGCCGGCATGGTGGGCCAACTGCTTTACCTGGAGGCCGAAGAGGCGGGCATTCGCGCCACCGGGATCGGTTGCTACTTCGACGATCCGGTCCATACGGCCTTTGGCATCGTTTCACGCGAGTGGCAGAGTTTCTACCACTTTACAGTGGGCGCCCCGGTTGAAGACGGACGGCTCAGCACATTGCCTGCCTACAACGTCGAGGAAGAACGGAAGGATTGAAATGAGTGAATGGATCACGGTAGCGCGGGCCGAAGAGCTCGCGCCAGGCGAACGGCGGGTGATAGATGTGGACGACGCGCAGATCGCCGTATTCAACCTCGACGGCCAGTACTTCGCCATCGAAGACGTCTGCACCCATGATGGTGGACAGCTCACCGGCGGCGCCGTCGAGGGTGACCAGATCGTTTGCCCACGCCACGGCGCACGCTTTTGCATTCGCACCGGGGCGGCATTGTCCGCGCCAGCTTACGAGCCGACCAGAACCTTCCCTGTACGCGTCGAAAACGGCCAGGTTCAAGTGCGCGATAACCGATGGGATTGATACAAATACCTCAATTGACATCCCGTCATACCAACCAAGTCCGGCCTCATGGTTGGGCTGGGAGAGACCGACGAGGAAATCCAGCAAGTGATGCGCGACCTGCGCGCGCACGATGTCAACATGTTGACCATCGGCCAGTACTTGCAGCCATCCGGCGGCCACATGCCGGTGCGCCGCTACGTGCACCCGGACACCTTCAAGATGTATGAGGATGAAGCCTACAAGATGGGTTTTGTGAACGCAGCGTCGGGCCCGATGGTGCGCAGTTCTTACCATGCGAATGAGCAGGCTGCAAGAGCCGGAATCGTCTGATATAAATTGCTGTCGTTTTCTTCTCAAGAGCACCCAACGAGAGACTGGCAATGAGGCATTCGTCAACGACCGGGCAAAACGAAGTTCACGCTTGCAAACAATCTTCTCAGGCCAGTCCCGCCAACTCATTCAGGCGGCACAGGCATTAGTGGAACGGGTTTTCGGCGCAGGGCGGAGAAATCGTTGCGCTGGATCAGTTCACGCAGATAGTTCAGGTTGCGCTGCATGGCCCTGGCATAGGGATCGTCGCCGCCAAAGTGGGCGGCAATGTAGCGATAGACCTGCGCAAAATCTTCTTCCAGGTGCCGCTTCACGAGGTGCTCGTAAAACCCCGGTGTCTTGCGCAGCAGATCTTCAGGCGTGGCATACAGGACGATGGTCTCTCCGCCAGGCGAGATTGTTCGGTCAACTCCTGCTGCGACAAACTCCCGGAACAGGTAATGGCGACAACGCTCAAGATAATAGCGACCGCCGATCTGGCTCACCAGATCAGCGGTGCCCAGCATCTGACCAATAACGAAAAGCTGCGGGGGCAGACCGCGCAGGGTGTCGACGATCGGAAGAGCGAAATTGGTGGCATGGATCAGTTCTGCCTGGTCCGCAAAACGGACAAAAGGCTCTCGGGCCAGATAGGCTCGCATGAAGTCCACACCACGCTGTTCGTGATCGTGGATCAGGCAGGCGCCGTTCATGTGTGCCTCGCTCTCGCGGCGGAGAAAGCCGATGTCATGGAACAGGGCAAGCAGTACTGCCAGAGCACCCTCATCGGGCCCAAGCGCGGATGCATCGGCGCCATGGGATGCTTCGTAACCATCCACCATGCGCGCCATCAACAAGGCGGTGCTCAGGGAGTGACGCAGATCGTGATAGGGAGTGTCACAGTGGAGCAGCCCCGGATAGCGGCCCCAGAAAGCATCTTCGACATCAATGAAACCCTGACGCAATACGGATTCGTCGAATCCCGGGTAGCGTCGTACCAGAATGGCACAAACGGCATCCGCGACGGCCTTGGGGCTGGCCAGGTTGACGCTACCGGTGACATCGCTTTGATTGACATCGGGAAGCATGGAACTCGGGTGGTTCGGTCGCATTTTCTTGGATAATTCGGCGCTTGAATGGGGTTCTCAAGCACTCAGTTTATGAGAACGCAATTAGCCCGCGAATACATCAAATTGTCAAGCCGCAGCCAAGTGCCAATCACCCCGGCAAAGCAATTTTCTGGTCAACGCTGAATTGGTAATCTTTGAAGATGTGCTCTGCACTCAGCATCTGATAGCTGCCGTCTTCCAGGCGGTGCGTCGTGTCCTTCAGGCGATAGGTGGTGTGCCCGCAAGTCCAGCAATTGAAGTTGCGCATGTGGGTGCACAGGCAGGTCTTGTCCATGACCGAGATCGTCTTGGCGTCCGGGTGCAGGGCCACTTCGCGATTGTAGGCCGTGATGTAGTCGCACTTGCCGTTGCCGTCAAGCAAGTAGCCATAGGACTCGCAGCCCGGACGGATGCCCGAGCCGATGGCGGGTGTGTTCTTGAGCATGCGCATCGGGTAACCCGTCGGCGAGATGGTATTGACTACGATGTCGTCTTCACTGGCCTTGAAATACTCCTGTTTGACCTTGTCCGGCAAACCGCATTCATTGGACACGGTAAAACGCGTGGCAACCTGTACTGCAGCAGAGCCATTTTCAAGAAATGACAGCGCATCGCTACCAGTAAAGATACCGCCCGCTGCAATCACGGGAATATCAAGTTGCTCAGTTTTCAGGTGCTGCACGATTTCAGCGACGATGGTGGCCAGATCGTATTGCGCCCAGTCCATGCCAAAACCCAGATGACCACCCGCCAGGGGGCCTTCCACGATCACATAGTCGGGCAGACGATTCAGTTTTGCGTTCTTGCGCAGAAATAGTTGCAGTGCCCGCACTGACGATACGATGATGCCCAGCTTGGCATCACGAAACCGTGGGTGATCCGCAAGCAGCCCAAATGAGCCCAAATGCAGGCCGGCGCTCAGGGTAATGCCATCAATGCCAGCGTCCAGCGCAGACGCCATGCGCACCCGCAGCGTCTCACGCGGCGCGTTCATGGTCAGCTTTTCCATGCAGTTGACGAAAATCATGCCCTCGCTGCGCTTGGCCTGCATGGTGGCTTCAACGTGGCGCCGGGTTGCCTCGGCCAACACAACCAGATCGAACTTGATGATGGACTTGTCGGAATTGTCGATGTTGTATTTGTAGAAGCGGGTTTTATCTTTGACGAAACTGGTATCAAAACGCCGGTCGGAAACGTCGGGCACCATGGCGTCGGAGAGATGTCCGATGCCGCCGAGCCGGGCCGCTTCGAGGGCCAGTTCAGCAGTTGAAATATCAACCCCCATGCCCCCGACCAAAATCGGCACGAACTCTTTTTTTCCAAACTTCAGGCGGAAATCATCAACACATTTCATCAAGATCCTTGGGGTCTCCACCACCCCTGGCGACCCTCTTGGCCGACGGCCCAAGCAAGTCCAGGGAGAACAGAGATTGGCTGGCCAAACCGGCCTTGCGAAGCTGGGATTCTACCCCGCCTGCCTTTCAAATCTCCCGGTTTGACAATACCCCTGCCCGGCTTGAGTACTTCACGTCAGCATCCATTTTTTCCACCTGTACACGTGCCATACGGCCACCGTAGACGGCCGCCCGGAGCCACTCCAATTCGGCCGTCAACTGCGCTTCGTCATCAAGTCGGGTGTGCCACACTTTTTGTTCCGGGTTCCAACGGTAAGCCCGTGCTTTTAGCACATCCTTGGCCTCAAAAGGTGCGTTCGTCGCCTGCAGCCGGTAGCTCGGCAGGCGGCTGGCCGCGATGATTTTTGCCAGTCCGGTTTGACTGGAAGTGGGCAACTGTTCACCCAACACCGCCAGCAACGCGTGGCAGTCCACCTCGGCACGGTGGGCGTCATAAAACCAGCCCTTCTCCATCGCCAGATACGTCAGCTTGGCTGAACCGTAGCCCTCCTTTTTCCAGTCAATATCGGCGAACGAGCAACCCCAAGGCAATTGAGCAAACCCAGGAATTCGCGCTTCACAAAAAGGACGGTCAAAACCGGCGTTGTGGGCAATCACCAGGTCAGCCCCCTCCAGCATGGCGGCAATCTTCGCCTCGTCCAGATGCTGCCCCTGGACCATCTCGTTGGAAATACCGGTAATGGCCTGTATCTCCCTGGAAATCGACATGCCAGGGTCTTCCAGAGCGTCGTAGACCAGCACGTCACCCACCGGCAAGCCGGTCGTGCTATCCACATCGACGCTCAACATGGCCAACTCGATGACCCGGTCGCGGGAGGGGTCAAGACCGGTGGTCTCCGTGTCAAGCACCAAAATCCGGATCACCGGACCTGTTGGTGTGCGATCAAAGTGACGGATGGGAAGCAGACGGCGCAGTACCCGATAGTCGGGATGGCGGTCGAGCGTTGCGGCCAGGGCCTCGGCGTCCAGCACCGCGATGGCCTTCGGCGCCGATATACGCCGGGGTTTCGGCTTCACCCCGAATGCCACGGGTATGTCAGCGCTGTCAAATCCAAGCGGGAGTTGCGGGTCGGTCACGTGCTGCTTTCAAATTGATATTTGTTCAAGCGGGCATTACACCGCACTCTGAGCGCCCAGAGCGCGACTTGCCGAACACAGCTCCCAATTGATGGGCATCATGCTTTGCGAAAAGTGCCAGACCGCCTAAGCTTGAGCCCTTCATCACAGGAAATGCAAACATGCGAACACAAGTTGCCATCATCGGCGCCGGCCCATCGGGTCTTCTTCTGGGTCAACTGCTGCATCGGGCCGGTATCGACGCCATCCTCCTCGAACGCCAGACCGGGGACCACGTGCTTAGCCGAATCCGCGCCGGAATTCTGGAGCAGGTTTGCATCGACCTGTTGGACCAAGCGGGCGTGGGCGAGCGCATGCACAAGGAAGGCCTGGTGCACGGCGGCTTCGAGATGCTCTACAAGGGCCAGCGCCACCGTGTCGACATCAACAAGCTCACCGGCGGCAAGAACGTCATGGTCTACGGCCAGGCCGAGCTGACCCGGGACCTGATGGACGCGCGCACCACTGCCAGTCTGAGCACCGTGTATGAGGCGCACAACGTGGCCGTGCACGACTTCGACACCAGGAAGCCGCGCGTGACGTACGAAAAAGACGGCAAGAAGTACCAGATCGAGTGCGACTTCATCGCTGGCTGCGACGGCTTTCACGGTGTCTGCCGCGCCAGCGCCCCGCGCAGTGCCATCACCGAATTTGAGAAGGTCTACCCCTTTGGTTGGCTGGGCCTGCTGTCCGATACGCCCCCAGTGCACAACGAACTGATCTACATCAACAGCTCACGCGGTTTTGCCCTGTGCTCGCAACGCAGCAAGACGCGCAGCCGCTACTACCTGCAGGTGCCGCTGACAGACAAGGTGGAAGAGTGGACTGACGGTGCGTTCTGGCAGGAGCTGCGCCTGCGCCTGGACGGCGAGGGTCGCGAAAAGCTGGTCACCGGGCCGTCGATTGAGAAGAGCATTGCACCGCTGCGCAGCTTCATCACCGAGCCGATGCGCTTTGGCCGCATGTTCCTGGCGGGCGACGCCGGTCACATCGTGCCGCCGACCGGCGCCAAGGGCCTGAACCTGGCCGCGACCGATGTGAAGTACCTCTCCAGCGCGATCATCGAGTACTACCAGGACAAAACCGAAGCCGGCATTGACACCTATTCCGAACGCTGCCTCAAGCGCATCTGGAAGGGTGAGCGCTTCTCGTGGTGGTTCACCATGCTGATGCACCGCTTCCCCGATGACGGTGCCATCGGCGCCAAGTTCCAGGAAGCCGAACTCGACTACCTGCTCAACTCCGAAGCCGGTTCGCGCACCATTGCAGAAAACTACGTCGGCCTGCCCATGGATTTCGGCAACTGACCGGCCCATGCTCTGCCGAACGAACCCTTACTTCAACTGCTGCTCCAACTGGTGCAGCACCTGGTAGCAGGGCAGCACCTGGGCCACGCTGGAATTGGGTTCGCGGCCCTCGCGAATGGCGGCGAAGAATTCGCGGTCCTGCAGCTCGATGCCGTTCATGGACACATCCACCTTGCTGACATCGATCTTCTCTTCCTTGCCCGTAAACAAGTCGTCGTAGCTCGCGATGTAGGTCGCGGTGTCGCCGATGTAGCGAAAGAAGGTGCCCAGCGGGCCGTCGTTGTTGAAGCTCAAGCTCAGCGTGCAGATGGCGCCGTTGGCGGCCTGGAGCTGGATCGACATGTCCATCGCAATGCCCAGCGTCGGATGGATCGGGCCCTGGATCGCGTTGGCCTTGACGATGGGGCTGCCGCACTGATACGCAAACAGGTCGATCGTGTGGGCCGCGTGGTGCCACAGCAGGTGGTCGGTCCAGGATCGGGCCTGGCCCATGGCGTTGATGTTGGTGCGGCGGAAGAAATAGGTCTGGACGTTCAACTGCTGGATATTGAACTCGCCGGCCTTGATCTTCTGGTGCACGTACTGGTGGCTGGGGTTGAAGCGGCGGGTGTGGCCACCCATGGCGACCAGGCCGGCCTGCTTCTGCATACGCACGATTTCTTCGGCATCCTTCAGGCTGTCGGCTATCGGGATTTCGACCTGCACATGCTTGCCGGCCTTCAGGCACTGGATCACCTGCGCGGCGTGCATCTGCGTGGGAGTGCACAGGATGACGGCGTCCACGTCCTTCATGGCCAAGCTCTCGGCCAGGTCGGTGGTGACGTGCCCGATGCCGTACCTGCCGGCCACTTCCTGGGTCTGGTCGAGGCGGCGCCCGATCAGCGAGACGACTTCGACGCCGTCGATGTTTTTGATGCCGTCGAGGTGTTTGATGCCGAAAGCACCAGCGCCCGCGAGAGCGACTTTGATGGTTTTGCTCATGGTTTAACTCCTTTGTATCCGTTCTTGCTATTTCGCATCCGTTCGCCCTGAGCTTGGCCTGTCCTGAGCTTGACGAAGGGTCGAAGGGTAAGGCTTCGACAAGCTCAGCCCGAACGGGTGTTACTTGTTTTCCAGAATCAAATGCCCCACGGCGGTGTTCGACGCGGGCACATGGTAAAAGCGGTGCTTGACTTTGGGCGCGGGGCCACCGGCCACGTCGGACATGGCGCCACGGGCGATCAGCCACATCACCAACTCAATGCCTTCGGAACCCGCTTCTCGCACGTAGTCGATGTGCGGCTTGCTGGCCAGGGCGTCGGGATCAGCGATCAGCTGGTCCAGAAAGGCGTTGTCAAACGCCTTGTTGATCAAGCCGGCGCGCGGGCCCTGCAACTGGTGGCTCATGCCGCCCGTGCCCCATATCTGCACATTGAGCGGCTTGTCAAGGCTTTCGATCGCCTTGCGGATGGCCTTGCCGAGTTCGAAGCAGCGCCGGCCCGAGGGCACGGGGTACTGCACCACGTTGACGGCGAACGGGATCACCGGGCAGGGCCAGGCCTGCGGCTGGCCACACATCAGGGACAGCGGCACGGTCAGGCCATGGTCCACGTCCATCTTGTTGACGATGGTCAGGTCGAAGTCCTGCTGGATCACAGACTGCGCAATGTGCGCGGCCAGCTCCGGGTGGCCAATAACCTTGGGTACAGGGCGCGGGCCCCAGCCTTCGTCAGCCGGCGCGAACGATGCGGCACAGCCAATGGCAAAAGTGGGAATTATCTCCAGGCTGAAAGCGGTGGCGTGGTCGTTGTAAACCAGAAAAATGACGTCCGGCTTGTTGTCCTTGAGCCACTGCTTGGAGTAGTCGTAGCCCTTGAACACGGGCTGCCAGTAAGGCTCTTGGGTCTTGCCCAGGTCGATGGCCGCGCCAATGGCGGGCACGTGGGAGGTATAAACGGATGCGGTAATTTTGGCCATGTTCAGGCACTCGCTTTCTGGCCGGCTTTGCCTTGGGGTTGGCGGTGGGCCTGCGCGTCGCCGTCTTCGCCGACAACGCGGTTGCCTTCGACGGAGCGGCCACCCCTGACCATCATGTCGCGGTATTCGTCTTCGGTCATACCGGTCATGCTGCCCGCCATCTGCTGGAAGCTCTTGCCGTCGGTCGCGCCGATTTTGGCCAGGAAGTAGATGTTGCCGCCGGCGGCAATGCAGCGGTTAAGGTCGCGCGCCAAAACCGCCTGCTTCTGCTCTTCGGTCATCGGCCACTCGTCGAGGTAGGCCCGCTCGTTGGCCTTGAAGCGCTCGCGGTTGGCCGCCTTCATGAGCGACATGCAGAACTGGTTGAGGTGGTAGCCCAGGCGGGATTGCTCGGCATCAAAAATGGTGGTGCCGGGAACGCTGAGGTAGGGTTTTTCGAGTGCCATGAGGGTTTCCCTTATCCGTTCTCCCTGAGCCGGTCGAAGGGTGGCTTCGACCGGCTCAGCCCGAACGGGTGGTGGTTGTTAACTCCAATATAGCCGGGTCGGATTGTCCACCAGCAGCTTTTTCTGCAGCTCGGGCGTGGTGGCGATGTGGGGAATGTAGTCCACCAGCAGGCCATCGTCAGGCATGTGGTTTTTGAGGTTGGGGTGCGGCCAGTCGGTCCCCCAGAGCACGCGGTCGGGGAAGGTCTCGACCAGGCGCCGGGCGAAGGGCACCACGTCGCGGTAGGCGTTCTGCTCGCCGTTCAGGGCCGGCGGGCCGCCCACGCTCAGACGCTCGGGGCAGCTCACCTTGCTCCAGATATTGGGGTGCTCGCGCATCATTTTCATGAACAGCTCAAACTCGGGGCCGTCCACCGGCTTCGTCACATCGGGCCGGCCCATGTGGTCCACCACCACCGTGGTCGGCAGCGCGGTGAAGAAGTCGTACAGCTCGGGCAGGTCATGCGTCTCGAAATAAATCACCACATGCCAGCCCAGTGGCGCAATGCGGTTTGCAATCTCCAGCAGCACCTCGCGCGGCGTGAAGTCGGCCAGGCGCTTGACGAAGTTAAAGCGCGTGCCGCGCACACCGGCGGCGTGCATCTCTTTGAGCTCGGCATCGGTCACGTTGCGGTTGACGGTGGCCACGCCGCGGGCCTTGTTGCTGGAGGCTTTCAGGGCATCGACCAGGGCACGGTTATCGGAGCCGTGGCAGGTGGCCTGCACGATCACGTTTTTATCAAAACCCAGGTGGTCACGCAGGGCGAACAGCTGCTCTTTGGACGCATCGCAGGGCGTGTACTTGCGCTCGGGCGCATAGGGGAATTGCGCGCCGGGGCCAAACACATGGCAGTGCGCGTCCACCGCACCGGGTGGCAGCTTGAAACGGGGTTTGCTAGGGCCGACGTACCAGTCAAGCCAGCCATGAGTTTTGGTGAATTCCATTAGCTTTTCCAATCAGTTGAGGGCAGAGCTCGCCTTGAATTGTTGAGGACAGAGCTTGTTCGCTTCGCGTAGTTGTGGTCTGTCCCGCAATTTCTAAAGTGTTGGGGACAGAGCTTGTTCGCTTCGCGTAACTGCGGTCTGTCCCGCAATTTATCAGTCTATATATTTCAGCCCGGCCTTGGCCAGCGGCTCGCGCATGTTGTACATGTCCAGGCCCAGCACGCCGGCGGCCAGCTTGGCGCGTTTTTCAGCCTCAAGGCTTTCGCGCACTTCGGCCGCATCGGCAACTTGCCGGGCCACGGCGGCCGGCACCACCACCACGCCGTCGTCGTCGGCCAGCACCACGTCACCGGGATTGACCTGGGCACCCGCACACACCACGGAAATGTTGACCGAGCCGATGGTCGCCTTGATCGTACCCTTGGCATGGATCGCCCGGGAGAATACGGGGAAGCCCATGGCGGTGAGGTCCTTGATGTCGCGCACGCCACCGTCGATGACCAGGCCCTCGGCGCCACGCGCCTTGAACGAAGTGGCGAGCAAGTCGCCAAAGAAGCCATCGGTGCTGTCTGCCGTGCAGGCCACCACCACCACATCACCAGACTGTAGCTGTTCGGCCACCACATGCATCATCCAGTTGTCGCCGGGATGCAGCAACACCGTGACGGCCGGGCCGCAGAGATGAGCACCCACGTAAATCGGCCGCATGTAAGGCTTCATCAGGCCCATGCGGCCCATGGCTTCGTGCACGGTGGCGACGCCGAAACGCGAGAGTTTTTCAACGGCGGCCTTGTCGGCGCGCACGATGTTGCGCTTGACGACGCCGAGGGTGCTTGCGAGATGGTTCATGGTCATTTCCCTTTCGCTTTCAGCGCCGCGTCCAGACGCGGGAATACGCGCCGCGCGTTGCCTTCGTAAATTTGGAAACGGTCAGTATCACTCAGTATTTTTGACGCTTCGATGTAGCGCTTGGTGTCGTCATAGTAGTTACCGGTTTCGGGATCAATGCCGCGCACCGCGCCTATCATCTCCGAGGCGAACAGCACGTTCTTGACCGGGATCACAGTATTGAGCAAATCAATGCCCGGCTGGTGGTAGACGCAGGTGTCAAAGAAAATGTTGTTCAGCAGGTGCTCGCTCAGCAGCGGTTTTTTAAGTTCCTGAGCCAGACCGCGAAAACGCCCCCAGTGGTAGGGCACCGCGCCGCCACCGTGCGGGATGATGAACTTGAGCGTCGGGAAATCCTTGAACAGGTCACTGGTCAGACACTGCATGAAGGCCGTGGTGTCGGCGTTCAGGTAGTGGGCACCGGTCGTGTGGAAGCAGGCGTTGCAACTGGTGGAGACGTGAATCATCGCCGGGATGTCGTACTCCACCATCTTCTCGTAGATTGGATACCAGTGACGATCCGACAGCGGGGGCGAAGTCCAGTGGCCGCCGCTGGGGTCGGGATTCAGGTTGATGCCGACGTTGCCGTATTGCTTGACGCACTTCTCCAGCTCGGGAATGCAGGTGCTGGGGTCCACACCGGGGCTTTGCGGCAGCATGGCGGCGGGCACGAAATGATCGGGGAACAGTTGGGAGATGCGGTAGCACAGCTCGTTGCAGATGGCAGCCCAGGTCGAGCTGATGTTGAAGTCACCGATGTGGTGGGCCATGAAGCTGGCGCGTGGCGAGAAGATGGTGAGATCGCTACCACGCTCCTTCATCAGACGCAACTGGTTGCTCTCGATCGACTCGCGCAGCTCGTCGTCGCTGATTTTGAGGTCAGCCACTTTGGGGCCCACGGCCGGAGCCTTGATGCCGGCGATCTGCTTGTTGCGCCACTCTTCCAGCGCCTTGGGCGCCGTGGTGTAATGGCCATGGCAGTCGATGATCAGGGTTCGCTTCATGTGAGTTCTCCAGGGGGTTTCGTGATCTTGTAGCGATGCGGTAGGTTTACTTGCCGGCCCAGACAGTGGCGGGAATCATCACCTCGCCGCGCATGATCAGGCGCGCAGTGCGCAGTAATGCGGCGCGGGTGACTTGTTGCGGGTTCGCCGGG
Source organism: Rhodoferax sp. (assembly GCA_030682475.1). Lineage (GTDB taxonomy): Bacteria > Pseudomonadota > Gammaproteobacteria > Burkholderiales > Burkholderiaceae_C > Rhodoferax. Next base: position 24,893 of record JAUXOA010000109.1, on the reverse strand, counting down.
TCCAGGCCCAGTTCCACACTGAATTCGCCGGTGGGGTGCTCCACCGACACGGTCTTGCTGTCGCCCAAAGCGTCAGATTCGTTCTCCAGTTTGCTAACCGGTAGAGGCATGACGGCCATACCGTCGCACACCGAGCCCTTGAGCACGCAAGCAGTGCCCACGGTGACGGCGGCCAGCACACCAATGGCGTCGTGACAGACGTGCGGAATGAAGCTGCGGGTGCACAAACTGCCCCCTTCGCGCGGTGCTGCAATCAACGTCATCTTGGGGTAGTTCCTGGCGCTGACATCACCCAGACCCATTAAATGCCCGGTCTTCAGGCGCAGGGCTTCAATGCGGGTTTTGAGCTCGGTGTCCGCATTCATCTCGGCCACCGTCTCGTAGCCGGTGCGCCCCACATCGCTGGCACGAAACATCACCAATGGCATGCCGTTGTCGATGCAGGTCACTGGCAGGGTGAAAGGCTCGAAGCCATTGCCCTCCACCGTCACCACATCGCGCACTTTGCCGGTCGGCAGCAAGCCGGCGCACACCGAACCTGCGGTGTCCAGAAAATTGATGGTGATGGGCGCGGAACTGCCGGGCACACCGTCAATTCTGGCGTCACCGTCGTAGCGCATCTGGTGGCCGCTCTGTGCCATGGGTGTTTGCACAGTCACGTCGCACTGCATGTCGGTATTGAGGGTCAGTACACGAACTGTGGTGGTATCACCCTGCGGCTCAATCAGGCCACACTCCAGCGCGAACGGCACCACAGCGGCCAGCATGTTGCCGCAGTTGGGGCTGGTGTCCACCATGGCCTTGTCAGGTTGAAGCTGCGCAAACAGGAAGTCCAGCGCCACACCGGGTGTGCTGCTGCGGCTCACAATGCCGACTTTGCTGGTCAAGGGATGTGCGCCGCCCAAGCCGTCAATCTGCCGCCGGTCGGGCGAACCCATAACAGCCAGCAGCACACGGTCACGGGTGGCGATGTCAGACGGCAGGTCAGAGGCCAGAAAAAATGGCCCGCGCGAACTGCCGCCGCGCATGAACAAGGTGGGAATAGCGGTTTGCATGGACCCTATTTTGACCGAAACACATGCCCTTGATAAGCCAGCGACGCGACTAGCAGCTATCTCAAATTGGCATAATTGACCATCAGCTATTCACTAATCACCCGAGATGGACCTTAAACAACTGGCGTACTTTGTGCGCGTCGCCGAGCTGGGCAGTTTCACCCGGGCGGCCATTGCATTGGACGTAGCTCAACCCGCGCTCAGTCGCCAGGTGCGCCTGCTGGAGGTGGAACTGCGACAAAACTTGTTGACGCGCAACGGGCGCGGTGCCGTACCGACCGAGGCCGGCAAACTGCTGCTGGCGCATGGACGCGGCATTTTGCACCAGGTAGAGCGTGCCCGCGAGGAACTGGGCCGGGTGCGGGGTGCGCTGGCCGGTCGCGTAGCGGTCGGCTTGCCCACTACCCTGGCACGGGTGCTGACGGTGCCACTGACAAGGGCCTTTCGCCAGCAGATGCCCGATGCCACCATCTCCATCAGCGAAGGTCTGTCGGTGGCCATGCAAGAGGCACTGGTGAACGGGCGGCTGGACATTGCCGTGCTTTACAACACCCAGCCAAGCACCGAAATAGAAATTGCCCCGTTATTGGAAGAGGACCTGTTGCTGGTGCGGGCCCGCCCGCCGGGTTTGCAGGAAGACCCCTCGCCCGGACCCATTTCGCTCCAGGCCGTCTCGCTACTGCCCTTGGTGATTCCCAGTCGGCCCAACGCCATTCGCATGCATGTGGAGTCGGAAATGGCCAGCATTGGCTGCCGCCTGAAAATTGCACTGGAAATCGACGGCGTATCAGCCATCCTTGACTTGGTGGCTGATGGCGCGGGCTGCGCCGTGCTTTCGCGCAACGCGGTAGCCAACTCCGTCAGACCGTCTGCGTTTTCGGTGCGCACCATCTTTGAGCCGGCGCTGCGCACCAAGGTGTCACTGGCCACCAGTTCGTTGCGCCCAGCCACACTGACCCAGCAGGCCACGCTCACGCTGATACGCCAGACCGTAGCGCAAATCGTCAAACCCGAGTAATACGACAGCTTAACGCCGGTTCAAAAAACACCATGACCGCCCCAAAAAACGACCCCTCCTGCGTGCCCACATCGCCCGCCTTGCGCCCGCTGCGCGGCGTGCGTGTGCTCAGCCTGAGCCTGAACCTGCCCGGCCCGGCCGCTTTGATGCGTTGCCAGCAAATGGGAGCGTCCTGCGTCAAGCTGGAGCCGCCCCCGCCTCCCGGCACAGTCCCCGATTCGGCGCCGGGCACGTCGGGTGATCCCATGAGTGGGTACAACCGGACCGCTTACGATGCCATGCTTCAAGGCGTTCGCGTGGCAGTGGCCGACCTCAAGACCGAAAAAGGCCAGAAAACCCTGCACCGGGAGTTGGCCAAAACTGATGTTTTGTTGACCTCATTCCGCCCTTCCGCTTTACTCAAACTGGGGCTGGGGTGGAAGGCTCTGCACCAGCGCTACCCTGCCCTCTCCATGGTGGCGATTGTGGGCGCCCCCGGCGCTCGTGGTGAGGAGCCAGGGCACGATCTCACCTACTTGGCGGAGAACGACTTGGTGGGCGGTCTGGACCTGCCCGCCACCCTGTATGCCGACATGGGCGGCTCGCTGATGGCCTCGGAGGCGGTCCTTAAAACGATGCTGCTTCAGCACAAAGCAGGGAAAGGTCACTACATTGAAGTGGCACTGTCTGAAGCTGCGGCTTATCTGGCCTTGCCACGCGCTTGGGGGCTGACCACGCCGGGCGCAGCGGTGGGCGGTGGCCACGCCGGTTACCGCGTCTACTCCTGTCGGGACGGCCGCGTTGCGGTGGCCGCGCTGGAGCCCCACTTTGCCAAAGCCCTTTGCGCAGCGGCGGGGGTTCAATACGCCAATATCCTGACGATGTTGGCGCCGGCTACCCATCGGACCATCGCTGCTTACCTGCTCAACATGACCCGCAAGGCGCTGGATGCGTTGGCAGTGGAACGAGACATTCCACTTCACACGCTATCAAAATAATAGCTGCTTGTGCCCGCCAACCGTTGGTTGGAGCCACTTTTCACATAAATTAGAACAGCAACACAATCGCCCGCGCTTCGATCGCCTGACCAAGGCCTACCGGCCCCATCTTTTCTGCCGTCTTGGCTTTGACGTTGACCTGGTCCACCTTGACGGCCAACGCCAGTGCAATCCGGGAGCGCATGGCGGCAATGTGTGGCATCAATTTGGGCGCCTGTGCAATCACGGTGCTGTCCACATTGCCGATCTCAAAGCCCTTCTCGCGCACGCGGCGTGCCGCCTCGGTCAACAACACCAGCGAATCGGCGCCCGAGAAGCGCGTATCGGTGTCGGGAAAATGGGTGCCGATGTCGCCCAGCGCTGCTGCGCCCAGCAAAGCATCGGTGATGGCGTGCAGCAGCACATCCGCATCCGAGTGGCCGAGCAGACCCAAATGAAAGGGAATCTCCACGCCACCGATGATGAGTTTTCGCCCGGCCACCAGGGCGTGCACATCCCAGCCTTCACCAATTCTGAAATTCATGTCATTTACCTTTTAAACCCGCCACGGACTGAATAAGCGCGGGATGGCCGCCCTTCAAGCGAGCGCTCAACACCGCCTCGGCCAGCGCAAAATCCTCGGGGTAAGTGACTTTGAAGTTCTGCGCGCTACCCGGCACCAGCTTCGGACTCAAACCCATGGCCTCCATGGCGCTGGATTCATCGGTCACCTTGTCCCCTGCCTGCTTGAGTGCGTCCATCAGCATGCCGATGCGAAACATCTGTGGCGTCTGGGCCAACCATTTGTCGCTGCGCGCCAGGGTTGCCGCGACCCGGCCGCCGGCTTCACTTTTCAGCGTATCAGACAAGGGGTGGGCCAGCAAGCCGCCGACTTCGTCAGTCGCACAGGCGTCGATCAAGGCGTCAATTTGCCCCGGCGTGATCAGGCAACGTGCGGCGTCATGCACCAACACCCAGTCGTGTGCAACGGCACCCTGTTGCAACAGAAAATTTAAACCATTAAAAACACTGGCAGCCCGCGTTGCTCCGCCGCGGTTGGCAATTAAATAAGTCGCTTCCTGCGATGTAAAGAAATCGTCATCCACGGCTACCACCACGGCGCTGTTGGCGATTCTGGCAACCCCGGCAAAGGCCGCCAGGGTGTGCAGCACCATCGGCTGGCCCGCCAGTTGCCGGTACTGTTTGGGTCCGTCGGCACCTGCGCGCGAGCCCGAACCAGCACAGGGAATCAGGGCCCAGAAGCGGGACTCGGAGGGGAGATTGTGTTGGTGGTCAGTCATGGTCTTGGCCTCCATTCTAAAATACGCGGTTCATGGATTTACCCAAACTGCACCCCGGCAAACGCTACACCCTGCCCCAGCCAACCGGTTCAGCCGATGCCTTGCTGCTCGCGCAGTTGGGCCAGCGCGAAAAAGTCGGCCACAAACTCACGGCCATTGTGACGGCCAACGCCACCGATGCCCAGCGCCTGCTGGACGAGATTGCGTTCTTCGCGCCCGACTTGCGCTGCGCCCTGTTTCCGGACTGGGAAACCCTGCCCTACGATACGTTTTCACCGCACCAGGACCTGATCAGCGAGCGGCTGGCCACTTTATGGCGCCTGCATGTTACAGGTGGCCAGCGCGACAAGGAGACCGGGGCCGATGTGGTCATCGTCCCCGCCACCACCGCACTGTACCGGCTGGCGCCGCCGGCTTTTCTGGCGGGCTACACCTTTCACTTCAAGGTCAAGCAAAAGCTGGACGAGGCCCGACTCAAGGCGCAACTCACGCTGGCCGGCTACAGCCATGTCACGCAAGTGGTCAGCCCCGGCGAATACGCGGTGCGCGGCGGGCTGATAGACCTCTTCCCGATGGGCAGCCCGGTGCCCTACCGTGTCGATTTGTTTGACGACGAGATCGACAGCCTCCGCACCTTTGACCCCGACAGCCAGCGCAGCCTGTACCCGGTGCCCGAGGTGCGCTTGCTGCCAGGGCGTGAATTCCCGATGGACGACGAGGCCCGTGCCCGCTTTCGCAGCCGCTGGCGTGAACTGCTGGAAGGCGACCCAACCAGGAGTCGCATCTACAAGGACATGGGCAATGGCGTCGCCACGGCCGGCATCGAGTACTACCTGCCGTTGTTCTTTGAAGAAACGGCCACCGTGTTCGACTACCTGGGCGCCGACGCCACCGTGGTGCTGCATGGCGACCTGGAACCGGTCTTCCAGCGCTTTTGGGCAGACACCAAAGACCGCTACCGGTTGCTGCAGGGCGACAGCGAGCGCCCGGTGCTGCCGCCCGAGGCCTTGTTTCTGGGTACCGAGCAGTTTTATGCCCGGGTTAATCAGCATGCCCAGTTAGCGATTCGGCCTGCCATTGAAGATGTAGCGGACAACGCACTGTTTCAAAGACTTGGTGAACTGTCCGTTGTGCGTGGCGCGGAAGAACCGTTGCGCCGGCTCAAAGAGCATATCCGTAACACAGCGCACCGGGTCCTGGTACTGGCCGAAAGCGAAGGCCGCAAAACCAGTCTGCTGGACTTTCTGCACGCCAGCCACCTGAGCCCGCCCTCATTTGATTCCCTCGCAGAATTTCAGATCAGCGATGGAAAACTGGGCATTGCCACTTCTTTACTGAACACTGGTTTCAGTTGGCTTGAAGCCGGCATCGACTTCGTCACCGAGACCGAGCTGTTCGCCGCCGGACCCACCACACGGCGGCGCAAAAAACAGGAGCAGGTGAGCGACGTCGAAGCGCTCATCAAAGACCTGAGCGAGCTCAATATCGGTGACCCGGTCGTCCATTCGGCCCACGGCATCGGCCGCTACAAAGGGCTGATCAACCTGGACCTGGGTAACTTGCAGGCCAATGGCGAGCCCGAGGTGCAGGAGTTCTTGCACTTGGAGTACGCCGACAAAGCCACCCTGTACGTGCCGGTGAGCCAGTTGCAATTGATCAGCCGCTACACCGGCGTCAGTGCCGACGAGGCGCCGCTGCATCGTCTTGGTTCCGGCCAGTGGGAGAAAGCCAAACGCAAAGCAGCCGAGCAGGTGCGTGACTCAGCGGCTGAACTGCTCAATATCTACGCCCGGCGCGCGGCACGCGAAGGCCACGCCTTCCGCTACTCGCCAAACGATTACGAAACCTTTGCCAACGACTTCGGTTTTGAGGAAACGGCGGACCAGAGCGCCGCCATCCACGCCGTCATTCAGGACATGATCAGCCCGCGCCCGATGGACCGCCTGATTTGCGGCGACGTCGGTTTTGGCAAGACCGAGGTGGCACTGCGCGCCGCCTTCATTGCCATCACCGGCGGCAAGCAGGTGGCCTTTCTGGCGCCAACTACGCTCTTGGCCGAACAGCACTTCCAGACGCTGGTGGACCGCTTTGCCAAATGGCCGGTGAAAGTGGCCGAGGTGTCGCGCTTTCGCTCGGGCAAGGAAGTCACGGCCTCCCTCAAGGGCCTGGCCGACGGCACGGTGGACATCGTGGTCGGCACCCACAAACTGCTCAGTGAATCAACCAAGTTTCACGACCTGGGCCTGCTCATCATCGACGAGGAACACCGCTTTGGCGTGCGCCACAAGGAGGCCATGAAAGCGCTGCGCGCCGAGGTCGATGTGCTCACGCTCACCGCCACCCCCATCCCGCGCACCCTGGGCATGGCGCTGGAGGGTCTGCGTGACCTGAGCGTGATTGCCACCGCACCGCAGCGCCGCCTGGCGATCAAGACCTTTGTGCGATCTGAGGGCAACGGCGTTATCCGCGAGGCCGTGCTGCGCGAGCTCAAGCGCGGCGGGCAGATTTACTTTTTGCACAATGAGGTGGAGACGATCGAGAACCGCCGCGCCAAGCTCGAAGAGCTGCTGCCCGAAGCCCGCATTGCCGTCGCCCACGGCCAGATGCCCGAGCGCCAGTTGGAGAGCGTAATGCGCGACTTTGTCGCCCAGCGCTACAACCTGCTGCTGTGCTCCACCATCATCGAGACCGGCATTGACGTGCCGACCGCCAACACCATCGTGATGAGCCGGGCCGACAAGTTTGGCCTGGCCCAGTTGCACCAGTTGCGGGGACGGGTCGGTCGCAGCCACCACCAGGCCTATGCCTACCTGATGGTGCCCGATCTGGAAGGTCTGACCAAGCAGGCCAGCCAACGGCTCGATGCGATTCAGGCCATGGAAGAGTTGGGCTCGGGCTTCTACCTCGCCATGCACGATCTGGAAATTCGCGGTGCCGGCGAGGTGCTGGGGGAAAACCAGAGCGGCAACATGCTGGAAATCGGCTTTCAGCTCTACAACGAAATGCTGGCTGAGGCGGTGCGCTGCCTGAAAGCCGGCATCGAGCCCGATTTGCTCAGTCCGCTCAAAGTCACCACTGACGTCAACCTGCACGCCCCGGCCCTGCTGCCGAGCGATTACTGCGGCGATGTGCACCTGCGTTTGAGTTTTTACAAAAAGCTGGCGACCGCCAAAAATACGGACCAGATCGACGCGCTGCTGGAAGAAATCGTGGACCGCTTCGGCAAACTGCCGGCCCAGGCGCAAACACTGATTGATGTGCACCGACTGCGCGTCATCGCCAAGCCCTACGGCGTGGTAAAGGTTGATGCCGCACCGGGTGTCATCACCATCACCTTCAAGAAAGATCCCCCGATTGACCCGATGAAAATTATGGCGATGATTCAGAAAAACAAGCACATCAAACTGGTCGGCAACGAGAAGCTGCGGATCGAGCGCGCTTTGCCCGAGAGTAGGGACCGGGCACAGATGGTGCGGGATGTCTTGCGCGGGCTGGGGCAGCCGGTAGTGGCATGATTCTTACTGCGTGACATATGCCTCGGCATATGCTAAACTGATCACGCGCCGCAGCAACAAGGAGAATCACCATGCCCATCGTTTCAGAAAAGATAGCAGCCTATACCGTGGAGGTTCCGCCCCGCCACGTGCGCCTGTTTCGCAACGGGGCCAACCAAGCGGTACGCATTCCCAAAGAATTTGAATTGCCCGGCAAAGAGGCTGAAATTCGACAAGTAGGGAACACGCTTGTGATAACCCCAATTGAGACAAAAAAAGGCTCGCTGCGAGAACTGCTCGATTCCTGGGAGACGATGGAAGAAGATTTTCCTGATGTTGATGAAGGTTTGCTGCCACTCGACGACATCGTTTTATGACCAGCACAATTGCTAAACCCAGATGGCTGCTGGACACCAACATTCTCTCCAATGTCATCAAATACCCCCACGAACCACTGGGCCAACGACTGCGTGACCTGTTTGACCAACAGCCAGGAGCCCTAATTACCAGCGTGGTCGTTGAATGTGAACTCATGTTTGGCGCAGCACGCGTCGAATCAACGGTGCTTCTCAAAAAAATTACTCAACTTCTCCAGTTCATACCGGTGTTGACGCTAGCGCAGAACGTGGTTCCCCACTACGCCACCATCCGCGCCTATCTGGAACGCCAGGGCACCCCCATCGGCCCCAACGACACCCTGATCGCCGCTCACGCCCTGGCGCTTGATTGCACACTGGTCACTGACAACGAAGCCGAATTTCGCCGGGTACCGGGCTTGCGGGTGGAGAACTGGTTGAGTCAGAAATGAGCACCCCCAAAGACCTGCTGCAAAACCTGGCGCACCTGAGCGCGCCGCAACTGCGGCGCCTGCTTACCGAACATTTGACCAAGCAGAAACTGGGGCTTTACTGGGAGAGCAGCGCCATCGAGCGGGATGCAGTGCTGAACGCCAACATCGTGCTGCCGCGCCTGGTGGAGGCGGATTCCCATGGCTTGGACAACGTAACCGGGCCGGGCACGCCGAACCTGATCATTGAGGGCGACAACTTCGACAGCCTGCGCCTTTTAAAAAGCACGCACACCGGAAAAATCCGCGTGATCTACATCGACCCGCCCTACAACACCGGCAACAAAGACTGGGTTTACAACGACCGCTACGTCGGCGCGAATGACCGCTGGCGGCACAGCCAGTGGCTGGAGTTTTTGTACCAGCGCCTCACACTGGCCAAAGACCTCTTGAGCCAAGACGGCGTGATCATGGTCAGCATCAACGACGAAAACCGCGCGCGGCTGGAGTTGCTGATGGACGAGGTGTTTCCGGGGCGGCGGGTGGGTAGCCTGGTGTGGCGCACCAAAGACACCGGCAATGACTTGAGCCAACGCTTTAGCCACGTGCATGAGCATGTGCTGGTGTACGCCAACCCCGGCTTCCAGTTCAATGGCCGCGCCACCAACCGCAGCAAATTCCGCAATCCGGACAACGACCCGCGCGGCGACTGGTCGCCGCAGCCGTTGACTGCAAACAAAACACTTATTGAGCGCAAAAACACCTACTACCCGATTCAGAACCCTGAAACCGGATACTGGTATCCCTGCGACCCCGACAGCACATGGCGATTTGCCTCTGAGAAAGAAATCCGCCTGCGCTTAAACAGTGACGAAGCAGCTATCTCAAACGCTCTGGACAGCCTGCGCAGCGACACCATGGAAGGCTTGATTGAGAAGAAGCTGATTTATTTCCCGCCCTGCAAGTCCGAAGACGTGATGCGGTTTGAAACCCGCGCCGCCCTGAGCGCCGCCATTGCCGCAGGCACCGGGCCGATGCTGCCAAAAAAGAAAACGCCTCTCTTACGCGAAGACCTGCCTGACATCGATTTTTGGGTCGGCAAACCTATTGCTCCGGGCCGCCCGTCGCGCAAAGAACTATGGACGGCCAAGCCAGAAGCCGAGAGGCTGGCGCCCTTGAGTAGCTGGATTGCCGGGCAAAACGAAGAGGTCGTGGCGCTGGAAGACGAGAACGGCGATGAACCAGTAGTGCTGCGCAGCGCACGCGGCGGTGTAGCCACCGAAGAAATCAAAAACCTGCTTGGTTCCAAAGCCTTCCCCTATCCCAAACCAATTTCTCTCATTCAAGGCCTGATCGCCCAAGCCAGCCGCCCTGGCGACACCGTGCTGGATTTCTTCGCGGGCAGCGGCACCACCGGCCACGCGGTGCTGGCGCTCAATGCACTGGATCGGGCTCAAAACACGGATGCACCACCCCGCAAGTTCATTCTGTGCTCCAGCACCGAAGCGACCACCAAGGAACCTACTAAAAACCTGTGTCGCGATGTCTGTGCGACGCGCATTCGCAAGGTGATCGAGTCTGACGCTACGCTGGCCCACAACAGCTTTGCCTACCTGCAACTCGACAAAATAGCCCCCGGCGACGCGCCGTTTGACTCCAGTTGCGCACAGGCGTTTCAGTTGTTGACCTTGCGCCTAGGCCAGGTGGCCCGGCCTGTGCCGCCAGCAAGCAACGGCGTCAATGTACTGGTGCAAAACGCGGACGATGGCGTGCTGACCGTTCTGTGCCACAAGCTGACCCACGCCACGTTGGAGGCGCTCGCCGCGTTGCCGGGCCGCCAACTGCGCGTTTATTCCACGCGGCCTGCGACGGTGCGAGAACACTTTGCTGCATTGGGGCGCGAGGTTGAAAGTTTGTCGTTGACGCGGGCGCTGCTGCACGGCCAGCAAAGTGGCCGCCTACGGCGCAAACCAGTAGCTGCACCGTCTTCTGAAAGACCCACCTCATGAATGCCGTCCAAGCCATCACGGCGCCGCAGTCGACGGGTTTTGTCCCCAAACGATTTCAGGCCCGCATCATTCACGGTGTGTGCGAGGCGTTAGCCAGCGAGCCGCGTCCACCCTGCCTGTTGCGCAGCCCCACGGGATCCGGCAAAACCTTCGTGCTGACGAAAATTCTGGAAGAAGTCAGTAAAACCAGCCAGGTGCTTTGGCTGTGGTTTGTGCCTTACGTAAATCTGGTCGCGCAAACGGTAGACACGCTGGACAGTCAGTCCACCGAGACCGGTTTGATCGCCAGGCACCTGGGTGTAGCGCGCAATGAAGCGCCGCAGGCCGGCCAGGTGTTGGTTTCTACCGTACAAGGCGTGGCCAGTGCCAAGTCGCGCAAGAGGAACTATGCCGACAAGGCTGACGACGGCGAACGCAGTCTGGCCGCGTACTTTGAGCTGGCGCGCTCGCGTGGGCTGGAGATTGGCCTGATTGTGGATGAGGCGCACATTGCGCTGCACGATGCCACCGAATTTGGTCATTTTGTGAAGTGGCTCAAAGCCGACTATTTGCTCATGGCCAGCGCCACGCCGAAAGATGCGCGACTTAACGAATTCATTGCCAGCGCGGGAAATATTGCCTTCAAGGCGTTCAGCGTGAGCCGCGCCGACGTGGTAGCCGAGCGGCTGAACAAACCCTGGCTGGAAACCGTGGTGTATGACCTGCGCGACTCCATGCAAGGTATCACCGACTTGAAGCTCACGGTGTTGCGCCGTGCCTGGCGGCGCAACCAGCACATCGGGCAAATGCTAAAGGCGCGCGGTCTCTCCACCATTCCGCTGCTGCTGGTGCAGGTGGCCAATGGCGAACACGCGATTCGGGAGGCTTATGACTTTTTGACAAGGGAACTGGCGATTGCACCCAACGCCATCGGCATGCACTCGGCCGATGAACCGGACCCAGTGATGATGGCCGCCATTGCCGTCAACACCGCGATTGAGGTGTTGATTTTCAAACAGTCAGCCGGCACCGGCTTTGACGCGCCGCGCGCCTTTGTGCTGGCCTCGACCAAATCGGTGAACGACGAAGACTTTGCCATGCAGTTCATTGGCCGCGTGATGCGCGTACCAGCGGAGTTGCAACGGGCTTTCCCCGTGGCCTACACCGCACCATCAGAGTTGGACACAGCCTATATTTTTCTGGCCAACGAGCAATCACAAGCCGGGTTTGCGGAAGCGGCGGCATCGACGCAGGCGGTGATATCCCAACTGGAGGGACAGATTGAGGAACTGGTGGCGCGGCGCACCGCGTTGGGCGGTGTTTGGCTGAGCAACCACGCAACGGATCAGTCGCCCTTGGCTTATGACATTGGTTTGCTGCCCACTCTGGCACCCGATGGCACGGCGCGCGCGCCGATGATGCCTGCCGCGCCTGTGCCGGGCGAACCGGGCTTGGTAGGCGCTGCACCAGTGACTCTACTTGGCGTCACGTCTGAGTTGTTTGGTGCCATAGACCAGAGTGGCGAGCTTGACGCGCTGGACACCATGGAAGCGGCCAGTGGCAACCGAACTGCGATCAAACGCAGCGCCCCGGCGAACCGGGTCGAACTGATGGCGGCGCTGGTGGCTTGTGGTCTGCGCGCCTACCCACGGCAACCCAGCGTTGCGCAACGCGCCACGCCACAACAATTCACCACTGAGGTCAAGCCGGTGTTTGATGTGCTGGAACTCGATATTCGCGAAGCGGCGCGAACCTTGCCGCTTTCAGAGGAAGTAAAAAGCGTTGCCACACGCGCCGCCTTGAACTTGCTAACGGAGCGAGAAATTCGTACCGAACTGTTCAACGGTGCCAGCAGCGAGGAGAGCGTGCAAGTGGTGACCGACCGCACCGCCCTGATGCAACGCACCGAAGATGCACTGGAAGTCATGGGGCTGGAAGAGCAGGACCTGATCGAGCTGATTGACGAATTGAGCAAACGCCTGCTGCCCGAGATTGAGCGTGCCCACGCCTACCGTGAAGACGTTGTGCATCCGAATTCAGCGGTACTGCGCTCACAGGCACGCGACGCCGCGTGCTGGGTGGTGCACAAGCAGTTGCCCGAGTTGCAGGAGGTGTTGCAGGCGCAGTGGGCCACACGGGCGCGGGAAGTGCCAGCGAAGGCGCTGCCTGATGCACTTTTGATGCCCACGGGCAAGGCCTTGATGACGTCGAGAAAAAACATCTACGGCGTGCTGTTTCCTGAAACCGACAGTGTGGCGGTAGCGGCCAGTGCGTTGCCCTTGCTGTCGCAGGCACTGTTCAGGAATGAGACCTATGTGTTTGCGATGGATGACAAAGGCAGACCCGTGGGCGACTTGTTCTCAACGGCGCGGCTCGACGCCACTTATGAATTCAACACACAGGAAATGGCATTTGCCAAAGCGCTGGACCGGGCTGATTTTGTCGCCTGGTGGCACCGTAATCCGCAAGGCAAGGACTACAGCATCGCCCTGATGCGGACCGATAGTCGTCACATGTTTTACCCCGATTTTGTAGTCTGTCTGACGCACGAACTGGATGACGAACCCCTCATTCGCCTGGTGGAAACCAAGCATGACGTGAAGGACGCCAATCGCAAAGGCAAGCATCTGTCCAAAACCTACGGCAAAGTGCTGTTCCTTACCAAAGACGCGCAGCGCTTCAAGATTGTGGAAGACAACGGCAGCTTGGGCGATGTGGTGGACTTTGACGATCTGGCACGGCTGCGACAGTGGATGCGTGACTCGGCACCGAATTAAATATGAACACAGCCACAGAAATCTCCCCCGGCCTGGTCATCCAGGGCTTTACCCCGCCGTTAAACCTGAGTGACTTCAAACTGATCGCCTTCGACATGGACTCCACCCTGATCAACATCGAGTGTGTGGACGAAATTGCTGACGCGGCGGGCCGCAAAGCAGAAGTAGCAGCCATCACCGAGGCCGCCATGCGCGGGGAAATTGCCGACTACAAAGAGAGCCTGCGCCAGCGCGTCGCCCTGCTCAAAGGGGTCAGCGTCGCCAGCATGGCGCAGGTCTACCTTGAACGCCTGCAGCTCAACCCCGGCGCGGCGGACCTCGTTGCGGCCTGCAAAAAAGCCGGCCTGAAAGTGCTGCTGGTCTCGGGCGGCTTCACTTACTTTACCGACCGCATGCGCGACCGACTCGGCATTGACTACACGCGCTCCAACGTGCTGGAAATGCAGGACGGCCTGCTCACCGGCCGCATGATCGACCAGCCTTGGGGCGACATCTGCGACGGCGAAGAAAAACGCAAAATGCTGCTGCAAACCTGCGTCCGTTTGGGCATCAGCCCGAAGCAGGCGATTGCCATGGGCGATGGTGCCAATGACCTGCCAATGATGGGCGAGGCCGGTTTGTCCGTGGCTTTTCATGCCAAACCCAAAGTGCGCGCGCAGGCGATGGTGGCGGTCAACAGTGGCGGGCTGGACCGGCTGCTCGAAGTACTGACAGAACCGAACTGACTTATCCGACATGACAATGCACCAAATTCGCGGCTGGCCGGGCCGCTGGCTGACCTCGTTGCGCCAGAACTGGAAATCGCACGCCCTGACCCTGCTGCTGTTTTTTTTGCTGTACGCCGCCATCCAGACCTGGCAAACCCGCGGCGTTCCCAGTGGCATGGCGCCTGCCTTCAGTGCCCCCACTGCCGGCCTGCGAAGCGCCAGTGGCCTGATAGATTTGGACGCCTGGCGCAAAGCCCACCCTGGGCAAGCCGTGGCCCTGCACTTCTGGGCTGACTGGTGCCCGATCTGCCGTACCGAAGAACACAGCATCAGCCGAGTGCAGCGCGACTGGCCGCTCTTGAGCGTGGCCATGCAATCAGGTGATGCAGCGCGGGTGCAGTCTGTGCTGAAGCAGCGTGAACTGGACTGGCTCACCGCGGTGGATGCCGACGCCCAGATTGCCAAACGTTACGGTCTGAAATCCGTTCCCGCCTTTGTCGTGATCGATACACAGGGCCAGATCCGATTTGCCGAGCTGGGCTACACCAGCGAGATCGGTATGCGGCTGCGCCTGTGGTGGGCGCAAACCTTCTGACCCAAGGAGATGGACCGATGAGCTCAGGCCCGCTCGATCACCGGGCGACCACTTTGCACGGCAAAGCTGGCCAGCGTTTCGATCTTTGTATCCCGGCTCGTCACGTCATCCACCACCCGCAAAGTGGTGGTGAGTTGCGTCGGGGTGAACTCCACCACGCCATAGCCCTTGCGCTGCGCATCGGCAAATACAAAATGCGGGTTCTCGGCCAGTCGCTCGGCCGTTTTGGCATTACCGCCTGAGCGCGAGGTGATGCTGGTGCCGCAAAACTCCACCCCCACGTTGGCACTGCTGGCGTCTGCGTAATCGGCCTTGACGTGGCCGACCCAGTTTTCGTGCATGTCCCCGCCCAATAAAACCGGGTTCGGCAGCGCGTGTTGGCGCAATGAATCGGTGAAACGGGTGCGGGCGCCAGCGTAGCCATCCCAGCCGTCGTTCCAGAACGCCTGTCCGGGGCCAACTTTATAGTCACGCTGCCCCACCAGCGATTGCTGGCCCAGCACATTCCAGCGCGTCTCGCGCGACTGGGGTTTGGCGAATTCGTCATTCAGCCACCGCTCCTGCGGCAGACCCAGCAAGCTGCGCTTCGGGTCCTTCCAATGCGGGCACGTTGCCGGGTTCACCGTGCTGGAGCCCAAGGCATCGCCCTTGGTGCAGGCCTGCGGGTCTTTGTATTGCCGGGCATCCAGCAGGTACAAGGACGCCAGTCGACCATATTGCAAACGGGTGTAGATACGCATCTCTGCGCCGCTCCCGCCACCCTTCCCTGCTGCATTCACCAGCCCGGCCAGGCCTTGCGTCAGCGCCGAGGCGCGAATCGGCATGTGCTCGTAATAGGCCTGGTAGGCGGTGGCGCGGCGTGCCAAAAAGTTGGCCGGGGAGGAAGGATCAGAGAAACCGCTGTTGCCCGCCTGCAAGCCGGCATAGTCGTTCTGGACCTCGTGGTCGTCCCAGGTCATCAGCCACGGACAGGCGGCATGCATGGCTTGCAAATCCGCCTCGCCCTTGTACAGCGCGTAACGTTGGCGATAGTCGTCCAGACTCAGCACCCAGCCACCCGAAGGGATGCGCACCTTGCTGTTTTTGGCCGGGTATTCATAGATGTAGTCACCCAGAAACATCACCGCGTCCAGGTTTTCTTCACGCATATGCCGCCAAGCGGTAAAGAAACCGTCCTCCCACTTCTGACAGGAGGCGTAGCCCAGCCGCAGCCGGCCCACCACGGCGTCGGGCTTCGGGAAAGTGCGCGTACGCCCGACCGGGCTGACGGCATCACCCGCCATGAAGCGGTAAAAATACCAGCGGTCGGCCGCCAGACCAGCCACCTCCGCATGCACCGAATGCGCCAGCTCAGGTGAGGCGATCACCTGCCCGCTTCGTGCGATACGCGTGAATTGGTCGTCGTGCGCCAGCTCCCAGCGTACCGCTACGGGTTCGCGCCCGAGGCTGTTACCAAACAGGCCCGGCACGTGCAGGCGAGTCCACAACACCACCGAATCAAACGTGGGCGAGCCACTGGCCACCCCGAGCGAAAAAGGGTTGCTGCGCCATCGTGGCTGGCCCCACGCGCCGCGCGGCAACCACAGGGTGGCGGCACTGGTGCCGATCAACTGGAGCAGACGGCGACGGTTCTGTAATTCAGGGGGGTTCATGGATTGTCAAATTGTGGCAGAAACCCGTTCCCTGCTGGTGCCTGCACTCCGGACTGATCGGCAACAGCTATAAAACTCGTAGCAGTCCCGAAACTGCGCTATAGTTTCCGGTAGCGCCGAAAAACTGCGGGCATCAAAGGCTGATGCCGCGTACGAGTTGCAACGGCCCCGCGATCAACCAATGCTTTGAGGAGAGCCGTTTAATGAGTTCCAAAGAAAATGCCGCCATCGGTCAATTACTGGGGCTGCTGGAGTCCCGTTACGCCATCCGGGTACTGTGGGCCTTGAAGGATGGCCATGCGCAGACTTTTCGACTGTTGCAAGACAGCGTTGGCAGCATTACGCCGAACACATTGAACACCCGTATCAAGGACCTGCGCGCAGCGGGTCTGCTCACTCATGGGAGCGCCGGCTATGTTGTCACGTCGTCGGGGGCGGACCTGCTCAAGCGCCTGGCTGACCTCCCGGCATTTGCCGCCAAGTGGGCCGCCAATCAGGCCAAAAAAACCATTTAATAACTCATAAGGATTGCAACATGACGACCACCCCCTCCGGCCTGCAATATGAAGATTCGGTGCTTGGCGCTGGCGCTGTGGCCACCAAAGGCCAAAGCGTCACCGTTCACTACACCGGCTGGCTCTACAACGACGGCGTTCAAGGCGCCAAGTTCGACTCCAGCAAAGACCGCAATGACCCGTTTGTCTTTTCACTTGGCGCCGGCATGGTGATTCGCGGCTGGGACGAAGGCGTGGCAGGCATGCAGGTCGGGGGTGCGCGCACCCTCATCATCCCGGCGGCATTGGGCTATGGCGCACGCGGCGCGGGCGGTGTGATTCCACCCAACGCGACCTTGAAGTTTGACGTCGAGTTGCTGGGCGTGTCGGGCTGATTGCGCCATTTTTCGCTCTTGAATTGCCTGCGCGCGCCCCCATTTCAGGGGCTTAGTACTTGAAATCTGTCTTATCCGCATGTCTGAAACCAATCCAAACCAATCTAAGCCAACGTCTGCCGCGTACCAGAGCACTGAAGAGCTGGCCGCCACCCTGTCCGCCCATGAGTCCGATGTCTTGTCTCTGGCGCAGGCCGAGCTGGCTGAATTGCAGGCCAAGAGCGCTGATCTCGCAGACCAGTACCTGCGGGCCAAAGCCGAGGCTGACAATGCCCGTCGCCGTGCCGAAGAAGAAATCTCGAAGGCCCGCAAGTTCGCAGTGGAGGGCTTCGCCGAAAGCTTGCTGCCGGTGGCGGACAGTCTGGAGGCGGGCCTGATCATCCAGGACGCCAGCCCGGAACAGATTCGCGAAGGGGCTCAGGCCACACTGCGTCAATTGCTCGCCGCGCTGGAGCGCAACAAGGTGATTGCCATCAACCCGGCAGCGGGGGACAAATTCGACCCGCATCAGCACCAGGCGATCAGCGTGGTGCTCTCGGAATTTGAGGCCAACACGGTGGTCACGGTGCTGCAAAAAGGCTATTCCATTGCCGAGCGCGTGCTGCGCCCGGCACTCGTTACGGTAGCTGCACCGAAATAAGCGCCTTTATGACTTGAATCTTTTCAAGTTATCCACAAGTTAAAAACATCTGAATTTAAAAACCTTGCGGGACAGTCCGGATCCCTCAAGCTCTGTCCACAACCATTTAAGGAAAAATCATGGGAAGAATTATCGGTATTGATCTCGGTACCACCAACAGCTGCGTATCTATCATGGAGGGCAACACGCCCAAAGTGATCGAGAACTCGGAAGGTGCACGTACCACGCCTTCCATCGTCGCGTACCAGGAAGACGGCGAAGTGCTGGTCGGCGCCTCGGCCAAACGCCAGGCCGTGACCAACCCCAAGAACACGCTGTACGCGGTGAAGCGCCTGATCGGCCGCAAGTTCGTGGAGAAGGAAGTCCAGAAAGACATCGACCTCATGCCCTACAAGATCGTGGCGGCCGACAACGGCGACGCCTGGGTCGAAGTGCGCGGCAAAAAAATTTCCGCCCAGCAGGTCAGTGCCGACATTCTGCGCAAGATGAAAAAGACAGCCGAGGACTATCTCGGCGAAGCCGTGACCGAAGCTGTGATCACGGTGCCGGCCTATTTCAACGACGCACAGCGCCAGGCCACCAAAGATGCCGGCCGCATTGCCGGGCTGGATGTCAAGCGCATCATCAACGAACCGACCGCTGCGGCCCTGGCCTTCGGTCTGGACAAAAACGAAAAGGGTGACCGCAAGATCGCTGTTTATGACTTGGGTGGTGGCACATTTGACATCTCCATCATCGAGATTGCCGATGTCGATGGCGAAAAGCAGTTTGAAGTGCTCGCGACCAACGGCGACACCTTCCTGGGCGGTGAAGACTTCGACCAGCGCATCATCGAATACATCATTGCCGAGTTCAAGAAAGACCAGGGCGTTGACCTGGGCAAAGACGTGCTGGCCCTGCAGCGCCTGAAAGAAGCCGCAGAAAAGGCCAAGATCGAGCTCTCCAGCAGCGCCCAGACCGACATCAACCTGCCCTACGTAACGGCTGATGCCTCAGGTCCGAAACACCTGAGCATCAAGCTCACCCGCGCCAAGCTTGAATCGCTGGTGGAAGAGTTGATCGAGCGCACCATGGCGCCCTGCCGCACCGCCATCAAGGACGCGGGTGTGAATGTGGCCGATATTCATGACGTGATTTTGGTCGGTGGCATGACCCGCATGCCCAAGGTGCAGGAGAAGGTCAAGGAATTGTTCGGCAAGGAGCCACGCAAGGACGTGAACCCGGACGAAGCTGTCGCCGTGGGTGCTGCGATTCAAGGTCAGGTGCTCTCGGGTGACCGCAAGGACGTGTTATTGCTCGACGTGACGCCCTTGAGCCTGGGCATTGAAACCCTGGGCGGTGTCATGACCAAGATGATCACCAAGAACACCACCATCCCGACCAAGTTTGCGCAGACTTTTTCGACCGCCGATGACAACCAGCCGGCCGTGACGATCAAGGTATTCCAGGGTGAGCGCGAAATCGCTGCCGGCAACAAGATGTTGGGCGAGTTCAACTTGGAAGGCATTCCGCCTTCGGCCCGTGGCACACCGCAGATCGAAGTGTCGTTTGACATCGACGCCAACGGCATTCTGCACGTGGGCGCCAAGGACAAAGGCACCGGCAAAGAGAACAAGATCACCATCAAAGCCAATTCGGGTTTGACCGAAGCCGAGATTCAGCAAATGGTGAAAGACGCTGAGTTGAACGCAGCCGACGACAAGAAAAAGCTCGAACTGGTGCAGGCCAGGAACCAGGCGGACGCCAGCTTGCACAGCGTGAAGAAAAGTCTGACCGAATACGGCGACAAGCTCGAAGCCGGTGAGAAGGAAAAGATAGAAGAAGCCGTCAAGCACCTTGAAGATGCTATCAAAGGCGACGACAAGGCTCACATTGACGAAAAGAGCACCGCTTTGATGACTGTCAGCCAGAAGCTGGGCGAAAAGATGTATGCCGACACGCAAGCCAAGCAGGCGGCCGATCAGGCCGGTGCCGCTGCGGGCGCTGCGGGTGCGCAGGGGGCTCCCGCAGACGACAACGTGGTCGACGCGGAAGTGAAAGAAGTCAAAAAAGACTAAGCACTTGCGCTGAAACCGGGCACTGAAAGACCATGGCTAAAAGAGACTACTACGATGTTTTGGGTGTTCCCAAAAACGCCCCGGACGAAGAAATCAAAAAGGCCTATCGCAAACACGCCATGAAGCATCACCCTGACCGCAATCAGGGTGATGCCACCAAGGTGGCGGAGGAAAAATTCAAGGAGTCCAAGGAAGCCTACGAAATGCTGTCCGACCCGCAAAAACGCGCGGCCTACGACCAGCACGGTCATGCCGGCGTCGACCCCAATATGCGGGGTGGTGGTGGGCCTGGCGGATTTTCTGAAGCCTTTGGCGATATTTTCGGCGACATGTTTGGCCAGCAACGCGGGCGTCCCGGCGGCGGCCGACAGGTATTCCGTGGCAGCGACCTGAGCTATGCCATGGAATTGACACTGGAAGAAGCGGCCCGGGGCAAAGATGCCCAAATCCGCATTCCGAGCTGGGACGCGTGCGCCCCATGTCACGGCAGCGGTGCCAAACCCGGCACCCAAGCCAAGACCTGTGGCACCTGCAGTGGCTCGGGCTCGGTGCAGATGCGCCAGGGCTTTTTCAGTGTGCAACAAACCTGTCCCACTTGCCGCGGAACCGGCAAGGTGATTCCCGAGCCCTGTACCTCATGCCACGGGCAAGGCAAGATCAAAAAACAAAAAACACTGGAAGTCAAAATTCCGGCCGGCATTGATGGCAGCATGCGCATTCGCAGCGCCGGTAACGGCGAGCCAGGCACCAATGGTGGCCCGCCGGGTGACCTGTACATCGAAATCCGCCTCAAAAAGCACGATATTTTCGAACGCGATGGGGATGACCTTCATTGTTCGGTGCCGATCAGCATCGTTACCGCTTCGTTGGGTGGCGAAATTGAGGTGCCGACGCTGGCCGGCAAAGCCGCCATTGACATCCCTGAGGGCACGCAAACCGGCAAACAATTCCGCTTGCGGGGCAAAGGCATCAAGGGTGTGCGCGCCAGCTACCCGGGCGATCTGTACTGTCACATTGCGGTGGAGACCCCGGTCAAGCTGAGCGAACATCAGCGCAAACTGCTGCGCGAACTCGACGAGTCCCTGAAAAAAGCCGGTGGCAAGCATTCACCCAATGGAGATAGCTGGAGCGACCGCTTGAAGAGTTTTTTCAGTTGACGCAGATCACGTAAGGTCAGGAAAAATGACGCCCCAGGAATGCCGCGAAAGATTTAAATAACTTCGCGGCATTTTTTTGTGCATAGTAGCGCCATCGCAGCAACCAAGCGGGGGCTACTTAAATGAGTGTCAACATTACCTTTCTGGGCGGTACCGGCACCGTCACCGGCTCCAAATATCTGGTGCGTCACGGCACGCAGAGCCTGCTGGTGGACTGCGGTCTGTTCCAGGGCTACAAACAGCTTCGCCTGCGTAACTGGACCCCTTTGCCGATAGCGCCGGACCAGATTGACGCAGTGTTGCTGACGCACGCCCATCTGGACCACAGCGGCTACCTGCCCCTGCTGGTCAAAGAAGGCTTTTCGCACCCTGTGTACGCCACCCCCGGCACGCGCGACCTGTGCCGCATCCTGCTGCCCGACAGCGGTCACATCCAGGAAGAGGATGCAGCGTTTGCCAACCGCCATGGTTTCTCCAAACACGCGCCCGCCCTGCCCTTGTACACGCGCCAGGATGCGCTCGATTGCCTGCCCCGGTTCAAGGCGGTCGACTTCGGCAAGAGCTTTGCCCCTATCCCCGGCTGGCGCGCCACCTTCTCCCCGGCCGGGCATATCCTGGGTGCGGCCAGTGTGCTGCTGGAGGTTGACGGACGACGCATTTTGTTCTCTGGCGATCTGGGTCGGCCCGATGACCTCATCATGAATCCCCCTTCAGAAGCACCGGCCGCCGATACGGTATTGATCGAGTCCACCTACGGCGACCGCGAACACCCCAAAGAAGACGTGCTTGCCGAATTGGGGCCGGCTTTGCAAAAACTGGCCAAGCGTGGCGGCGTGGCGGTCCTGCCGGTGTTTGCCGTGGGGCGGGCGCAGGCCGTGCTGCACGCCATTCACCTGCTCAAGCTGCGCGGTGACCTGCCCATATCGTTGCCGGTTTTTCTGGACAGTCCGATGGCGGTGCACAGCACCCATTTGTTTGAACAGCATCCGGGGGCACACCGGCTCAGCAGCAAGGAGACCCACGCACTGACGCACTCGGCCACCATGGTCAACAGCACCGATGAGTCACGTGCTCTGGCAGCCCGGCATGGGCCAATGGTGATTCTGTCGGCCAGCGGCATGGCCACCGGTGGGCGCGTCTTGCATCACCTCGCCCACTACGCGGGCGATCACCGCAACATGATCATACTGACCGGCTTCCAGGCCCCCGGCACACGCGGAGCCACGCTGGCCAGTGGTGCCAAATCAGTGCGTATTCACGGGCGCGATGTGGAGGTCAATGCCGAAGTGGTGCAACTGCAATCGGCCTCAGCGCACGCCGACGCCAGTCAGATTTTGATGTGGCTGCGCACCATGCCCCAGGCGCCCGACCAGGTTTATGTGGTGCATGGCGAATTGGGCGCATCGGACGAACTGCGCAAACGCATCAAGCATGAGTTGGGCTGGCGTGCCATGGTGCCAGAACACGGTTCGACCTGGCCCACCTGATCCGATACCCAACACCTTCAAGCCTCTTCGGTTCGCAGGCTATAGTGCAGGTAGCGAATTTGCTCACGCAACTGATCCAGCAGCCGGGTTGACTTCAAAACCGGCATGCTGATTTTTCTGGAATTGTTATGACTGTTCATTTATCCGGTATAGCGATCGAAAGCCCTATTGCAAGCGGGTTTGCAAAGGTTTTGCTCGCCGGTGTTAGGGCGACAAAAGCCATGATCGGGCGACAAAAACCTGTCTCCCTATATTGAGTTGAACCTCTTCGTAGGAGAAACGCACATGTTGAAGTGGATCACTAGCGGGTTGCTGTATCTCATAGGATGTGTATCGCTTTCGGCTTTTGCACAATCGTTGCCTGAGTATTCGATGAGAGGCGCGGACCGAGCAAACGATCTCAAATTGCCGACCGAGGTTTCGAACATTGCAGAAGCCAGCGAACCACGGATGGCGCTCTACAAGCCGGAGGGCATTGGTCCTTTCCCTGCGCTGGTACTGCTCCACCAGTGCGGCGGGCTGGTATTTCGTAGTGGCCGCCCAAACGCTTTGCCCTTGCCCCCGAAAAACGTACTCCATAGCTGATGGTCAAATTCAGACATTGGAGATTACGAAATGAGCAAACGCAAAGACTGGCAACAAAGGATAGAACCATGAGAGATCGAGACCATGACGAAGCGATGGCGGAACTGTTCAAGGACGACCCGGTTTTCGCGGCGGAATACCTGAACCAAGTCCTCCAGGACGGTGAGCCGGCCGATTTGTTGGTGGCACTGCGGCAAATGGCGCAGGCGCACGGTGGGGTGCGAGCCCTTGCCAAGGAAACAGAACTGAACGCCACGCAGCTCTATCGCACCCTGTCACCCAAGGGCAATCCCGAGCTGCGCAGCTTGTCAGCCGTGCTGAACGCGCTGGGCCTGCGTCTGGCGGTGCAACCTGCGCACCCTCCTGTTGCGGCAGGATGATCATGTGCTGGCCGCAGCGCTGACCGGTGCCGCAGATATCATCGCCTCGGGAGACAAACGCAATTTGCTGCCACTGGGCAGCTACCAGGGTATGACTATCATTACGGCGGGGGAATCAGAACAGCCAGCAGCCGAGCGCTGAGCAGATTTATCGCGGACCCTTCCTTGGCTGGTATTCGCATACATTCAGTCTTGATGCTTGTCGTTCATTGGACTACACTTGCCGCATGAATTTCGAATGGGGCGAAAGCAAAAACGAGGAGTGCTTTGTACAGCGGGGGTTTGACTTCGCCTACGCAGCCCGGGCGTTTTTTGATCCCAACCGAATTGTGACGACCGACACCCGACGTAGCTACGGCGAGGAGCGTTACCAGATGATGGGCATGATTGAACAGCGCTTGTTTGTAGTGGTCTACACACCACGTCATGCCGCCATGCGAATCATCTCGGCACGCAAAGCCAATCAACGAGAGGCCAGACACTATGAAGACAGTACGCATGACGATTAATCCTGCCGTCCCGGCCTCGCTGGCTGTGGGGCGTATTGACCCTGCGCGTGTGGACGCGACCACCGAGGAGGACATCGCAGCACACCAAGCTGCCGACGAAGTTGGCGCCATGCAGGACGCGGCGAAGTTCGCACGCCGGGTCAGAAAACGCCTGGGACTGAGCCAGGCAGAATTTTCACAACGGATTGATGTCCCGCTCGACACCATTCGTAACTGGGAACAAGGCAAACGCAGCCCGACCGGTGCCGCCAAGGCGCTGCTCAAGGTGTTGGACAAAGCTCCCGAGGCGGCACTGGCGGCGCTCCACTGAACGGGGGTGGCAGTTGGTGATCGAAGTAGCCGGGTCTCGCCCCGGCGGGCGACCTTCTTGTCTTTGCTTCGCCGTCGAGGCGAAGGCAAAAGTTCACGCAGTGGGGAACCGACAACCCGCTGCCCACTGAGACATGGCAGGGATGGCTGGGCTATAGTGGCGCTATTCCCGTTTGCTGGTTTTTCTGGAAATGCTATGGCGTATTTACAGTGCCCATCCGGCAGTCCGAAAGGAGAAGCGAGTTTATGAAGAAGGCTAAATTGGAAGTTGAAGAAATGCGCGCCGAATACCGACGCGAAGACCTTGGGCCACTGGTTCGCGGCAAGTACGCCGCCGCATACGCGAAGGCCACGAACGTCGTCGTTATTGATCCCGGCTTAACGAAAGTTTTCCCCAATAGTGAAGCTGTCAACCCTGATGGCCACCCAAATTCCCCCACTTTTGGCCACCTCAAATTCCCCCACCCTGAGGCGGTGAGATGGCGGGTTAAATCCGGCTGTTTCACCGCCTCGGTCGGCGCCAGGCAGGACGTTACCTTCACCCCCCTCA
>JAUXOA010000095.1 GCA_030682475.1 Rhodoferax sp. | reverse complement strand
GAATGCCAATGGCCGGATCATTCCAGGCAATGCAGCGCTCATACTCCGGCGCATAGTAGTCGGTGGTCTTGTAGAGGAAGTCCGCCGATTCGCTGGTTACCAAGAACCCATGCGCAAAGCCCGGCGGCACCCACAGTTGCCGGTGGTTGTCTTCGCTCAGTTCCACCCCCACCCATTTGCCAAACGTGGGCGAGCCCTTACGGATATCCACCGCCACGTCGAACACCGCGCCGCGCACCACGCGCACCAGCTTGCCCTGGGGCTGCTGGATCTGGTAATGCAGGCCGCGCAGCACGCCCTTGGCGCTGCGGCTGTGGTTGTCCTGCACAAAGTTCAGGTTCAGGCCGGTGGCTTGGTTGAAGGCTTTCTGGTTGAAGCTTTCAAAGAAGAAACCACGGGCGTCGCCGAATACTTTGGGTTCGATGACGAGGACGTCTGGGATGGTGGTGGGGGTGATTTTCATTTGAGTTTTGTCGCTCATTTTGCGGCCTTTCCTTGCTCTGCCAGCCACAGTTGTTCTTTTTCCAGCTCTGCCCTGAGTTCGTCTTCGGACGGCAGCACCAGTTTGTATTTGCTGGCAAAGAGCTGTTCGTTCTCGTGCAGGACGGAATAACGCACCACAGAGGTATCTTTGCCTGCGCAAAGGATGATGCCTACTGTGGGGTTGTCGTCCGGGGCACGCTTGAGGTCATCAACCATGCGCACGTACATGTCCATCTGGCCAATATCTTGATGGGTGAGTTCTCCGGCTTTTAGGTCAAAGAGGACGAAACATTTGAGCAGGTAGTTGTAGAACACCAGGTCAATATAGAAATCCCTGGTTTCGGTGCTGATGCGCATTTGGCGGGCGACGAAGGCAAAGCCTTTGCCCAGTTCCAGCAAAAAGGCTTGCAGCTTGTTGATGAGGGCTTGTTCCAGATCAGCTTCCAACAGACGGCCGGTTTCTGGCAGACCGAGAAATTCCAGTAGCACCGGGTCACGCACGAATTCACGCGGCGTCTTTTGCAAGGGGGCCATCTGCGCGGCGGCTTCTTGACGCACGGGGTCACGGTCGCGGCTGGCGAGCAGGCGCTCGTAATACAGCGTGCCGATTTGCCGGTCCAGTGCGCGGGTGCTCCAATTCTGGTCCGCAGCTTCGTTCATGTACCAGTGTCGGGCCTGTTCACCGTCTACGCGCAGTAGGTTGCGGTAGTGGGTCCAACTCAATTCGGTACGCACTGCGTTCCAAATCGGGAAGTCTTGGAAAAATGTCCTCATGTGGCGCAGATTTCTTTCGTCAAATCCTTTTCCAAACTCGGCGGTCAGCGATTCTGCTAACTTGGGTATCAGGCGGGCACCATACATTGCGCGGTCTGCGCCTTGCTGCTCGAACTCTACGATATGCCGTCCGATTTCCCAGCAAGTGCGCACCTGTATGGAATCCACTGCCCGGAGGGCTTGCCCACGTGCGGCTTCAATCAGCCCGCGCAACTGGCTGATCAGCGTGGGGAGGGATTCCTGGTCTTGAACGGTCAGCTTTTTCAAAGCTGACCCCCTTCATTTAACAAGCGCTGCAGGTACTGTCCATAGCCGTTCTTGGCCAGCGGCTGGGCCAGCTTTTCAAGCTGCTCGGAGGTGATGAAACCGTTGCGCCAGGCAATTTCTTCAGGGCAGGCAATCTTCAGGCCTTGGCGACGCTCCAGCGTGGCAATGAACTGGCCGGCTTCCAGCAGGCTGTCGTGCGTGCCGGTGTCCAGCCATGCGTAGCCGCGCTGCATGATCTGCACATTGAGCTGGCCGTTGTCGAGGTAGGTCTGGTTGACGGCGGTGATTTCCAGCTCGCCGCGCGCGCTGGGCTGAACGGCCTTGGCGATGTCGACGACCTGGTTGTCGTAGAAGTACAGGCCGGTGACGGCATAGTTGCTTTGGGGCTTAAGCGGCTTTTCTTCAATGCTGCTGGCTTTACCTGCCTTGTCGAAGGCCACGACGCCGTAGCGTTCGGGGTCATGCACATGGTAGGCAAATACGGTGGCGCCGCTGGCCTGGCTGTCAGCGCTTGAGAGCAGGTTCACGAAGTCGTGGCCGTAGAACAGGTTGTCGCCGAGCACGAGGGCGCTGGGGGCGTTGCCCACAAACTGCTCGCCAATCAGAAAGGCCTGCGCCAGGCCGTCGGGGCTGGCCTGCACGGCGTATTGCAGGTTGATGCCCCACTGGCTGCCGTCGCCCAGCAGCTGCTCGAAGCGGGGGGTGTCTTGCGGGGTGCTGATAATCAGCACGTCGCGGATGCCGGCCAGCATCAGGGTGCTGAGCGGGTAGTAAATCATGGGCTTGTCGTACACCGGCAGCAGTTGCTTGCTGATGGCCAGCGTGGCCGGGTGCAGCCGGCTGCCGGAGCCGCCTGCGAGGATGATGCCTTTGCGGGGGGTCATGGTTGTATGTATCTTTTATTTTTTAAAGAATTTCGGCCAGCATGCGGTCCACGCCCTGCTGCCACGGCGGCAGGCTCAGGCCAAACGTGGCCTGCAGCTTGTCGGTGTTCTGGCGCGTGTTGTGCGGGCGTCGGGGGGGGGTGGGTAAGGCGCTGGTGGGCACGGGGGTGACTTCTTTTGCTATTATATTAATAGCAAAATGCACCCGTACTGATTGGGCTAGCACGTGTTTTGCATACCCATTCCAGGTAGTTTCGCCGCTGGCCGCCAAATGA
>JAUXOA010000082.1 GCA_030682475.1 Rhodoferax sp. | reverse complement strand
CTGAATCGCTGTTTCGCCCCGTCACCAGTTGACGCGCTGGTCAGCCTCGTAGTCCGGTGCCGGTTGCGCCGCCATATCCCAGTTGGTTTTCCAGTCCGGATCTACTTCGACGCCCTCACCCTCCACCTGCGCATCACAGTCCTCCCACAACGGTGGCCCGCGCGCTGGGGCGATGAGCGGGGGCTCGGAGTCCACGCCGATGTGGTCCAGGATCTTCCTGATCTGCGCGCCCTCGGTAATAAACGCGATCAGGCGCATCGGCCCGCCGCACATCGGGCACAGCAGCGGAAAAACCTCGTAGATGCGGGCGATCAAAACCGCCCACAGGTAATGCGCCGGTGCGCGCTGTAGCGGCGCGGGCTCGGGCTGGGTTGGGACAACATTGCCCTGGCTTACACCACACCAAGCGCGCCCTCGCCCGTGTCGACTTGCCCGGTCTGCACAGAGGCTTGTTGCGCCGGAGCTGCTTGCGCCATGGCCGTCACCGCAGAGCGCAGTGGCGAGTTCGGTGCCAGCACACCAAAGTAGCGGTGCATGGATATTGGGTTACGGCCGGATCAGGCGGTCAAAGTCAATGAATCCCGGGTCTGAACGGACTCCCCGCTGGGTTTGGAGGCTTGCGAGTCCGGTTACGTCGAAATAGAAACCGCGATAACGCCAAGTGGTATCGTGAACCGTCCGTCCGGAATGCGGCTCGACCGGATTAAAGACCAACACTGCGTCTGGCGATGCTAGTTGCAAGCTCCCGCGACTTTTGAACGCGCTGCCCCCGGCTTCAGTAACCGCGACCACGAACCCTTTCATGCCGAAATTATGCATGAGGTCACGGCCAAGGTGGTGCAGGTTTGGCAGACGTTGGGCATATTAGGACTAAATGGCCTTTAGTCCTTGTCAATCAAGCGCAAGAAGCTATGAAAACAGTAGCATATCAAGCCAGCGCGTGAATCAAGCGGCAATCACGCCACCGCCCAGGCAGACCTCGCCGTCATAGAGGACGGCAGACTGACCGGGCGTGACGGCCCATTGGGGCTCGGTAAATTTCAGGCTGAAAGCCTGGTCTGCCGCCACGGTCAGCGTACAGGGCGCATCAGCCTGGCGATAGCGGGTTTTGGCCGCCAACTGGCCAGCCGCCGGGGCTGCGCCGGCGACCCAACTGGCGTCTTGCGCCGTCAAGGCGCGCGACTGGAGCCAGGGGTGCTCGTGCCCCTGCACCACCCACAGCGTGTTTTTTTCCAGCTCCTTGCGCGCCACAAACCAGGGGGCGTGCTCACCGCCACCCTTTTGTGCGCCCTTGGCCTTGATGCCACCAATGCCCAAGCCCTGGCGCTGGCCCAGGGTGTAGAAGCTCAAGCCCACATGCTGGCCGATGGTGCGGCCTTTTTCATCCTTGACCGGGCCGGGCTCTTTGGCAATGTAGCGGTTCAGGAAGTCACGAAACGGCCGCTCGCCAATGAAGCAGATGCCGGTCGAGTCTTTCTTTTTGGCGTTGGGCAGGCCGATCTCCAGGGCAATGCGGCGCACCTCGGTCTTGTGCAACTCGCCCACCGGGAACAGCGTTTTGGACAAC
Organism: Rhodoferax sp.; assembly: GCA_030682475.1. GTDB lineage: Bacteria > Pseudomonadota > Gammaproteobacteria > Burkholderiales > Burkholderiaceae_C > Rhodoferax. Next base: position 58,878 of record JAUXOA010000082.1, on the reverse strand, counting down.
TGGGCCTGGTTGAGTCGGTGCAGAAAATAGCTCTGGTCCTTGGACGGGTCAAGACCCTTGAGCAATTGGTGCTTGCCGGTTGCGGCATTGAGCCGAACCCGCGCGTAATGTCCGGTGGCAATTTTTTGCGCCCCCAGGCGCAGCGCATGGTCCAGAAAAGCCTTGAATTTGATCTCGGCATTGCACAGGATGTCGGGGTTCGGCGTGCGCCCGGCCTGGTACTCGCGCAGAAACTCGGCAAACACGCGGTCTTTGTATTCGGCGGCAAAGTTGACGTGTTCAATCTCGATGCCAATCACATCGGCCACCGCAGCGGCGTCCACAAAATCAATATTCGAGGAGCAATACGCTGAGTCGTCGTCATCTTCCCAGTTCTTCATGAAGATGCCGATGACCTCGTAGCCTTGCTGTTTCAGCAGCCAGGCGGTCACCGCCGAGTCCACGCCACCGCTCAAACCGACCACCACGCGTTGCCCACTGTGCTGCTTGTCCATTCCGGATTATGCGCAGATCACGCGGCCACCAAGTACCCGGCAAACCGACGACACGAGAGTCAGGGCTCGTTAGGGAGGGGGAATAGAACTGATGTAAGCTTGCGGCCAGCTATAAATTTAACCAAACAAGGAGTCGCCCCATGCTGATAGGTGTACCTGCTGAAAATACAGTGGGAGAAAACCGTGCTGTCGACACCCCCGAGATGGCCCCTCCTTCCTTGATTGAATCACCCAAAACGGGGCAGCGCATTGGCGTTCCGCGCGAAATTTTTCCAGGCGAAAAGCGCGTGGCGACGGTGCCCGAGGTGGTAGAAAAGCTCATCAAACTTGGCTTCTCCGTGGCAGTGGAATCGGGTGCCGGGAATGGCGCCAATGTGAGCGACGAGGCCTACCGCGCCGCCGGTGCCACGGTGGTCGAAGGAGCGGCTCCGTTGTGGGCCACATCGGACATCGTGTTCAAGGTGCGCGGCCCCACGGCGGACGAAGTGGCGCTGATGCGCGAAGGCAGTACGCTGGTGAGCTTTATCTGGCCGGCGCAGAACCCGGAACTGTTAAAGCTTCTCGCCGCCAGACGGGCCACCGTGCTGGCGATGGACAGCGTGCCGCGCATCTCGCGGGCGCAAAAGCTCGATGCGCTGAGCTCGATGGCCAATATTGGCGGCTACCGCGCCGTGATTGAAGCCGCGCATCACTTTGGTCGGTTTTTTACCGGCCAGATCACGGCCGCAGGCAAGGTGCCGCCAGCCAAGGTATTTGTGATCGGTGCCGGTGTCGCCGGTCTTGCCGCCATCGGTGCGGCAGCCGGTCTCGGCGCCATCGTGCGGGCCAACGACACACGCCCTGAGGTGGCAGACCAGATCAAGTCCCTGGGCGGCGAATTCGTGCCAGTGGAATACGTCGAAGAAGGCACCGGCGTCGGCGGTTACGCCAAGGTCATGAGCGAGGGTTTCCAGAAGGCCCAGCGCGACACCTTTGCCAAGCAGGCCAAGGAGGTGGACATCATCATCACCACCGCGCTGATCCCCGGCAAACCGGCGCCCCTGTTAATTACCGCCGAGATGGTGCAGTCCATGAAGCCGGGCAGCATCATTGTCGATATGGCCGCCGAGCAGGGCGGCAACTGTGAACTGACCGAACCCGGCAGCGTGGTGGTCAGGCACGGCGTCACCCTGATCGGCTACAGCGATCTGCCGAGCCGCCTGCCGACGCAGTCCAGCACCCTGTACGCGACCAACCTGTTTCGTCTGGCCGAAGAGCTGTGCAAGACCAAGGACGGCATCATCAACGTCAACATGGACGACGAAGTGCTGCGCGGTACCACGGTGGTCAAGGAGGGCAGCATCACCTGGCCGCCGCCCCCGGCACCCAAACTGTCGGCTTGGCCAGCGCTGGCCAAGCCGACTGCCGTTGTGGCCAAGCCCAAGGGCGGGCACGGTCAAAGCAGCGCACCGGCATCCGGCGCCCGCGCGGCCGTGATATTTGGTGTGGCAGCGGCGCTGTTCTGGCTCATAGGTGCCAGCGCGCCGAAGGAATTCCTGTCGCATTTCACCGTGTTTGTACTGGCCTGCTTTATCGGCTACATGGTGGTGTGGAACGTCAAACCGGCCTTGCACACGCCCCTCATGAGCGTGACCAATGCCATCAGCAGCATCATCGCCATTGGCGCGCTGGTGCAAATATCTCCGATTGCCGGGGCCGTGGATCGGCCCGATGACTGGATACGCTGGCTGGCGGTGGCGGGCATTGTGCTCACCGCCATCAATATGTTTGGCGGCTTTGCCGTGACCCAGCGCATGCTGGCCATGTTTCGTAAATAAGGGAGACGACGCATGTCTGTAAGCCTGACAACAGTGGCCTATATCGGGGCCACCATTCTTTTCATCTTGAGCCTGGGCGGTTTATCTAACCAGCAAACCGCGCTGCGCGGCAACCTCTACGGCATGATCGGCATGGCCATTGCCGTGCTGGCGACGGTGTTCGGCCCGCAAGTGAGTGGCGTCCTCAACTATGCCTGGATCGTCGGCGCCATGCTGGTGGGTGCCAGCATCGGACTGTATGCGGCCCGTACCGTCAAAATGACGCAGATGCCCGAGCTGGTGGCGCTGATGCACAGCATGGTCGGCCTGGCGGCGATGCTGGTCGGGTTTGCCACTTACATCGACCCCGAGGCTTCGAAGGGCTACATTGGCGCGGCCAAGTCGATTCACCAAATGGAGATCTACATCGGCATCCTGATCGGTTCGATCACGTTCTCCGGCTCCGTCATCGCTTTTGGCAAGCTCTCGGGCCGCATCGGCGGTAACCCGATGTTGTTGCCGGGGCGGCACTGGATGAACCTGGCCGGCCTGCTGCTGGTGATCTATTTCGCACGTGACTTTTTGCAGGCTGAGTCCCTGAGCGCCGGCATGACACCGCTGATCGTGATGACCGTGATTGCGCTGCTGTTCGGCATCCACATGGTGATGGCCATCGGCGGCGCCGACATGCCGGTGGTGGTGTCCATGCTCAACAGCTACTCGGGTTGGGCCGCCGCCGCCACCGGCTTCATGCTGTCGAATGACTTGCTGATCGTCACCGGTGCCCTGGTCGGCTCCAGCGGCGCGATCCTGTCCTACATCATGTGCACGGCCATGAACCGCAGCTTCATCAGCGTGATTGCGGGCGGTTTCGGCACCACCAGCGCCAAACCGAAGGCGGCCGGTGGCGCGGCACAAGCAGCGGGCGAGGTGATCCCGGTGAACGCCAGCGAGACCGCCGAACTGCTGCGTGAAGCCAAGAGCGTGATCATTGTTCCCGGCTACGGCATGGCGGTGGCGCAGGCGCAGCACACCGTGTTTGAGATCACGCGGCATCTGCGCGAGAAGGGCGTCAAGGTGCGCTTTGGCATTCACCCGGTGGCCGGGCGCATGCCGGGCCACATGAACGTGCTGCTGGCCGAGGCCAAGGTGCCGTATGACATCGTGTTCGAAATGGACGAGTTGAACGAGGACTTCCCCGCCACCGACGTGGTGATGGTGATTGGCGCCAACGACATCGTCAATCCCGGCGCCCAGGACGACCCGAGCAGCCCGATTGCCGGCATGCCGGTGCTCGAAGTCTGGAAGGCCAAGACCTCCATCGTCATGAAGCGCAGCATGGCCTCGGGCTACGCCGGGGTGGACAACCCGCTGTTTTACAAAGAGAATAACCGCATGCTGTTTGGCGACGCCAGGAAGATGCTGGACGAAGTACTGACCGCGCTGAAAACCTGATTAAGAAAACACAGCCATCAAGAGCTGTACCCGGGGCGAAAATACCGCCGCTAATTCAAGATTTTGGAGACATGACAATGACAGATCGTATTTGGCTCAAGAGCTATCCGGAAGGTGTCCCCGCCGACTTGGACACATCACAGTATCCGTCCCTGGTGGCCTTGATGGAGGAGAGCTTCAAGAAGTACGCCAGTCGAACGGCCTACAGCTTCATGGGCAAGGATGTGACCTACGCTCAAACCGACAGTCTCAGCCAGGCCTTTGCTGCCTATTTGCAGAGTCTTGGCCTGGCACAGGGCGATCGCGTGGCCATCATGATGCCCAACGTGCCCCAGTACCCGGTTGCCGTGGCCGCCATTCTGCGCGCGGGCTATGTGCTGGTGAATGTCAACCCGCTGTACACGCCGCGAGAGCTGGAGCACCAGCTCAAGGACTCCGGCTCCAAGGCCATTGTCATTCTCGAAAATTTTGCCGCCACGCTTGAAAAGTGCATAACAGCCACGCCGGTCAAGCATGTGGTGCTGTGCGCCATGGGCGATCAGTTGGGCCTGCTCAAGGGCGCGTTGGTCAACTACGTGGTGCGCCATGTCAAAAAGATGGTGCTCCCCTACAACTTGGCCGGCGCCGTGCGCTTCAACGAGGCGGTGGCCCAGGGAACCCGGGGCTCGGTCAGAGCGGTCGATACCAAGCCCGATGACGTGGCGGTACTGCAATACACCGGGGGCACCACCGGTGTCTCCAAAGGTGCTGTGCTGTTGCATCGCAACGTCATCGCCAATGTACTCCAGTCTGAAGCCTGGAATCAGCCCGCCATGAAGCTGGTGCCAGCCAGTGAGCAGCCGACCAGTGTCTGCGCTTTGCCGCTGTACCATATTTTCGCTTTTACCGTGGGCATGATGTTGTCCATGCGCACCGGTGGCAAGCTGATTTTGATTCCCAATCCGCGTGACTTGTCGGCCGTTCTCAAGGAGCTGTCCAAGCACACCTTCCACAGTTTCCCCGCTGTCAATACCTTGTTCAATGGACTGGCCAATCACCCGGATTTCAATACTGTTGACTGGAGTCATCTCAAAGTCTCGGTCGGTGGCGGTACGGCGGTCCAAAGCAGCGTGGCCAAGCTGTGGTTTGAAAAAACCGGGTGTCCGATTTGCGAGGGCTATGGTCTGTCGGAGACCTCGCCATCGGCCAGTTGCAACCCGGTGACAGCCAAGGAATTTACTGGCACCATCGGTGTGCCTCTACCGAGCACTTACATGAAACTGCTGGACGATGACGGTAACGAGCTTGCTATCGGCCAGTTGGGTGAGATTGCCATCAAAGGCCCCCAGGTGATGGCGGGTTACTGGCAGCGACCTGATGACACCGCCAAGGCCATGACTGCGGACGGCTTCTTCAAGTCGGGTGACATTGGGCTGATGGATGAACGCGGATTTTTCAAAATAGTGGATCGCAAGAAGGACATGATTCTGGTCAGTGGCTTCAACGTCTACCCGACCGAGCTGGAAGATGTCGTGGCCCAACTGGAGGGTGTATTGGAGTGTGCCTGCGTCGGTGTTCCGGACGAAAAAACCGGTGAGGCCGTCAAGCTGGTGATTGTCAAGAAAAACCCGGACCTGAGCGAGGCGCAGGTGCGTGCCTACTGCAAGGAAAATTTCACCGGCTACAAGCAGCCCAAGGTCGTCGAGTTCCGCGCCGATTTGCCGAAAACCCCGGTTGGCAAAATTCTGCGCCGGGAACTGCGCGACAAGTAGGCTAACGCAACGATCCGCTGGCGCAAATAGTAGGCCGGAGCTTGATCGCAAAATGGTCGAGCGCATCAACAAGCTGATTCGAGAGATACAGCGTGAGCCATTGGAAGGCATTGGCAAACCCGAGCCGCTCAAGCACGCGCTCGCTGGTTTTTGGTCTCGCCGGATGACAGACGAACACCGCGTGGTCTACAAGGTCGAAGGCGATGCCCTTCTGATCGCACAACTCCGATATCACTGCTGAGACGCCCAGCGGCTGTGACGGCACCGCTCGGCCCAAAACGGGAAACCGTCCGTGCCATGCATGAGGGTTTGAGTCATCGGCGCCGATGGCGACGAGATTGATCGACCATTCAATGGCCAACCGGGTTCACCCCCCACCGACAGACGCCGATAACTCTTCCGGCAGCTTGCCACGATGGATTTCTGTTTGCCAAAGGTGGTGAAGCCCTTGTAGTGAAGTTCAGCGGTGCGCGGCACCGGCGCGCGTCCGTTGGAACGGCAAGTTGGAAGTGGTTGCTTCAAGACGCTCCGCAAGCCAGACCTTAATCACAGACTGCCTTGTAACCCCGAGTTTGTTGGCTTCACGATCCAGGGAGTCAATCATCCAAGTTGGAAAATCGACATTGACTCGCTTCTGCTCTTGCAATACACGCTTTGCTTTTGATAAGTCCAAAGAAGCAGTAAGGTCGACGCCATCGTCAAACTGTTGTTCAAATTTTTTAGTTTTCATAAAGTGCTACCTCTTCTGTGCGTGCGCGACGAACGGATATCAATCGAATATTGGCCCCACGATAGGTAATAACGGCCGACCAATGTTTCCCATCAACAAGTCCTATCACGAGAAACCGCGGTTCATCATCAGTTTTTACCGGGATCTCCAGCAGCATCGGGTCATTCCAGAGGCCCTGTGCCTCAACAAAATCGATGCCATGCTTCGTGCGATTGGATTCACTTTTTGCGGCGTCAAATTCAAAGGAATTCATGGTATATAAACTATACCTTATTTGGCATCAAATTGCCAACCAGGTTCGGCTTCTAACGTAGAAGTCACCGGTCTTGCGGCGGCTTCATCGCGCAGCGTCCAGCGACCGAAGGGAGCGAGGTTGAGCGCCGGGTCAGACATTTGCCTTGTGTTTATGGGTCTCTGTTTCACGAGCCACCTTACCTTCACGAAGTAGCAAGCCCAGCACACTGTAAGAAAGATAATCTTTCTGTTTGCCACGGTAATCGCTACGAAGACCGAGGAGGCTGGCTGCGTCAGAATTGGTGATGCCACCCGCGTTAGCCTTAGCAAGCTCGAATATCGCGGTCTTCATAAGTTGAAGTCCCAATTGAGCACGCTCGACGCACCCCTGTGGGACCACGATGTCTTTTCGCTGCTTGCCGCCCAAACCGGAAGGCACAACTGCATTAGTAAGCAACCCGCCGGTTTCAGTTGTTCCAAATGCTGCTATCAATTCTGCTTCAAGACGTAGCGCTTGAGCCTCTGTGAGGTCTTCTACGAGGATATCAACTATTGGCTTTGCGCCTGATGCAAAAATCTCCTTAATCCGAGCGTATTTCTTGGTTGCGTCAGGCGTAACAAGATGGTCGAAGGCACGACTGCCCGTGCCCTTGCCAATGTAAAAGGCGAGCGCTGGCGATACTCTAGGATCTTTCAGCGCATAAACGTAGAAGAAATTGGTAGCCATGGATTTGAATGTCTAACGATTAGCGTTTATCCGCCGCGCTGCAATGCTGATTGAAACCAAGAACACCTCCTGCGGCTGATAAACCATGTTGGACTGAACCGCTTGCTGAGGCGGTCGCGATAGGGGTTTGAAAGCTGCACCCCATTTGTTTGATCGGATTATGACCGGGCTTGCGGTGAACTCAGGCTGCAACCATTGCAGAAAACACAAATATGGACCTCCATCACGCCGTCATGCAGACGCATTTTGTGCGCCGTGCATGGCTTCCCAAACGCAGCGCGCAACGCGGCCCCCAGCCCGCTGGATGCACTCGGTAGCCTGGTGTTATGACTGTCCGTTCCCGCTGCAAAGCCGACCGTCAATACAACGCGGACTCTCTGGTGTCGAGCAGCCAGCGGGCTCAAGCAGGCAGCTTGACCACCTTCGCAATGGCGTCGATCAGCAGCGTGCTCACCTTCTTGGCGTTCTCGTTGAACACCGCCAGAATCGCGTCCCAGCTAACCGGTTCCTCGTCGGTTTTCCAGCAGTCGTAGTCGGTGCTCATGGCCACGGCGGCGTAGGGAATCCCCGCCTCATTGGCCAGCGCGGCTTCGGTCGCCACCGACATGTTGATGATGTCGGCACCCCAGGCGCGAAACATTCTGGATTCGGCGCGGGTTGAAAAGCGCGGGCCTTCAATAGTGACCACCGTTCCGGTGCCGTGAAAGGGGAAGCCATGCTTCGCGCAAACATCGGCCAGGATGGCGCGCAGGGCCGCATCGAAGGGCTCGGCCATGGGCGTGTGTACCGGCTGGTGCGGCGCAAACGACGCGTGAAAACTCATGGCACGCTGTTTGGTGAAGTCGATGAACTGGTCGATGATGACGAGGTCGCCGCGCCGGATTTCCTGACGCAGCGAGCCTACCGCCGTGGTGGCCAGGATGTGGGTGCAACCAGCGTCCTTGAGGGCCTGGATGTTGGCGCGGTAATTAACCTGGGTCGGGGGAATGGTGTGCTGGCGACCATGGCGCGCCAGCAGCAGCACATCGACGCCGCCGATTCTCCCCGATTTGAGGGGCGCCGAGGGTGCGCCAAAGGCGGTACTGACGAGCAGGTCTTGCGGGTGGTCAAGAATGTCGGGGTTGTCCAGGCCGCTGCCGCCGATGATGCCAATTCGAGTCATGTGGGTTCAATCCTATTCAAAGTATCGATAAGCAGCGCGGTTACCGACGCAACGTCGGCACCATAGGCGACCACGCCCTCGTCATGCCCGGCCATGACGAACAGCACCGGCAGCACGGGCTGCGCCTGCACCAGTTGCATCACCGCCTGTGCCATGGCCGGCGTGCCATACGCGATGTCGGCACCGGTGCGCGCGGCGCCTTGCGCCAGCAAGGCCTCAAACAGTGGCAGGCTGTGGACGTGGATCACACACTGCACGGCCGGGTTGGCCAGGTAGATGGCGCCATGGGTCATGGATTCAGACGAGGCGGGCAAGGCGCCGCGCGAGCGCACTGAGTTGCGCTCGATGGAAAACGCTTCAACCAGACAGAACTGGTCGCTGCGCAAGGTGTGATCGGCGCCGGTGGCGCTGGCGCTGATGACAAACTGCGTGCCGGCTTGGCGCAGGCTCAGGTTGCCGTAGCCGATGCCATTGGGGTAGGCGCCGATGAGGCCGAGTTCAAACAGCTTGGTACGTGCCGCGTTGAGTTGCTGCAGCGCCGCCGAGACGGTGACCTGCCCGGCGACCCGTTCGCTGCTGTACTTGATGACGCCTTCATCCATCGCCGCTCCCCGCTCAGCGCTGCTCGGGAAACAGCGACAAAATGCCGGCTTCGCTGGCGTCACAGAGGCCGCGCTCGCACAGCAATTGGGTCACCAGGCGTGCGGGTGTCACGTCAAAGCCCCAGTTGCGTGCGGGCGTGGCATCCGGACAGATCTGTACTGCCGCGACGGCGCCGCTGTCGGTCTTGCCGGCCACAAAGCGCACCTCACTCGCATCACGCTCCTCAATCGGGATGTTGGCCACGCCGTCGCGCAGCCCGAAGTCAAAGGTGGAGGAGGGCAGCGCCACGTAGAACGGCACGCCGTTGTCGCGCGCTGCGAGCGCCTTCAAGTAGGTGCCGATCTTGTTGGCCACATCGCCATCGCGGGTCACGCGGTCGGCACCGGTGATGACCAGGTCCACCATGCCGTGCTGCATCAGGTGGCCACCGGCGTTGTCGGCAATCAGGGTGTGCGCCACGCCATGCTGCGCCAGTTCCCAGGCGGTCAGGCTGGCACCCTGGTTGCGGGGCCGGGTTTCATCGACCCAGACGTGCAGCGCGATGCCGGCCTCGTGCGCCGCATAGATCGGCGCCGTGGCCGAGCCGACATCGACAAACGCCAGCCAGCCGGCGTTGCAGTGGGTCAGGATGTTGACCGGCGCGCCGTGCTTGCGCGCTGCCAGGTCGGCGATCAGGCCGACACCGTGCTCGCCAATGCGGCGGCAATGAGCGGCGTCTTCATCGGCAATCGCCAGCGCCTCCAGTTTGGCCAGGTGGCGCCGATCTGCGGGGGTGGCGCCACAGTCGATGGCGCGATGCATGCGTTCGACCGCCCACGCCAGGTTGGAAGCGGTCGGCCGGGTCGCCTTGAGCTTGGCGGCGGCCTGTGCCACGAAGGCGTCGAAGTTGGCATCGCTCGCTTGCAGTGTGGCCAGGTACATGCCAAAACCGGCGCTGGCGCCAATCAGGCCGGCACCGCGCACCGTCATGTCACGGATGGCGCGGCACATGTCGTCGACCGAGCGCAAATCCAGGATGTCGAACGCGTGCGGGAGTTTTTGCTGGTCAATCACCTGCACCACGCGCTCGTCGTCAGCTTTGAGCCAGATGGTGCGATAGGCTTTGCCACCGACCTTCACTTCAACCAGCCGCGCTTTCTGAAGTACCACATCGGCACGATCGCACTGGCCGCCATCAACGCCAGTGCGTACGGGTAGCCCATGGACCAATCCAGTTCGGGCATGTACTTGAAGTTCATGCCATACAGGCTGGCGATCAGTGTGGGTGGCAGCAGCGCGACACTGGCGACCGAGAAAATCTTGATGATCTTGTTCTGGTTGATGTTGATGAAACCGACCGTGGCGTCCATCAGGAAGTTGATCTTGTCGAACAGGAAAGCGGTGTGCGAATCGAGCGAGTCGATATCACGCAGAATCAGACGCGCCTCTTCAAACTGCTCGCTGTTGAGCATTTTGCTGCGCATCATGAAACTTACGGCGCGGCGCGTATCCATCGCATTGCGGCGAATGCGTCCGCTCATGTCCTCATGGCGGGCAATGGCACCCAGCACCTCGCCTGCCAAGGCATCGGTCATATCGCCCGAGAGCACCTTTTTACTGACTTTCTCCAGCTCGTCGTAAATACCCTCCAGCGTGTCGGCCGAGTATTCGGCGTCGGCATCAAAGAGCTTGAGCAGGACTTCCTTGGCGTCTTCAATCAGACCCGGCGCACGGCGTGCCCGCATACGCAGCAGACGGAACACCGGCACGTCTTCATCGTGAATGGAAAACAGCACGCCCTTGCTCTTGAGTTCATCATTCTCCAGGTTCAGGATGAAGGCGACCCGCACAGTATGGGGTTCGGCGTCGTCGGCCACCAGGAAGTCGCTGCGAATGTGCAACTCGCCGTTGTCTTCCTTGTAAAAGCGGGCAGATTCCTCGATGTCCTCGTCCATCGCATCTTCCGGGATGGACAGCCCGTAGTACTGCTTGACCCAGCGCTTTTCCTCGAGCGTGGGGGACTCCAGATCGACCCAGATCGGCTGGAATTTGGACAGTTCTTCCAACGACTCGATCTCTTCCTGGAAGAGCCGACCATTGGCAAGCGTGAAGATATTGAGCATGGGGCTATTTAATTGGAATCTGACCCCAATTAAATTGGGGCGTCAATGTGGCAGAATTATCGCATTGCAGCGCAGTCCTGTGTCGGCGAAAAATGTTAAAAATTCTGATTTTGCTGCATCGCGTCAATAAAAAGAATTGCATTTCCAACCTATCGGGGGCATAGTGAATTCGTCGACAGTGTTTTTTGAGTTTTGGTTTTCGTGTTGTCTGCACTCCGTGGGCAACTTTTTCAACCCAGAGAGCAACCGGAGGATATTTATGAACTTAACGATCAGCGGTCATCACCTCGAAGTCACCCCAGCCCTGCGCAGTTACGTTACGACCAAGCTTGATCGAATCATTCGACATTTTGACCAGGTGGTCGATGTCAAAGTGCTCCTTACTGTGGAGAAACAAAAGGAGAAAGAGGGAAGGCAACGAGCGGAGTGCAATATTCATGTCAAGGGCAGCGACATATTTGCCGAGAGCTCACACGCCGATTTGTACGCTGCCGTGGATGAATTAGTGGACAAACTTGATCGCCAGGTCGTTCGACACAAAGACCGTCTGAAGGATCATCATCACGATGCGCCGAAACGATTGATGTGAGACCACCAGCCTGAATCCCAACCCAGCCGCCCGCGCAAGCGGGCGGTTCTCTGAAATCTTGCGGGACAGACCGCAGTTACGCGAAGCGAACCAGCTCTGTCCTCAACTTGAAACGGGATGTTGGGTGTTCGCCAGCTCTGTCCCCAAATGGCTTGAGTGCATAATCTGCCACCCCATCATGAATCGACTCGCGTCCATCCTGCCCGTTGCACAAGTGCTTGTGCATGTTGAGGCCACCAGCAAAAAAAGGACTTTTGAAGAAGCCGGCCTGCTGTTTGAAAACCTGCACGGCCTGAGCCGTTCACTGGTCACCGACAGCCTGTTTTCCCGGGAGCGTCTGGGATCGACCGGCCTGGGCCATGGCGTTGCCATTCCGCATGGACGCATCAAGGGCCTCAAAGCGCCCATGGCAGCGATCTTCCAATTGGCACAACCCATAGGTTTTGATGCGCCTGACGAGCAAGCGGTCAGTCTGCTGATTTTTCTGCTGGTGCCCGAGGCGGCGACGCAAAAGCATCTGGAAATCCTGTCGGAAATTGCCGAAATGCTCAGCGATGCGGGCTTGCGTGAAAAACTTGCCGCCAGTGCCAGCCCGGTCGATCTGCATGGCCTCGTTGCCAGTTGGCAATCGGCGCAACTGGCCTGATCACTGCCTGCAACTACTGGAGTCGACGTGAAGCCTACTGTCGTCAGCGCCGATGTATTGTTCGAGGTGTTTCGTGACACCCTGAAGTGGGAGTGGCTGGCGGGTCTGGGCGCGTCGGAGCGCCGCTTTGATGAGGTTGCGGTCCGTGCCGCCACCTCCGGGGCAGATCTGGTCGGCTACCTCAATTACATTCATCCTTACCGCGTCCAGATCCTGGGGTCACGCGAGATTTCCTACCTTACCAACGGCACGCCGGAAGACTGCGCCCGCCGGATTTCCCGCATTGTCACGCTGGAGCCGCCAGTGCTGGTTCTGGCCGATGGGCAGGCCGCGCCGGTAGCTCTGCTGTCGATGTGCGAACAAGCCCAGATTCCCATGTTCGCCACGCAGGGCTCATCGGCATTTGTGATTGATGTGCTGCGCGCCTACCTGTCCAAGCATTTTGCGGACCGCAGCACAGCGCATGGCGTGTTCATGGATATTCTCGGCATGGGCGTGCTGATTACCGGCGAATCGGGGCTTGGAAAAAGCGAGTTGGGGCTGGAGCTGATCTCGCGTGGCAATGGCCTGGTGGCCGACGATGCAGTGGACCTGTTTCGGATCAATCAGAACACCATCGAGGGCCGCTGCCCCGAGTTGCTGATGAACCTGATGGAAGTGCGGGGTATCGGCCTGCTCGATATCCGGTGCATCTTTGGTGAAATAGCGGTGCGGCGCAAAATGAGGCTCAAGCTGATCGTGCATCTGGTGCGCCGCGAAACGCTGGAGCGCGAGTACGAACGCATCCCCCATGAACCGTTGACCCAGGACGTGCTGGGTGTTCCCGTGCGAAAAGTGGTGATTCAGGTGGTGGCGGGCCGCAACCTTGCCGTGCTGGTGGAAGCAGCGGTACGAAATACCATTCTCCAACTGCGCGGTATTGACACTTACCAGGAGTTTGTCGAGCGCCACCGCAAAGCCATGGACCCGGCTGAATAAGGCCTGGCAGCGGCGGCTGGCGCTGCTCTTAATCCTGGCCGCGTGTCGATACCGGCCGGGTCGGACACTTGTCCCTGGTGCAGTGGGCGTAGAGGCTCAGAGCGTGGTCGGCGATGGCAAAGCCCTTGGTTTTGGCGACTGCGTGCTGACGTTGTTCAATTTCTGCATCGTAAAACTCTTCCACCTTGCCGCAATCCAGGCACACCAGATGGTCGTGGTGCTGCCCCTCATTGAGCTCATAGACCGCTTTGCCGCTCTCAAAATGGCTGCGGCTCAGAATGTCGGCTTGCTCGAACTGGGCCAACACACGGTAAACCGTGGCCAAACCGACATCCGAGCGGTCCTCCAGCAAAACGCGGAATACATCCTCGGCCGTCATGTGCCGCTGCGCCCCCTTCTGAAAAATCTCCAGTATTTTCAGCCGGGGCAAGGTCGCCTTGAGTCCGGTGCTTTTAAGTTCGTCAATATTGGTCATGGAGCTTTCTCTCTTGCCAGCAGGCAGGCTGCCCCCGCAGGTACAGCCGGTACAATGGGTTGATCATATCGCCACACCTCACATCATGTCTGATCTTCAACGTCGTCGTGTCCGTTTGAGCCTGCTCTTGGTCGCCAGCGCAAGCCTGGCGGCCTGTGGCAGCCTGAATGGGGCCAGCCACAATATTGCCGGTTGGGTTACACCGTACAAAATGGACATTGTCCAGGGCAATTTTGTGTCGAAAGAACAAGCTGCTGCGCTCAAGCCGGGCATGAGCCGGACGCAGGTTCGCGATATTCTGGGCACCCCTTTGCTGACCAGTATTTTCCATGCCGACCGTTGGGACTATGTTTTCACCTTCAAGCGGCAGGGGTTGGAGCCCCAGGCGCGCAAAGTCACCGTGTTTTTCAAAGGTGACGCGCTGGAGCGGATTGAAGCCGATGCCTTGCCGACCGAAGCCGAGTTTGTAGCCTCGCTGGATTCGGGGCGGAAAGCGGGAACGGTACCGGTGCTTGAGATGTCTGAAGAGAGCTTGAAGCAGTTGCCGGTCCCGGCAAAAAGTGCCGAACCCAAGCCGCTGCCGCCTTTGCCGGCAAGCTACCCGTCGTTGGAGCCTGTAGGCCGCTAATCGCTGCCTTTGCGCTATGACTGAAAGCATGACCCATCGGATCACAGTAGCGGGCGCCAGCGGGCGCATGGGGCAGATGCTGATCGAGGCGGTTCGGGCGGCCGATGATTGTGAACTGGCCGGAGCGCTTGAGGTCGCTGCCAGCCCCGCCATGGGTGCCGACGCGATGGCGTTTCTCGGGCAGATAAGCGGCGTGGCGATCACGGCGGACTTGAGCTTGGGACTGAAAAACGCCCATGTCCTGATTGATTTCACCCGGCCTGAAGGGACGCTGTCCCATTTGCGGGTTTGCCGGGAATTGGGTGTCAATGTGGTGATTGGCACCACCGGATTCAGCGACATGCAGAAGGCCGAGATCGCCGCCGCGGCCCAGGACATCGCCATTGTGATGGCACCCAACATGAGTGTCGGTGTCAACGTCACACTCAAGCTGCTTGAAATGGCGGCCAAGGCCCTGGCCACCGGCTATGACATTGAAATCATCGAGGCGCATCACCGCCACAAGGTGGATGCGCCGTCCGGCACCGCGCTGAAAATGGGCGAGGTGATTGCCGGCGCAGTCGGGCGTGAGCTGAAAGATTACGCGGTGTATGCGCGTCAGGGCATCACCGGCGAACGCGATCCCTCCTCCATTGGTTTTGCCACCATTCGGGGCGGCGACATTGTGGGCGACCACACCGTGCTGTTTGCCGGTACCGGTGAGCGCATTGAGATTAGCCACAAAGCGTCCAGCCGTGCCACCTATGCCCAGGGCAGCCTGCGCGCCGTGCGTTTTCTCAGGAGCCAAAAACCCGGCTTGTTCGACATGTTTGACGTGCTCAGACTGAAATGAACGCGGCCCAGTTATTGTTGCAGGGCGATGGCGTTACCCAGGGGGTGGCGCTGCTGTTGCTGGCCATGTCGGTGGGCAGCTGGGTCATCATCCTGTGGAAGTCGTGGCTTCTGCACCGTGCCAGCGCTGATGTGGTGCGCTGCGTGGCAGCGTTCTGGCAATCCGCCTCGATTGACGAGGCATTGCATAAATTGCAGGCTTTTGACCGCGAAAATATTGTCATTCCAATGGTTGTTGCTACAAAAATTGAAGCGACTGGCACCCTGGCAGGGGCCGGTGACAAGTCGCAGCAGTTGACCCGTGTGTTGCGCGATGCCTTGCACGCAGCCTTGGCCAAACTCCAGTATGGCCAGGTGTTGCTGGCCACCGTCGGCGCCACCGCGCCTTTTGTCGGACTGCTGGGCACGGTATGGGGCATTTATCACGCGCTCATCGGCATTGCAAATGCTGGCCATGTCACGATCGACAAAATCTCCGGTCCGGTGGGCGAGGCGCTCATCATGACGGCGGCCGGCCTGGCAGTGGCCATTCCGGCGGTGCTGGCCTACAACGTGCTGGGCCGCTCAATCGGGCGGATTGAGGCCGAGCTGGAAGGGTTTGCCCGCGATATTCGGGAGCTGGCCGCCAGCCAGCCCGTTTGGTCGGCTTAAGCTGACCGGGGCCCCTCATGTCTTTTGGCCGTTTAGAGCGCACCCCGGGCCCGCAGCCGATGAGCGAGATCAACATGACGCCGCTGGTCGACGTGATGCTGGTGCTGGTGGTGATTTTGATCATCACGGCGCCGCTGCTGGCGAGCTCCATCAAGCTCGACCTGCCCCAAACGGAAGCCGCCCAAGCCGATGCTGCGCCCAGGTCTGTGACGGTGGTGGTGGATAAATCCGGGCAAGCCTTCCTCAACGACCAGCCGCTTGACTTGACCGAACTGGCAAGGACGCTGGCGCAAACCGCCCAATCGAATCCCGAGACCGAGGTGCAACTGCGCGCCGATGCGGCCGTGCCCTACGGCCGGATTGTGCAAGTCATGGGGACGGCACAAAAAGCCGGCCTGAACCGGATTGGTTTTGTGGCCGACCCCGCAATCAAGCCCAAACTTCCCTGAAATGTTGGGGACAGAGCTGGCGAACATCCAACATCTGACGATCAGTTGGGGACAGAGCTGGCAGACAACCAACATCCCGTTTCAAGTTGGGGACAGAGCTGGTTCGCTTCGCGTAACTGCGGTCTGTCCCGCAATCTGTTCGGCTTGTAGCTGCGGTCTGTCCCGCAATCTGCTCGGCTTGTAGCTGCGGTCTGTCCCACAAGCTCTAGAATTGGATGTTTGCGATCCAGTAATCGCCTGAGTGAATCCAAATGCAAGAAAAATACCAGCATCTTGACGTCGAAAAAGCCGCCCGCAGTCACTGGACGGCGGTTGACGCCTACCGCGTGACGGAAGACGCGCGTGACGCGCGGGGTAATCCGAAGAAGAAGTTCTACGCCTGCTCCATGCTGCCCTACCCGAGCGGTAAGCTGCACATGGGCCATGTGCGCAACTACACCATCAACGACATGCTGACGCGCTACCTGCGCATGAAGGGCTACAACGTGCTGATGCCGATGGGTTGGGACGCTTTCGGCCTGCCGGCAGAAAACGCCGCGATGAAAAACGGTGTGCCGCCGGCCCAATGGACTTACCAGAACATCGCCGACATGAAGGCGCAGATGCAGGCCATGGGGCTGGCGATCGACTGGTCGCGTGAGGTCACCACCTGCGACCCCAGCTACTACAAGTGGAACCAGTGGCTGTTTTTGAAGATGCTGGAAAAAGGCATCGCCTACCGCAAGACCCAGGTCGTCAACTGGGACCCGGTAGACCAGACCGTGCTGGCCAACGAGCAGGTGATCGACGGCAAGGGCTGGCGCACCGGTGCCACGGTAGAGAAGCGCGAGATTCCGGGTTATTACCTCAAAATCACCGACTACGCGCAAGAGTTGCTTGAGCACGTGCAGACTGGTCTGCCGGGCTGGCCCGAGCGTGTCAAGCTGATGCAGGAAAACTGGATTGGCAAGTCTGAGGGCGTGCGCTTTGCCTTCCCGCATGAGATTACGGACGCCGCCGGCCAACTGATTGACGGTGGCCGGATGTATGTTTTCACCACCCGCGCCGACACCATCATGGGCGTCACATTTTGTGCTGTCGCGCCCGAGCACCCGCTGGCCACCCACGCCGCCCGGACCCAGCCGAAACTGGCCGCCTTCATTGAGGCGTGCAAAAAAGGCGGCACCACTGAGGCCGAGCTGGCAGTGCGGGAAAAAGAAGGCATGCCCACCGGCTTGCACGTGACGCACCCCCTGAACGGGCACAAGATTGAACTCTGGGTCGGAAATTACGTACTGATGAGTTACGGCGACGGCGCCGTCATGGGGGTACCGGCGCACGATGAGCGCGACTTTGCTTTTGCCAAAAAATACGGCATTGACATCGTTGAGGTGGTGCTGATCGACGGCTTGGAGTACGACTACGACCAGTGGCAGGATTGGTATGGCGACAAGCAGCGCGGCGTCACCATCAATTCCGACAGCTTCAGTGGCTTGCCCTATAAGGACGCGGTCAATGCCGTGAGCCACGCCCTGCAGGTCAAGGGCCTGGGCAAAAAGAAAACGACCTGGCGCCTGCGCGACTGGGGCGTCAGCCGCCAGCGCTATTGGGGCACACCGATTCCCATCATTCATTGCCCTGAGCACGGCGCCGTGCCGGTGCCCGAGAAGGACTTGCCGGTGGTGCTGCCGCAGGATTGCGTGCCCGACGGCTCCGGCAACCCGCTGCACAAGCACGTAGGTTTCCATGCCGGCGTGGTCTGCCCGATCTGCGGCAAGGAAGCGCGGCGCGAGACCGACACCATGGACACCTTTGTCGATTCGTCGTGGTACTACATGCGCTATTGCGACCCGAAGAACGAGCAGGCGATGGTCGGCAAAGGCGCTGATTACTGGATGCCGATGGACCAGTACATCGGTGGCATTGAGCATGCCATCCTGCATCTGCTGTATGGGCGCTTCTGGACCAAGGTGATGCGCGATCTCGGCTTGGTCAAGGTCGACGAGCCCTTCACCAAGCTGCTGACCCAGGGCATGGTGCTGAATCACATTTATTCGCGCAAAGCCGACAAGGGTGGCATCGAGTACTTCTGGCCGCATGAGGTGGAAGACATCCACGACGCTTCAGGTAAGGTGATGGGGGCCAAGCTCCGGCAAGCCAAGGGCGAGCTGCCAGCCGGTACAGCCATCACCTACGAGGGTGTGGGCACCATGAGCAAGAGCAAGAACAACGGCGTTGATCCGCAGAACCTGATCGAAAAATACGGTGCCGACACGGCGCGCCTGTACACCATGTTCACCGCCCCGCCCGAGGCCACGCTGGAGTGGAACGACGCGGCAGTGGAAGGCAGCTACCGTTTCCTGCGCCGCGTCTGGAACTTTGGCGTCAAGCTGTCGACGGTTAAAAACACGGGGGCTGACGCACAGCAGGCGGGGGCCAAGATCGAATTTAACAAGGAAGCCAAGGCCCTGCGACTGGAAATCCACACGGTGTTCAAGCAGATCGATTACGACTACCGGCGCATGCAGTACAACACGGTGGTGTCGGGCGCGATGAAGCTGCTCAATGCACTGGAAGACTTCCGCGACGATGGCGCCAAGGCCAGCCAGGCGGCGCTGCGAGAGGGTTTTGGCATGCTGCTGCGCTGCATTTATCCGGCCACCCCCCACCTCACGCACGCGCTATGGGTGGATCTGGCTTACGCCGCACAGTACGGTGATTTGCTGGACGCGCCCTGGCCCCAGGCGGACGAATCTGCGCTACAGCAGGATGAGATTGAGCTCATGTTGCAGATCAACGGAAAACTCCGAGGCGCCATCGTGGTGCCGTCTGGGGCATCCAAAGAAGCGATCGAGCGCATTGCCCTTAACAGCGAAGTTTTTCAGAAACAGTCCAACGGTGCCGCGATCAAGAAGGTCATCATCGTGGCCGGTCGTCTGGTCAACGTGGTGATTTGAGTAAACAACATGAAACGTCGCTCAGCTTTAACGCTTATCAGCCTGACCGGACTGGCAACCCTGGCCTTGGGAGGCTGCGGCTTCAAGCTGCGTGGCAGTCAAAACTTTAGTTTCTCGACCCTTGCGGTCACGCCCCATCCGGGCGGGGCAGTTGCCATCGAGCTGCGCCGCTCTTTTGGTTCGGCGGTGCGGGTGCTGGCGCCCGATGAGCCGCTGGACAAAGCGCAGGTGGTGCTCGACATACTGCAAGAGCAGCGTGAAAAAACGGTGGTCGGGGTCAACAGCTCGGGCCAGGTGCGTGAGTTTCAGTTGCGAATCCGGGTGAAGTTCAGGGTCCGTACGCCGCAGGGCAAAGAGCTGGCCCCCGACTCCGAAATTTTGCAGCAGCGCGACATCAGTTTCAATGAAACGGCCGTGCTGGCCAAGGAGTTTGAAGAGGTTTTGCTCTACCGCGACATGCAAACCGACATCGTGCAGCAGCTTATACGGCGGCTGGCGAGCGTGAAGTAATTGTGCAGCTAGCCCCTAAGCAACTCAGCGCTCATCTGCACAAAGGCCTGAAAAGCCTTTACACGCTGCACGGCGACGAGCCGCTGCTGATTCAGGAGGCGGCCGATGCCATTCGCGCCGTGGCCCGAACGCAAGGTTTTACCGAGCGCACTTCGCATACCGTGGCTGGCGCGCATTTCGATTGGAGCGAGGTGCTGGCGGCGGGCGGCTCCTTGAGTCTTTTTGCCGACAAGCAGATTGTCGAACTCCGTATTCCCTCCGGCAAACCCGGCAAGGACGGCAGCACCGCGATTCAACAGTTGGCCGAGCAATCCCGCAACAATGATTCGACGCTCACCCTCATCATGCTGCCGCGCCTGGACAAGCTGACCAAAAGTGGTGCCTGGTTTGCCGCGCTGGAGAGTTTTGGCGTCACGCTGCAGGTCGAACCGGTTGAGCGCAGCGCGCTGCCGCAGTGGATCGCGCAGCGGCTCTCGGTGCAAGACCAGCGGGTAGCCGCCGGTGAAGAGGGGCAGCGCACACTGCAGTTCTTTGCCGACCGGGTGGAGGGCAATTTGCTGGCGGCGCACCAGGAAATCCAGAAACTCGCCCTGCTGTTTGCGCCCGGCGAGTTGGCCTTTGATCAGATCGAGGGTGCCGTGCTGAACGTGGCGCGCTATGACGTGTTCAAACTGTCCGAAGCCGTGCTGGCGGGGCAGACCGTCCGCGTCCAGCGCATGCTCGACGGCTTGCAGGCCGAAGGCGAGGCCGAGGTGCTGGTGCACTACACGCTGGCCGAAGACATCCGCGCCCTCAAGCGCGTCAAGGACGCCATGGCGCAGGGCCGCCCGATGCCGATGGCCTTGCGCGAGCAGCGCGTGTGGGGCGTGAAAGAGCGCCTGTTCGAACGCGTGCTGCCGCGCCTGAGCGATGCGGCATTGGCCCATCTGCTGCAGGCGGCGCACCAGGTGGACGGCATTGTGAAGGGCCTGAAGCAGCCGGATTGGCCGACGGACAACTGGCAGGCGCTGCACCGGCTGGCGCTGCTGCTGTGCGCTTTGTGCAGCGGGAATGCCAAGCCTGTTACTGCATCTTCTTTCGCGTAGCGCTACCGAAAACTCGGTGACGGCTTCGGGGCGATGTCCCGAACTCAGTTGCAGGTTGGAGTCGGGGGGGGTGGGGCAGACGCCGGGGGCTCATGCGCTTCGCTTTTTAAAATCGCCCCCAACATCCGCCCCACCCCCGCCTTGCGTTGCTGCTTGATCCGATCCGGATGGCCATTGGGGCACGGGCGCCAGCTACCGGGGCAGGCTGACACCGGTCCTTCAAATTTCTCGAAAGAAGTCGTTCAACGTAGAAGCCCCCGGCGCTGCGCGGCTTCATCGCGCAGCGTCCGTGTGGACTGCCGGTTAGCTGTTCGTTGCGACATACTTTGCACTCCCTTTGCAGCCAGTGACACTGTATTGGGTGCAACCCCAGAAAGTTTTCCACTTATCCGCTGGGCGAGGCTTCACCAGCTTCATAGGCGAACCACATTTTGGGCAAGATGGTGCTGACTTACTTGTCTCAACTTTTTCTTTATACGTTTCTCTCTTTTTCGAGACCTTCTGTCCGCTCCATACGCCCCACGTAGCGCTCGTTCGTTCGGCGAGCATATCCCAGCGGGCTTTCCATCTACCGTTGTTCCGCGAAACAGCTAGGATTTCCGCCAGCATTGGCCCTGTTTCCTCTGTAAGTTGCTGTGTGCCTTCTGTTGATTTGTTGCACGTCGGACATTCGACCCTGACAATATTTTTGTCGGCGAATAGAGTGAATTTAATTTTTGTTTCGCCACAACTCGGGCAGCAAAATCCGTATGTCTTTGTCAGTTCCCGCAATTCGTCTAGCGTGACCAACTGAAGCCTCCTCAAATGTGCTCGAACAGTATGGGTTCCGTGACTTGCGCGGTTACTTCTTTCGTGACCGCAGACGAGCGTGAAGTATCTTGTTTTTATGTCTCCCCAGATTCTTTCATGTCCTTTTTCAGGTTCAAGTGCGTGATGAAAATCACACAGCGAAACCAAGTTATCTGGTGTATGTGTTCCGCCTCCGGCGACCGGGCGCATGTGATGAACGTGAAGCTCTAGTCGTGATGGGCAACCCGTTACTTGGCATCGGTTGGAGTCTCTGCCGATAACGACTGATCTGAGATACTTCCAAAACGGCGGGTATCCCGGCCAGTGGTTGAATATCTTGAGGACTAATCGGTCTTTCTCCGACAAAATGGCACTTGGATCATGAAAGTGCTTTAGCTCTGGCTCTTTTGGCTCTGGATTGCTCTGCTCCCAAGCTGATTTTCGAGAAAGCCATTCCTCGGTCTTACGTTTGTTTGTGCCATTCTTTTGGTATCCGATTACAAGGAGGATGGCCGTCAGTATCAAGAATGCTGGGTTTGCCAGCGCCAGAAGAAGTGATGCCCACCCCAAAACCACCAGACTGCTTTCTTCTGACTTGTGCTCGAACCTTTCTCTGAAACTCTCCCACGCCAGTCGCCTTGCTTCCCGTGCAATCAAGAACTGCCTACGAAGCGCTTCATATTTCTCTGGGTAAGAAATCATTGCCACTTCGGAGTAACACTGCTGGCATAGGAAAGACTTGTCGTTCAGAAGAATGCCGCGAGCAGAGACCTTGCCGCAAAAAATGCAGGGCGATTTTGCGTCAGTGATCGAACTCTCGTTGTATGCCTCATTCCGCTCAATGAGCTGTGCCAAGCTTACGCGGCTCAGGAATTTTTGAGGGTTGAATTCAGTGTGCCAAGTCTCGGAAGTCATTTCAGACAGCTAACGTAAAAGTAAGGGGCTGCGCGCTTTTGCGCAGCCCCGCTTGATTGCCGGGTTGGCCTCATGGGGCCCCACGACGCGAGAGATTTGCCAAGCTGCTGATGTACCCGGCGAAGAATACGCAAACCATTCCATTGAACGCCTCAAGAACTTCAAGCGGATTGTCAGACACAACCTGCTTCCCTTGATAGATCTTTTCGAGGAACTGCTTTATTGGGAGTAGGTCTTTGGCTTCGATCTTGAAGTCGATTCGGTGACTGAGCTTGTTTCTGAGCGAGTTGAGGTGTTTGATTGCGGCGATTGAGTTGTACTGTTCGGGCATCTTGAACTTGGAGAGAAGCGCGATCTTCTGCCCGCAGGTCAAACGGGACGCTTCCCAATCCAACCCCGCGTGAAGGATCTTCAGCAGTTCGTCGAGGTAGTGCTCGATGATCAGGTGAGAAGAAAGGAAGTATCCGAGTAGCTCATAGTCGATGGACTCAAGCCGCTTCCAGGTCACAGCGCCGTCCTGGATTCTTTCGACCTGCGGAGGAAGGGATCGTTGCTTCATGGGGCCTCTTACGTCTGAATTCACCGGCGCTGCGCGGCTTCATCGCGCAGCGTCCGGTGGAATGATTGGTTCGGCATATCTTGGCCTACAAGAAGAACGTATCGACGACGTACTTGGCAAGTGCTCCAAGTACTGCGCCGATAGCGGCTATGCCAAGTTTTTTGGGCATGGAGTTGGCCGACACAAACTCTTCCCGCAACTGCTCTATTGTTTGTGTTTGCGTCGCGGCAAGGCTCGAAAGATCTGAGAGCGCCTTTTCAATAGTGCTTCCAGCGAGTGCGTGCGCGCGAATTTCTTCTGCGGTTAGCGCCAACATTGCATCACCGACACGCCGGTAATACCCGCCGTATGCTGAGACCAGGCTGGCACTTTGTTGAACCGAAACCACGACAATCGGATGTCCTTCTATTTCGACCGTTTCCACAGCCACATTTGGCTTGGGATCAACCTTGGTTAGCGCAAAGTCGAGTGCTCTCTGGGCGCGGGCGACATCCACTCCGACAATCTTAAGCGGCTCCTCCACACCGAAAACGACGTATCCGCCGCTGGTATTGGCGAAAGAGGCAAGGTACCTTGCTATCAGTGCAGGATGCGGTACGGCTGCCTTGAGTTCTAGGCGTTCGCTTTCGCCTTGGCTAATAAGGCTACGAAGTTCGTCAGAGCGCATTTCGGGTAGGGGTGGAAAAGGTGATCGGATGAGATGCCGAACGTAGAAGTCACCGGCGCTGCGCGGCTTTATCGCGCAGCGTCCGTGTGGACTTCCGGGTTATGCGTCTTGTGTTCATGTGGAAGTTTTCGCCACAGAATTCTTGCATTTGCCCTTGATCTCGCCGTCGATGATTTCGTAGCCACACTCAAATGCTGTGTACTCGTGATCAACGTCAATCTCCCGGCCCTGATACTCCACCGATTCTGAATGGTAGGCCCTTTCTGCTAGGGGCGCGCCACAGTGCGGGCACAGAAAGTCGCTTAGAAGTTCGCGGGCGTGAAGCACTTTCTTCGTCAGTTCTTCTGCTTCTTCACGCGCTCGGCTCAGTTCAGCCTCTTTCGCCTTAATTTGTTCTTGCGTGGATGTCTTGTCTTCATCAAGGCGCTTGACTTCGTCCTCAAAAAGCTTGACTCGGCTTGCTAGTTTTTGGGCAAGAACGTCAGGTGATTGCGATTTCGCCTCTGTAAGTTGGTCCTTGAGGTATGCGATGTTCTCTTTCTGCAATTGAATGGTTGCGTCTTTCTGTTCAACCAATAGCCGGTACAGAATGAACAGGGCAACCACAAACCCGATGATTGAAGCGATCTGCGTCCAGAAAATGACTTCAATAGTCACAGCGTTCCTCCTACTTAAGAAGCATAACGTAGAAGTGAGCGGCGCGGCGGCTTCTTCGCCGCGTCCGACTCGACTGCCGGGTTAGGGGCGTGGTTACAGTAGCCCATGATTGAGAAGATATTTTCGACCGGGTTGCTCAATAAACCATGCGTCAACACGGCGCGAGTCTTCATCAAGGGCAAAATGAGAGCTAACAAAATTTGCAGTTTTCAATTCTTGGAGGTGGAGTGTGGCAAGCTGTTTTGAGACTCCAATCTCCTCGGCAATTTGTGCGTCATGCAGCCGCTCATGTTGCGCGACAAGAACAAGTATTTTTTCTCTTAACTTTTCGAGGGTATGACCATGCGTTTTTTCTTGCTCAATTACATCGTCGCGCCGCTGTATTTCCTGCCGCAGATTTACTGCCTGCGACTTCAAAACTTCATTCTCAGAGCGCAAGGATATGTTCTCCGATTTAAGCGCGACGTTCTCCGCAATCGTCGCGCCGCGCTTCTCGGCCTCCAGAGTGAGACGCTCGCGCAGAACAGCGTTTACGGGGACACCAACAAGCATTTCATCAATCCATCCCATGAGCAAGCCCCTAACGTAATGTAGATCGTCGGATATCCTGAAATCCCAGGATATCAGACGGAATAAACCCGAATTCCGCATCCGGGTACGGATGACCCGATTCGGCGACAAGGCACATACCGACTTGGTTCGCAGCCATTTACCAAAAAAACTGAAGTCATTTGCATCCCCTTAAACCTTGTCGCCTATCCTGGCGAAATTTGCTCAACGTCGAGTTCGCTTTCCTGACCTTACATGTTGCCTGACTATAGCCCAGTGAACCAAGCATCTGACTGACCGCTGCAGTGCCGTTTTTCACAGCAAGCTCAAACTTGTTACGCGATCCCAGAACGCCACCCGCAGAGTTTGGGGCTTTGGTCCCCGCCGATTTCTGGGCGTTTGACAGTATGAGGCGGGGCCCAATGCACCAAACTCTGCCGCATGCGCCTTACGTGAGCGGCAGAAGTTTCTTTGGGTCGTGGACGGTCATGACTGCGAGCTTCCATCCATCAGGCAGGTTGCGCCAGATGTAGGTTATTCCGAATGTTGCTAACTCCCTGCCATCTGTTGTGTAGCGGATGCCCCTGCCACTAATGATTGCGAGTCCCTTGCCCAGCGAGTGCGATTTGAGCTCCGGGAACTCTGTCTTCGCGTAACCGGCCTGTTGTAGGTCCTTGAATCCGGGTCTCAGGAATTCTTCAGCGTCCGCACGCGTCGCTACGGTCACAGTACGTGCTGCCGACACAAACATGAACGGTTCATCGTAGTACGTTGCCACGCGCTTCGCGTCGAGGCTGAAACTTGCGAGAAGATACTCCTCGTATGTCTTGAGAACTTCGGAATCATTGGGTTGGCTTGCCGAGGTATCTGAGGTCATTTTCTCTCCAAGAAGCGCGGGAGGCATGTTCTGTGCGGTCCAACGTAGAAGTCGCCGGCGCAAGCGGCTTTATCGCTTGCGTCCGTGTTGATGGATGGCTCTCTTCATAGCGCTGGGCGCTGTTGATTCACCCATAGCTGGACGGAAGCTCGTTGCCACTGATGTCTTGCATAGGTAGCCAACCTTTCGGGCACGGGATCACCGTTCAGGACAAGACGATTTAGCATAAGTGCGAGGTCCACGTCGGCGATACACCACTGGCCGAATAGGTTCTCCGAATTTTCAGGCAGCAGAGATTCTGCGGCAGAGAATAACTTTTCCGCAGCAGCACGTGCTTCTCTGGAGAGTGGCAACTGTGTTGGTCTGTAAAACACAACCTCGGTGGAGCGTTCTTGTCTGATAGGCATGAGATCGCTGCGTAGCCATGCCTGAACTTGACGGGCTCTGGCACGGTTATGTGGCTCTGCCGGGTACAACGGTGTGCCAGGAAAGATCTCGTGGAGGTACTCAGCGATTGCTGATGACTCGGAAAGGGCGAAGTCGTCGTGGACTAAAGTCGGTACGCGCTGGGTAAGTGACATGGCAGCGAAGTTGGCCTCGTGGTTGGCATTGGCTGCGAGATCTACGGTTGCGATCTTGAAGGACAGTATTTTTTCATGCAGAGCGACGAAGACCGACATTGCATATGGGCTTGCAAACTGAGCATCAACGTATAAAACAAGATTCGAGGGCAGCAAAGCGGACTCCTGAGAGAGTTAACGTCGGACTTGACCGGCGCACACAAAGCGCGTGCGCGTAGCGCACGGCCGCACTTGTGCGTCCGTGTCGAAGGACTTGTTAGCCCTCATCCTTCCCTCTTTGTGCTGACAGCGTCGCTGCCCGGCACCGTATATGTGATATCAGGTAGGGCCAAGAGATCATCTCTGGCCCACTTTTCGTACTCGGCCCCAAGCAGGTTGTGAAGGTCTTCCTGCTTCTGCCTTAACCAGGCAAGCGTGACATTCACAAGCTGGCGGAACTGGACAAGATGCGCATCATCGATTGTGAACGCGTTGAAACTCATCGCGATGATGTCTGCCACTTGGTATTGGGCGCCGACAGCATTTACCGCTACCCCCGTGAACCCCTGCGTCAAAGCGCTCTCGTCGTGTATCAGGTGCTTGTCGCGTAGGTTTTTGAAGTATCCGAAGACGTCATGGGCGCCTGCGTGCGACTTGAGAATCTTCTTTTCAGAGAGTTGCGCGCGAGACTCACTATTACCGAAGCACTTGAAAAATCTCGCGATCGCCGCAACCCATAGCGCTTCAGGAATGACGCCATGCCGGGACTCGAGCTGAGTAAGCTGCTCCAATGCAGTCTCACAGAACAATAGGTCGCTCAAGTGCAACGTAGTTGCCTGAAGTTGCCTAGCGACGGGAGTGTCGATGCGCTTGAGAGCGACGGCATCAGGATAGCCCTCGATATGGAACTGGCCATTTATTCGCGTGATGTCGAGGTGCTTCGCCATGAGCCCTAACGATGTAGATCGTGGGATATTCTGCGATGCCAGTTTATCCGACGGGATAAACCTGAAATTCGCATCCGGGTACGGATGACCCGATTCGGCGACCAGGCGCATACCGACTTGGGTCGCAGCCATTTACCAAAAAAACTGAAGTCATTTGCATCCCCTTAAACCTTGTCGCCTATCCTGGCGAAATTTGCTCAACGTCGAGTTCGCTTTCCTGACCTTACATGTTGCCTGACTATAGCCCAGTGGACCAAGCATCTGACTGACCGCTGCAGTGCCGCCTTTCACAGCAAGCTCAAACTTGTTACGCGATCCCAGAACGCCACCCGCCGATTTCTGGGCATTTGACAGTATGAGGCGGGGGTGGGGCAGATGCCGGGGGCTCATGCGCTTCGCTTTTTAAAATCGCCCCCAACATCCGCCCCACTCCCGCCTTGCGCTACTGCTTGATCCGATCCGGGTGGCCATTGGGGCACGGGCGCCAGCTACCGGAGCAGACTGCTCGCGGTCGGTCAATTTTCTCGAAAGAAGTCGTTCAACGTGAAGGTAACCGGCGACCAAGGCCAGGTGGCCGCGTTGACTGACAAGTTAGCCCCCGTAACTGTCATAGATCGCCCGACCGTTTGCGTTTCGCGCCGGAAAGCAGGTCGCGATCCGCCTTGGTACTGAAATGGATTTCAGACTGATCGACTGTCCCCGCAAACTTGCTGTATTCGAGTTGCAGCCCGCCGCTCCGCAGCCACACGTGTTCCACTTGCTGATATCTCGCGCCGAACGCGTTTTGAACGGCGCTCCTCAGTATGCGGGACGGCCGACCGTACTTCTCCGCCAGAGCCGCGGCCACCTGTTCGAAAGGATCGGAGGAAAGCCGAAGGCTGATCCTCTGCACGATGCCTGTCGGGCTCAGTACAAGATTTACTGTCGCCGGCTCTTCGGCGACAGTTACGTGGCCATTGCACACTTGCATGTCCGCGTGCCCGACGCCGCATGCGACTCCAAGGCGCTCTTGCACTTCTGCGACTGAACTCTTCGCCCCGACGCGAACGCCTTTGAATTCGAACGAATACGCATTCGTCGTAACGAGTAGGAGCAGGACAAAGATACGGAACATGGCGTAGAAGAGGGCTAACGTCGTGATGAACGGCGCGCGCGCGGTGGTTCCGAAGAACCTCAAAACCGCTTTCGCCCGTCCGTTCCATCTAAAGTTAGGACTCAAATAGAGTGTGCCAGTCATTTATGAAGATGCCCAGAATTGTGCCAGGAGCTAGCCCTTTGTTGCTGTGACCAAGGTCTTTACGAACTACCAAAAACATCTCCTCCACGGACAGCATCATGAGTGCTGTGGACGCTTTGTTATCGGCACCTACGTTCAATGAGTATCGGCGAAATTTATTCATTGCCTTTACTGCGTCGTCGGAACCCCAGACAATCAGCCGTTGAGTGATGCCAGAATACTTCGCAACCAATTCGGCCTCAGTCAGGGGTGTCAACCCCATTTTTTCGCCATTGAGAACGCGAAATATGAATTCGAGTAGCTCTTCGTAGACTGGCGCTTTCTTTTCCCTTAACTCGGTCAATACATTGTTTCGTTGCTCAAGATGCTTTGATACCAGAACTGACACCACGGATACGATTACAGTGGTAACGGCTGCCAGAATGCCCGCGGCGACGGTAGGGTTCAGTTGATTGAATGAAGACCAAAAAAACTTTAGAACAATGTAGAAGCCCCACGCAATTGCCGCTATTAGCGCCAAGCCAAAAGTAATTGATATCCATTGGCGAATCTTGGGCGACACGGTCATTCTTGAGTCCTAACGATTAGCGTTTATCCGCCGCGCTGCAATGCTGATTGAAACCAAGAACACCTCCTGCGGCTGATAAACCATGTTGAACTGAAGCGCCTGCTGAGGCGGTCGCGCCAGGGGTTTGAACGCTTCACCCCATTTGTTTGATCGGATTATGACCGGACTTGCGCCGCCCCCACCTGTCATGAGCGACGCTGGAATGATGAAAAGGACACGGTGGTGGAGGTGGTCGGTGCTGATAAGGCCGGCAAATCTGCCAAAATGTCTTTATGCGACTAACTCCCACCGAACAGCAAGTCATCCGAGACGCCAGTTTGCGTTATTTCGGCGTGCGTCCGCGCCTGTTTGGCTCGCGCGTGGATGATCACAAACTCGGTGGCGATATTGATTTGTACATTGAGGCGCCGGTTTCACCTGAAAAAGGTGTTGACGCGCGCCTGCGCATGGTCGCTGATATCTGGAAGGAAATCGGCGAGCGAAAAATTGATGTGGTGGTCAATGCGGGTGGTGAGCGACTTGCCATTTATGAAGTTGCCCAACGTGAAGGCGTATGGCTATGAGCTTGCCACTAGAGGATGCGCTGCGTCAATGTGATCGTCATGCCCAACGAATGAACAGGGCGATGGAGCGCATCCCTTTTCCTCTTGATGGCCACGAACTGGCCGAAGACAACGAAGAGCTGATCACCTTGATTGATCAGTTTGTATTTCGCTTTACCAAGTTGCAAGACACACTGGGCGAACATGTGCTGCGGCAGTTTTGCTCGCAAGTCTTGTTTGAGCTTGTGGAAGATAGCCCGTTTGCAGATATCCTGACACTTTTGGAGCGGCGTGGCTATCTCACGTCTGACGACTGGCGGATGCAGCGGGTTATGCGCAACATCCTGACCCACGAATATCCCGAGCAAGTCTCTTGGCAAGCCGAAACACTGAATCGAGCCCGTGCCATGAGTATTCAACTGATCGAGTGGCTGGACCGATTGAAGTTGGAATTCGAACTGAGAAAAGCAACATGAACGCGCTCAACATCGTCGACTACACCCAGACCCTCGGGCTCCAGGCAAAAGCGGCCTCTGCCCTGATGGCCAAAGCGCCGACGGCGCTTAAAAATACGGCACTTCGCAAACTGGCCGCGCTGCTGCGCGCCAATGTGCAGCCGCTGCAAATCGACAACGCCAAAGACATTGAGCGCGCCCTGGCAGCGGGCCTGGCGGCGCCGATGGTGGACCGGCTCAAACTCACGCCGCAGGTGATCGAAACCTGTGCCCAGGGCTGTGAGCAGCTCGCCGCCATGCCCGACATCATTGGCGAAATCATCGGCATGAAGCAGCAGCCCAGTGGTATTCGGGTCGGGCAGATGCGGGTGCCGATTGGCGTTTTCGGCATGATTTTCGAGAGCCGCCCGAATGTGACGATTGAGGCCGCCAGCCTGTCGATCAAGAGCGGCAACGCCTGCATTCTGCGCGGCGGCTCGGAGGCGATTGAATCCAACAAGGCGCTGGCGAAGCTGGTGCAACAGGCGCTGCTGGAAAGCGGCCTGCCTGCCGATGCCGTGCAACTGGTGCAAACCACCGACCGCGCGGTGGTGGGCCAGCTCATCACCCTGCCGCAGTATGTGGATGTGATCATTCCACGCGGCGGCAAGGGCTTGATCGAGCGCATCAGCCGCGACGCCAAAGTACCCGTCATCAAGCACCTGGACGGCAATTGCCATGTGTATGTGGACGACCCCTGCGACATCGAGATGGCGGTCAGGGTGGCGGACAACGCCAAGACCCATAAGTACAGCCCCTGCAACGCGGCCGAAGGCCTGCTGGTGGCGCGCGGCGTAGCTGCCGAATTTCTGCCAAAAATTGGCGCGATTTACGCGGCCAAGGGGGTCGAGATGCGGTGCGACGCCGAAGCCCAGGCGATTCTTGTCCACGCCGTTCGGGCTGAGCTTGTCGAAGCCAGCGCGAACCTCGTCAGCGCCACCGAGCAAGACTGGTACGAGGAATACCTGGCGCCCATCATCAGCATCAGGGTGGTGGACGGCGTGAATGAAGCGATTGCCCACATCAACCAGTATTCATCGCACCACACCGATGCCATCATCACGCGCGACCACATGCACGCACAAGCCTTTCTGCGCGAAGTTGATTCAGCCAGTGTGATGGTGAATACCAGCACGCGCTTTGCCGATGGCTTCGAGTTTGGCCTGGGCGCTGAAATCGGCATCAGCACCGACAAGTTCCATGCCCGCGGCCCGGTCGGCATGGAGGGCCTGACGTCGCTGAAGTATGTGGTGTTGGGCCAAGGGGAAGTGCGCTAGCCCTCCCCAACTGATTAAACTACCGCCATGGTTCCACATCTCGTCACCGCGCTCACTGGCCCCATCAACGAACTTGAGCAACGCGTTCTGGATTCGATGCCGGCCATCGAGCGCTGGTTTCGCCTGGAGTGGAT
The DNA here is from genome assembly GCA_030682475.1 of Rhodoferax sp. Classification (GTDB taxonomy): domain Bacteria; phylum Pseudomonadota; class Gammaproteobacteria; order Burkholderiales; family Burkholderiaceae_C; genus Rhodoferax. The sequence goes on along the minus strand of JAUXOA010000082.1, from coordinate 27,274 downwards.
GGAACACACGCCGCCGTTTTACAGCTCGGTGGACCTGCGCAATGCCGGTTTCAAGCTGGCGCCGGTGGACACCAATTTGTTCCCCGGTGGCTGGCACAACCTGACGCCAGAAATGCTGCCGCTGGCGGTGCAGGCCGCCATGGCCGCGATCGAGAAAATCTGCCCCGAGGCACGCAACCTGCTGCTGATTCCCGAGAATCGCGCCAGCAACACGTTTTACCTGTCGAGCGTGGCGCAATTGCAGCGCATCTTCCACATGGCCGGTCTGAACGTGCGCATTGGCTCGATTGACCCGGCGATCAAGAAAACCACCACGGTGGAGTTGCCCAACGGCGAAAGCGTGACGCTGGAGCCGGTCATCCGCGGCAAGCGCCGTCTCGGCGTCAAAGATTTTGACCCCTGCACCATTCTGCTCAACAGCGACCTGCGGGCCGGCGTGCCCGGCATTCTGGAAGACATTCACGAGCAATACCTGCTGCCGCCCCTGCACGCGGGCTGGTCAACGCGGCGCAAGAGCAAGCATTTCAAGTGTTACGAAGAAGTAGCCAAGCGCCTGGGCAAGTTGTTGGGCGTTGACCCCTGGCTGATCAACCCGATGTTCGAAAAATGCGGTGAAGTCAGGCTGGCTGAGAGCGTGGGCAAAGAATGCGTGAGCACCCATGTCGATGCCCTGTTGACAAAAATTCGCCGCAAGTACAAGGAATACGGCATCAAGGAGAAGCCGTTCGTGGTGGTCAAGGCCGACAACGGCACCCATGGCATGGGCATCGTGACCGTGCGCGACGCCAAGGATCTGGAAGCGCTCAGCCAAAAGGCGAAAAACCAGATCAGCGGCACGCGGGAAACTCAGCCAGCCTGCGAAATTCTGGTTCAGGAGGGCGTGCTGACCAAGGAACGGATGAACGACGCGGTGGCCGAGCCGGTGGTCTACATGATGGACCGTTACGTGGTTGGCGGTTTTTATCGTATCCATGCCGATCGTGGCGTGGATGAAAACCTGAATGCACCGGGATCAAGCTTCGTGCCATTGGCCTTTGAGCAAAGTACGCACCTGCCTCAGCCCGGTATCAGGCCCGGCGCCAGTGCCCCCAACCGCTTCTACATGTACGGCGTAGTGGGGCGCCTGGCCATGCTGGCGGCCAGCTACGAGTTGGAAGCGACGGACCCGGATGCCGAGGTGTACGAATAAGCGCTGTGCTGGCTGCAAAGAAGCTTGCAGGCGGTAGTTGTTGCGCTGCAACATTTCCGGGGTTTGTCGAATTTAGAGCTTGGCGTCCTCATGCAAGTCCGGTCGGCAGGTGCACAATGGCGGTCCCGAATGGAATGGAACCCCGCTGAGAATCAAGACGGGATGAACTTGTGGCAGCATCTAAATCATCCCTCACGGCGCTCACGCTAGGCGCCATTGGCGTTGTTTACGGCGACATCGGCACCAGCGTTCTGTACGCGATCAAGGAAGTGTTCGGCTCCGGCCACCTTCCTTTCACCCCCGATAACGTTTACGGCATCCTCTCCATCTTCTTCTGGACGCTGACGGTTATCGTGTCCGCCAAGTACGTGGTGCTGGTGCTGCGTGCCGACAACAACGGTGAGGGTGGCCTGGTGGCCATGCTGGCGTTGGCGTCCCAATCAGTCAAGGACAAGCCCAGGCTGCGCCGCGTGCTGCTGCTGGTGGGCATCTTCGGCACCTGCCTGTTTTATGGTGACGGTGTTATCACCCCGGCCATCTCTGTGCTATCGGCGGTGGAAGGCCTGGAGGTGGTGTCGCCGGCCTTCAAGAAGTACGTGATTCCGCTCACGCTGCTTATCCTGTTCGGCCTGTTCGCGGTGCAAAAGCACGGCACGGCGGGCATTGGCAGGTTTTTCGGGCCGATCACACTGCTGTGGTTTGCCGTCATTGCCATGCTGGGCCTCTCGCATATCGTTAGCAACCCGGCCATTTTGTGGGCGATCAGCCCGCACTACGCGCTGGGCTTCATGTTCCACAACCCCGGCACCACTTTCATCCTGCTGGGCGCAGTGGTCTTGTGCGTGACGGGGGCCGAGGCCTTGTATGCCGATTTGGGCCATTTCGGCAAGAAACCGATCCGCCTGGCCTGGTTCTCGGTCGTCATGCCGGCGCTTACGCTCAACTACTTCGGGCAGGGCGCGCTGCTTTTAACGAACCCGGAGGCGGTGAAAAACCCGTTTTACCTGATGGCGCCCGACTGGGCGCTGCTGCCGCTGGTGGGTCTGGCCACCATGGCCACGGTGATTGCGTCGCAGGCGCTGATCTCGGGCGCCTTCAGCGTGACCAAGCAGGTGATCCAGCTCGGTTACCTGCCGCGCCTGCAGGTGCAGCACACCAGCGTCAAGGACACCGGCCAGATTTACATGCCCTTTGTCAACTGGGGTCTGTTTGTGGCCATTGTGCTGGCGGTCGTGATGTTCCGCTCATCGAGCAACCTGGCGGCGGCCTATGGCCTGGCCGTGACGCTGGACATGCTGATCACCACCGTGCTGACCTTCTTTGTGGTTCGCTACAGTTGGAAGTACCCCCTGTGGCTGTGCATCGGGGCCACCGGCTTTTTCTTCGCAGTGGACCTGGCGTTCTTCGGCTCCAACCTGCTCAAGCTGTTCGATGGCGGCTGGTTCCCGCTGTTGATCGGGGGCGCCCTCTTCACTCTCATGGTGACCTGGGAAGACGGACGGCGCTTGCTGAACGAAAAACTGCGGGCCGATGCGATTGACCTGAACAGTTTTCTGGAGGCCGTGTTTGTGAGCCCGCCGCTGCGGGTGGACGGTACGGCGGTTTTCCTCACGGCCGAGCCCGGTACGGTCCCCAATGCGATGCTGCACAACCTCAAGCACAACAAGGTGCTGCACCAGAACAACCTGTTTGTCACGGTGCGCAACCACGAGCTACCCTGGATCGGAATGGACAAGCGCCTGGAGATCGAATCGCTGGGTCACGATTGCTGGCAGGTGGTAATTCACTACGGCTTCAAAAATGATCCCGACATTCCCAAAGCCTTACAGGAAATCAAGGGCCGTGGCTGCGAGCTCGAAGCCATGACCACGAGTTATTTTCTGTCACGCGATACCGTCATTCCCACCATCGGCAGCGGCATGTCGCAGTGGCGTGAGAAGCTGTTTGCGCAAATGCATCACAACGCCAGCGGCGCTGCGGATTTCCTGAAACTGCCCAACAACTCGGTAGTGGAACTGGGCTCTAAAATCGAGATATGAACCTTCTTTTTGTTGCCGATCCGCTGGATTCGTTCAAGATCTACAAAGACACCACTTTCGCCATGATGCGCGCGGCGCAAACCCGCCAGCACACGGTTTCAGTGTGTGAGCCCCAGCAGATTTCCTGGACCCGTGGCGCTCCGGTGCAGGCCGATATCAGTGCGATCACCCTTACCGGCGAGGCGCCTGCCTGGTACAAAATTGAGAGCACATCGCGCCGGTATCTGAAGAACTTTGATGCGATCGTGATGCGCAAAGACCCGCCGTTCGATTCCGAGTACTTCTATGCCACGCACTTGCTGGAGCAAGCCGAGCGCGAGGGAGCCAGGGTGTTCAACCAAGCCCGTGCGCTGCGCGACCATCCTGAAAAACTGGCCATCCTGGAGTTTCCCCAGTTCATTGGCCCGACACTGGTGACGCGCGCGGCCCACGACATCCGGCTTTTTCATGCCGAACACAAAGACATCATCCTCAAGCCCCTCGATGGCATGGGTGGCATGGGTATTTTCAGGGTAAAAGAGGACGGCCTCAATCTGGGCAGCATCATTGAAACGCTCAACCAGGACGGTGCGCAGACCGTGATGGTGCAGAAGTTCCTGCCTGCCATTGAGCAGGGCGACAAGCGGGTGCTGGTGATTGGCGGCAAGCCGGTGCCCTACAGCCTGGCGCGTATCCCGCAGGGTGGCGAAGTGCGTGGCAATCTGGCGGCAGGTGGCAAAGGTGTGGCCCAGCCCTTGAGCGTGCGCGACCGTTTCATTGCCGAGTCATTGGGCCCGATTCTCAACAGCCGGGGTTTGCTGCTGGTGGGGCTGGATGTGATTGGCGACAGCCTGACCGAGATCAACGTCACCAGCCCGACCTGCTTCCAGGAAATTTTTGATCAGACCGGGTTTGATGTGGCCGCCATGTTTATGGATGCGCTCGAGCAAGCCCTCAAGGCCTAAGGGCCCGCAGTGCGTCATCAGCGGCGACAGCCGCAGCATCAGCCTCAGACTGGCGCAGCTCTTGCGTTGTGAGCAGACGCAGGGCATCTGGCTTGATCTGCTGGCCCAGGCGTTGCGGCTCGGTCTGCTGTGCAGGCGCAAAACCAAGGCTAAGCAACAGGCCTTGTGACCAGGCGAAATAGACGCCGTTGATGAGCGCCAGCGCGAGGACAAGAAATCGCAACATGGGTGAAATGGTGTTGATTAGAGATTTTCGTAGGGCAGCGGCTTCAGTGGGCGAACGCTGACTTCGGAGCTGCTGATTTTTTTCAGGCCTTGCGCCGTGTGCACCCGCAAGGCGCCAACACGGTCCACCCCTTGCGCAACACCGGTCGTGCCGTCACTGAGGGTAACCGTCAAGCCACCGAGCGCGTCGCGCTCATTGAACCCGGTCTGGAACGGCGCAAACCCGTGCACCTCAAACGCCTTGAGCGCTCGTACCAGCGCTGCTGCGATGCGCAGCAGCGCCTGCGGCGCGTCAACGCCCGGCAAAACCTCTCCCAGCCAGGCCGGTGGCGTGGCCAGACCGGTGGCCTCAGGTTCCTTGATATTGATGCCCACCCCCACCACGGCATAGCGGGTGGCAGCGGTGTTACCCAAACTGACGGTCTCGATCAGAATGCCTGCCAGCTTGCGCTCATGCAGCCACACGTCGTTAGGCCACTTCAAACGCAAATCAGGGTGCAGACTCTGGACGAGGCTGACCCCCACCGCGAGCGACAGGCCAGACCAGTCCAGCGGCGACAATGGAAGGCCCAGCGAGAATGTGAGCGAACCGCTCATCGCCTTGTTTGCGCCAGCGCCTGCGTCACTGTGCCAGTCGCGTCCCAGACGGCCGCGCCCTGCGGTTTGCTGCTCTGCCACCAGCAGCACCGGCTCCAGACGGCCGGCGCGGGCACGGCGCATCAGCTCGCTATTGGTCGAATCAATCTGCGGTAGCACTTCGACCGTAAAACCCGGCAGTTCGGGCACCACCGCCTCCCAGATCGCCTCGGCCGACCACCGTATCGCACTGTTCATCGCCTCTTTCAGCGGCGTCCGCGCTTGGGCGCCAGCAGCGTGCCGCGGCAACTTTTGGCGCCGCACCAGCAGGGGTACTCGGCCTTGAGCTTCGGGCTGTAGCGCTGGTCGATGATCAGGCCATAGTCGTAGTTGAGCTCTTCGCCGGTCTGGATATTGCGCAAGGCCTTGATGAAAATGCGGCCGCCCTGCTCGTCGGCCTCGCAGTTCGGGGCACAGGCATGGTTGATCCAGCGCGATGAGTTGCCGCCGTACAAGGCATCGATGACGTGGTCTTCATCGACGTGAAAATAAAATGTGTGGTTGGGGTCCTGCGGATCGTGCGGGTGCCGTTCCTGCGCCTCGGGCCAGCCAATGACCTCGCCCACGTATTCGATGAGGGTCTCGCCTTCAGCGATATCCTGCACGGCAAATACGCCTTTTCCGTGCACGCCAGAGCGACGGGTTTGAATGCGGCGACTAGCGCCAAGGAGAGTTTTTTTGCTCATTTTGGGACGGGGCTCAAAAATTTGGTATGGTGAACTCGTATGGGCGCGCGTGTGCGCGCTCACGTGTGCATGTGTGTGCGCCTGCGCGTATGCGAGAAACCGGATTGTAGCCAGATGAAAAACGTAGTTTTCAATAAAACTTTAGTCATTGCCGAGAAGCCTTCTGTGGCCCAGGACATCGTGCGCGCCCTCACGCCCGTGGCCGGTAAATTCGAGAAACACGACGAGCATTTCGAGAACGAAAAATACGTCGTCACCAGTGCCGTGGGCCACCTGCTTGAAATCCAGGCGCCCGAGGAATTTGAGGTCAAGCGCGGCAAATGGAGTTTTGCCCACCTGCCGGTGATACCACCGCACTTTGACCTGAAGCCGATGGACAAAACCAAGACCCGGCTCAACGCCATCGTCAAACAGGCCAGGCGCAAAGACGTTGGCGCCTTCATCAACGCCTGCGACGCCGGGCGCGAGGGCGAGCTGATCTTTCGCCTGATCCAGCAGTACAGCAAGGTCAAACTGCCAGTGCAGCGTCTCTGGCTGCAAAGCATGACGCCACAAGCCATTCGCGACGGCTTTAACGCGCTGCGCAGCGACCAGCAGATGCTGCCGCTGGCCGACGCGGCGCGTTGCCGCTCCGAGGCCGACTGGCTGGTGGGCATCAACGGCACGCGCGCCATGACGGCCTTCAACTCACGCGATGGCGGCTTCTTTTTGACCACCGTGGGCCGGGTGCAGACCCCCACATTGAGCGTGGTGGTGGAACGCGAGGAACAGATCCGTAAATTCGTCAGCCGCAACTACTGGGAAGTTCACGCTACTTTTGCGGCGCAGGCCGGCGACTACAACGCCAAATGGTTTGACCCGGCGTGGAGACGAGCGGCGGCCAATGCTGCCGCTGGCAACACCGACGAGGTGGATACTGAGCTTAAGGCCGACCGCGTCTGGAGCCAGCGCGAAGCGCAGGCCATTGCCGATGCGGTGCGCGGACAGCAGGCCAGCGTCACCGAAGAAAGCAAGCCCACCACGCAGGCCTCGCCCTTGCTGTTTGACTTGACTTCCCTGCAGCGCGAAGCCAACGGCAAGTTCGGCTTTTCGGCCAAGACCACGCTGTCGATCGCCCAAAGCCTGTACGAGCGCCACAAGGCCCTGACCTACCCGCGTACCGACTCGCGCGCGCTGCCGGAAGACTACGTGCCGGTGGTCAGGCAAACTTTCGAGATGCTGAGCGAGAGCGGCATGAAGCACCTGGCGCCGCACGCTGCCACCGCGCTCAAAGGCAACTACATCACCAAGAGCAAACGCATTTTTGACAACGCCAAGGTCAGCGACCACTTTGCCATCATCCCGACGCTACAGGCGCCGCACGGCCTGTCTGAGGCCGAACAGAAGATCTACGACCTGGTGGTGCGCCGCTTCATGGCGGTGTTCTTCCCGAGCGCCGAATACCAGGTCACGACCCGCATAAGCACTGTGATCCGGCACAGCTTCAAGACCGAAGGCAAAGTGCTGGTCAAGCCCGGCTGGCTGGCCATTTATGGCAAGGAAGCGCAGGACGAGGTCAAGGACGGTGACGACAGGAACCCCGCCAACCTGGTGCCGGTGCAGCCGGGTGAACTGGTCAACGCCCAAACGGTGGAGCCCAAGGGCCTGAAAACCCGTCCGCCAGCGCGCTACTCGGAAGCCACCCTGCTGGGGGCCATGGAAGGCGCCGGCAAAACGGTGGAAGATGACGAGTTGCGCCAGGCGATGCAGGAAAAAGGACTGGGCACGCCCGCCACCCGCTCCAGCATCATCGAGGGGCTGATCGCCGAGAAATACATGCTGCGCGAAGGCCGCGAGCTGATCCCCACGGCCAAGGCCTTCCAACTGATGACGCTGTTGCGCGGCCTGGGTGTGGAAGAGCTGTCCAAGGCCGAGCTGACTGGCGAGTGGGAATACAAGCTGGCGCAGATGGAGCACGGCAAACTCAGCCGCGCGTCCTTCATGGCCGAGATTGCCGCCATGACCGAGCGCATGGTGAAAAAAGCCAAGGAATACGCGCACGACACCATCCCCGGCGACTTCGCCACCTTGCACGCGCCGTGCCCGAACTGTGGCGGCATCGTGAAAGAAAACTACCGGCGCTACACCTGCACTGGCAACACCGGTACCGAAGACGGTTGCGGTTTTTCATTCGGCAAAACACCGGCTGGCCGCACTTTTGAAGTGGCCGAGGTCGAGCAATTTTTGAGCGATAAGAAGATCGGCCCGCTGGACGGTTTTCGCTCCAAGGCGGGTTGGCCTTTCACGGCTGAGATGGTGATCAAGTTCGACGAGGAAACGAAGAACTACAAACTGGAGTTTGACTTTGGTGATGATAAAAAGGGCGAGGAATCAGGCGAGCTGATCGATTTTTCAGCGCAACAGTCCTTGGGTGCCTGCCCGAAATGTGGCGGCGCCGTGTTTGAACATGGCAAAAGCTATGTGTGTGAGAAGTCAGTGCCCACCCACGCGCAAGCCGCGCCGAGCTGCGATTTCAAGAGCGGCCAGATCATCCTGCAGCAGCCCATCGAGCGCGCGCAGATGAGCAAGTTGCTGGCCAGTGGCAAGACCGATCTGCTCGACAAGTTCGTCTCCATGCGCACACGCCGCGGCTTCAAGGCCATGCTGGCCTGGGACGCCGAGGCTGGCAAGGTGAACTTTGAGTTTGCGCCCTCCAAGTTTCCGCCGCGCAAAACCGCCGCCACACCCACCACTGCCAAGCTGGCGGCCAAGGTCGCGCCAGCCAAAGCGACTCCCGCCAAAAAGGCAGCGGCCAAGCCCGCAGCCAAGGAGGCTACAAGCAAGACTGCAGCAGCCAAAACCCCGCGCAAATCTGCCGCCAAGCCCGGCACCGGCTTGACGCCGAGCGCGGCGCTGGCGGCGGTCATCGGGCCGGAGGCGGTGGCCCGCCCGCAAGTGATCAAAAAGCTGTGGGACTACATCAAGGCCAACAAGCTGCAAGACGCCGCCAACAAGCGCGCCATCAACGCCGACACCAAACTGCTGGCGGTGTTTGGCAAGCCGCAGGTGACGATGTTTGAGCTGGCGGGCATTGTCGGCAAGCATTTGGTGTGATCGGGCCGACGTTATGGGCCTTGGCTTGTGGCGCGTCGGCGGGCCTGCTTTGCGTTGTGCCGAAAGGGCTGCCATGGCGCAGCGCTAGCCAAGCGCGGCGGTTCACACCATAATCCGGTTTTCACCCGCAGGAGAATTCCATGAAACACCCCCTTCTCGCGTCCGCCCTGGTCGGCGCCGCCAGTCTGAGCCAGGCCGCAGGCTTTACGCTGAGCAGCCCCGACATCAAGGCTAACGGCACGATTCCCCAGAGCTTCGAGTTCAACGGCTTTGGCTGCGCCGGCGAAAACAAGTCGCCCGCGCTCAAGTGGCGCGGCGCGCCCAAGGACACCAAGGCCTTTGCCGTGACGGTGTACGACCCTGACGCGCCCACCGGCTCAGGCTGGTGGCACTGGATGGTGATCAACATCCCGGCCGACGTGAACGAGCTTGCAGCCAACGCCGGGACCGTGGGCGGCGCCAACCTGCCCAAGGGCGCAAGCCACGCGCGCATCGACTATGGCGTGGCGGGCTGGGGCGGCGTCTGCCCGCCGCCGGGCGACAAGCCGCACCGCTACATCTTCACGGTGTACGCGCTCAAGGACAAGCTCGAAGTGCCCGCTGACGCCACCGCCGCGCTGACCGGCTTCATGATCAATGGCAACAGTCTGGGCAAGGCCAGCTTTACCGCCAAGTACGGCCGCCCGAAAGCCAAATAAGCTTTCAATCAACTTCGGCCATCTGCCCGTCGATGTAGTACCAGCGCCCGTCCTGGCGCACAAAGCGGCTGGTCTCGTGCACGCGCTGGGCGCGCCCGCCGTCGCGGCAGCGCGCCACGAACTCCACCACGCCGGCGTCGCCGCTGGCCTGCGCGTGGCGCACCTCCAGTCCCAGCCACTTGACGGGTGAAGGCGCCAGTTCACCGGGCGCCGTGGACGGATGCCAGGTCGCCAGCAGGTAGTCGATCCGGCCCAGCACATAGGCGCTGTAACGCGAGCGCATCAGCGCCTCGGGTGTGGGCGCGTCCATGCGCTGGGCCAGGTCCGCGTTCAGGCTTTGATGAAAGCGGCCGCAGCAGGCGGCGTAGGGCTGGTCACTGCCGCAGGGACACGGCGTGTGGGCCGGGTGCAGGTTTTTCTTCATGCGGGCTATGGTAGCGGGCGTCGGCTGTAGGCGCGGTCCTACCGTTGCCTGGCCGTCCTGCCGATAGACGCGTCGCGGCCAGCGGCGAATACTGACGTTCCCAGCCATCAACAAATCGGGAACACCATGACTCGCCAACAACCAGCCCACATCGAACCCTCCGAGCACTCGACCGATGAGGTGGATGAATTCCTCCGTCATGTCGAGCACAACGTCGACGACGCGCCCGGCGCCGGCTCACCGGCCATCAAGCCGAACAAGGATCTGCGCGATGACGGCACGCCCGCCACCGACACGCCGAAGAACCCACGGCTGTGAGCCACTGTCCCCGATGAGCGCAGCCGTGTAACTTGCCTTGGACTCACTGCAGTTCCTGGCTACCGGTAGCCAGGAAGAAAACCTGAATTCATTCAACCCAGAGGAAAAATCACCATGAAAAACTCACTAATCGTTGCAGCCATCGCTGCCTGCGCCCTGTCGACGTCTGTCGTCTCAGCGCAGGAGAAATATCCGCCCACCCAGCCAGCCATGACAGACAAGGCCATGAACATGAGCAAACAAATGCCTCAGATGCAGGACAACATGAAAAAAATGCAGCAGCAGATGGAAAAAATCCGCGCCACAACGGACCCGAGGGAACGCCAGAAGCTGATGCAGGAACACATGCAGGCCATGCAGGACAACATGAAGACCATGCACAGCATGGGCGGCCCGATGATGATGGGCGCCGACCAGGCCGACGCCATGAAGATGCCGGGCAAGAAAGGTGCCATGTCGCAAGCCGACATGATGAAGCGCCACGCGATGATGGAACAGCGCATGGACATGATGCAGGTGATGATGGAGCAGATGATGCAGCGTGACCAGGTGATGGAGTCCATGCCCGCCAAATAACTGCAAACTTTGTTTTTGCGATTAATTGAGGAGTCGTCTTATGTATGGATTCAGCGCTCAGTTAAAGCTACCGTTTGATGCCGCTGTCGCGAAAGTCACCGAAGCCCTGAAGCAGAAGGTACATGCCCTTGGCAAAGAAGTACGGACACTTCTGGAGCGGGTCTGCGCCAGTCTCAAGACGTGACGCCTGGACAGAAAACGGCCGCACGAGTTTTGTGAAACGTGAGACACAGGGACAAAAAGGTGATTGAAATGAAACGAAGCCAGAGATTGATGATTGGGTTGGCCATCGGTGCCGGATTGACTGCGGGCGCCTTCGCTCAAAGTCCAGCCACCCCTGCTGCCCCGACGGCGGCTGTTGTCGCCCCAGCTGCAAAAGACTGGCAGGCGCCCGACATCAGCAAACTGGCCGACGACAAGTACGGCCAGATGGTGCGCCAGGGCAAGGCCTTGATGGAAGAAACCTACAAGCACATCGGACCTGAAGTCAAGGATGTGAACAAGCGTTACGCCGGCAACAACCTGGGCTGTACTTCGTGTCATATGGAAGCCGGCGGGCGCAAGTTCGGCAACCCGTGGGTCGGTACTTTTGTCAGCTTTCCGCAGTACCGCGGACGCGAAGACGCGATCTCCACCACCGAGGAACGCATCAACGGCTGCATGGAACGCAGCATGAACGGGAAACCACTGCCTCTGGACAGCGCAGAAATGAAGGCCATGATGACGTATCTGCAATTTCTTTCGACCGGCATTCCAGTGGGCGCCAAACTTGAGGGCGGCGGCACCTTGAAGCTCAAAGCGCTGGCACGCGCGGCCGATCCGGTGGCCGGAAAACTGGTTTACACAGCGACCTGCGTGGCTTGTCATGGCGATAACGGCCAAGGCGTGCGGCGTGGCAAGGCGGGCGATGCCAACGGTTACCAGTTTCCGCCGCTATGGGGCCCGGACAGCTATAACAACGGCGCCGGCATGACACGGGTGACGCTGGCTGCCGGTTTCATCAAGGGCAACATGCCCAGCGGCATCACCCACCTCAACGCGGTGTTGACGGATGAGCAGGCGTTTGACGTCGCCGCCTACATCAACAGCCAGCCGCGGCCGGTCAAGAAAAATCTCGAAGCGGATTTCCCGGCCCGCAAGAACAAGCCGGTGGATGCCGCGTTTGCGCCCTACACGCCGGGCTTCTCGGCCGAGCAGCACAAGTTTGGCCCGTGGCAGCCGATTCAGGCAGCGCGAGAAAAAGGAGTCTATCCGCCCAAATGAGGGCACTGATGAAGGCGCGCTTGCCTGGGAAAGCGTCCTGCCCGGCTTGGTCGGATCGTCCTAATGCGAGTCTTTGGCCAAAATGGCTCGTTAATTTGTTTTTTCACTTGGAGAATTTATGAAAACATTGCTTGCTACGGCTGTTGGTACGGGGTCGATGTTGACCACCGGCGTCTCTTTGGCGCAGGGCGGAAACATGATGAATGGAGGCACTTGGGGCTTCGGCTGGATGGGTGGATACGGTGGGATATGGATGCCGATCTTGCTTGTCATCGTGGTTGTTGGCCTGGTGGTATGGGTCGTCAACCAAAAGGGCAAGTAAACGCAGCGGTGGCAATCATGGGAACCCGCTTCAGCGTGCGTCCGGCCATGTCCCGGGATAGCCCTACTGCTCACAAGCTCCAGCGCCAGTCGCGTACCTCTGGCATGTCGTCGCCGTACTCGCTGATATAGAGCTTGTGACGCTCCATGGTCGCCCAGTAGCGCGCCCTCGCGTCCTCCACTTGGTCCCCGAGCCGTGGCACTCGCTGGATGGCGTCCAGCGCGAGTTGGTAGCGGTCGAGATTGTTCAGCACGACCATGTCGAAGGGGGTCGTGGTCGTACCTTCCTCCTTGTAGCCACGTACATGAATATTGTCGTGATTGCGCCGTCGGTAGGTCAGCTTGTGGATCATCGCGGGGTAGCCATGAAAGGCGAAGATCACCGGCTTGTCCGTCGTGAACAGTTGGTCGAAGCCATGATCATCCAGGCCATGAGGATGCTCGGACTGGGGCTGCAACACCATCAGATCCACCACGTTGACGACGCGGATGCGGATGTCGGGAACATACGTGCTCAAGAGGGTGACGGCAGCGAGGGTCTCAAGGGTTGGCACATCGCCAGCACAGGCCATCACCACATCGGGCTCACCGACGCCAACGTTAGCCCATTGCCAAACACCCGCACCAGCAGTGCAGTGGCGAACGGCCGAGTCGATATCGAGCCACTGCGGCTGCGGCTGTTTGCCGGCGATGATCAGGTTGACGTAGTTGCGGCTGCGCAGACAGTGGTCCGCTACCGACAGGAGGCAGTTGGCGTCCGGCGGCAGATAGATGCGGGCGATGTCAGATTTCTTATTCGCAACAAGATCGATAAAGCCTGGATCCTGGTGGGAAAAGCCGTTGTGGTCCTGCCGCCAGACATGCGACGTGAGCAGGTAGTTCAGCGACGCGATCGGCTTGCGCCAAGGAATCTGCTTGCTCACCTTCAACCATTTGGCGTGCTGATTGAGCATCGAATCAATGATGTGAATGAAGGCCTCATAGCACGAGAACAGGCCATGGCGTCCGGTCAGCAGGTATCCCTCTAGCCAACCTTCGCACAAATGCTCGCTCAGCACCTCCATGACGCGGCCGTTGACGCTGAGATCGGTGTCGATCTCTTCAACCTCTGCCATCCACGCCTTGCCGGAGACTTCATAGACACCCTCCAACCTGTTCGACGCCGTCTCGTCCGGACCGAAGATGCGGAAATTGCTCTTTGCGAGATTGAGCTTCATCACGTCACGCAGAAACTTTCCAAGAACCCGCGTCGCTTCAGCCTCCACGCTGCCGGGCTCCAGCACTGCCACCGCGTAGTCGTGGAAGTTGGGCATCGACAGAGGCTGCAACAACGCTCCACCGTTGGCGTGCGGATTGGAACCCATGCGGCGATCGCCCGTCGGCGCGAGCGCAGCGAGCTCTTCACGGAACTTGCCTCGTTCGTCGAACAATTCGTGCGGCCGGTAGCTCTTCAGCCAGTCTTCGAGCTGCTGCAGATGTTCCGGGGTCTTGACGTCCGCAATCGGGACTTGATGCGCGCGCCAGGTGCCCTCGACCGGTTTGCCATCGACGAATTTCGGTCCGGTCCAACCCTTGGGCGTGCGCAACACGATCATGGGCCAGCGCGGACGCTTCGGGCTTTCCGTCGCTCCGAGCGAACGCGCGGCGCTCTGAATCTGTTGGATCTGCGCCAACACCGTATCGAGCGTGCCGGCGAGACATTGATGCACCAGCGCAGGATCGTCGCCCTCGACGAAATGCGGTTCGTGGCCGTAGCCGCGCAATAGTTCGGTCAGTTCTTCGCGGCTGATGCGGGCCAGCACCGTCGGATTGGCGATCTTGAAACCGTTGAGATGAAGGATCGGAAGAACCGTGCCATCCCGCGCCGGGTTCAAAAATTTATTGGAATGCCAACTCGCGGCCAGCGCACCGGTTTCCGCCTCGCCGTCGCCGATGATGCAACTGACGATCAGATCCGGATTGTCGAATGCAGCACCATAGGCATGGGCCAATGAATAGCCCAGTTCGCCGCCTTCGTGAATCGAGCCGGGAACTTCCGGCGAGACGTGACTGGAAATTCCGTGCGGCCAGGAGAACTGGCGAAAGAGCCGTTCGAGCCCGCTTCGGTTGCGCTCGACTGCTGGATAGTGCTCCGTGTACGACCCTTCCAGATAGGTCTGCGCCACGATGCCCGGCCCACCATGGCCGGGGCCAATGACGTACATCATGCTCAAGTCATGCTCTTTGATCAGCCGGTTCAGGTGAACGTAAATCAGGTTCAATCCCGGCGTCGTGCCCCAATGCCCCAGCAATCGCGGCTTGACATGTTCGAGCTTGAGTGGGGATTCGAGCAGAGGGTTGTCTTGCAGGTAGATCTGGCCGACCGAAAGGTAGTTGGCTGCGCGCCAATAGGCGTGCATTTTTTGCAGAAGATCGGGGGACAAGGGATCAGGCATAAGGGTCTCCGGGACAGTTGGCCGCTCTCATCACGTGAGGCGAGGGGTGCGTTGGCTCTTCAATAGATTGACGTATCGCGTTGCCGCCTGCTGTCAGGCGAAATTGCCGCGTCGACGATGGTTTGTGCCTCTTCAAGAATGCGCTTCAGGTGCTCGGGGCCTTTGAAACTCTCGGCATAGATCTTGTAAATGTCTTCGGTGCCCGAAGGCCGCGCGGCGAACCAGCCGCTGGCGGCGATGACCTTGATGCCGCCGATCGGCGCGCCATTGCCGGGTGCCTTGCTGAGGATGCTCTCGATTTTTTCTCCGGCCAGGGTGATCGACCCGACCTGTTGTGGCGAGAGGGCGGCTAACAGCTCCTTCTGCTTCGCGTTCGCAGGGGCTTCAACCCGATCGGCGACCGGATTGCCGAATTCATTGGCCAGTTCGGCATAAAGCGCGCCGGGCTCGCGGCCCTTGCGCGCGGTGATCTCAGCCGAGAGCAGCGCTGCGACAATGCCATCCTTGTCGCTGGTCCAGACCGTCCCATCGCGGCGCAGGAACGTCGCACCGCCGCTTTCCTCGCCACCGACGCCGAGCGAGCCGTCCCGCAGACCCGCGGCGAACCACTTGAAGCCGACCGGCACCTCGTAGAGCTTGCGGCCAAGTCTTGCCGTCAGCCGGTCGATCAGCCCCGTGCTGACGACGGTCTTGCCGACGGCGGCTTGATGCCCCCATTGCGGCCGGTGTTGAAACAGGTAGTCGATGGCGACCGACAGATAGTGGTTGGACGCCAGCAGGCCGGCCGCGGGAGTCACGATGCCGTGACGGTCGTGGTCTGTGTCGCAGGCGAAGGCAATGTCAAAGCCGTCCTTGATGGCCGTCAGCCGCTGCATCGCGTAAGGCGACGACGGGTCCATCCGGATGCGTCCATCCCAATCGAGCGTCATGAAGGCAAACGTCGGGTCGACGACGTCGCTGATAACTGTCAGATCGAGGTCGTAGCGTTCGGCGATGGCGACCCAGTAGTGGACGCCGGCGCCGCCCAGCGGGTCAACCCCCATCCGGATCTTCGCGTCGCGGATCGTGTTCATGTCGATGGCGTTCCCGAGATCGCCGACATAGGCATCGAGAAAATCGTAATGGTGCGTCGTCCCGGCACGCAGGGCCTTTGCGTGCGAAATGCGCTGCACGCCCTCGATGCGTTTCTCAAGCAAGCGATTAGCCTGCGCTTGGATCCAGCCGGTAATATCCTGGTCTGCAGGGCCGCCGCAGGGCGGGTTGTATTTGAAGCCGCCATCGCGCGGTGGGTTGTGCGACGGCGTCACAACGATGCCGTCGGCCAGCCCAGCGCTGCGCCCGCGGTTGTGGGTCAGGATCGCATGCGAGATCGCCGGAGTCGGCGTGTATTCGTTGTTCTTCGCCAGCATCACGTCGACGCCATTGGCCGCCAGCACTTCGAGTGCGCTCGCGCACGCCGGCTCAGACAGCGCATGCGTGTCGATGCCGAGGAAGAGCGGCCCGTCGATTCTTTTGACTTTGCGGTATTGGCAGATCGCTTGGGTAATCGCCAGCACGTGCCATTCGTTAAACGAGCGGTCGTACGCCGAGCCGCGATGCCCCGACGTGCCGAACGCCACGCGCTGCGCCGCAACCGCAGGGTCGGGCGCGTCCGAGTAGTACGCGGCGACGAGCTTCGCCACGTTGACGAGCGACGACTGCGGTGCCGGTTTACCGGCGAGGGGGCTGATCCGCATAGACATGATCTGCCTATGCGCTTGGCACTGCCTCGTTCATGATGTCACTTCGCTTAGGGGATCAGCGCCGGGCGGGCACAAGCAGTTCGAACATAAAGCGCCGCAGGCTGCGCCAGAGTCGTGTTGCGGGTTGCAGCGCACCGGCGCCTTGTTGTAGCCGAGGTTCATGGGGACCGCACCGTTGCGGGTTGCGAACTCTTTTCCCGGATCCGCGACATCAGCCCGCTCCACGACTTGGCGAACGCCTCGACGCCTTCACGCTGCAGTCGCGCGGCGAGCGCTTCGTCGTGGACGCCTTCGCGCCTGAACTCTTCGAACACCGTTTCGGCATAACCGCCATCGGCGGGCAAAGTCGCGTTAACCTTGCCGTGTTTGGCGAAGGCAAGCAAGGTTTTTTCCGGAATCGTGTTGATCGTGTCCGCAGCCGCGAGGGCCTGGACGTAGAGCGTGTCGGGTGCCGCAGGATCTTTGGTGCCGGTGCTGGCCCAGAGCAAACGTTGTGGCCGGGCGCCGGCCGCAGCAAGCTTGCGCCAGCGTTCGGATGCGAGCAGATCGCAGTAGGCCTTGTAGGTTCGCATCGCGATCGCGATGCCAAGCCGGTTGTGGAACGACGGCGAAATCTCTTCCTTCACCGCGACGTCCCATCGGCTGACGAATAGCGAGGCGACCGATTCGATCCTCGGGTCCAGACCCGCTTTGATCCGTCGCTCGATGCCGCGCAGATACGCTTCGGCCGCCGCCACATAGTGCTCACGTGAGAACAGCAGGGTGACGTTGATCGGGACACCGTCGAAAATTGACTGCTCTATCGCCGGAATGCCTTCAGGCGTGCCGGGGATCTTGATGAAGAGGTTCGCACGCGCGGCGCGCGCATGCAGTTGCGCGGCGGCCTTGATGGTGTTGGTGGTGTCGTTAGCGAGCAGCGGCGAGACTTCGAGCGAGACCCAGCCGTCGACGCCGCCGCTTGCATCGTGGATCGGCCGGAACAGGTCGGCGGCCTGCCTCAGGTCTTCCAGTGCGAGTTCGAAGAAGAGGTCTTCGCCCGATAGGCCTCGAGCGGCCAGCGTTTGGATCGCGTCGTCGTAGAAGGCGCCGCTTCCGATCGCATGCTCGAAGATCGTCGGGTTCGAGGTCAGCCCGGTCACCGACAGCTCGGAGATGTATCGCCCCAGCGTGCCGCTCGTCAGCAACCCACGGGTGATGTTGTCGAGCCAGAGACGCTGCCCCAGGTCGTGGAGTTTTCTAGTGTTGGGGTTCATCATTTCTCCTGGGACGCGAGCGCCGCGTTGCGCTTGCCTTGGGGCCCGAGCAACGCGCGGATATCGAATCGACCAAGTCGCCGATGCGTTCGACGTTGAAATCGGCCGCCGGATAGGTGGCGACGTTGGCCGGGTCCAGGGCGTAGTGGCCCTGACGCGGGAAGACGGTTGTCAACCGCCCCTGCATAATTTTTTTTCATGGCTGCGAGAACGCACAGCTTGTCGTCGATCATCACGTAATGCTGCGCCGGGTAGTGCCGCTGCACCGAGTCGAGCATCTCTTCTTTGTGGATGTAGATGAGCACCCGGCCGCAGGTGGCATCCCACAGACCTGAGCGCTGCACCTTGCGCGGCTGAAAAACGACGTCGCCATCGGAGAGGATCACTGTGCGCCCGACAACGTTCAGACGCCGGATGACGTCGAGCGCGCGTGGGTAGAGACGCTCAGAGAACGGATAGTCGACCAGGAATGTCGACATCTGCAGCAGGCTCGGCTCGTCGCTGTGATTTTGCTCGGCATCAATCCGGTAACGCTGTAACGCGCCTAAGTAATCGGCATAGCCGAGTTGGCTGCGCAAGGCCTCGAAGATGGCCCAATAACGGCTGGCACATGCGGTGCCGAGTTCGCGCTCAAGGTAACGTTGCAGGTCGGCGACGATTTGGTCGTTGTCGAGCAGCGTGTTGTCCACGTCGAGCAGGAACACGATATCTAGCGGGTCTGTCGTGTCTGCGGCAGTGTTCATTCCATTTCCTTGCCGATCTTCTCGGCGTGACCGCCGAACTCGTGCCGCATCGCCGACAGGATCCGACTGGGAAAATCGGCTTTGCCACGCGACGTGAAGCGGTCAAACAGCGCGGCGCTGAGAACATGCATCGGAACCGCTTCGTCGATGCCCGCCTGGATCCTCCAGCGGCCTTCACCCGAATCAGAGACGCGACCGCTGCAGGTCTTAAGTTCGGGATCCTTCTGCAGGGCCGAGGCGGTCAGGTCGAGCAGCCAGGAGCTGATCACACTGCCGCGGCGCCAGACTTCGGTGATCTCGGGCAGGTTCATGTCAAACTGGTAGAACTCGGGGTTGCGCAGCGGTGCGGTCTCGGCATCGTGTTCGCGAGTCTGCTTGCCGACATTGGCATTGCGAAGGATATTCAAACCCTCGGCGTACGCCGCCATCACGCCGTATTCGATGCCGTTGTGGACCATCTTGACGAAGTGGCCGGCACCAAACGGGCCACAGTGCAGGAAGCCCTCTTCGGCGCTGTCGATGCCGTCCTTTCGGCTTGGAGTTCGCGTTGCCGCTGCGACGCCGGGGGCGAGCGTGGAAAAGATCGGTCGTAAATGCTCGACGATGTCAGTTTCACCGCCGATCATCAGGCAGTAGCCACGCTCAAGTCCGGCGACGCCACCACTGGTTCCTACATCAAGGTAGTGAATGCCGCTGGCCAGTAATTCGGCGCCACGCCGAATGTCGTCGTGGTAATGCGAATTGCCGCCATCAATGACGATGTCGCCGGCTTCGAGCAGCGGCACGAGATCGCGCAACACCTGGTCCACGACAGCGGCCGGCACCATCAGCCAGATCGCGCGAGGCTTGGCCAGCCGCGAGACCATTTCATGTAGCGACGCGGCTCCGACGGCGCCGTCTTTGCGCAGACTGGCAACCGCCAGCGGCTGCATGTCATAGACGACGCACTCGTGGCCTTTTCGCAGTAAGCGCCGGACCATGCTGGCGCCCATCCGACCCAATCCGATCAGACCGAGCTGCAATTCGATTCTCCGTTGGTGGCCACAGGTGACAGGCGTCATGGCGATACTCGTGGCCGCAGATTAAACGCGGTGTGGAGTGCGCGTCTGTGCGCTGTCGAACAGACGGCGCAGCACGGCACGCCTAACGTGAACCGGGGAGTTCGACGCAGTCAAGGCGCAGGGAAATATGAGCGACAAAAATCTAATCACCGATGCCGAACTGGAAAAACTGCAACGCGAGACATTCGGATACTTCTTGCATGAAACGAATCCTGCCAATGGTCTCGTGATTGACAAGACCGCAGCGAACTGGCCGGCGAGCATTGCCGCCACCGGCCTTGCATTGGCCTGCTACCCGGTTAGTGTCGAACGCGGATTCATGTCACGGGCGGCGGCCGTGGAGAGAACGCTGGCGACGCTGCGTTTTTTCTGGCACAGCCCGCAAGGACCGGAACCCGACGCAACCGGCTACCAGGGCTTTTATTATCATTTTCTCGACATGCAGACCGGCCGTCGCGCCTGGCAATGCGAACTGTCGACAGTAGATAGCGCCTTTTTGCTGGCCGGCGCATTGACGGCGGGGGCCTATTTCGACGCCAGTACAGCCGACGAGAGCGAAATCCGTACGCTTGGCGACGCGCTCTATCATCGCGCTGATTGGCAATGGGCACAAAACCAGGGTGAAACCGTGACGCACGGCTGGAAGCCGGAGACCGGCTTCCTCAAATACCGATGGGAAGGCTACGACGAGGCGCTGCTGCTGTATATCCTGGGGCTGGGGTCGCCGACGCATCCGCTGCCAGAGCAGAGCTATGCAGCGTGGGCCACCACGTACCGGTGGGAAAATTGCTATGGACAGGATTATCTGTACGGCGGGTCGTTATTTATCCATCAGCTCTCGCATGTCTGGATTGACTTTCGCGGTATCCAGGACGCTTTCATGCGTGACAAAGGCATCGACTATTTCGAGAACAGCCGCCGTGCAACTTATGTGCAACGACAGTATGCGATCGACAACCCACTCAAGTTCAAAGACTATGGACACCATTGCTGGGGAATAACTGCAAGCGACGGCCCCGGTCCCGACACTATCAAGGTAAACGGCATCGAGCGCCAATTCTTCGATTACGTGGCACGCGGCGTGCCGTACGGGCCCGACGATGGCACCCTCGCGCCGTGGGCATTGGTGGCGTCGCTGCCATTCGCGCCTGAAATCGTGTTGCCCGCGCTCGACAATTGTATACACCAGGCTAAGTTAGCCGAATTCAACTCCTACGGCTTCAAAGCATCTTTCAACCCCTCGCACCCGGGAAAGTCCGGCAATCCTTATGGTTGGTGGGTTTCACCGTGGCATTTCGGGCTCAATCAGGGGCCGATTGTTTTGATGATCGAAAATTATCGTAGCGGCTTGTTATGGCGACTGATGCAAAAGTGCCCATACATTGTCAGCGGCTTGCGGCGAGCGGGATTCACGGGAGGTTGGCTGTGAAGGCCTCGGTGATACTCGGGGATGGTTCGCGCTGCCGTAGGTGCGTCGGCCGCTCCGTGCCGCTGGCAGCGGGACGCGGGCTGTGGCAGCGATGACCGACAGCAGCTCGCACCGCGAGCCAGCGTGTGTGCTTGCGGTCAACGCGGGCTCATCGAGCGTTAAGTTTGCGTTATACGACGTGGCCGAACCGCTGCTGCGACGCGTTCGCGGCAAGATTGAACGCATCGGTCTCCCCGACACAACGCTTACAGTCGACGACTGGACCGGTGCTCGCGCGCAGAGTCGCGCGATCGATGCCAGTGACCACAGCGGCGCTGCGAGCGCGCTGATCGACTGGCTCGAAGAGGAGGGTCTCCTCTCCGCAGTCAAGGCAGTGGGGCACCGTGTGGTGCATGGCGGCTCGCGATACAGCGTACCAGTGCGGGTCGACGATGAGCTCGTCGAGGAGCTACGCCGGATGAGCGCGTACAGCCCCGAGCACCTGCCGGGGGAGATTGACCTTATCGAACGCTTTACCCGGCGCTTTCGGAGCGTCCCGCAGGTGGCATGCTTCGACACGGCTTTCCATCGCGACATGCCGCGCGTCGCGCAGCTCCTGCCCATCCCGCGGCGCTTCTACGCGAAAGGCGTCAGGCGCTATGGGTTTCATGGCTTGTCCTATGCGTTCCTCATGGAAGAGCTCGAACGCGTTGCGGGCACCGACGCATCGCGTGGACGCGTCATCCTTGCTCATCTTGGAAATGGTTCGAGCCTCGCCGCAGTACGGCAAGGCGGGAGCGTAGACACGACGATGGCATTCACGCCGGCCGCCGGCGTTCCGATGAGCACGCGCTCCGGAGACCTCGATCCCGGCCTTGCGTGGTACCTCGCGCGAAGCGAGAACATGAGCGCCGAGCAGTTCCATCGCATGGTGAATCACGAATCCGGACTGTTGGGCGTATCGGAGACCAGCTCGGACATACGCGATTTGCTCGCGCGCGAAGCGGCCGACGTGCGCGCGGCGGAGGCCGTGGCGCTCTACTGCTATCAAGTCACCAAATCGATAGGCGCTTTTGCCGCGGCCCTTGGCGGCCTCGACACACTCGTTTTCTCAGGCGGCATTGGCGAGAACGCGCCGGTGATCCGTCAACGCATCTGCGACCGTCTTGGATTCCTCGGCGTGGCCTTGGACGATAACAGCAATACGGCGAACGAAGACGCCATCTCCGCCGATGCGAGCACGGTTACCGTGCGAATGATCCATACCGATGAAGAGGCGATGATTGCACGGGCGACTCAGCGCATTCTGCATGGCGTCTGACTGCCCCCTCCCCTGCCCTGACGAGACGGAATCGAACCGGCTCGGAAGCCTGTTCGAAGTCACCGATCGCGTAGCAGCTGATCCATCCGGATCCGCAAATCGTATTCGCCTATGATATCTCAAATCTCGAAAACGACGAGCTTGCAAAGTGATCGAAGAGGTAACAAGACATTTTGAGTATGAAGACCGCTAAGGAGGCGCGATGAAAACGAGCGTTATTCAAGTGCACGACATGCTGTCGGTATTGAGCGTGGACGAAGTGGAAGAGCGGATTGGCGGGGTACCGGGTGTCGACAGCGCAACAGTGAACTACGCTGCGGGAAACGCCACCGTGCGCTACGACGAAACCCGACTCGAAGTCGCCGATATCAAGGTGATCGTGCACCAACGCGGGCCTCAACCTGCGGGCGAATCCCCACCCGTCGATGGGAACGAACACGAGCCCGCACGCAAGCCTGATGCAGTGCCGACGCCGAAAGTTGCTCCGGCCTCTGCTTCGAAGCCCGAAGCCGCTATGCCAAAAACTTCTACTGTCGCGGCCGCCGCCGTGCCCCCGGTGACTGTTCCCGCAGGAAACGGACAACAGGACAAAACGGCACCGATCACGCAGCCGTCAACGCCGGAACCTGCGGCCCCGAAAGCTGCCCCCGCCGCCATGCCCGCACCGATTGTTCGTGCAGGGGATGGACAACAGGACAAAGCGACGCCGAGCGCGCCGTCATCAGCAACGGTAGCTGCTCCGCCGAAACCGTCTTCGGTCGCGCCAGCCGCGAAGCCCTCAATGCCCGTAGCTGCTGCGCCAAAAGCCGCTCCCGACGCGAAATCTCCAACGCCCACAGCCGCTGAGCCAAAACCTGACTCCTGGAAAGTACATGCGCTCTCGCTGACGGTGACTTTGAGTGTGGCATATACCTTATGCGCCATTTTCGACGTTCTGTTTCCGCCCTTCGGGCTGCTTGCTGCACTTGCGCCGGCCAGTCCGTTGCCAATCTCCGGTAGTCCCCTCGCTTACCTGACGGGATTCGCGCTGTTCACCGTCGCTGGTTTTGTGTTTGGCGCACTCCATGGAATCGCATGGGAATTCTGGAGCAAAAGACTGCGGTGAGATGACGTCATGGATCAGGATCCGGATCCGAATACCCTGAATGAAGATGACGACCATTAAGCAAGTGCGATGAAAACGAGCGTTATTAAAGTGCGCGGCATGCTGTCGGTATTGAGCGTGGACGAAGTAGAAAAGCGGATTCGCAATGTGCCGGGGGTTGCAAGCGCTACGGTGAATTACGCTGCGAGAAACGCCACGGTGCGCTACGACGAAACCCGACTCGAAGTTGCCGATATCAAGGTGATCGTGCACCAACGCGGGCGTCAGTCCGCAGACGAATCCCTACCCAAGCACGTGAGCAAACACAAGCCCGCACAAAAGCAGGCTGTAGCACCAACGCCGGAAGCGGCTCCGGCCTCCGCTTCAACGCCCGTAGTACCCGCCGTGCCTGCGCCGGCCGCTCCCGCAGTCGACGACCACACGGGCCACACAGCGGCGGGCGCGCCGCCTCCCCCCACCCCACCCGCTATGGCGAAGGCAGGCAGACTCGATGACCCGTCCATCAAGAATGCGGATGAAGTGGCAGGGACTCTCGGCGCAGACATCGAAAACGGGCTCACTTCGCAGGAGGCGTCGCACCGACTCGCGCAAGACGGTCCGAACGAACTCCGCTCGGCCCCGCGAATACCCGCGTGGCGCCGCTTCCTGTCGCACTTCCATGATCCCCTGGTCTACCTGTTGCTGGCCGCCGCCGCCGTTGCCCTCGTCGCCTGGGTGATCGAGGGAGGAGTCGGCTGGCCGGTGGACGCGATTGTGATCGCCATCGTCGTCCTGCTCAACGGGGTGCTGGGCTATCTACAGGAAGCCAGGGCTCAGGACGCCGTCGCCGCATTGGCCCGAATGACCGCAGCGACCTCCGCCGTCCTGCGTGACGGCCTGGTGCGACGGGTGCCCAGCGCTGAGCTGGTTCGTGGGGACGTGCTCGTGCTCAGCGAGGGTGACGCCGTCGGGGCGGATGCGCGCCTTTTGCAGGCCACGTTACTGCGCGTGCAGGAAGCCTCGCTGACCGGCGAGAGCGAAGCCGTGCTCAAGGATGCCGCCACGCTGCTCCAGGCGACGGCGCTCGGCGACCGACTCGATATGGTCTTCAAGGGCACGGCCGTCGCGCAGGGCACCGGTCGCGCCGTGGTGACGATGACCGGGATGGACACCGAGATGGGTTCGATCGCCGAAATGCTCGAGGCGACCGTGGAGGAGCCGACACCGCTAGAGCAAGAAATCGGGCGCATCGGGCGCATGCTGGGCATCGCGGTCGTCATCATTGCCGTCGTGGTGGTCGGGACCATCCTGCTGATCTCCGACATTCGCAATGCCGGCGATGTCATTCACGTATTGCTGCTCGGCGTGTCCCTGGCGGTGGCGGCCGTGCCCGAGGGGCTGCCGGCGATCCTCTCGGTGGTGCTGGCCCTGGGGGTGCAGCGGATGGCCAAACACAACGCGATTGTCAAAAAGCTCTCGTCGGTGGAGACGCTGGGCGGTGCGTCGGTCATTGCCTCGGACAAGACCGGCACCCTGACCCGTGGGGAAATGACCATCGTGCGGGTGATGACCGCCTCGGGCGGCACGGATATCACCGGGGTCGGGTATGCGCCCGAGGGACAGGTGGAGCAGGATGGCGTCAAGCTGCCAGCCGGACCGTTGCGTGATGAGAACATCGTGGTGCTTAGCGGGGGCAGCTTGGCCGGCGACGCCGCCCTGCGCCAAGGGGCTAACGGCGAGTGGGAGATCCACGGCGACCCCACTGAGGCGGCGTTTCTGGTGGCCGAGCGCAAACTCGGTGTGACCGAGCGGCGCGAGCAGCGTTTCGAGCGCATCAGCGCGATCCCGTTCACGGCCGAGCGCAAGATGATGTCCAGCATCGAACTTGACCACGAACACGACGACCAGATCGTACTGATCACCAAAGGCGCGCCCGACGTCCTGCTTGAGCGGTGCAACCGGGTGCGGGTTGGGATGGATCTGGTCGACCTCGATGACGCGCTGCGCTCGCGCCTGCTGGCGGACGTCGATACGCTGACCGACGCAGCGCTGCGCACGCTGGCCGTGGCCTACCGCCCCTTAAGCGCGGGCGAGGAGCAGCAAATCACGGAATCGCTCGAACACGACCTTGTGTTCGTGGGCACCGTGGGCATCATCGACCCGCCGCGCGAGGAGGCGGCGCTGGCCATTCGCGAGGCGCGCCGGGCCGGCATCCGGGTGATCATGATCACCGGTGACCACCCGCGCACGGCCGCGCGCATCGCCGCCGACCTTGGGATTGTGGAGACCGGTGCCCCGGCGCTGACGGGGGTTGAGCTTGACGCGCTCGACGACGCGGGCTTCGCCGACGCAATTCGCAACACTTGCGTCTACGCCCGGGTGTCGCCCGCGCACAAGCTGCGCATCGTCGACGCGCTGCAGGCCGACGGAAACATCGTCGCGATGACCGGCGACGGCGTCAACGATGCGCCGGCGCTGAAGGCGGCCGACATCGGCGTCGCGATGGGGGTCACCGGAACCGAGGTGACAAAGGAAGCGGCGAAGATGATTCTTGCCGACGACAACTTCGCCACCATCGTCGAGGCCGTGCGTGAAGGGCGCGGCATCGTCGACAACATCCGCAAATTCCTGCGCTACCTGTTGTCCTCGAACATGGGCGAGGTGCTGACGGTCTTCCTGGGTGTGGTGGGGGCCGGTGTCATCGGGCTGACAGGGGAGGCAGGGGGCGCCGGCGGCGCAGTGGTACTGCCACTGCTTGCGACACAGATCCTGTGGATTAACCTGATCACCGACTCCGGGCCGGCGCTTGCGATGGGCGTGGACCCGCCCGCTGACGACCTCATGGCCAGAGCGCCACGACACTTGAGCGAGCGCCTGATTGACGCCCGCATGTGGGCGAATGTGATCCAGACTGGCGTGGTGATCGCTGGGGTGACGCTATTGACGATCGACATCTACCTGCCTGGCGGGCTGATCGAGGGCAGCTACGACCTTGTCACCGCCCGCACCGCAGGCTTCACGGTGCTGGTATTCACCAGCTTGTTCACCTGCTTCAATGCGCGCTCGGACACGGCGAGTGCGTTCACGAACCTGTTCGTCAACCCGTGGCTTTGGGGCGCGATCGCACTCTCAGTACTGTTGCAGGTAGCGGTCGTCAACCTCGACTTTCTCAACCTCGCCTTCGGTACGGTCCCGCTTACGTTCGACCAGTGGCTGCTGTGCACCGGAATGGCCAGCGTGGTGCTTTGGTACAGCGAACTGCGCAAGCTGGTCGGGCGCGCGGGGGGCCGAAGAGATGGCGCTTGAGGTGCCCTCTCATTCGCAACGGGCGAATACAGCCCCGCGCACCGCGCGATGACCCCGCGCCTCTGAGAATTCGCGCTATCTTGACGTAATCGGCATTGCGATCGACCAGGCGCAGACGCAACATACTTCCCGGCGCAATGCTCGGCAGCGCTGAATCAGCGCCAAACCTTCGCCATTCGCAAATTGTCTTGAAATGACGCACCGTACGTGCGCCAGCGCACAGACCGCGACCCGCAGGAAGAAGACGATGATTGCACCAGCGGGTACCCGTTCAAAGGAGATTGACATGGCGAAATGCGACGCGTGCGGCAACGACTACGACAAATCCTTTCAGGTGGTGGCGCAAGGCAAGACCTACACGTTCGACAGCTTCGAATGCGCGATCCATAGACTCGCGCCTGCCTGCGCGCATTGCAGTGTGCGCATCATCGGCCACGGCCTGGAGAAAAGTGGCCGGATGTTCTGCTGCGATCACTGCGCCGAGCAGGCGGGCGTGAAGGAACTGCGCG
>JAUXOA010000080.1 GCA_030682475.1 Rhodoferax sp. | reverse complement strand
AATCACCCTCACGGGCTGGGCTTTTTGGTGGGGGCCCTGCCAGGCAATGCGTTGTCGCGTGCAAATCAAGGGGCTTTACGCGGATCGAGGGCTGATTTAGGGTGCGATACTTGGCCTCATGCGGTTGAATTTCCTATCCGTGTCCTCTACTCTACTCATTCCACCCCGTGCTGCGAGAGTAAAAAATATTTTGCCGTATGTGCGAAAGCGCACATACGTACGGGCTGCGAAGTAGAAAATAGGGGCAACGGTCGATGGCGCCAGAACCCCTTTCAATGTCATATTGAGGTGAGGTCATTAGCGCTCAATGATCGTCAAATCAACTTACAGGACACGTCCGCGACATTGTCGCAACCTAAGCAAATGTAATTCTACAGACTGGAGAAATGTCATGCCGCTAAAAAAAGGGACAAGCAAAGCAGTCGTCAGCAGTAATATCAAGACACTGGTGCATGAGTGGGAAAAGGATGGATCGATAGGCACCAGCCATCCCGCGACGAAGCAAAAAGCGGTCAAGCAGGCGGTTGCAATCTCGATGGAAAAAGCCGGGATAAGCCGCAACACCCAGCCCCGCGGACGCAAAAAGTGAACCAGGCCGTTGTTTATCGATATTCAGGAATCAGAGGTTAATCATTTCATCAGGCTGCATCTCGCAGGCTCTGGAGTCATAAAGATTTGTGCGCCCAGCTGGGCGGCCATCCTGAATCGTGTCGCAGATCAAGGAAACCAGTGACGGGATACCTTACTTTCCAAAACTGACGGGGTTTGGAGTTGATGATGCTGCTTACGCATATTCTCGAACGAAACTCGCAGAAATTTCCTGAGCGGACCGCCTTGGTCATCCGCATGGGCTACCGCACCGTGACGCTGAATTACCGCGAGGTGCATGAGCTCTCATGCAAAATCGCCTGCCTGCTGCAGCAGCGCGGCGTAACGCGGGGCGACCGTGTGATCGTGCTGGCGCCCAACTCGCCTTACTGGATCTGCGTGTTCTGGGGCACGCTGCTTTGCGGCGCGGTGGTGGTGCCGCTTAATATCCAGAGCACCGCGCAGATGATCGCTGATATCGTCAACCACACCGGCGCGAAGATCATTTTCAAATACCGGTATCTCAAAGAAGCGCTGCCCGACGGTGTGCCGATTTACGACATTGAGCTGATCAATGACGATATTTCCGGCATTAACGTCTCTGCCTTCAAAAAAGTGCAGGCGTCAGAACATGATCTGATCGAAATCATGGACACGTCCGGCACCACGGGCGAACCGAAGGGAGTGATGCTCTCACACGCAAATCTCTATTCCAACGTGAGCGCAATCGC
Source organism: Rhodoferax sp. (assembly GCA_030682475.1). Taxonomy (GTDB): domain Bacteria; phylum Pseudomonadota; class Gammaproteobacteria; order Burkholderiales; family Burkholderiaceae_C; genus Rhodoferax. The sequence goes on along the minus strand of JAUXOA010000080.1, from coordinate 6,281 downwards.
CGCGAGCATCCCGCTCTCGACTCAGGATCGCCTTCTCTCCGTTCTCCCCTTGAGCCACATCCTGGAGCAGACGGCCGGCTTTCTGCTGCCGTTCACCGCTGGCGCGTGCATCGTGTTTGTCTCTACGCCCGCGGCGATCGCCGACCTGCTCGCAGAGCACCGCATCACAAAAATGGTCGCAGTACCGGAGTTTCTCAAAGTGATGATGAGTAAAATCGAAAAGCGTGCGTCGGCAAGCCGCTTTCCGCTCGCGGCCTTGCGGCGCCTGTCGCGGCACCTCTCCCTCAAGCCGTTGCAACGCCTGCTGTTCTTTCCGGTCCATAGAACGCTCGGCGGCAGGCTGGAGACCATCGCCTGCGGCGGCGCATCGCTCGATGTGGCGCTGGAGCAAAAGTGGGAAGCGCTGGGCATCACCCTGCTACAGGGTTACGGCCTCACCGAAACCTCGCCCGTGGTGACCAACAACACCCGCCATGATCATCGCTCCGGCTCAGTGGGGCGGGCCTTGCTCGGCGTCACCGTCAAAATCGCCGCCGACGGGGAGATACTGATCAAAGGACCGAATGTATTCCTCGGCTACTTCAACGACGAGCAAAAGACGCGCGCGGCGTTCGATGCGGAGGGCTGGTTTCTCACCACCGATATTGGGGCACTGGATCAGGACGGATTTTTGTACATCAAGGGAAGAAAGAAATACATGATCAAGGGCCCCGGCGCCCAGAACGTCAACCCCGAAGACATCGAGTGCGAGCTCAATAAAATTGCCGGCGTGAAGGACAGCTGCGTGCTGGGGCTCGACAAGCCGGGCGGTCAGGTTGATATCCACGCCGTGTTGTTGATCGATTCTTCGGCGCCGGAAGCGGCGCGCATGGCTGACATTATCGCCGCCGCCAATCAGCGGCTTGCCTCGTATCAGCGCATCACGGGCTGGTCGCTCTGGCCGCACGACGACTTTCCGCGCTCCGCCACGCACAAGATAAAGCGCGAACCGGTGATGGCGCATCTTCTTACGCACGCGGCGGGCGGCGAAGCCACCGCACCCACCGCACCCGGCGGAGAAAAAACCGCACTCATGCGCCTGCTGGCTTCGCTCACAGGCCTGCCGCTTGCGCGCATCAATGACACCACGCAACTGGCCGAGCTTAACCTGGACTCACTGTTGCGCATCGAACTTGTGACGCGCATCGAGGAGACATTCGGCGTTGCCGTAGATGAGACGGAGATCACCCACACCACCACGGTTGCGGAGCTCGAGACGATGATCCGCACGGCAAGAGCGCCGCGGGCAAAACAGCGCTTCAAGGGCTGGCTGCTGACGCGCTGGGTGTCCTGGCTGAGAACTGCGTTGCAGTCCCTGCTGGTGTTTCCGTTGGTGCGCATCTTCATGCAACTCAAGGTCGAGGGACTTGAGCATCTCGATACGCTTCCGCTGCCCGCCGTCTTCATGCCCAATCACACGAGCTATCTCGACTCCCTCGCCGTGTTGATGGCCTTGCCCTATCGCATCCGGAAACGATTGGCCTTCGCCGCGGCGCAGGACGTGGTCTATGGGGAATTCAGACATGTCGCCTGGCTGCTGGAGTTTGCCTTCAATACCTTTCCCTTCCCGCGCCACGAACACGAGCACATCCAACACGGCCTCGATTATGCGGGCAGGCTGCTGGACCGGGGCTGGTGCGTGGTCGTTTACCCGGAGGGAAGGATGAGCGAAACCGGCGCACTGCTTCCGTTGCGGCACGGCGCCGGCCTCATCGCGCTCGAAGCGGAGGCCTGCATCGTTCCGCTGAAAATCAGCGGCACCCATGTCCTTGTGCCTTACGGGAAAATCATGCCCCGGAAACGAGACGTGGTCACCGTGCGATTTGGCACGCCAATCAGGTTCAGCCGCCGCGATTCCATTGCCGAGGTCACCAACAGGCTTCAGGCCGTGATGAAAAATTTATAGTTTTGTCAGTAACACCTGTGGGGAAGTTCCGGCTCGGGTAGCCGCAAAAACCCATAAACCCGGAGACAGCCATGGCGATGAAAAAACCTTCAGGCGGCAAGAACAACGACAGCCGTAAGACCGTGCGCACGCAGCGTGCGATCCAGGCCGAGCAAGATGCCAAGGACAAAAACAAAAGCAGGACAGCCAAGCCGGCCGTCAAGGCAGTACAAGCCGGCGCGCGGCTGCAGCCGGAAACACCGCTGCCCGCCCAGCATCTGGAAAAACCCGGGCGGGAAGCCGAAATGCAGCTCAAGCCCCGCTTCCTGGCGCCCGGCTATGAAGGCAGCAACAAGCTGCGTGGCAAGGTCGCGCTGATCACCGGCGGCGACTCCGGCATAGGTCGCGCCGTGGCCGTGCTGTTTGCCCGTGAAGGCGCCGACGTGGCCATTGCCTACCTGAACGAAGACGAGGACGCACGGGAAACCAAACGTTGCGTCGAGGCGGAAGGCCATGCCTGTGTGCTGATTCCGGGCGATGTCAAAAACCCGACCTTTGCCCGCAAAGCCGTTGAAAAAACCATCAAGAAATTCGGCCAGCTCGACATCCTCGTCAACAACGCCGCTTTCCAGGAGCACGCCGACGGACTGGAAGACCTGAGCGAAAAACGCTTTGAAGAAACCTTCCGAACCAACATCTTCGGCTACTTCCACATGGCCAAAGCCGCCTTGCCGCATCTGGGCAAGGGCGCCTGCATCATCAACACCGGCTCGGTGACCGGGCTGGAAGGCAGCGCCAAACTGCTCGACTACTCGGCCACCAAAGGCGCCATCCACGCTTTCACCAAATCGCTGGCCAGCAACCTGATCGACAAAGGCATCCGGGTCAACGCCGTCGCGCCCGGCCCGGTGTGGACGCCGCTGAACCCGGCGGACAAGTCAGCTGAAGATATCCAGACCTTCGGCAAAGACACCGACATGAAACGCCCGGCCCAGCCCGAAGAAATTTCGCCAGCCTATGTATTTCTGGCCGCACCGGTTTGTTCAGGCTATATCACAGGTATCGTGCTGCCCATCACCGGCAGCGTCGGCCCCTGAGCTTCACCCTCCACCGCCGAAGGGGCCAGACGGACCCCAGCGCGCGGACCGTCCCTTTGGGAGGCAGCAGGCGACCACCGGCTGGCTGGCAACGACCCGCAATGGGGTCTGTCGGCCCAAGCTCAACCGGAGGTCGACTTCGATCAAAGTATCGCCTGGTGACGAGTGATTTTTCGCTCGAAAAATCGGCGTGTCTCGAATACGCTGGACGGGAATTGGTGTTGCTCAAAACGCAGCAGGCGTTTCAGTGAAAAATCGAACAACAGCGGATTGTGCGTCCTGATTTCCTGCAGTAGCGGCACTGCGGCGGGGTCAAGCAATCCCATGTTCGCCATGTCCGTAGCCGAGAACAACGGCATGACGCCGGGCAAGGGATAATCGGAACCATTGAGCAGGCGCGGATGCCAGTCGTCACGTTGCAGTACGGCCTTGAGTGCCCAGGCCCTGTTGAACTGGGTCAGCGCAGAAATATCGGCATGGAGCTTGTCCGCGTAACGTGGCTCGTCCATCATGCGGGCAAAAAGCTTGTAGCTGCGCACACGTGGGCCGTTCGGGCCTTGGTCAATATCCCGGTCATCGCCGTCCGAGGCGCAGTGGGCGATGACCACCCGCACGCCGTGATCCATTGCTCGCCGTAGACGCAAGGGATTGCCGAAATCCCGATTCCCGCCCTGCACCGCCAGTTCACGGCCGGCATGGCTGATGATGGGTACATCCGCCGCCGCCAATGCTTCGTAAAATAGGTCGCATCGTGACGAGAGTGGATCAATGCCCATGGCCGAAGGTAGCCATTTGACAGCACGCGCGCCTTCACGCACTGCCAATTGCAATGCCTCCACACAGTCAGCTCGGTACGGATGGATCGATGCCGCCCACTCAAAAGCTGCAGGATGGGCATGCGCCACCTGCGCCGCATATTGGTTGGGAATGTAAAAAATGGAACGCTTCTTGTCGGCTTTGCCGGCTTCGTCATGAAACAGATCGAAAGCGAATAGCAGGGCTTTGAAGCCCGCTGGCATGCTTTCAATCAGGTTGAGCATTCTGGCAACATAGCTTGCATCGAGCTTGTGAGGCGTCTCATTCACGCAGGCTGCGTTCATATAGAACAATTTCTGCAATCGCAGCAATGGGTGCCACAGGCTGTCCATGTCCGGGCTGAACCATGTCCCATTGCTGGAATCCCCGCCGCCTGCCAGGTGCACGTGGCTATCCCACACTTGTGCCGGATCCAACCCTGCCCATACCGACTGCATCAGCGGGTGGTGTATAGCGGTTCGCGGCAGGTTGGCGAGGCAGGGATTGATCAAGCCCTGTTCCGGCCAGTATTTCCATCCGCCCACGCCAACTGCGCCGAGGCCGAACGCGCCCAGAACGCCCAGAAAATGGCGGCGGCTCGTCACGCACACTGAGCATACCACCCTGAATGATGCCGGGCACGTTTCCCAGTCTGGATCCAGGCCAGGCAGCAGCAGCATGAGCCGCCACACGTGCAACCAAAGGCATGAAACAGCAGCAACGAGATCATGAGTTTGTCGGAAGGTGAGACATTGAAATCATGGTCGTTACCGAGAATGTCGTAGGTGTGAACTGCCGCATGGTCCAGCAGCTCGCGCATCGAAACGAGTGCCATGGTGATATCCCCAGGGAAGTTGCTAACTAATTGGTAACTATTGCTAATTTTAACGCCCCTACAGACTGCGGCCGCCGGCTTGAAAGGTATCGCCTAGACTCTGCCTGAAGTCCCCTGGAGAGATGGAAGTTCATGACCGCCGACAAAACCGATCCCCTCGACCAGCAGGTCAACGCCACCCTGCAAGGGTCCTACCTGGGCCTTTTCCTGGCCGAGCTGTTTCAGGGTGCCGGCCAACTCGCACTCTTCCTGTTACTGCTCGAAGCGGTTTCGGAGTGGGGCGAGATTTTCAGCAAGCCCGATGTGTATGTGCTCCTTATCGCGGCCGTGGGGCAAAGTACCTGGCTGGCGTGGCGCCAGCTCAGCGGGCTGGCACTGCCCTGGTGGAGTCGGCTGGCGGGTCTGATGTTTATGCGCTGGTCGAATCCCTGCTCGAAGGGGTGTCGTTTTTTTCGCGCCCCACCACATCACCTTTGGGGTCTTGATGCTGCTGTTCGCCTGGGGTGCGGCACTGGAGGCGCGCAGCCACCAGCCCAGAACGGCCATGATGGGAGTTTTCCTGTCGCGCTCGGCGCAAGGGCTGGGGCCCATCCTTTTTTACATCGCCCTGGACCTGCGGGGGAAGCCCTGGTTCGAGGGCGTTGCTGGTTTCTTCACCTCGGCGCCCCACGCTTTTTTGATGGCACTGACCCTGGTGGCTCGCCGACAGCAAAAGGTGATCGTCGATCTGCTGCATCAGCTCAAGACTTTATCGCGCTGGGGCTTTGGCAGCCGTGTCGTGGAAGCGGTGCTGCGCGACAGCGGGACCCATGCGGCCAGCCCGGCACGCGGGCCGCCGCTGTGGGAGGACTGTGATGCGCAGGTGGAGGGTGAGGGCGTCGAAGTCGATCCGAACTGGAAAACCAACTGGGATATGGCGGCGTACCCGGCGAACCGGAAATCACCCTCACGGACTGGGCTTTTTGGTGGGGGCCCTGCCAGGCAATGCGTTGTCACGTGCAAATCAAGGGGCTTTACGCGGATCGAGGGCTGATTTAGGGTGCGATACTTGGCCTCATGCGGTTGAATTTCCTATCCGTCGGACGCCGTCCATCGGGGCTCGGGACTGGGGCAACTCGCCCGAGGAGTTCCGCCAGTACATGCTCGCCGATCTCGTCAAGTGGGCCAAGCTCGACAAGGAGATCGGTGCGAAGCTGGACCGAGAAGACGCAGAGCGGGTCAAAAAAAAGGCGGTCTGAGCCGCCTTTCTGGCACTCGCGCATGCTGAGATCAGGTGCCAGTCCGGCTTTTGCCTGTTCTTTCCACGGGACGCTTCGATTGACGCGGTGCATGCACAGGCACCACCTCGCGAACTTTGTCACGACCTGCGGTCGCATCTGTCTGCGCGTGCAACGGGAACTGCTGCGGGTTCAGCGGCTTGTCCGGCACTTGCGCGTTGGTTGAGCTTTTTGGCTTTTTCATGATGACCCCAGGTTGGTGGTTTAGCGTACTAGGATGGCTTCGAGATTTCCGAAAGCGCTTCGGCAGCCGGCCGAATTTCCAAACTCTCGACGGCAAAGTCGCCCAGCGCCACGATGCCGACCAGCCGCTTGTCGCGATCCACCACCGGCAAACGCCGCACTTGACGCTC
>JAUXOA010000053.1 GCA_030682475.1 Rhodoferax sp. | reverse complement strand
GTGGTTTTGGGCGGAAACCCGCAAAAAACCACAAGTCTGCATTTCGACGTTGAAATCGAGACCAGAGTCAAACACTAAATTTAACAAGTAAATCATTAACTTACGACGTCCTGATGTGCAAACGTTGGGACACTACTGATTGGTAAAGTTGATGGTGAATTGCTGGGCGTCGGTAATCTGTGAGGTGACTTGCACGGCAAAGTCAGACTGGTATTTTCCGGGGAACATTTTGTCCGCCATCAGATTCAGAATCTGCGCCAGTTTGGCGGCGTGATTTTGACTCACGGCAAAGAGGATAGATTTGCCAATCTCGCCGCTGATGGGGTCGCGGTGCGCATGCTCCAGAAATGTTTTGCAGAAAAGCTGGTTGGTGGCGTCGGAAAAGAAACGTTTTTCGAATTCGCGCTGCTTGAACGTCTCTTTCTGGTCTTCGCCCTGATCGTCTTTGAAGTCAACCACAAAGCCATCTTCCGACAGAAGTTGTGTGGTGATCTCGCTGCGTGCATCCACAACAGTGGGGTTGATGAGGAAGCCATCTTTCACACCATCGAGCAGGGAATAGCGGTAGGTGGGCTGGCCGTCATCGCAACCGAAGGTGCGGTAGGTGTCGAGCAATAAACGGCGCTCAAATTCGCGTGGGTCTCGGGTGCTGGGCTTGGTCTTCTCAAATTTCTTGAGGTAGTCGCGCGGTGTGGCGGTGAGGCCCAGTTTGTAGCCGATAAAGTAATCGAAGACGGCGCGGGCATTACCGCCGATGGAGCGGTGGGCTTCGTCGGAGATAACCAAATCGAAATCAGTCGGCGAAAAAAGCTGCTGGTACTTGTTGTTGAAGAGCAGCGACTGGACGGTGGTGACAACGATTTCAGCACGTCGCCAGTCGTCGCGGTTTTCCTTGTAGATGACGGTTTGGTAATCGTTGCCAAGCACTTTGCTGAAAGCTTTTTTGGCTTGGTCTTCAAGCTCCAGGCGGTCCACCAGAAAGAGCACGCGCCGGGCATTACCCGTGCGCAGAAAGAGTTTGATGACGGCCGCAGCAGTGAGCGTCTTGCCGGTGCCGGTGGCCATCTCAAAGAGAAAGCGGTCTTTGCCGCTTCGGATAGCACTTTGCAGGGCGACGATGGCCTTTATTTGATAGGGCCGCAGGAAGCGCAGGCTGTTGGCGCCGATGAAGCCGGGGCGTTCGGCCTCATTCTTCCAGGCGGCCTCGGCAGCATAGCCGGGGCGCTGCGTGAGGACAAGGTAGTCGTCACCGACCGCCTCTTCGACAAGACGCCTGGGGTCGGGAACGGTTTTCTGGTAACCCATCACAGACGTGGGCGTCGGGAAGCTTGTGATGAGGTAGGGGTTGCCGCGCGCAAGATCCCAGAAGTAGTGCAGGTTGCCGTTGGAAAGGATGATGAAACGGCAGTTCTGCGACCGTGCGTATTTGCGGGCCTGCTCCTTGCCAACGAGCGGACTTTTGTCTTCTGACTTTGCTTCGAGGACGATAAAGGGAAAGCCTTTGTCGTTGAGAAGAAGAAAATCAATAAACCCTTTTGACGATTTCTCAAAGTTTTCGCCGAGGGCGTCAAGGTCTTGCGTCTTGATCGTGATGCTGGGTTCAAGCTGGATATTGGCAGGTGATTTTCCGTCGGCGAAAAAGCGCCAGCCAGCAACTTCGAGCAGCTTGTTGATCTTGATGCGGGCGGTGGCTTCTTTATTCGTCACAACAGCTATCCCTGGCGTAAATTTCCACCCCGACGCGGTCGATGTGCGCAATCAAATCGGAATTCTCAAGCTGGCGGTATTGCGATAAATCCACGCTGTACGGCAGCATCAAATCGTCGATTTGATCTTCGATTTGCATGAACTCGGCAAACGCAATCTCGCTGCCCTTGAGGGTCAAGTCGATGTCGGAGCCGACGCGGTAGTTGCCTTTGGCCCGTGAGCCGTAGATCAGCACGGCATCAATGGCGTTGTGCCGCGCAAAAACGCTGCTCAGCTTGTCCAGCGTCGCCGCCGACAAGCCAAATGGGGGAGCCGTGGTCATGGCAGGTATTTTTCCATCTCCGTTTGCAGCTCGACGAACAACGGAAAATACTGCTCCACGATGACGCTGACCAGTTCATCGGCAATGCGTTCGTTGTAGGTATGCGACGAGGCATTGCGGCTTTGGATCATTGCCATCCATTGTTCGCCATCGGCAATGAGCGCCACCTTGAAGGCCTCGCGGGTGGCGTCTTTTGAGCCTTTTGTGTTTTGATTGCCCTGGTCTTGCAAGTAGTCTTTCAGCACATTCCAGGCGAGTTCGTGGGTGAACTCAAAGGCCTGGATCACGCCCTGTTTTTCCAAGTTCGAGAGTGCCCGCTGCGCGCTCAGTTCGACCGCGCTTTGAAGTTGTTGCAAGGCTTTTTTGTAATTGGCAAAGCGCTGCTGCCAACGTATGTCTTGGTGGTTCATGGCTTGATCCTTGAATTAAAGGGGCCGTGCTCGAACTCAATTGAACGGGTTACGTTAAAGTCGAGATAGCGGCATTATGCAGGACGGCCCGGTTCGCAGGGCACGCCCGCAGCCACGCGATAGCGCAGTGACAGCCAGGCAGTCAGCCCCCCCAGCACGAGACCCGCTCCGACGTCCACGGCCACATGCTGGCGGACAGCCAGCGTGGAATAAGTGATGGCGATACACCAGGCCCAGTTGAACACGTGTATCCACAGCGGTCCCTCGAAGCGACGCAGCAGGTGATGGAACCAGACACCCGAAAAAAAGGCGGTGGCGACATGGAGGGAAGGGAGGGCATTGCCCGAGGCATCGATGCTTTTTAGAAAATCGATTGCAGGATACTGCGTCCAGTCGATATCGGGAGCGGGTGCGGCCGTGGGCCAGAAATAAAAAACCGACAAACCGAACACGCACATCAACGTCATGGCCAAGCCATACCTGTAGAGCTCAGGCCGCGTCGCAAAAAAGGCCGGCAGCAGGGCGACGTAGAGCCACAGTGACAGGTACACCGGCAGGGCCAGTGGCTCAAAGCTGATCAGGCGATCCAGCCAGATGACAGGCATCACCGTCGGCGGGGAGGCCGGATACCTGAGCACATGGAAGTAGGCAACGAAAAACAGGCTGATGAAAACCGTCGTACCGATACTTTTCAAAATCAGGTGTTTGGGAATAACCTCGGCAGCCTGACGGTACCAGGGTGTCTTTTGACAGAGAGGGGTCATGAAAGGGCCTGGCGTAAGGTAACGGCACGCAGACCGGCAGCGGCGGCGGATTCGAGCACGGCGGGCAGCACTTCAAGAATCACCGGGATGCCCTGGGCGGTGCGGGCGGCATGACCATCGTGTAGCAGCAAAATGGCGCCCGCCCGCAGGCCGCGCAACAGGCTGCTTTTAACGCGCCCGGCATCACCGACCCGGGTGTCGAAACCGCGCGCTGACCAACTGGCCAGTCTTAGCCCGAGTCGGGCCAGCACCGGGTCGAGAAACGGGTTACGCAGGCCGGCAGGGGCACGAAAGAACAGGGGACGTTGCCCGGAAATCCCGGTGAGTGTGTCCTGTGCCGCTTGCAATTCACGCGCCAGGCCACGCGGACCCATCAGTGAAAAATAATGGCGATGTTGCTGGCTGTGGTTCTCGACGGCGTGGCCACGGCGCACGATCTCCCGGCATAAATCCGGATGGCGCGCCGCTTGTTCCCCGATACAGAAAAAAGTGGCCCGCACGGCGTAGCTGTCCAGTATGTCGAGCACCTGCAGGGTGACGACAGGATCGGGGCCATCGTCGATGGTCAGGGCGATTTCATTTCTGGCCGTGGAAGCCGCCGGCAGCCGCGTCCAGTTTGGACCCAGCCAGTGGCTGCGCGGCCACTGGCCGACGGCGACGATCAATAGGTGATTGGCGACCACCGCGCCCAGCGCCGAGGGCCATTGCCCGGGTGCTGCGATGACAGCAAGCAACGCCAGCAGATGCAGCGCGATGGATACGCGGATCAGCGGTGTGGCGTGCCAGCGCGAATCAGGCATGGGATGGCTTCGCAAAAATCGCTGCATAAACAAGCGCCAGAATGACGCCGGGCGCCACGGTGACTCCCATGGCCTGCAATATGGCTACATTGGAAAACGCGAGCAGACCAAATCCTGCAACGGTGGTGAGGTTGGCAAACAGCATGGAGGCCAGGGTGCTGGGCGAGATGGAGGTGTTCGGATCTGGGCGGTCAAAAAACAGGGCGTAATTGGAGCCTACCGCAACCACCAGCAGCAAGCCCACCAGATGCAGAATTATCAGTTGCTGGCCCAACACGGCCAGCCCTGCGGTGACGGTGATGACGGCGGCCACCAGCGGCGCGAGAATGCGCAACACGCGCATGGGCGAGCGAAAAACCAGCAGCAGCAGTCCGGCAATGGCGACCAGCCCGCCCAGCGACAGCGCGGTGGCCTCGCGCAGGTAGCCCGAATACAGGCGGTCGGATTCGGCTTTCATGTCCACAAACAGCACATTCGGCAAATTCGTGCTGCTTAACGCCGCGCGAATTTTGTCGGCCTTGATGCCGGCACCCTCGGGTGCGGTCAGCGGCAACAAGGCGCTCCAATGGTGATTCTGCTCAATGAGCAGGGCCTGGACTGCCATCGCCATGGAGGTCTGCTCCAGGTCGGTCGCCTGCAGCAAGGGCTGGGTCCGGGCCGCTGCGACATCGGCAAGAAACGGTGCAAACAGTTGCGCCCGGACCGGCAGGCCCTGCACCGCTTGCGCAAGACCGGTTTCCAGTGCTTCGGGAGAGGGCAGGCTGGCCTGTCGTGCGCGTTGCGTCGCTATGCTGGGGAGGTAGCGGCTGGGGCTTTCAAATCCGGCGAGCTCGCCTTGATCGACCTGCGTTTGCAGCAACATGGAGACCTGCTCGGAGGAGCGCAGCACGGCCTCCCGGCCGGTGCCGGATACCACCACCAGGTAGCGCACATCCGGTGCCCCCATGTCGGCGCGCAGACGGGTGTCGAGCGCCACGTCGGCTTGCGACACAGGGCTCAAGGAAGAGATCTTGTCGTTCCATAAACTGGCGCGGTTCTGGACCAGGACGGCACAGGCCGCCAGCAACAACACGGCCGCTGCCCAGCGCAGTGCGGCGGCGCGCCGTACCCAACGGGACAGCACGGCGCCGATGGCGGATACATCATGAATGCGAAACGTCGCCGGCAGCAGATGAGGCAGGACGAAACGGGTCACCGTGGCGGCGGCTACCAGCCCGGTAATGGCATACAGGCCGAGTTGCGCCAGACCCGGAAAGCCCGACAGCAGCAGCGATGCAAAGCCAAAGATCGATGTCAGCACACCCAGGCGGATGGTCGGCCAGAAGCGCTTGACCCAATCCTCCTGGTCTGAGCCATCGCGTTCTGATTGCACAAACAGGTAGATGGAATAGTCCACCGCCTCGCCGATCAGCGCAGTACCAAATCCCAGGGTGATGCCATGCACCGCACCAAAGCCCAGACTGACAGCCGCGATGCCTGCCAGCGCACCGCTGATGACGGGCAGTAAGCCCAGGGCCAGTGCAGTCAAGGAACGATAAACCAGCAATAACAGCGCGGCGATGAGTGCGATACCGATGATAGACAGGCGGCTGACCTGGCTTTCGATGGTCTCGCGTGAGGTCACCGAAAACACGCCGGGGCCGGTCATCACCAGTCTTGCCGCGGGGGTGGCGCCGGCTGCCGCGTCAAACGCCTGACGGATGGCGGCCATGGCCTGCTGCTGGGCATCGGTGTCGGATCCTGCAGCGCGTGTTTGCATCAGCAGCAAGGCGCGCGTGCCGTCGCGTGATGCCCAGGCGCCATCCACCAGTGTCGGCTGGGTACTGCTGCCCAGCTGGTCGAGTAACTGCACCATTTCACCGGTCGGATCGCGTGGCAGCATGGACTTGACCAGCAGCCCGGCAGGCGAGGTGAGCAACTCGATACTGTCGTTCAGGGCGGCATGCAGACCGGCCGGGCTGAAGCGCTCCGGCGTCACTGCCGGACTGAGCAGGTAGCGATTGTTGAACAGGTAAGCGCGGTCGTGCTCGGTGTTGACCGGCTCGCCGTTGTTCACCGTGACAAATGAAGTGTCGGCGCGCAACTGCCCGGCGATTTGCCTGGACAGCCGGGCGCGGGTGGGCGCATCGGCGCCTTCAATGCCGACCAAAATCAGACGCGAGGCCAGACCGTCACGCAACTGGTCCATGAGCAGTTGCTGCTCGGGCGTGGGCGTGCGCGGCAAAAATGCCGAGAGGTCCGTGGTGAATTGCGTGCGGCTGATCACAAGACCGCAGAGCAGCAGCGCCACCAGCCAGATCCAGACCGGCAGCAAGCGGCGTTGCAAAACCTTCACCATCACGGCGTGGCCAGCGGGGCTATGAGCATCACCGAGCGGTCTTTGTCGGCCTGCTCGATCTCAATCGACTTCACATCGGCGCGGCTGCCGCCAATACGGATGCGCTGCACCACGCCCCCCATTTTGGTTTCGATCGGGCGCAAAGTCAGCGTCCAGCGCTCCTCGGAGCCTTCCAGCTCCAGCTTGTAGATGCGCTTGAGCGCGACCGTGTCGCCGGCCAGCGTGCCGCGTATGCTTTCAGTGAAGGCGACCAGTTCCGGGTAGTCCTGTAGACGCAGCACCATGCGGCGCTTGCCACGCTCGACGGTGAGGCTGCCGTTTTCAATCAGCAGAGACTCGGGCCGGGGTTTGAGCGTGCGCTTTTCCAGTCGATCCGGCGCGGTGTAAAGCAGTTCGCCGGACGATTCGATCGGTTGGTCGAGCAGGGAAATGTATTTTGTTTCAACAAAGCTGGCACGGCTCGATTTGTTCTGGGCCAGCCCTTGCATCAGTTGCGCCACATCCCAGGCGGCATGGGCCGGAGCGCAGCACAGGCTCAGCAGCAGGCCGGCCCTTGCCAGCCAAGCCTTCAGCCCGGGCACGGATTGGATCATCAGGTGCAGCGCATCAATCATGGGGCGGGACCGGGTTTGCAGCAGGCAGCGGCTGGCCCGCCTGCCAGAAGTCAAAAAAGTTAAACCAGTTGTAGGGTGCCGTGCGGCAATGCTGCTCCAGCAGCAAGGCGTAACGTGCCATCGCGGCCTGCACCGCGGCGTCGCGCCCGCCTGCCGGGAGGCTGGAAAAATCGGCCAGCGTTTCAAAATGGATATCGTATCTATTTTTGCCGCCATAGATACCGACCATGAACAGCACCGGGCGCCGCAAAATAGCCGCCATCCGGAAAGGGCCCACCGGAAACTCGGCAGGCGCCCCCAGAAACGGCAGCGGGCGGCTTACGTCATGGTTCAGGCAGCGGTCTGCCAGCATGCCGACGACGCTGCCGCTATCGAGCAGTTCGTTCACCCTGAGCATCGAATCGACCTGGCCCAGTGAAACGATGTCCTGCTGCGCCGCAGGATTGATGGCGCCGAGGGCCGCATTAAGCTTGCGCGCGTTTTTCTCGTACATCACCATGGCCACGCGCAGACCGGGTTGCTGGCGACCGACTGCGCGCAGCACTTCAAAGCTGCCGACATGTGCCCCCATCAAAAAGACGCCTTGCTGCGCCGCCGTCATCTCTGCCACCAGATGCTCCTGGTGAATCCGGATGTCGAACAGATGGAAGCGGTCATTGATCAGGTAAACCCGGTCATGAATGGCCGATGCAAAGCTTAGAAAATGCCTGAAAACGGCGTGCCAGCCGACCCGGGCACCACCGGGCACATCGGGCAGGTTCAGCACACGGCGCAGGTAATCCCGTGAGGCCTGGCGCGCCGCCGCGTTGGCAAGCAGAAAATAGGCGGCGATGCCGTAGAGCACACAGCGGCTGGCGCGGCGGCCCAGGCGCAGGGATATCCAGGTCATCACACGCAGCAGAAGCAGGTTGCTGCGTTCCGGGCGTTGGCGCCAGGCGGCCGGCGTAGCCGGGTGGTCTGCTTTGCTCATGGGGCGTTCCCGAAGACAAAAATGCCGGTCGCCACCTGGCACCCGCCGCCGGCGATCACAAAGCGGGTTTGACCCTTGTCGGTGCGTGTATAGGAAATCGTCAGCGTTTCTCCGGGCTGTACCGGGCTGAGGAATTTGGCCGAGGCAATCTGGCAGCGCATGGCCGGCCCGGACGCCGTTCTTTCGCCCGGGGGTTGGCGGGCCTGCGCAGCCGCATGCAGCGCCGCATCGAGTAGCAGCACCCCCGGCACCATCGGCCGGCCCGGAAAATGCCCGGCAAAGGCCGGGTGATCGGCTGCAATAGTGAAGCTGATTTCATCCTGCATGGCCGCTGCCTCCCTGACCTGCAGGCGTCTGCTGCAATTGCGCCAGCGCCTGCAGTGTTTCGCGTGGCAGCTTTCCGGTGCTGTTGCGCGGCAGGGATTCGAGCAGCACCAGAGGGCGCGGCAGAAAGGCGGCGTCAATCCGGTCTTTCAGCGCCGCTTGCAGTGCGGCAGCCGTCATGCCGGGCGCTACCACAAAAGCCATCAGGCGCACCACCGTGGCGTGGCTGCTGTCATCGGGCATAAAAAACGCACCGTCCAACACGCCCGGGATGCTGCCCAGTTGGTGGTTCAGGTAAGCCAGCGAGTTGCGTTTGCCGGCGATGTTGATGAGGTCGTCCAGGCGGCCGTGCAGCAAAAAACGCCGCTTGTCGACGACCTCCAGCACATCGTTCAGGGGCACCTCCTGCTCGACGTGGCCGCCGCAGGCCCAGATGCGGTCGTCGTGGGGTGTCAGGGTGACCTCCGGCAACAGTTCCCATTCGGCAGTCTGTGCAGTTCGCCGCGAGGCAATCTGTCCGGTTTCGGTGGCGCCATAAATCTCAAACAGCGGGGCGGCAAAACGGGTTTCACAGGCTTGCGCCAGTTGCGGCGGCATCGGCGCGGTAGCGGACAACACCAGGTCCAGCGCAGGCAGCTCGATGCCAGACGCCAGCAACACCCGCAAATGCACCGGGGTCGTGACCAGCAGCCGCGGGCGGGCGACGGCTTGGAGGGCACTGACGATATCGGCCGGGTAAAACGGGTGACCGGCGTGTAGCGCCGCGCCGCTTTGCAGGGCCAGCAACACGGTCGATTCAAAGCCGAACATATGCTGCGGCGGCACCGTGCCGACGATGCTGTAGGGGCGACGATTGGAGCGGCTGCTCAGGCCCAAGCGCAGCGCCTCGGCGCGCGCGCTGGCTACCAGTGCGCCCCATGTTTTGCGGTGCGGCAGCGGCACACCGGTCGAGCCCGAGGTGAATACATCGGCCACCGGCTGGCTGCCGCAAAGGTGGGGAATGTCGCACGGCGCTTCGGTGTCAAGGTCGGCTGGGCCTTGTGCAAACGCATCCTGGTAAACAAAGCCGGGCAGGGCAATCGCATGCGGGGCGTCGGACAGATAAAACACATCAGGTGCCAGGGTCTGCAACTGGCGCACCATTTCCGGCGTGTGGGTGGGCGGCAGCAGGCTGATTTTTTGTGTCAGCAGCGCAGCGCCCAAGCCGACCGTGAAGTGGTAACGGTCGCTGCAGGCGTTGAGCATGTGCTGGCCGGTCGGCAACGCGGCAGCCAGATGCCGGACATCGCCGAGAAACTGGCGCACGGTGATGCTTTCCCCATAGCGCCAGGCCAGAATGTCGTCACAACTGCCGTGGGCGATGAGCGCGAAGGTGGTCATGGACAAACGCGGCCTCTCAGACGGATGGTGGCCGCACGCCCGAGCGGACCTCCCGGTAGGCGCGAATCGCCTCCAGCGGGCCGGCCCGGTCGGATGGCGCCAGCAGGCACAGGCGCGCCACGTACTCTGCGGTAAACATCAGGACCAGCAGCGGCAGGTTCAGCAGGTTGGCAAAGACCGACCAGACGGCGACCGGTGCCAGCCAGAACAACAACAGCGACAACGTGGTCATGACGCCAAAATACAGCGTCCAGGCCCAGGTGACGTGTCGGGTGTAGCGGGCCAGCGCGGGCGACAGACGGCCATGCACGATGGCGGCAAAACGCGACACCATGGGCACCTGGCCGGAGCGCAGTGTGCGGCCAAAGGCCAGGCCCAGCAGAGCCTGTATGCCGGCGTGCTGGAGCAGAAAAACCCAGTTGTAGTGCTGCACCAGCCAGCCGCTTAGGCCATACAGGGCGGCGATGCCCGCCAGGTATAAAAGCAGCATCCAGGGCCGCTGTGGCGAGCGCCAGGCCAGCACCCCGGCCAGCGCTACCAATGGCACGATTGCCACGGACGCGTCGAACAGGTCGGGGCTGGGGTCCGCTGCCGCCAGATGCGCGAGGACCGAGTAGGCAAGACCGAAGGCGGCAATGGCGGCCCAGCGAGCGCTGCGCAGCAGTTTTGCCGTCAAACCGCATTTCACTTCGTTCTTTGCAGGGCGATGTGCTCGCTCAGGCTGCGCAGCGACGTGAAGATGGCCGTGTTGTCCTCGTGGTCTGCGCGCAACTGCAGACCGTAGCGTTTGGACAGCACCAGTGCGATCTCCAGGATGTCGATCGAATCGAGGCCCAGACCGTCGCCATACAGCGCATCGTCGGGCTGGATGTCGGCGGCGGTTGTTTCGAGATTGAGCGAAGAAACCACCAGTTCGGCGACTTCACGCATCAGTGCAGCATCGGCTGCCGGCGCGGCAGTAGATTGTGAAGAGGATTCAGACAGCGTAGACATAGGCATGGTTTTTCAGGATTTCCGGGTGATGTTTTGATGGTAACTGACATTGTTTGCGCCAGACCGAGCACGATGACCGGGCTGCCTGGATCAAAGCGGTGGCCGGCAGCCGACTGAAGTTGGCGAGAAAATTTTCCTGGTATCGGTGGATTGACCGGCGTGTTTGACTTATGCTTGACGTCATCCATCCTCATACAAAAAAAGGAAACGCCTGTGCCGCACCCATCCACCCAGAGCACCGCGCTTGGCGAAGACCGCCGCAGCGAAAAGCTCGCGCCAACGGCAACGCCCGGGAAGGGGGTCTCATGGATCGGTCGCGTGACGCCGTATTGGGCTCATTTTCGCCTCGACGACATCATCAGTACGCGGCAACACTCCCACGATTTTGTCGAAACCCGGGCCGAATATATTGCCATACGGCTTCGCTTCATGGCGCTCTTCTTCGCTATCGTGGTACCGCTGTGGATGCCGATAGACTTGGTGACACTGCGGCCTGAGCACTTCCCCGCCATCGCCCTTGCGCGCAGCATGCTTGCCGCCTTCCTGCTGTTGATTGCGGTATTGACGCTGCGCAAACTTTCAAGCCGGCAAACCGATGCGCTGCTGAGCCTGACCATCATCGCGCCTATAGCGTTCTATGTCGCCTCAATTTTTATCCTTAGCCAGCCGGTTGCGGAGACGCCGCTGGTCGGTTACAGCTTCATGCCGAGCGTGATGGCAGCGATGCTTGGGGTGTTCCCGCTAACGCTCGCTTACGGCCTGCTGCTGAGCGCGGTAATTGTGCTTGCGCAGCTTGGCATCACTGCCTATCTGGGGCCTCTGATCAGCCTCGACACCCTCGACAAGCTGTGGGTGCTGATGATGATTGTCGGCGTCTCGCTGTGGATTCAAACCGGTCAATTGTTGATGTTGTTGAAGCTTTACCGGGAATCGACGCAAGACCCTCTGACCGGCCTCATCAACCGGCGTGTGCTGATGAAGCGATTGGCAACAGAAGTTACCCATAACAACAAAAAACAACGGCCGTTTTGCATCCTGATGTTCGACCTTGACCGCTTCAAACGCATCAACGACAACTACGGGCATCTGACCGGTGACAAGGTGCTCAAGGAGACCGCGCAAATTCTCAAGAACGGACTGCGCGACCATGACATCATCGCGCGCTTCGGCGGCGAGGAATTCGTCGCTGTATTAACCAACGTCACCAGCGAGGCGGCCATGGAGGTTGCCGAGCGTATCCGCCAGAACTGCCATGACACCAGGGTCAGCGCGCCAAACGACGAAGTCATCCAGCTCAGCACCAGCGTCGGCGTCACCCAATACGAAACCGGCGAAGCCATCGAGGCCACGCTAGAACGCGTGGATGAATGCCTCTACGTAGCGAAGGAACAGGGGCGTAATCGTGTCATCCATCGCCAGAGTGATCAAGGCCAAGAACTTATCCGTAAATAATGTTTACGCCGAGTTGATTTTTCTGCACGCTTGACTGAGCCAGTGGTGCTTTCATCATCGCCCCATCGATGCTGGAGGAGGTTTTAGTTTCCCCTCTACTGGTTTATTATGGGCATGTACACATTACACATCGCATTGGAGGAATATCGCCATGGCAGAACTCAACAAAGACGCCCCCAGTCCCACTGAAATAAAACTGCATCAGCAATCCAGGTTGCTTGAAATTTCTTTTGCCGACGGCAAGACTTTCCGGCTGCCCTGCGAATTTCTGCGGATCCATTCACCTTCGGCGGAAGTGCGTGGTCACGGCCCGGGACAGGAAGTGCTGCAAATCGGCAAAAAAGAGGTGACTATCACCGACATTGAGCCGGTCGGCAATTACGCGATCAACCTGTTTTTTTCCGATGGCCACAACACCGGCATCTATTCGTGGAATTCGCTCTATGACTACGGCCTGCATCAGGATGAAATGTGGCAACGCTATCTGCAACGCATGGAAGAGGCCGGTGCAAGCCGCGAGCAGGTGGCCGGATCGCTCCCGTTCGATGGGCGGCCCAAGTCAAAATAAGTCAGTGTTTCCCCGATGTTCAAAGTCATCCTGGTCAACCCCTACGAACTGGGACGTCAGCCTTTTGCACTGGCGCAACCTGCTGCGTGGCTGAAGCGCGAGGGCTTTGACGTGCATTGTCTCGATCTGTCGCTGCAAAAGCTGGAACCGGCGGTGCTTGCTGACGCCGGATTGGTGGCAATCTATGTCGGTATGCACACCGCCACGCGCATCGCACTGGAAGCCATCCCCCGCATCAGACAGATCGCCCCCGGCGCGCATTTGTGCGTCTATGGCCTGTATGCGCCGATGAATGAAGCGCTGCTGCGTAGCCCGAACGTCGGCGTCGGCACAGTGCTGGGGGGTGAATTCGAGCCGGGCATACTCTCTCTCGCACAAAGGCTGCGGGAAAATCAGGCAAGCTTCACGCTGCCAAATCAACCCTGTCAACTGGAGCCCGTCGTCAATCTCGAGAAGATTGAGTTTCTGACGCCCGACCGATCAGGACTGCCGCCGTTGGCGGGTTATGCGCATCTGCAATTGCCCGGTGGCGGGAAAAAAACTGTCGCTTTCGCCGAGGGCAGCCGTGGCTGCAAGCATCTGTGCCGCCACTGCCCGGTGGTGCCGGTGTACCAAGGCAAATTCCGTATCGTGCCGGTGGAAGTGGTGATGGCGGACATTCGCCAGCAGGCAGCGCAGGGCGCCAGCCACATCTCTTTCGGCGACCCGGATTTTTTCAACGGCCCGACCCACGCGAGGAAACTCGCGCAGGCGCTGCATACCGAATTCCCGGAAATCACTTTCGATGCCACCATCAAAGTGCAACACCTGATCGAACACGCCGATTTGCTGTCTGAATTAAAGCGCTGCGGCTGCCTGTTCATCACCTCGGCAGTGGAAGCGGTGGACGACACCATTCTGCAATATCTCGCCAAGAATCACAGCAGCCGCGATTTTGACCGCGCCGCCAGGTTGTTGCAACAGGCAGGCATTGGTTTTGCGCCAACCTTTGTTGCTTTCACGCCGTGGACCACGCTCGAGGGCTACCGCGATCTGTTGCAGCGATTGCTTGATCTTGGTTTGGCCGAAAATGTCCCGCCAATCCAGCTTTGCATCCGCCTGCTGATTCCCGAAGGATCGTATCTGTTACAACTGCCCGGATTTCGTGAATTGATCGAAGACTTTGACGCGACCACCCTGGGCTACCCGTGGCAACACCACGACGCCCGCGTAGACCAACTGCAACAACAAGCACAGAGCTACGCCGCTCAAGCTGAAGCACAGGGACTGTCGCGCCGCGAAATATTCGAGCACATCTGGAACTTGACTCATGCAGCACTGGGACAGCCAGCCCCCCTACTTCCCGCAAGCGGTTTTGGTGCCCCCATTGCCCGCATGTCCGAACCCTGGTATTGCTGCGCTGAGCCGACTACCCAGCAGTTACAAAGTTTTTAGGATGAAACAAATCCTGCTCCTGCTCCCCACCGCCTCCTACCGCAATGAAGCCTTTCTCGCAGCGGGCAAGGTGCTGGGTGTGGAAATCATGACTGCCGCCGATTATTGCCATCAACTGGCGCCGTCGTGGGGACTTGCGCCCATGCTGGCGCTGCATTTTGACCGCCCGGCTGAAGCTGCGCAAACAGTATTGAAATCACTGCCACAGAAACCTGATGCGGTGCTGGCGGTGGATGACAGCGGGCTGGAGCTGGCGGCTCTGCTGGCTGAGCAGTTGGCTCTGCCGGGCAACCTACCCGCAGCAGTGCGGCTCACGCGGGACAAACTGGCTTTCCGGCAGTTGCAACGGCAGCATGGATTCCCTTGCCCTGGGTTTCAGCATCTGGCCGACAGCGACGACCCGCTTGCGTTACTGCCTGAAATACGTTTTCCTGCAGTCGTCAAGGCAAGGCGACTCTCCGCCAGTCGCGGCGTGATTCGCGTTGATAACGCCGAAGAATACAACTCGGCGCTAAGCTGGGCCAGAGACATCCAGGGCAAAGCAGATCGCGATGCCAGAGAGCTTGGCCTGATCATCGAAGATTTCATTCCTGGATCGGAACATGCGCTAGAGGGAATTCTGCAGCACGACAAGCTCACCCCGCTGGCGCTGTTCGACAAACCCGACCCGCTGGACGGCCCCTATTTTGAAGAAACTATTTATGTCACCCCTTCGCGCCTGCCGGAAAAAATTCAGGCAGAAATTCTCGCAGCGGTGCAAAACATCTGCCGCCTGACGGGACTCAGCACTGGGCCGATACACGCGGAAATGCGTATCAACGCTGCCGGGGTCTGGCTGCTGGAAGTGGCCGCCCGCTCCATCGGCGGGCTGTGCGGACGGGTGCTGACCCACGCGCTGGGCATGCCGATCGAGCAACTGATCCTGCAACAAGCACTCGACCTGCCGCCGCTGCCCCTGGCACACGCCGCGAATGGTGACGGCAACGGGAACGGAAACACAGACGCCTCGGGCGTGATGATGATCCCCATCCCCCGGCGCGGAATCTACCGTGGGGTGCACAATCTTGAGGCTGCGCTGAAAACCCCCGGCATCACCGACATCCGCATGGTTGCGCTACCCGGCCAGACCCTGGTGCCGCCACCGGAGGGGGCGAGCTATCTGGGCTTTATATTCAGCCGCGCTGCCACCCCCGCTGCCGCAGAAATCGCGCTGCGAACCGCTCAGCGGCTACTGGCATTCGATATCACTCCCGAGCACGCGCTGAAACCGCTCGCTGCAAAGCGTGGTCAATGTGGCCGGATTGTTGGCATGGCTGGGGCAGCGCGGTGAGCAATATCATCCGTCTCAGTGCGTTTTGCGGCTGTCAAATTCGACTTCATCAAGCGCCAGAATGCGCTCCTGCAACACACGCCATTTTCCATCCGCTTCTTTGCGGATCAGCACTTCCAGGCCATGGCGGTTGACCGTCCCATCGGTGCCTTCCACCGTCTCAATGGTCTTGAACAGCACATTGCCTGATGTGACAGTCACCACGCGCAAACCCTCGTAGCTCACCCGCTTCAGCAAGCCTTCATCAAATTGATGTTGGCACTGCCGCGCCCAGTCATCGTAACCAATCACGTCAAAACCGGGCGCCCCATACACACTCACCTCTTTAGAGATCAGATTCATGTGCGAGGTGTGGGCACCCGCATTGGCGGTAAGCGCCAGCGCTCTTAACATCTCTTTTGCGGGCAAATTTTCAGCCTGATTGCTTTCCATATAAACCGTTCCTCATCAAGTAGTAATCAATTCTTTCACGTTCACGATTAAGATAAACCATGCAAGCACGCGCACTAATCTGAAGAATATTTTGTCGAGTTCGAGCCGTATTACGAGCCGACCGGCTGCGACAAGACTCGTTTCATGGAGTATATGGCGTGGCGCCTGAAGCGCCCTTTGATCACCGTTTCCTGCCACGACGATCTGGCCGTATTGATTGCAGCGCTGTCGCGGCAGGATCAGGATTTATTGCTCGACTGGGTACGCCGCCTCAACCCGAGTACCGCAGCTTTTGATTAGACTTCAGGACTCAGCCACATGGTTTGTGGCGAACCAACTACAGGGACATCCATGAGCGAACGCATTGCATTCATTGGCGGCGGCAACATGGCCAGCGCCATCATCGGCGGCTTGATCGGCCAGGGCTTCTTGCCCCGCCATATCGACGTGGTGGAGCCGTTTGCCGAGGCCCAGGAAAAGCTCAAAAGCCGCTACGGCATCGTCGCCCAGGCCCAGCCCGGTGCGTTTTTAGCCCAGGCCGCGCTGGTGATTTGGGCCATCAAGCCGCAGACCTTCAAGGAAGCCGCGCTGCAAGTGCGCTTGCACACCCAAAATGCCTTGCATTTGAGCGTCGCCGCCGGCATCCGCAGCGACAGCATTGCGCGCTGGCTGGGTACTCAGAGGGTGGTGCGCGCCATGCCGAACACACCGGCGCTGATTGGTAAAGGCATCACCGCCCTGTTTGCGCGGCCAGCGGTGACGGCCGATGACAAGAACCGGGTCAGCCAGGTGATTTCGAGCACCGGTGAGTTTCTCTGGCTCGATGCAGAAGTCCAGCTCGATGCGGTGACGGCCCTGTCCGGCTCCGGCCCGGCCTACATGTTTTACTTCATGGAAGCGATGACCGATGCTGGCGTCGACATGGGCCTGACGCGCGCTCAGGCCTGCCAATTGACGGTGGCCACCTTTATCGGGGCCGGTGAGCTGGCACGCAGCGCCGGCGAGCCACCCGAGATCCTGCGCCAGCGCGTCACCTCCAAAGGTGGCACCACGCATGCCGCCATTTCTTCCATGGAAAACGACAACGTTAAAACCCAGTTTGTCAGAGCCATGCACGCCGCCAATCGCCGGGCCAAGGAGTTGGGCGATGAATTTGGTGGTGCCTGAACGTCGACAGGCCTTCAACAGACCGCCTGCGGGCGGCTTTTCTATTTTAGGGCGTAGCTCACTGCAATGCCTGCAAACAGGGTGCATCCGAGCCAGTGGTTGTGGCGAAAGGCCTTGAAACAACCTTCGCGCGAGCGGTTGCGAATCAGGCTGTAGTGCCACACCACTTGACCCAAAGCCAGCACAAGCGCCATATAAAACATAGCGCCTAACGAATATTCAACGAGGGCTAGCGCCCAAATAGTCAGGTAAGCCAGATAACTGAGCATGACCACCGGCACGTCCAGCCGCCCCAGCGTAATGGCCGATGTTTTCATGCCAATAGCGAGGTCGTCATCGCGGTCCACCATGGCGTACTCGGTGTCATAGGCCAGCACCCAGAACAGATTGCCCAGCAGTAAAACCCAGGCCAGCAGCGGCACTCCGCCTTGCACGGCGGAGAAGGCCATCGGAATGCCGAAGCTGAAGGCCACGCCCAGCACCGCTTGCGGCATCGAGACGAAACGTTTGGCATAGGGGTAGGCCAGCGTGACAGCCAGCGCTGCAAACGACCAGCCGATGGTGGCGGTGTTGGTAGTGAGTACCAGGGCAAACGCCAGCAGCGCCAGCAGCGCGCCGAGCAACAGAGCCTCTTTCACCGACACTGCCCCGGTAGTCACCGGGCGTCCCGCCGTGCGTTTGACGTGACGGTCAAACTCGCGGTCTGCCACGTCGTTGATGCAACAGCCCGCACTGCGCATCAGGATGGTGCCCAGTGTGAACACCGTCAACAAATGCCAGCCGGGAAAGCCGTTCGCGGCGATCCACAGGGCGCTCAAGGTAGGCCATAGCAGCAACAACCAGCCAGTCGGGCGGCTCCAGCGAATGAGATCAAGGTACAGGGCAATACGGGCGCCAAGACGGGGTCGAAAAGGGTTCATGGCGCAGCCCTCAGGACAGGCGCACCACGCCCGGCAGCTCGCAGGCGTAAATGGCATTGCGCAGCGCCGCAATCGCCTCATAGCGGGTAAAACTGCGACGCCAGGCCAGTACCACCCGGCGGGTCGGCGGATCCCCCGCAAACGGCAGGTACTTCACGTAAGCGTCTTCGTCTTTCTTGCGCCGGGGCTTGGCCGCCAGGGCGTCTTTGGGAATGCTCAGGCGCGGCACCAGTGTGACGCCGATGCCGGCCGCCACCATGTGCTTGATGGTCTCCAGCGACGAGCCTTCAAAGCTCTTGCGAATGCCTTCGGCATGGCTGGAAAAGCGGGCGAATTCCGGGCAAACTTCCAGCACATGGTCGCGAAAACAGTGCCCGCTGCCCAGCAGCAACATGGTCTCGCGCTTGAGTTCTTCGGTCGTGACACTGTCCTGCGCGGTCAAAGGGTGATGGGTCGGCACAGCGGCCAAAAAAGGCTCGTCATACAAGGGGGCAATGGCGAGCCCGGCATCCGGAAAAGGCTCGGCCAGAATGGCGCAGTCAATTTCACCGGTACGCAACATCTCCAGCAGCTTGACGGTGAAGTTTTCCAGCAGTATCAGCGGCATTTGCGGGGTGTGCGTGATCATCTGGCGCACCAGATCGGGCAGCAGATACGGGCCAATGGTGTAGATTACCCCCAGCGTAAGCGGTCCGGCCAGCGGGTCTTTGCCGCGCTTGGCAATCTCCTTGATGTTGGCCGCCTGCTCCAGCACACTTTGCGCCTGGCGCACAATTTCTTCCCCCAGCGGTGTCACGGAAACCTCATTGGCACTGCGCTCGAACAGCTTGACATCGAGCTCCTCTTCCAGCTTCTTGACGGCCACTGACAGCGTCGGCTGCGACACATAGCAAGCGTCGGCGGCTTTGCCAAAATGCCGCTCGCGTGCCAAGGCAACGATGTATTTGAGTTCGGTCAGAGTCATGGCGCTATTGTCCTCCCAGAACGCGCCCGC
This sequence comes from Rhodoferax sp., assembly GCA_030682475.1. Lineage (GTDB taxonomy): Bacteria > Pseudomonadota > Gammaproteobacteria > Burkholderiales > Burkholderiaceae_C > Rhodoferax. The sequence goes on along the minus strand of JAUXOA010000053.1, from coordinate 67,928 downwards.
TACGCCGGCCAGCTACTGGCGCTGTCTGCTACGCCTTCAAATAGTCCGCCTTGACGCCCAGCCAGCGCTGCACGTGTTTCTCAGCCTGCACCGGGTGCTGGTCCAGCATCAGCGGTGCCAGGCGGCGCGCCCAGGCCAGCAGCGCCGTGTCGGTCGCCAAGTCGGCAAAGCGCAGCAGCGCCGCACCCGACTGGCGCGCGCCCAGAAACTCGCCGGGACCGCGAGTCTCCAGGTCACGCCGGGCAATCTCAAAGCCGTCGTGGGTCTCGGCCATGGCTTTCAGGCGCGCGCGCGCGGTTTCACCCAAACGTGCAGCGTCGCCGGTGGAATACAGCAGCACGCAAGCCGACGCCGCCGCCCCGCGCCCGACCCGGCCGCGCAACTGGTGCAACTGGCTGAGGCCAAAACGTTCGGCGTGTTCGATCACCATCAGCGAGGCATTGGGCACATCGACGCCGACTTCAATCACCGTGGTGCTGACCAGCACAGCCATTTGGCCGCTGGTGAACAAGGCCATCACCGCCTTCTTCTCGGCCACCGGCATGCGCGAGTGCAGCAACCCGACCCGCACCCCTTGCAAAGCAGCACTCAAGTGCGCGTGCGTCTCGGTGGCGTTGCGCAAATCCAGCGCTTCACTCTCCTCAATCAGGGGACAGACCCAGTAAATCTGCCGCCCCTCATTCAACTGGACGCGGATGCGTGCGATCACCTCATCGCGGCGCGCGTCATTCACGAGCTTGGTGACAACGGGCGTGCGGCCCGGTGGCAATTCATCAATCGTGGAGACGTCCAGGTCAGCGTAGTAGCTCATGGCCAGCGTGCGGGGGATGGGGGTGGCCGTCATCATCAGGAGGTGCGGTTCAACCATGGCCGTTCGCCCTGAGCCCGTCGAAGGGCTGCCAACGGCTTCGACCCCTTCGACAGCGCTCAGGACAGGCAGCTCAGCCCGAACGGTGTCAGGCGTCAGCTTGCTGCGCAGGGCCAGCCTTTGGGCCACGCCAAAGCGGTGTTGCTCGTCGATGATGGCCAGCGCCAGGTTTTTGAACTGCACTTTGTCCTGAATCACGGCGTGCGTCCCCACCACCAGCCCCGCCTCGCCGCTGGCAATCAGGGCCAGCATCTCGCGCCGTTCTTTGGTTTTCTGGCTGCCGGTGAGCCAGGCGGTTTTGATGCCCAGCGGCTCCAGCCAACTGATGAGTTTGCGAAAGTGTTGCTCGGCCAGAATTTCGGTGGGCGCCATCAGGGCGCACTGCCAGCCGGCATCGATGCAAATCGCCGCCGCCAGCGCCGCCACCACGGTTTTGCCAGAGCCCACATCGCCTTGCAGCAGACGGTGCATCGGTATCGGACGGGCCAGGTCGTGCGTGATTTCCATGCAGACCCGGTGCTGCGCCGCCGTCAGCGCAAACGGCAGCGCAGCGCGCAGCCCGTGATTCAAATTGCCGGTGCCGGGGCGCAAGGCGGGCGCGCGCAGGCGGGCACGCGCGCGCTTGGCCTGCAGTTGCGACAACTGCTGTGCCAGCAGCTCTTCGGCCTTGAGCCGCTGCCACGCCGGGTGACTGTGGTCTGCCAGCATGGCCAGTGACACGTCCGGCGCTGGGTGATGCAAAAATGACAGCGACGCATGCAGATTCCACGAGGGCTGGAGGCCAATTTCGTCTAAATTTTCGGGCGCAATCGTGTCGGCCAGCTCAGCGCGGGCCAGTCCACCCTGTACGGCACGGCGCAAATACGCTTGCGGCAACGCCGCCGCCGTGGGGTAAATCGGCGTCAGTGTGGTGGGCAAGTCGCCACCGGCGGCCTGGAACGCGGGGTGCATCATCTGGCGCCCCAGAAAGCCACCCCTGATTTCGCCCCGCGCGCGAATCCGATTGCCCACCGCCAGTGCCTTTTGCTGCGACGGGTAAAAACTGAAAAAACGCAGCGTGCAGGTGTCCGAGCCATCGTCCAGCGTCACCAGCAACTGGCGATGGCCCGCTAGCTTCACCTCGCAAGCGGCGACCACGCCCTCGATCTGCACCGTTTCGCCATCACGCGCATCGCGCAGGCGGGTGATGCGGGTTTCGTCTTCGTAGCGCAGCGGCAGGTGCAGCGCCAGATCGATGTCGCGCACCAAGCCGAGCTTGTGCAGGGCTTTTTGCGGGCCGGAAAGGGGCTTGGCTGGCGCGTTGGCGGGCGGGAACGTCATTCCTTGATTTTGCCCGGTTTGTCAAACAGCTCCCATCAACGCTTGTTCGCAAATTAACCTTGTAATTCATGGAATTAAACTCCATAATTGCATAGATGTTTAATCGCCGCCTCAGCACTTTTTTAGTCGATTCGATCGACGCAACGCCCGCCGTGGCCCTACTCGGACCGCGCCAGGTGGGCAAAACTACGCTGGCGCTGGAGGTGGCTCGGACACGGCCCAGCCTGTATCTTGACCTGGAGTCCGAGCGTGACCGCGCCAAGCTTGACCAGGCCGAGCTTTATTTGTCAGACCATCTGGACAAGCTCGTGATTTTGGACGAGGTACACCGGGCGCCCGGTTTGTTCATGGTGTTGCGCGGCCTGATTGATCAGGCCCGGCGAGCGGGCAAGCGCAGTGGCCAATACCTGCTGCTGGGGTCGGCCTCTCTGGATTTGCTCAAACAGTCGGGGGAAAGTCTGGCCGGTCGCATCAGCTACCTTGAACTTGGCCCGCTGAACCTGCCCGAAGTCGGTCCGGCACGGTTTGACGCCCTCTGGGTGCGTGGCGGCTTTCCTGACAGCCTGCAAGCGCCAAGCGCAGCGCGCAGCCTGCGCTGGCGACAAGACTTTATTCGCACTTATCTGGAACGTGATGTGCCACAGTTTGGCCCGAGGATTGCAGCGCAGTCGCTGCGCCTTTTGTGGACCATGCTGGCGCACCAGCAGGGCGCCATGCTGAACACCACGCAACTCGGTCGCAACCTGGGCGTGGATGTCAAAACCGTCAACAGCTACATCCACCTGCTGACCGACTTGCTGCTGGTGCGCCGCCTGCTGCCGTGGCACGCCAACGTGGGCAAGCGCCTGGTTAAAACGCCCAAGCTGTATGTGCGCGACAGCGGCCTGGTGCATGCGCTGCTGGACTTGGGCGACAAAGAGGCCGTGCTGTCTCACCCCATCCTCGGCGCCAGTTGGGAAGGGTTTTGTATTGACAACCTGTTGGCCTGTGCCCCACCCCAAGTGCAGGCCTACTTTTATCGCAGCAGCGGGGGCGCAGAGGTGGACCTGTTGTTGCACTGGCCGGGGGGCGACCTGTGGGCCATTGAGATCAAACGCAGCCTGACACCGAAGTTGGAACGTGGTTTTCATGAGGCCTGCACCGATTTGAAGCCGACTCGCAAAATCCTGATCTACCCCGGACCAGACAGTTACCCCATGGGCAGTGATGTGCAAGCGATGCCGCTGGGGCAACTGTGCGCTGAGCTGCAGACCACCAATTACGTCTGAAATAATAGCTGCTAAGGTGTATTCCACGGGTGACTGAAGCCGATTTGACTTAAAGTTTTGGCGACGTAGTCCAAACATCTTCGGGCTTGGCCGACTGCATGCCCACTTTGTCCCACGTCGCATGAGCGGCCAGACCCCAGCGTTATCGCGCCTTGACCGTAGCCGCCACGGCCAGCGCCACCACCACATCACACACGGTTTTACGGTCGGCCAGCGACAGGGTCAGTTATAGCGGGCCAGCATGTCACGGTCCTGCATGGTCAGCAGGCCATATCAGTGCTGCAACTGTGCAACAAAGGTTTTCGGCAAGATCACCCGCTCTCGCATGGCCTCGTCCTGCAACAGCAATTTATCGCCAGTGACCAAGACCAGATCGGCACGGTTGGCGAGCAGACCCCACAAAAACTGGTCACCCGGATCCGGGGCCATCGGGGTCGCAGCGGTGCGCACCGGCGCCAGCACGATGGCGTGGCGGGCAATATCGGTCAGGATGATGTCGATCTCGGCCACTGACAAGCCATGGAGTTGGCGCAGCTTGGGCCGCACCAGCACCAAGTGGTATTCGGCCAGCAGCGCTTCAGACACCACAAACGGAAACGCTGCGCTAAGCATGCCTTCAAGGATGCGAGCGACCGGCGAATCGGCGTGCATTGTGAGCAGGCCTGCAACGACGATGTTGGTGTCAATGATGAAGTAGTCACTCACGTCGTGTGACGCACCGCGCGCACCTCTTCTTGTGCCAATGTGAGCGCCTGCTCGTCGCTCAACGCACTGCGCGTGCGCGCCTGGCGCACCAGGGCAAGTGCTTGTTCACGCGATTTGATACCGTAGAAGTCGAGGCTTTCGTCAATCAATTGACCCATGGTTTTGTCGCGCTGGACCGCAGCTTCTTTCAGCGCCCGGTAGCGCGGCTCGGAGAGGGTAATGGTCAGACGGCTCATGTGCATATCCTCATTGGTGTTAAAGCACCAATATGTTAGCACGCAACTGCACCGTATTCTGCGTAGCCAGACCACGGGCGAACTGCCCGGTTGGCACGCCAGCGATACAATACCGGCCACTTGGCCCTTGCCCTGTTGGCCCAGCAAACCGGATGATGAACGCCGTGATTTACAGCGTCAAAGAAATTTTTTATACCTTGCAAGGCGAGGGCGCGCAGGCCGGGCGGCCGGCGGTGTTTTGCCGCTTTAGCGGCTGCAACCTGTGGTCGGGACGCGAGGCCGATCGCGCCAGCGCCGTGTGCCAATTCTGCGATACCGATTTTGTCGGTACCGATGGCGAGCGCGGCGGAAAATTTCCGGACAGCGAGGCCTTGGCGCGCACCATTGACAGCTTGTGGCCGCAGACTTATCTGGCGCATAAATACGTCGTCTTGACCGGCGGCGAACCGCTGCTGCAACTCGATGCGGCCCTCATCGCCAGCCTGCACGCCCTCGGTTTTACCATCGCCATCGAGACCAACGGGACGATTGCCGTGCCAGCCGGGGTGGACTGGGTCTGCGTCAGCCCCAAAGCAGGTTCGGTCCTGCAGGTCACGCACGGCAACGAGATCAAGGTCGTGATCCCGCAGCTCAACCAGAACCTGGCCGACTATGCAACGCTCGATTTTGCGTATTTTTTTGTGCAAGCGATGGACGGGCCGGACCTGGCCGTCAACACCCGGCTGGCGATCGAGACCTGTCGACGCCAGCCACAGTGGCGGCTCAGCCTGCAGACCCATAAATTGTTACAGATTCCCTGATTGAAACGCAAGCTCAGACCCACACCATGTTGACGATTACCCGCAAGCTCGAATTCGACGCTGGTCACCGCATTCCGGACCACAACAGCCAGTGCCGCAACCTGCACGGGCACCGCTATACCCTGCTCATCACGCTGGTCGGCGCCGTGATCGAGAAAGAGGGGCAATCGGATAACGGCATGATCATGGATTTTTCCGACATCAAGGCGCTGGCCAAAACCCATTTGGTCGATCTCTGGGACCATGCTTTTCTGGTCTACCGCCACGACACCACGGTCCGGCACTTCCTGGACAGCCTGCCCGATCACAAGACCGTGGTGCTGGAGCGCATCCCCACGGTCGAGAATCTGGCCAGGGCCGCCTTCGATATTTTGAAAGATGTCTACCAGGACCGCTACGGCACCGGCTTGTGCTTGAGCAAAATCACGCTCTATGAAACGCCCAATTGCTGGGCGGAGGTTGACGCCAGCGCCTGAGTGGGGTGACTGGGTCACGACCGGGGCGCGCGAACCCCACTCCACCACCGGGCGCTTGATGATACTGGGCTGGTCCAGCAGCAAGATCTGGGCGCTGGGCTGGAACTTCGCGCTTTTTGAAGTCATGAAACTCATGATCGAGTTGGCGCTCAGATAGCCAGGCACGGGCCTTTTTGACCGTGTCGCAATTGGGGATGCCGTAAACGGTGATCATGCGGCGGATTGTGCGCGGAAAAAGGGCGGGCATGATGCCCGCCCGGTAGGCTGCGATGCGCAGGGAGTCTGTCGATCTATTCGAAAGTGATCCGGGTTGCGTTGACCTTGGTGCCGTCAGTTGACACCACTCCCTTGACTTCGACGCTCGCAAGGTCTTTCAGTTTTTCGATCACTCCGTCGATGACGCTGATGGTGTAGTTCACGGTCACGCCGCGGACAACGAACGTGGTCAAGGTCAGACCGGAGACCGTGCCATGCAGTTCGAACTTGAATTGATCGTTTTCAACTTCCAGTTCGACCTTCTTCGCCACCAGCACGCCATTGACCAGACTGCCTTCGACCTCGACACGGTCGCCGAGCTTGAGGCCCGCCGGGACGCTGACGTTGCTGGCGTTGACCTGTAGTCCGTTGACCTTGAAATTGCTGCTCGATGTGAACTCCGTGATCGTGCCTTCGACCTCGGCTTCGTCGCGGTCCTCGACCTCCACCTTCACGACGTGGACCTTGAGCGCCGTGCGTGTCCCCGTGGTCTGCGTGCTTGCCAGTCGCACGCGCACCAGCATATCGTTGGCAAACACCAGGTTGGCAGGTGTGTTCACAGACGCAGCAAAGTTGATGGTGAGCGTGTCGATCTTGAAGGTTTTGGCCGTGGCGTCCAGGAGTTTGACAAAGCCTTGCAGCTTGAAGGCCTTGACCTTGGCCGGATCCTTGCGTTCGATGCGGGTGGCGGTGAGGCGGTTGCTCAGGGGATCGACGAAACCGTGCACTTCGACGATATTGCCCACAACCAGCGCCGAGAGGCCAGTCAGGCCATCCTCAAAAACGGTGGTAGCCGTGACCTGCACTGTTTGCCCTAATACCAACAGGGTCTTGGCAGTAGTGTCGACACTGTCGATCGGCCCCAGCAACTCGCTGCGAACCTCAATGCTGTCTGCGTCTGCGCGGATGCCGTTTTTCGGCTTGCCTTTCACCCTCACCACCATGCCCAGCTTGAGCTTGCCGCGCATGTCGTTGTTATCGTCATCAATATCGAGGACGCTGTTGGCGGTTGAATCTTCAAACCGGATGAGGCCGACGATGATGGAGCCAAAACCGGTGATCGGCCCCACCGAAAACGAGCCGGTACCACCGCTGCTGAGGCCGGCTACACCGCCACCGCCGCCACAGCCCGCCAGCGCCAGGGCACTGCCCAGCAGGGTCAACAGTCCTTCCCGACGGGTTATGCCATCGGCTACCGGGGTTGTAAATACGTTTTTCATGCAATGCTCCTTGGGGTTAAGGTAAATGGTTCATTCTGGCGTTGTTGCCATGGCCTGCGACCAGGTGAACAGGCCAATGCGCAGGCTGTGGTCCTGCGATCGGCCTGATTCCCGATCGGCTTCGATCATTTTTTCCAGCTGCGGTGCAACCTGCGCCAGCAGCGTGCGCCATTGCTGCGTCATCAGGTCACGCGCCCGCGCCAGCGACTCGGCCGACAGTTCGTCGGCGAAGATCGACTGTTCAATTTGCTGCTTGCCGTCCTGCAGCACGTTGGCCACGGCGGCACGGAAATGGTCGCCCACGTTGTCGCCCAAAAAGGCCAACATGCGGGCCCAGTCGCCACGCGGCACAAATGCTTCGCGCAGCAACTGCACGCTGTCGCTGGCAGTATCGTAGGCGACCAGTTGCAGTCGGCACAACTCGTCGAGCAGCGTGCGCGGATGCACGTCGCGCGTGATCGACTGGGCCAGGCTCTCGAAGCTCGGGGCCGGCCCCTGCCGTGGCAGCTTGAGCGGTTTGTTGTTTGGGTCACGCAGCCCGGGGTTGGACAGCCAGCGCGTGAACAGCTCGGAAAGCGGCGAGCGTCGCAGTTCACGGGCTGGGTCGGGCTGGCGCTCGAGGCGAGCGACTTCGCGCCGGGTCAGTCCGGTGGTGGCGCTGATACGACTGGTGAGTCGGGTGGATGACTGGGTGGGGTGGGCGTCGCGCGCCGCCTGCACAAGGGCCACGCGCAGCCGATCCTCCACCGCGCGAATGCGGATACCCCTGGCAATGCAAAGCTGGGCCAGCGGCGCCAGCACGCCGTCCAGCGCATTCAGCACGGCCTGCTGGTCGGTACTCAGGGTATCCAGTGCGGAAGGGTCTCCAGACGGTGACATGGATGGATTTCGCATAATTGGCCTCAGTATAAATGTGCAACTAGCACATTTAAAGTAAATTTGTAACCAAATGGATATTTCCGGCCGAGCCATCGGCCAAGTCACCGTCAACTGGCGGCCCCCGAGACGGCTGTGTCGGCCACCGCCCTGGCAGTTGCCTGTGCCGCGGACTGGAACGTCGGCGGTTGCGGCATGGGACAATTCCGCCCTGTCTTTTCAACTTGGTACGGGTTTGTCCAACCCTCAAGCACTATGCTCACCTCTTTTCCCGGCGCCACGCGCGCCTTCACCCTGAGCGACTTCGACTTCGTATTGCCCGAAGCGCTGATCGCCCAGCATCCCGCCCCTGAGCGCAGCGGCTCACGCCTGCTGGATGACGCCAACACAACACCAACAGACCGCATTTTTCGCGAGTTGCCCTCCCTGCTGAACCCCGGCGATCTGCTGGTTTTCAACGACACCAAGGTCATCAAGGCACGCCTGTTTGGAGAAAAGCCCACCGGCGGCAAGCTGGAGCTGCTGATTGAGCGGGTACTGGGCGGCAACCAGGTGGCGGCCCACATGCGCGTGAGCAAGAAGCCCGAGGTCGGCACCACGCTGGCCTTGACGGGCGCGCCCGGCACGCACGACAAGCTGCGCGCCACGCTGCTGGGCCGCTGGCCCGATGCCGACGGCGCCCTGTTCCGCTTTGTGCTGTCCAACGACGCCGGTGACGACCCCCATACCCTGATGGAACGCCACGGTCACGTGCCGCTGCCGCCCTACATCACCCACACCGATTCCGCCGAAGATGCGGCGCGCTACCAAACCGTCTTTGCCAAAAACCCCGGCGCTGTGGCGGCCCCCACCGCCGCGCTGCATTTTGATAACGCCCTGCTCGCCGCGATTGACGCCATCGGTGTGCAGCGCGCCCACGTCACGCTGCACGTGGGGGCCGGCACGTTCCAGCCGGTCAAGACCGAGAACCTGGCCGAGCACCAGATGCACAGCGAGTGGTACGACGTACCCCTGGCCACGCAGCAAGCGATTGTCGATTGCCGCGCTCGCGGCGGCCGCATCGTCGCCGTGGGCACCACCACCGTGCGCACGCTGGAAGCCTGGGCTCAAACCGGGCAAGTGACGGGGGACACTCACATTTTCATCACGCCGGGGTTTAATTTTCAATTGGTGGACCTGCTGATCACCAACTTTCACCTGCCCAAGTCCACCCTGATGATGCTGGTGAGCGCCTTCGCGGGTTATGAGCACATCATGGCGCTGTACGCCCATGCCATCCATGAACAGTACCGATTTTTCAGTTACGGTGACTCGATGCTGTTGACGCGTCAGCAAGTCAGGGTTTCGGGAAAAAGTTGACGCCGGGCAAGCCCTGATAGTCGACGTCCTGCGTCCAGAAAGTGGCCTTGTGTTCCAGCGCCATGGCGTACATCACCGCATCGGCCAGCGCCAGGCGGTGGTGAAGCGCGATATCGGCGGCGGCAATGGCGCGGCGGTCGGTCAGCTCCAGCACGCGGCCCAGGCGCATCACGTTCAGACACGATGCCACCACGTCAGCAGGCATCTTGCGGCTGAGGATTTTGTGAACTTCGTACAGCGCGATGACGGGCACCAACAGCTTGTCGCGCTGCTCGATCACCGGCTTGAACAAGGGGCCGCTGGGACCCGCGAGGAAAAACTCAATCCAACCGGAAGAATCGACGACATTCATTCGAACTCCCGGTCCGGCTCTTTGGGAATTTCCAGATCGGCCGGATCAAGCTTGTAGCCCTTGAGCATGCCGTAATAGGCGCTCATTGGAAGCTCGGGCTTGATGACCAACTCCTTCCCGCGCAGCTCAAAGTGAATACGGGAACCCGCCCCAATGCCAAGCTTGGCGCGCATGGCGGCCGGCAGTGTGACCTGCCCTTTGCTGGAAACGATGGCTTCAGATTGCATGGCATCTCCTTTGAATTCGAATGATGTAAAGACAATGTAAATATAAAGCAAATAACAAAGTAAAGCAATCCGTGCGCGTTGCACCCGAACAGATGGCAACTGCGCTGTCGGCGTGGCGTTCGCAAGCTGCAACAAACGAGGGGCTAGCCCTACAATCCCGCGATGCTCAAGTTTGACCTTCTCCAAACCGACGATGCCCAAGGCGCTTACCCCGGCAGCCACGCCCGGCGCGGGCGCCTCACGCTCAACCACGGTGTGGTGGAAACCCCGATCTTCATGCCGGTCGGCACTTACGGCACGGTCAAGGGTGTCATGCCGCGCAGCCTGATTGACATGGGCGCGCAAATCATTCTGGGCAACACCTTCCATTTGTGGATGCGCCCCGGGCTCGACGTGATGGCACAGTTCGGCGGCCTGCACCAGTTCGAGAAGTGGGACCAACCGATCCTGACCGACTCCGGCGGCTTTCAGGTCTGGAGCCTGGGCGAGATGCGCAAAATAACGGAAGAGGGCGTCAAGTTTTCCTCGCCCGTCAACGGCGACAAGCTGTTTTTGACGCCCGAGATATCGATGCAGATTCAGACTGTGCTGGGCAGCGACATCGTGATGCAGTTTGACGAATGCACGCCCTACATTTCGGTCGAACCCAAAACCAGGGGCCAGCTCACCACCGAGGGCGAGGCACGCAGTTCGATGGAACTCAGTCTGCGTTGGGCCCGACGCTGTCAGGCGGAATTTGCGCGGCTGGAAAACCCCAACGCGCTGTTTGGCATCGTGCAAGGCGGCATGTTTGAACACCTGCGCCAGGAGTCGCTGGAGCAACTGGTGGCGATGAACTTCTCCGGCTATGCGGTGGGCGGCGTGAGCGTGGGCGAGCCCAAAGACGAGATGCTGCGCATCATGGCGCACACGCCGCACCGCCTGCCCGCCGACAAGCCACGCTACCTGATGGGCGTCGGCACGCCGGAAGACCTGGTGGAAGGTGTGGCGCAAGGGGTGGACATGTTCGACTGCGTCATGCCCACGCGCAACGCCCGCAATGGCACCCTGTTCACCCGCTTTGGCGACCTGAAAATCCGCAACGCCCGCCACAAGATGGATGAGCGCCCGCTCGATAAAACCTGCACCTGCTACGCCTGCGCCGGCAGCACGCGGCCCGATGGCAGAACCTCAGGCGGTTTTAGCCGCGCCTACCTGCACCACCTGGACCGCTGCGGTGAAATGCTCGGCCCGATGCTGGCCAGCATCCACAACCTGCACTACTACCTGAATCTGATGTTTGAGGTGCGCGCGGCGCTGGACGTCGGGCGGTTTGGGGCTTTTGTCGCCCAGTTTCACGCTGACCGAGCGCGCGGGGTGTGACCGAGGAGGCTACCCATCTAATTGCTTGTAAAAACCGTCAGCACCCCGGTGTAACCGTACAGATGATGGCGGGCAATCTCACCCCCCGCAAAGAAGCCCACCAGCGGCACATCGCCCAGCGCCCGGCGCACGATTTGCAGCTCGGCACTGGGCCCGCCGAAATGCGGACCGCCGCGCCCGGAACAGCTCACGTAGACCGCGCCAGCGATGCCGCGCGCCGGATGCGGCGCCGACGCGACCTCGGATGCCGCCAGTGCCGTAGCCGTTTCTACCGGCAATTCTTCGGGCTCCAGTTCTTCACGGATCTCGGCGCAGACACGTATCAAATCGACCTTGGCGGCCTGGGCATTGCGCTGGCAAAAAGCCAGTTGCATACCCACTTCCAGAGGGTCTGAGACGGCAACGCCGCGCCGGGCCGGGTCCAGGCCGATGATGTGACGCACCAGCACATCGCTGCCAAAGTTACCGGTACGGCTGACGGCAAGCCCGTCGCCTGCCCGGCCCCCGCTGCCCGCCGGGTGCATCAAGCCCACCAGAGTGGCGCGCACTGCCCTTAAAGCCTGTTCCGGCTGATCCAGCGACACCCCGAGCTCATTCAGCATCAGATCCAGCGCCGGCTCGCCATCCAGCCGGGTCACCACATTGTGCTCGGCGGCGGTAACCTGATGGGCTTTGGACACGGGTAAACAGCCCTGCGTGACGCGTGACACCAGGCTCACCCCGGCGCCAAATGCGACACCGCTCAAGCCGCCACTGAAGACACCACGGGCGGCACCCTGTCCGCGGATATTGCCATCACCGCCGACGGCAAACTGCACCGTTTTTGAGCGGCTCGACGACAAGCCGCCAAACAGATAACCCGACGCCGTGCGGGCGGCCATTTCGACGATGAGTTCGCCCAGATCGGGGGTATTGGCATCGGCGTGAATCAGCGCCGTGTGGGCCTCAAAACCCAGCCCCAGCGGCGCCACACCGGAAAACACCCGGTACTGGTCAGTCGGCAGCTCGCACAACATCAGCGCCAGCGCCGGTTCATCAAAATACTCCACGTTGTTGGACGCGATGCCCACGCCCACCGTGCCCGACCAATCGGTGATTTCGGGCAATTCGGCGCTCAGGTGATCCAGAATATCCTGCGCCTGAGATGCGTAGTGGTCGGTGATGTAGAGCAGGGCCAGCGTGGGTGCGCTGGCATAGCCGTGCAGCGCCATCTGGGCCCGCAGTTGCGCCAACACCAAGCCGGCCGCCATGCGCCACTGGGGGTGCGTGGCATGGCCGTAGGGGAACAGCTTCATCGTGGCACTCGCAAGTTGCGGCATCAGGTGGTTCGAGCGCGCGTTTTTTTAGTGGCTTTTGTGGCCGTTTTTTTAACCACGTTTTGGGTGGCGTCGATGGCGCTATTTTTGCCGGCATCTTTCATGGCGCTGGCGGCGATTTGCTGAAACTGCTGCGTCAGCGAGCCCCACAATTGCATCGGATCAACCAGCCCGGCCGCCGTGGTGGCGGGCTGGGCCGCCTTGGGCTTGAGCGCATTGGCCATATCGCCGACGTTGAAATTCATACCCTTGAGCGTGGCCAGGGTCATTTTCTGCACCTCCAGCGCCTGCACGGTGGCCGCCAGTGCCCGGGAATTTTGTTCCAGCCAAAAATGCACCGTCTTGAGTTCCGAAATACGTTTTTCGAGCTCCTCCAGATTGAGCGTGGGCGCAATCCAGTTGGCCAGGTTGGGCATCTGTGGCATGGTCTCAGATGTGCCCTTGGCCAGGTTCTGGAGAAAGTCAAAACCGGGGACGAATTTACCGAAACCAGCGTTCTGTGAATCACTCATATTCGCTCCAAAGGATTGTCAACATTGAACTGCCGACAGCTTACCCCAATGTGGCGCGGATGGCGATAGAAAAACTTGTCCAACGAGGCATCAATGATTCTGCGACTACAGGGAGGCACGGGCGCGCAAACCCGCTGCCGCCCACTCGCTCTTTTTGCGCTGCAGCCGCCGCCATCCGAGTACGGTGCCGGTCACGCTGATGATGAAGCCGCCCACGCTGAAGGCGACCATCCAGATATCCCACAGGGGCCGACGCTCCAGCAGGGGCAGCCAATCCCAACTGTGCAAGAAGGCAAACAGCCAGCGCCGCGCGCGGCTGTGCGAGTCAAGCTGGCTGATGACCGCGCCGGTGCTTGGGTCCAGATGGAGCCAGCTTGCCTGCGCGTCATCGAACTTGAGCCGTAACACCGGCAGGCGCTTGACCCCGCCCCCCATGGTGTGCGGCTCGCGGCTGTAGTAATAGGTGTCGTACGCCGTGAGCACCGTCGATTCGATGACTTTGTTTTTTGGAAACAAGGCGCTGCCCAGGGTCTGCATTTGCGCCATGCTGAACGCCTCGAACGGCTGTGCATCGTCTGCCGTGGCCCCTGCGGCCAGAAGGCGGCTGCGCCCCTGTCCGTCCAGCGCCAGAAAATAGCCCACGCCATCCACCATGCGCCACTCCAGCTCCCGCGCGGCAAAGCCGCTGGCAGCAAAGCGGTTCAGGGCCTGCGGCGCGGACAGCACGAAGTGCCGGGCTTGCCAGCGGTCATGCGTTGCCATTCGCTGCTCCAGTTTGGGCGCACCGGAATCGAGCACCTTGAACGGGTTCATTGACATCAGGCCGCTGAAAATAAAGGCGGCCGTCATGACGCCGAACACCAGCCCCAGCAGATGATGCCAACGCATCCACGGCTCGCGATAGGGTGAATGCGAACCACTGCGAAACCGCCCCGAAAAGCGCCAGCGCCACACCCCCACCACCAGGCCCAGCAGGGCCAGCACCGTGGCCGCGATGGACGTGTAAATCACGATGTCGGTCCAGTACCGGTCCACCATCCCGCCACGCAAAGGGTAGAGCCAATGAATCCAGGCGCCCACCCAGTTCCAGACACGCTCGGTGCCGGTGGCGTCGCGCACCACCTCGCCGGTTTGGCCCGACACGTACAGCACCGTGGCCTGCGGGTCGGCCATCTGGATGCGGTACAGGGGACGATGCGGATCCATCGCTTTGGAATGGGTCCAGGCATCTTCCGTCACCAGCGCCGGATAACTGGCGTGGATGCCCGGCATGAAGGCCTGGGACGCCGCGAGTGCGTCCGCCGAGCTCACGGCATCAATCCGTCGTGCGCTGACGGCGTCCACCGCCACCACGCCTGAGCGGCCGTAGGACAGCACGGCACGCGGCACCCCCCCTACCGACGTGAGACGGACACCTTTGGGATTTTCCGTGCGTGCGGCGGCCGCCAGGATCTCGGGCAGCGCCGCGCAACAGCGCGACGCATCGAGCGCTGGCAGCGCTGCCAGTCGCTCGGAGGGCGTGAGCTTGGGATAGCCCACGTACATCATCACGACGCCGGAGAAAAACCACATGGCCATGAACAGGCACAGGACGATCCCCAGCCAGCGATGCACCAGATACAGCGTGCGCTTCATGGCTCACCTTAATCAGTTGAGGACAGAGCTTGCTCGCTGCGCGCAGCGGCGGTCTGTCCCGCAAAGTTTCAATAAAACGACGTGTGCAGCGTCACGTCCAGCGAGCGCGGCGCTCCCAGGTAGAAGCTGCTGGCTCTCACCGAGGCGGCATACACCTTGTCGCCCAGGTTTTTCGCCCGCACGGTGAGCTGGGTTTGCCGGTTGAGCTGGTAGCTCAGGCTGGCGCCGAACAGGGTGTAGGCCGGGTCCCAAATTGTGTTCGCGGTGTTGCCGTAGCGCCGTGACACATAGCGCGCGTCCACGCCCAGTTGCACGTTCGGGCTGAGGTTCCAATTGAGCCAGAGGTTGGCCACCCAGTCCGGCACATTGCCGGGAACGTTGCCCGCCCGTGAGACCGGCTTGCCGCCCACGTTCTCCATGAACGCGTCATATTTCGCGACGGTGTAAGCCAGGTTGCCCTGCACGTTAAAGGTGGGGGAGACTTTCAGCGACGTTGCCGCCTCCACTCCGCGGGCCGATTGCTGCCCCACCGGAATCGTGATACCAGGGTTGTTCTGATCGGCAATCGCCAGGTTCTTGCGCGTGATCGTGTAGGCCGCCAGCGTCGCCGATCCACGCCCGTCAAGGTAGTCGAATTTGCTGCCGACCTCAAACTGGCGGCCCGTGGTCAGGTCGAAATTTCGCACTTGGGCGAACGACGCAGTGGTCAGAATGCCGGCCGGGGGATCGGCCGCCGTGCTGTACTGGACATAGACGTTGGCATGCGGCGTCAGGTCATACACCAGGCCCAGCCGCCCGGTGGTGGGCCGGTAGATGTTCTTGAAGTAGGCCGGATTGGTCGCGGTAGCGGCCAGGTGATTGATGCCCTCCAGCGTAATCTGGTCGTGCCGCAGACCCGTGACCAGCGACAGGGGTGCCGTGAGCCGGGTGCGGTTTTCCAGGAACAGCGCCAGCGTGTCGACCTTGTTGGTGCGATCCGGGTTGAAGCCGGGCACCATGCCGGGCACGTCGAAGAATTTTTCCGTGGTGAACTGCGTCGGGTTCACGGTGCTCACCGTTGCCGACAGGGAACGCGGAAAACGTGTCTGCGTATTCCTGCTGTAGTCCAGTCCGGCCGACCAGTCGGACTTCATGCCCGCCAAAGTGCCCTTGTGCGTCAACTCCACGCGGTCGCCGGTGAGTTGCTGGTCGTGCCGTTGCAGCAAGGCGTTGGAGCGAATCACCGCCGTATTCGCAGTGTTGAATCTGTAGGTCTCGACATTGCGGTAGTCACGCAGCGCGTCGTAGTGGTACAGCGTGTTCCTGATCGTGGTTTGCGGGGAGAGGCGGTACTCCAGCAGGGACCGCGTCCATTGCACGGTCTGCTCATAGATGCCGTCCGCCGAGTTGTAGTTCTTGAACCGGGTGGCGGGGTCGATGCGGCCCTCGCCCGTGGCGGGATTGAGCAGCGGCGTGCCCCAGTAGGGACGGTCCACCTTCTCGTGCTGGTACTCCAGCGCCAGCGTGTGCGACAGCCGGGAATTCACGTCGGTCAGCAAGGAGGCGGCCACATTCAGCGCGTTGCGTTCCTGCCCGTCCACGTAGCCATTGCTATGGCTGTTGTTGACGTCCAGGCGCACGAAGTTTTGCACGCCCTGTGCCGGCCCCAGGCGGCGATTCAGGCCCAGCGCCAGGTCCGTGGTGGCAAAGGAGCCGTAGCGTGCGCGCGCCTCCAGCGTATCGCCCTCCCGATGGGCCAGCTTGGTGACGTAGTTGATCGAGCCCCCCACGGCCCCGGCGCCGAACAGATAGGTCGAGGGCCCGCCGATCACCTCCACGCGCTCGTAGATCCAGCTATCGACCGGGCGCGCCGAAATGGCGTCGTATTGCGGCGTGATGCCGTTGAAGAGCTGGGTCAGGCTCGCCGCGCCGAAGCCGCGATAAAACACCGAACCGGCCGATCCGGGGGGCGACGCGGCCGTGATGCCGGGCACGCTGGAGAGAATTTCCTGGGTGTTCTCCGCGCCGCGCTTCTCAATAGTGGCACGGTTCACGATGGATACCGAAGCCGGTGTTTCACGGGCAGTAAGACCCAGGCGCGAGCCGGTGGCATTGGATTCGTCCAACGGCAATTTTTCACTGGAATCGGTTCGGGTGGCGGTGATGGTCACGGGCGTGAGGGTTTGCTCGCTGGGTGGCACCTGCGCGGCCGGCGATTGCGGCCAGGCCAGCGGCGAAAAGAGGCTGCCGGCCAAAGTGGCAATCAGGGTTTTTTGAAAATTTCTCATTTGAGGTCCTTGGTGGTAAAAATTTTTGTTCAAGCTGAAAGAAACCTGAATGACTCAGTCGGTCAGTTACAACCGGTCAGGCGGCGAAGACTGAAGCGAGGTGTCCGGCGGCCCGCGCGGCTGGGCCACCGAGGCGTCGTTGGTGGAAAAGAAAAAAGCCTGCCGGATCGTGGGTTTTCCGGGATCGTCCAGCACAACAAAGAGAGGGGCCGAAGAGTGGTGTGCAGGGACGGCACGATCTGTGGATGGCGAGCAAAACGGCCAGCCACACCGCCCAGGGGCGGTGTGGCAATGCAATGAGCAGTTTCGGTACCATCAACCAAACAAGGGAATCAGAACTTCACGGTAACGCCGGCGTAGATCGAACGCCCGGCGCCGGGGACAGCGCTGCCATAAGGTGCGGACGTGTTCATGGTGGTGCCCTGGCCAATATAGGCTCCACCCAGCGGTAAAGCGTAGAACCGGTCCAAGGCGTTTTCGATGCCAAGGTCCAGACGCACCTTGTCCCACTCATAGCTGCTGCGCAAGTTGAGCAAGCCATAACCGGCCGTTTTGATCTCGTTGCGCACTTGTGACACCTCGGATTTGGCATCCACCAACAGAGCCTCAACCGTGTTGGTCCAGCGACCCATCCGCTGCACAAGGGCCAGCCTCGCGTTGAGTGGCATCATGTTGTAAAGATTGCCATCCGTGGTGGTGTTTTTCCCCTTGACATAGCTCATCATGCCGGTTGCAGTGAAGTTGCCGAAATCATTGGTTTTTGCCAGCGGCATGTAGCCGGAAACGTCCAAACCGTACAGCCGGGCCGATTGATTGGCCAGTGTGAGGTGAAGAAATCCGGTGGTCGGATTGACGGCGAGGCAAGAACCTCTGGTTACCGGACATGCGCTGGCATCAATGTAGTCCTGCACGCGGGTGAGGTAGGGCGTGACTTTCAGGCCCCATTCTTTCTGCGCGGCGTCATGCCAGTTGGCGGTGGCGCTGAGGGTGTGGGCCAGTTCCGGTTTCAGATTGATATTGCCAACGTACCCATTGCCATCGCCGACCCAGTTCACCATGCGCATCGCCATGCCCCCGGTTGACCAGGCAAAACGCTCGTAGAGATTGGGTGAACGGGTTTTTTGAGAGTACCCGAATTCAAAGGTCTGCGTGGCATCCGGCGTGTAGCGGGCGAGTGCGGTTAGGTCCAGATTGTTGTCGGTACGCTGGCGGTTGGCGGCATTGAAGGCCGTTGCATCGGCCAGATAGGTCGCGCTGATGTTGTAGCCCTGCACGGTGCCCGTGTCCATCTTCACCGTTTCGCTGCGCGCCCCGATCTGGGTGAGCCATTGTGAATTCCAGCGCGCTTCCCACTCGGCGAAAACACCCAGTCGGTCGCGTTCACCGTTATGGATGTTCAAGAACGTGTTCGGAGCCATTCCGCCGCCGGATGGCAGCCACCAGTCGTTCAAGGCGTAGTTCTGAACCTCTGCGCCCACCCTGAGAACATCGCGCTGCGTGAGTGCAACGTTCGCCTTGACCAGCGCGCCGCTGTTTTTCCCCTCCGTATCCATCGGCATGCCAGGCACATTGCTGGCATTTCCATACCAGAACCGCTTGTCGTCGCCAAACTGCATCGCGTGCCGTGTCTTCTCGTTATAGGCACGAGCCTCCAGAGCACCCCACTGGTATTGGCCCACGTAGCGAAGATTGATTTGCTGGCTGTCATTGCCTGTCATATCCATTCGTTGATTGGGAAAGCCCTGATACGCAATATCTTGCATGCCCAACTTCAGTTCGACCCGATGGTTGTCATGACGCAGTGCCAGGCCGAGCGATTGATTGCCGGATTTGTACCGGGACGACCCCACCTCGTCGCCTGCCAGCCAGGCCCGACCCGGCGCCGCCAGCCCTGCCGCTTTGAAATCGGCAGCCGCTTTGTAATTGCCCGACTCCGCAGTTGAGCCGCTGTAAGTCATGCTCAACTTGTCGCTGGCCACCGTCAGCGACACACTGCCACCCTTGGCATGGCCGTTGCTGCGATAAAAAACGCCGGCCTGGCCCAAGAGCCTGGTGCCTTCGCCCGCCTTGGCAAACTCGGGCGCGGCCGAGTTTGCCACGATGGATCCGCCAATGCTGTCGCCACCTACGCTCACCGGCGTGATACCGGCAAACACCTGGATGCTGTCGACGTTGCTGGGATCAATGTAGGACAGAGGTGGATTCATGTGGTTGGCACAGGCCGAAATCAGATCCATGCCATCGACCTTGATGCGCAGGCGGTCACCCGCCAGGCCATGAATCACCGGCAGGCTGGAGACGCCACCAGCGCCATACAGATGAACGCCGGGCACATCGCCAAGCAGGCGGGCGCTATCGCTGGTGGCGGACCGCTTGGACCCCAGGCTGGCGTCATCGACCAGCGTTGCGCCCACAGGCGTGTTGACTTCGAATTTGGAACCGCTGACGGTGACAAGCGGCAGTGTGCTGACTTGCTTGTCGGCAGCCATCGCCTGGCCGCCAAGCAGGGTGGCCAGGGGGAAAGCCAGGGCAATCGACCAGGGAAGGACGCGTATTTTTTCAATCATAAAAACTCCTGAATACAAACAAATTGACCTCCAGAGCACTATCGGGCTTGCAGAAGGCGCTATGAATTCAATAATTCAGGAGAAAGTCGGCGGCCCCCGCGGCGGCGGCGTGAGCGCAAAGTGAGTGGAGAAGAAAAAAGCCTGCCAGATCGTGGGTTCCCCGGGGTCGCCCAGCACGACAACGAGGAAAGCCAACGAGCGGGACGCAGGAACCGCACGATCTGTGGATGGCAGGCAAAACGGACAATGCTCAAGCGCCGGAGCGGATTCCTGCCCGTCAGGGGAGTCCGCCGAAAGTGGGCTTGCAACCCAGCGCATCCCGGTGCTGGTGCAGACCTCCACCGTCGGCCCCGTGCCACCTTGCGACCATACGAAAGCGTGCGACAGCGTGGGCGCGAGCGCACCGAACAGCGCAATCAGCACGGCCAGCCACAGCGCCGGAGGGCGGCGCAGCGAGGCAAAGTACGGTTTCGGTGACATCAGCCCTAGCCCTGGGGGAATGCGGGACGGCTTGTGGCAGCAGTCGGTTGGAGCGGCTTATGGCTTGTGCTTGTTGTGGTCCA
Organism: Rhodoferax sp.; assembly: GCA_030682475.1. Lineage (GTDB taxonomy): Bacteria > Pseudomonadota > Gammaproteobacteria > Burkholderiales > Burkholderiaceae_C > Rhodoferax. The sequence continues at coordinate 47,744 of JAUXOA010000053.1, read as the reverse complement.
TGGCGGGCATGTTGCCTGCCTTTGCAGCGGCGGCGCCAGGGGCGACAGCGGTCACCGGCACTTTGAGCTCTACCTTGCTCTGCACGCCCTTGCCATCCTTGAACACCAGCGTCAGGGGTACCGTGCTGTCTTTGGCCAGCGGCGCTTTCAGGTCCATCAGCATCAGGTGGTAGCCGCCGGGCTTGAGTTCCAGCGTTTTGCCGGCCGGCAAGTCCAGCCCTCCCTGCACGGCACGCATTTTCATCACGTCGCCTTCCATCTTCATCTCGTGGACTTCGGCCACACCGGCCACGGGCGAGGAGACTGCAACCAGTTTGGCACCCTCCCTGGCGGTGATTTTCATGAAGGCGCCGGTGGCCTTCTGGCCCGGCACCGCGGTGCGGACCCAGGCGTCTTTGATCTCCACGGTTTGGGCGTACACGGTGCCGCCGGCGAAGGCGGCGATCAGGGCCAGCGTTTTCAGTTTCATGCGCTTCTCCATCCAGAATATCAATCAAACCTGCCTGTAGCCCTTGTGGAAGGGACGACAGGCGCTATGAATTCAATCGTTCAGGAGAAAGCGGGAGGTCCGCGCGCCGGCAGAGGGGCGGCCGAGAGTGACGCAATGTGGGCCGCCGGGATGCCTTGCAGCGCATGGGCCGGTACCGGCACCGGTCCAGCCGCCTGCCGGGCGACTGGCGGCGGCGCGCCGATGGAGGGGCACAGAGGGCAATCCAGTGTATGGCTGCCGGCCTTTGTGCTGCCGTCATCCGTCTTGACCAGCAGCTTCATCACGCCCGAGCCCGTGCAGATCAGCTCCATGGCCTGCGGCTTGACAATGGGCGAGGCGGTGGCCACCCCGATCGACAACGCAAACCACACCAGCACGAAGCGGGCGATAAGATGGGCGTTGCGCAGGATCTGCAGGGTTGGCATAGGCAGGATTATTGGATTTCAAAATTTTAGCGCACGTTTCGCCACCGAAACTTGATTTTTGTCAAAGGTTGGGGCTGGAATTCACGCTCGATGAGGGTGAAACCGTCGAGTAGGCCTGCTATCCTGACGAGACCATGAATTACACGTTTGTCTCGGCCACCATCCTGCTGATTTTGATCACCGATCCGATCGGCAATATTCCGATCTTCGCCAATGCGCTCAAACACGTGGCCCCCGAACGCCGGGCGTGGGTGATTTTGCGCGAGGTATTGATTGCCTTTACTCTACTTCTGACTTTTATGTTTGTCGGTGACGGATTTCTGCGCGTGATGAATTTGAGCGAGTTGTCCTTGCAGATTGGCGGTGGTGTGATTTTGTTCCTGATCGCGTTGCGCATGATTTTTCCACCGCCAAAGTCTGAAACGCCTGACATCGTGGGTGAACCCCTGATTGTGCCGCTGGCCATTCCGGCGATTGCCGGGCCCTCGGCGCTGGCCACCGTGCTGCTGCTGGTCTCCCAGGCGCCCGAGCGGCGCATGGAGTGGATTGCCGCACTGTGTGTAACCATGACGGTGAGTGCCATCGTGCTGGTGCTGGCAGAGCGCATTCAGCGCGTCGCCAGTGACCGTTTCGTGGTGGCGCTGGAACGCCTGATGGGTTTGGTGCTGGTGGCCGTTTCCATAGAAATGATGCTGCGCGGTATCAGGATCTTCGCCAGGCAGCTCGCGGGCGCTTGAGGATCAAGCGTGATCAGCGTGTCGTGGCGGTTTTTTCCAGCGGCACGATTTCCTGCTCAATCGCGCCAAACAGGCTCTGACCATCAAGGCCCTTCATTTCGATCCGGATGGTGTCGCCGTACTTCATGAACTCGGTGGCCGGCTGGCCATCCTGAATGGTCTCGATCGCGCATTTTTCAGCGATACAACTGTAACCGTGGCTCCAGTCCTTGTTGCTGACCGTGCCCGAACCAATGATGGCGCCGGCGCGCACGTTGCGGGTCTTGCAGAGGTGGGCAATCAACTGACCAAAGTGAAAAGTCATCTCCGGGCCGGCCTCGCACAGGCCGACCTTGCGGCCATTCCAGGTGCTTTGAAGGGTGAGGTGCAAACGACCCTGGTCCCAGGCAGCGCCTAATTCGTCCAGCGTCACTGCCACCGGGCTGAAGGCGGTGGCCGGTTTGCTCTGCAAAAACCCGAAGCCCTTGGCCAGTTCAGCCGGAATCAGCTTGCGCAAACTCACATCGTTGGCCAGCATCACCAGACGAATGCCATCGAGCGCCTGCGCCGGGCTAGCGCCCATGCGCACGTCGCCGGTGATGACGGCCAGCTCGGCTTCGAAATCAATGCCGTCAGCCTCGCTGACACACACCACAGCGTCACAGGGCCCCAGAAAATCGTCACTGCCGCCCTGGTACATCAGAGGGTCGGTATAAAAACTGGCGGGCACTTGCGCGCCTCGGGCCTGGCGCACCAGCTCCACATGGTTGATGTAAGCCGAGCCGTCAGCCCACTGGTAGGCACGCGGCAAGGGCGCCATGCATTGTTGGGGGTCAAACGGGAAAGCGTGGCGTGCTTTGCTGGCGCTGGCAGTGCCGTCAGCAACACGGTTCAGCAAGTCGTACAGGTCCTGCAACTGGGGCGAGTGGAAGTTCCAGTCGTCCAGCACCTGCTGCAACCGGTTCGCAATGCCGGTCGCATAATGCGCGGTAGTCAGGTCGCGTGAGACAACGATCAGTTGACCGTCACGCGAGCCGTCTTTGTAGGTGGCAAGTTTCATATCAAATCTTGGAAAATGGCAAATCGACGAAGTTGGGTTTTTTTTAATTACGCATTGTTAAACTGATTTAACCCGTCACAAGCTTCGAAATTCTAGTTGCCATGGAAAAAACACGCGCCGTCAGCCCCTTGAATCAGCGCGGCCTGGTCAGTTTGGAGAGCACCTTGAGGCTCAAAGTGCTGCTGGCGCTGACGGCGGCCGTCCTGCTGGCGCACCTCGCCGTGTTGCGGGGGGCGCCCATGACCTTGGGCCTGAACATGGGACTGATTCAGCCCCAGCCCAGCCGCGCATTCACCACGCGTTCGATTGAACTTGCCCGGTCCGGGCAGACATCGGCAGCACGACCCGTCGCGCCGCCGGCAGCGAGCCGCCGTCAAAGTGCAGCGCCCGCCCTGGCAAGGACAGCAAGACCGGAACCCGCAGACAGCCCCAGCCCCAGCCCCAGTCTCAGCCCCAGCGCAGAGGCCGCCGCCCCGCCGCCCGCAGTGATGACGGAAGCAGAAAATCCAAGCCCAAGCCAAGCCACCCCGGCCCAGGACGAACCGCCGTCTGACGCGGATCAGCCGGGCTCAACGCCGCGCCTGCCGCGCGACCCTGCGGTCTTGGTGCGTGCCTACACCCTGCCCGGTTCGGTACGTTTCAACTACAAGGTAGAAGCCAGCAAGTTCCCCTACAGTGGCAGCGCCGAACTGCTGTGGCAACGCAGCGGCGCAAGTTATGACGCCCGGCTGGAGCTCAGCACTTTCGGACAAACCCGCGTACAAAGCAGTCGTGGACAGATCACCCCGGAGGGTCTGGCCCCGATCCGCTTTTCTGACAAATACCGCAGCGAAGTCGCCGCCCACTTTGACCGCGAGAAGGGCAAAGTCACTTTCAGCGCCAACACCCCGGACGCGCCCCTGCTGGCCGGTGCCCAAGACCGCTTGAGTATCCTGGTGCAGTTGGCCGCCATGATCGCCGGCGACCCGGGCCATTACCCACCCGCCACCACCATCACCATTCAGACCATCGGCCCACGCGCTGCCGACACCTGGCTCTTTACAGTGGGGAGCGCGGAAACACTCACGTTACCGGGCGGCCAGCAGGTGACCCTGAAACTGGTGCGCAACCCGCGGCAGGAATTCGACCAGAAGGTAGAGCTGTGGCTGGCACCGGCACTGGGCTATCTGCCAGCCCGCATCCGGATCACCGAGCCCAACGGCGACTTTATCGACCAGAAATGGCTGGCCACCGAAGCCTTGATTTGAACCTCAGCCCGTCAAGTGGATATGCCCTTGAAATTGCCCGCTGCGTTGCCACCTGAACAAAAAGGATGATTAAGGGATAATTCACCATGCACATGCTTTATGACTCTGACACCTACTCTGTGACGCACATGTTGGCCGATGCAGTGGCGGCAGACGCTGCACCCGATGCGAACAGTGGACGCGCCGGGCCGGCGCTGCTGCTGCGGGTACCCACGCTGGCGCGCCATGGTTTCGAGATTGTGGACAAGCGCGCCGGTAAAGAGGTGTATCTGGACGGCTCCTGGGCGGAGTTGTTTCAGCAGCATATTTCCGCCTGGCAACGCAACACCCCGACCCAGGAAGAGGTTGAAGACACGCTGGAGCAATACGCCGAGCTGGCGCAGAACCCGGTAGTCGTTCACTGACGCTGCGACGCCGCGCAACTTGCCGAAGGCCTTTCGATGACCGTCACAAGTCTCTGGACTGTCGCCGCCGTCATTGTTTTGATCGGGTGCGCCGCCACCGCCCCCCCGCAAACCAGCTATCCCGATCCGGGTCAAATCAGGCAACTGTTGCCCGCTGACGCGATCCTGTTGGGTGAACAGCACGATGCGCCGGATCACCAGCGCATCCACCGCTTCGTGGTTGAAACCCTGGCTGCCGAACGCACTCTGGCAGCCTTGGCGTTGGAGATGGCCAGCCAGGGCCAATCCACTGAAATGCTGGGCCCGGATGCCGACGAAGACCTGGTACGAGCCGCCCTGCAATGGAACAGTGGGCCCTGGTCCTGGACTGTCTACGGCCCGGTCGTGATGGCGGCGGTGCGCGCCGGAGTGCCGGTGGTCGGTGCCAACCTGCCCGCCGCGCGTCTGCGTGAAACCATGGCCGATCCCGTCTTCGACATGCTTCTGCCGGGCCCGGCGCTGAAAGCCCAGCAGCAAAGGATCCGCCTGGGCCACTGTAATTTGTTGCCTGAAAGCCAGGTTGCACCGATGGCGCGGATCCAGATTGCGCGCGATATTTCCATGGCGCAAACCGTGGTCAAGGCGGCCTTGCCCGGAAAAACGGTGCTGCTGCTGGCTGGCAGCAGCCACGTCGATCGCACCTTGGGTATAGCGCAGCACCTGCCCCCGGGATTCAATGCAAAAACAGTGCTTTTGCATGCAGAACAAGTGCCCGACGCTGCAAAAAACAGAGCCGAATTTGATCAGTTCTGGCCCGCCAAACCAGCCCCGCCGGTTGACTATTGCGCCGATTTCAGCGCGCGCCGGGGCAAGCCAGCCAGCGTGCCGTCACCGGAAAAAATGCCTTGAGTCCAGTGCTTACGCATTTTTCTTGATCGCATCGGCCAGCGTGCCAACGAGCTGCTCAATGTGCGACTTTTCCACAATGTAGGGCGGTGCAATCACCAGGCATTCACCCGCCGGACGCACCAGTGCGCCCTTGTGGAAACACTCGATGAAGATGTCATAGGCGCGCTTGCCCGGCAGACCCGGGATGCCAGACAATTCGACCGCCGCGGCATTGCCCAGCGCGCGAATACCGATGACATGGGGCAAGCCCTTGCACGCGGCGTGCATGGCGTCGCCCAGCACCCGGCCCATCTCGCCGGCCCGGGCAAACAGGTTTTCTTCTTTGAACAGGTTCAGGGTAGCAATGGCTGCCGCACAGGCGACCGGGTGGCCGGAATAGGTGTAGCCATGGAAAAATTCCACCGCATGCGCCGGGCTTTTGTCGTTGGCCGCCATCATGGTGTCGTACAGGTGCTCGCGGCAAATGACACCGCCCAGCGGAATGACACCGTTGGTCACGCACTTGGCGAAGTTCAGCATGTCGGGCACCACGCCGTAGTAGTCGGCCGCAAAGTTGGTTCCCATGCGACCAAAACCGGTTATCACCTCGTCAAAAATCAGCAAAATACCGTGTTTGTCGCAGATCTCGCGCAGACGCTTCAGGTAGCCCCGGGGCGGCAGATACCAGCCGGCGCTGCCGGCCACCGGCTCCACGATGACGGCAGCGATATTGCTCGGATCGTGCAGCGGCAAAATGCGGTTTTCCAGCTCCAGCAAAATGTCTTCCTTCCAGTCCTGCTCCACGCCATTGATAAAGGCGTGGTTGACCGGATCATGGATAAAGCGCATGTGGTCCACGCGCGGCAGCAACGCCGTGCCATAGACCTTGCGGTTGGCAGGAATGCCACCCACGCTCATGCCGCCAAAGCCGACACCGTGGTAGCCCCGCTCGCGGCCAATGAACACATTGCGGTGCCCTTCGCCGCGCGCGCGGTGGTAAGCCAGCGCTACTTTCATGGAGGTGTCGGCGGCCTCACTGCCCGAGTTGCAGAACAGCACCTTGTTCAAGTCGCCCGGCGCCATCCCGGCGATCATCTCGGCGGCCTGGAAAGCCTTGTCGTTGCTGGCATTGAAGGCGGTGGCGTAGTCCAGCGTATCAAGCTGCTTTTTGATCGCTTCGTTGATCGGTTTGCGATTGTGCCCGGCCCCGACGCACCACAGGCTGGAGATGCCGTCGATGACTTTTTTGCCGTCGTGCGTGGTGAAGTGCATGCCATCGGCCGCCACAAAAACACGCGGGTCTTTTTTGAAGCTGCGGTTGGGGGTGAAGGGCAGCCACTGGTGGTCCATATTGAAGTCAGGCATTGTCATCGCGGTTTCCTGCAGGCAAGTTGTTCGGGCTCTGATTTTGGCACCGTTTCATCTGCGCCGGCGTCCTGCGACAATTCAGGCCTTATGAACCCTGCTTACATATTGACCCTGTCCTGCCCGGACCGCCTGGGGCTGGTGCACGCGGTGTCCGGTTTTTTGCTCGAGCGTGGCGGCAATATCGAGGAAGCGGCCCAGTACAACGACCCCGACACCGGCCTGTTTTTCATGCGGGTGCAGTTTTCCTGTGCACAAGCCACGCATGAGGAACTGAAGACACAACTTAACTTGTTTTCGCGGCCCTACGAGATGCAGTGGCGACTGCACGCGCGCGCGCAACCGATGCGCGCGGTGATCCTGGTCAGCCAGTCAGGCCATTGCCTCAACGATCTGCTGTTTCGCTGGAAAAGCGGCTTGCTGGCGCTGGACATTCGCGCCATTATTTCCAACCACCGCGAGTTTTACCAACTCGCCGCCAGCTACAACGTGCCGTTCCATCACATTGCGGTAACGGCTGCGAACAAGCCGCAGGCCGAAGCCAGGCAGTATGAAATCATTCAGGGTGAAGCGGCTGAACTGGTGGTGCTGGCGCGCTACATGCAGGTCTTGAGCGACGACTTGTGCCGCAAACTCTCCGGCCGCGCCATCAACATCCACCACTCGTTTCTGCCCAGCTTCAAAGGCGCCAAGCCCTACGACCAGGCGCATGACCGGGGCGTGAAACTGATGGGCGCCACCGCCCACTACGTGACCGCCGAGCTGGACGAAGGCCCGATCATCGAACAGGACGTGGTGCGTGTGGACCACAGCAAAACGGTGGAAGACCTGACGGCGCAGGGCCGTGACACCGAGAGCCAGGTACTGGCCCGTGCGGTCAAGTGGCACAGCGAGCACCGGGTGCTGCTGAACGGCCACAAAACAGTGATTTTCAGATAAGGGCCATTCGGCTGGCCATGGCCTCACCCAGCCGGATGGCACCACCGGGTGCCCACGCCGGGTTGAACTGCAGCGCGCCTTTCGGAAACAGCAATACGACGGTTGAGCCGAGTAAAAAACGGCCCATTTCCTGGCCCTGCTGCAACCGGACCGGCTGCTCGTCATACCGCCACTCGCGCACCTCACGGCCGCGCGCTGTGTTCACCACCCCGTGCCACACGGTGGCCATGCTGCCGACAATGGTGGCGCCCACCAGGACCAGCACAAACGGACCGCGCGCGGACTCAAAGACACAGACCACGCGTTCATTGCGCGCGAACAAGCCGGGCACGCCCCGGGCAGTGGCCGGGTTGACCGAAAACAGTTCGCCGGGCACATAAATCATGCGGCGCAGGCACCCATCGCACGGCATGTGGATGCGGTGATAGTCCTTCGGGCTCAAATACAGCGTGGCAAAACTGCCATCGTCAAACTGCGCCGCCAAGGCCGCATCGCCCCCCACCAGCGCGGTGCTGGCGTAGTGGTGGCCCTTGGCCTGAAAGAGCTGATCTTGCTCAATCGCGCCAAACTGGCTGATGGTGCCATCGACCGGGCAAATCAGGTCGGCGTTGGCCAGCGGTCTTGCCCCCTCTTTCAGAGCGCGTGTGAAAAATTCGTTGAAGCTGGGGTAACTGGCCACATCGGGGTTGGCGGCCTCGCTCATATTGACACCATAGCGCCCGACAAACCATTCGATCAGGCGCGTGGTCATTTTCCCGCCACGGGCTCGCGCAATCCGCCCCGCCAAAGCCGTCAAGGCCTGCTTGGGGATCAAATATTGCGGCAGCACGGCAAGACGGTCTGGCATGGCGGGTACCGGAGTTAAGAATGGCCGGGATTGTAGTGTGACAATGGCAGCATGACGCCCGCCCGCATCCCCCCGATTCAATGCCTGTTGACTTTTGAAGCACTGGCGCGTCTGCGCAGCGTGACACAGACTTCAGAAGAACTGTGCGTGACGCCCAGCGCCGTGAGCCACCGCGTCAAGCAACTGGAGCAAATCATCGGCACCAAGCTGTTCGGGCGCGCCGATTTCTCACTCACCACCGAGGGCAGCGCGTACCTGGCGCATGTCCGCGAGGGGCTGGTCATGCTGCAAAAATTCCCCAGCTCGGCCAACGCCCCCGGCAAGCGCAAACTGCGCCTCGCCGTGACGCCCACGTTTGCACGCTCCATCCTCATCCCGCGCCTGCGCCAGTTCACCGAGGCCTATCCCGAGATTGACCTGACGCTGCAGGTGTCTATCCCCCTGCTCGACGTGGTGGCGGAAGACGCGGACCTGATGATCCGTTTTGGCAGCGGCCGCTATGCCGACGTGGAGCATGTGTGCCTGCTCAAGGACGAGGTAACGCCCCTGGCCTCGCCCGCTTATGTGCGAGAACACGGGCCTTTTGTGGTGCCACAGGATCTGGAAGGGGAGAGCCTCTTGCGCAGCCCGCTGGAGCCCTGGCGCACCTGGTTCGCCGCCAACGATCTGGATTGGCCGGAACCGGTTGACGGCTCGCAGTTCAACGACATTGGCCTGATGTGCGATGCGGCGGCAGCCGGCATGGGGGTGGCACTGGTTCGCCTGAAACTGGGCGCCCCCTGGTTGGAACATGGCTCGCTGGTGCGTTTGTATGACCTCAGCGTACCCAGCCCGCATGCGCACTACCTGTGCTGGCGCACCGGCATGATGGACCGCTGGGAGTGCGCGGCGTTTGCGGATTGGTTAAAAAAGAGTGTGGTGTGAAGGTACAGGCATGAAGCCGCCCTCTAGCCCCTGCAAACACAGCCCAATTAGCTATTAATCTGCTGGCCTTTTTGTTTTCACGGCTATTTGAAAAATTCCTCACACCAGCCGCTGCCACTTCACCCCACAGTTGGACCCATTATTTAATTGACGCGTGGAATCCACCATGAATGCACCCATCTCTCCTGAACAGCAAGACCTGCTACAAAGAACAGAGCGCCAGGCGCAAATAGTCAGGGGGCTGGAGGCCGTTTTGCCACCTCATGCCCTGCTATGGAACAGGGAAGACACAACACCCTATGAATGCGACGGTCTGACGGCCTACCGGCAACGACCGCTGGTGGTGGTTTTACCTGAAACCGAGAGCCAGGTGCAGGCGGTGCTGCGCACCTGCCACGCGCTGGAGGTGCCGGTGGTGGCGCGCGGTGCGGGCACCGGCTTGTCGGGTGGGGCCATGCCGCATCGCCTGGGGGTCACGCTGTCGCTGGCCAAGTTCAATAAAATCCTCAAGATCGACCCGGTCAGCCGTACCGCGCTGGTGCAGTGCGGGGTGCGCAACCTGGCCATCAGCGAGGCCGCGGCACCGCATGATTTGTACTACGCGCCGGACCCGTCGAGCCAGATTGCCTGCACCATTGGCGGCAATGTGGCAGAAAACTCGGGTGGCGTGCATTGCCTGAAATACGGGTTGACGGTGCACAACGTGCTGAAGGTCAAGGGCTTCACGATGGCGGGCGAGGCTGTTGAATTCGGCTCTGACGCGCTGGACACGCCCGGCTTCGACTGCTTGAGCATCGTCATCGGCTCCGAGGGCATGCTGGCGATTGCGCTGGAGGTCACGGTCAAGCTGGTGCCCAAGCCGCAACTGGCGCGCTGCATCATGGCCAGCTTTGACGACATCCGCAAAGCGGGCGACGCGGTGGCCGCCATCATTGCGGCCGGCATCATCCCGGCCGGCCTGGAAATGATGGACAAGCCCATGACGGCGGCGGTGGAAGACTACGTGCACGCCGGCTACGACCTCAGCGCCGAGGCGATTTTGCTGTGCGAGAGCGACGGCACGCCCGAAGAAGTGGAAGAAGAAATTGGCCGCATGGGCGCGGTGCTGCGCCAGCACGGTGCGACAGCGATTGCGGTGAGCCGGGATGAGGCCGAGCGGCTGAAATTCTGGAGCGGCCGCAAGAATGCTTTTCCCGCCAGTGGACGCATCAGCCCGGACTACATGTGCATGGACTCCACCATCCCGCGCAAACGGCTGGCCGACATGCTGCTGGCGATCCAGCAGATGGAGAAAAAATACAACTTGCGCTGTGCCAACGTGTTCCATGCCGGTGACGGCAACCTGCACCCGCTGATTTTGTTTGATGCCAACGACCCGGATCAACTGCGCCGCTGTGAATTGTTCGGTGCCGAAATTCTGGAAACCAGCGTCGCCATGGGCGGCACCATCACCGGCGAGCACGGCGTCGGTGTGGAGAAACTCAACTCCATGTGCGTGCAGTTTTCGATCGAAGAAAACGAGCAGATGTTTGGCGTCAAGCGGGCGTTTGATGCCAAAGGCCTGCTCAACCCCGGCAAGGTGATTCCGACCCTGCAACGCTGTGTCGAGTATGGCAAAAAACTGGTGCGCGGCGGCCAGCAGTCGCACCCGGATTTGCCCCGGTTCTAATACTTGGTCATCCGCATGGCTGGTTCGTCATCGGCCATTACCTGCTGGGCCCACGGCGCGAGCTTGCCCGCATCGGCGCGCAGCACCTCCTGCTTGACTGCCAGAATTTGCGCCGGATGCATCGAAAAACTGCGCAGTCCCATGCCCAGCAACAAGCGGGTCAGGCTGACGTCGCCCGCCATCTCGCCACACACGCTCACCCCTTTGCCCTGGGCCTGGCATTCGGCGATGGTATCGGCCACCAGCCGCAGCACCGCCGGATGCAAGGGGTCGTACAGATGCGCCACCGACTCATCCGTGCGGTCGATCGCCAGGGTGTACTGGATCAGGTCATTGGTGCCGATCGACAGGAAATCAAAATACTTCAGAAACACCTTGAGCGTGAGCGCGGCAGCGGGGATCTCGATCATGGCACCGATCTTGAGCGGGCCATAGGCAATACCCCGGTTGTCCAGCTCGGCGCGGGCATGGTCAATCAGGGAAAAAGTCTGGCGGATTTCGCTGCCATGGACCAGCATCGGTATCAGCAGGTTCGCCGGGCCATGGGCAGCGGCGCGCAGTATCGCCCGCAACTGCGTCAGAAACATGGCCGGATCGGCCAGGCTCCAGCGAATGGCGCGCAGACCCAGGGCCGGGTTCAGGTGCGAACCGTCCTGCAAAGACTTGTCCAGCGGTTTGTCAGCGCCGACATCGACCGTGCGGATCGTCACCGGCAAGCCCTGCATACCTTCGATGGCACGCCGGTAGGCCTGGTACTGCTCTTCTTCATTGGGCAGCTTTCCCTGGCGCCCCATAAAAAGAAATTCGCTGCGGAACAGGCCCACACCGACCGCGCCGGCCTTGATGGCGCCGAGCGCGTCTTCCGGCATCTCGATGTTGGCCAGCAGTTCAATTTTTTGACCGTCCAGGGTGATGGCGGGTGTGTGCAGCAAGCGGCTAAGACGCCCGCGTTCGAGTTCGCCCTGGCGTTGCTTGAAACCATACTCGGCCAGGATGATGGGCGAAGGGTCCACCACCACCACGCCCGCATCGCCATCGATGATGACCCAGTCATCCTGACGCACCAACTGGCTGGCGAGGCGTGCGCCCACCACTGCCGGAATGTCCAGGCTGCGCGCGACGATGGCGGTGTGCGAGGTTTTGCCGCCGACATCGGTAATGAAGCCGGCAAACACGCTTTGCTTGAACTGCATCATGTCGGCCGGTGACAGGTCGTGCGCAATCAGGATCAAGGGGACATCAACGGTGTCCCCGAGCAACAGGTCTTGTTGCGAGGTCTTGCGTGTGGCACGGCTGGAGGGCGGTACGACGGGTGTCGCCCCCTCTTTCATGGCGCGCAACACTTTTTCAGTAATTTGCTCGAGATCGGCCTTGCGTTCGCGCAGGTATTCGTCCTCCATTTCGTCGAACTGTCGCCCAATTACTTCCATCTGCGATGTCAGCGCCCATTCGGCGTTGTACAGGCGCTCCGTGATCCAGCGCTTGACGCCGCCAATCAGCTCGTCATCCTGCAACAGCAGCAGGTGCACGTCCAGCAGCGCAGTCAGTTCATGGGGTGCTTCTTTGGGGCCCATATGGGTAATGCTGGTCTGCAGGCGATGAATTTCGTCGACCACCGCGTTGCGCCCCATGCGGATCCGGTCAATCTCGGCTTCAATCTGGGAGGCCTCGATGAAATAGTGCGCCACGTCGACCCGACTGGATGCCACCAGCACTGCGCGCCCGATCGCGATGCCACGGGCGACAGCAAGACCGTGAATGGAGAAGGTCATGACAGCCGCAGCGCCGGGCCGCCCCAAGTAAGGCTAGCCCCCCCGGGGGGCAGCGCAGTACACACAGTGACAAGCGTGGGGGTCATTCACGCTCTCCGAATTTGTCGGCAATCAGTGCCAGCAGGGCATCCATCGCTTCCTGTTCGCACTCGCCATGGGTATCGATTTCGAGCGTGCTGTCAATACCAGCCGCCAGCATCATGACCCCCATAATGCTCTTGGCGTTGACGCGCCGCTCGCCGCGGGTCATCCAGACCTCACACGGATAGCTGCCCGCCAGCTTGGTTACTTTGGCCGCGGCACGCGCGTGCAGGCCCAGTTTATTGCTGATGGTTGTCGTTGCTTTGATCATTTTTCTTTCTCACCTGTTTCTGGAGTGCCGTCGTCGCCACCTGCATGACACCCTGCGTGCCACCGGCCAAGGCCCGCGCCACCAGCGCATCCAGCGATTCACGGCGGTAGGTGACGGTGCGCAACAGCATGGGCAGATTGACCCCTGCTATTAATTTTGAATTCAAACCATCCACCAGTTTTTGTGCCACGTTGCAGGGCGTCGCACCCAACACGTCGGTCAACACCAGGGTCTGGGGGGCATTGAGCCGGGCCAAGGCCTGCGCGGCCCCCGCCAGTGTTTCTTCTGGTGAAGCGTTGGACTGCACATCAAATGCCGCCACCCCCGCCTCACCATCGGGAAATACATGCAAGACGCACTGGCGCAGGGCACTGGCCAATGGGGCATGAGCGATGATAAGAATGCCGTTGTTCATAAACTTTAAACTTGCAGGACAGACCGCAGCTACGCAAAGCGAGCAAGCTCTGTCCTCAACATTTCAAATGTGTCCTCAACACTTCAAATGGACTGATTATGGCTTTTTGCAGTCAGGAAATAGACATAGGACGCTACCGAACACAGCAGAAATACGCCCATCGCCGACTGGAAGGCCCCGATCTCTGTCAGCCCCAGCGCCTTGAAACCATCCACGGTCAGGCCGATGCCCCATTGAACGACAAATACCCCGGCAAATATCACCAGGTTATAAGCTGAAAGTGCACGACCGGCGAGTGCTGGGGCAAAGGCCATGCCGACCGCCGGTTGCGCCAGGGAAACAAAGGTGCAACTCATACAATACAAGGCCCACAGGGTTCCAGCCCACGTAGATAGATCGTTACCAGCTATTATAATAATAGCAAGAAACAGAAAACTCGAGGGCAAGCCACGCGCAATCAGGCGATCTGCATGGAGGCCGCGTCGGGCCAGCCACGGGTTGGCCATGCCCCAGGCCAAAAAAGTGCACAACATCGCGACATTGATCCAGAACATACCGGTGGCCGCTTCCAGCGGGCTGTAACCCGCCACCTTGATCATCCAGGGCGTGGCCCACAGCGTCTGCATGGCGAGCAAACCACCATAACAAAAAAATCCGAGGGGCACCATCTTGCGGAAATAAGGGTGCTTCCAGACCTCGGCATAACTGGTCGGGGCTTGCGCCGCATCATGCCCCTGAGTCAAGGTGATGCCCCATTTAGGCACCTGCCATGCAATCAGCGCCATGGCGACCAGCACCAGTGCTGCCAAGCCCCAAAACAGCACGCGCCAGCCGACGATGGGCAGCAACCATTGCACCGGCAAAGTGGAAGCCACCATGCCCAATGATCCGGTCATCAGCATCCACGAGTTCGCACGCAACTGGGTTGTTGCTTCGAACCAGCGGCGGTAGCCCGTCAACGGTGCCATCAAGCAGGCGCTGACCCCCACGCCACACAAAATCCGCGCCACCAGCAGGCCGGAAAAATTCGTGGCAAAAGAAAAAGCAACACATCCCAGCACGGCCACCGACAGAAAACAGAGAATGACCTTTTTAGGTCCATACCGGTCGAGCCATCTGCCCAGCGGCAACTGGGTGGCCGCGAAACCCAGAAAGTAGCCGCCCGCCAACAGACCCAGGTCACTGGCGGTGAGCGAAAACTCCTGTGTCAGCGTCGGCGACAGGGTGGCGGTAATGGCACGGATCAGTGCCGAGAAAAAGTAGGCAAAGGCAAACGCCAGAAAAACCGCAACCGCAGCGCGCCTGGGCAGGGTACTCATGGAAAACCGGACAAGACTGCAACGGGAAGGAAATAGCGCATGGGTCGATTATCTGTGCAGCCCACTAACATTTTCGCCGCAAGTCAGTCCGATAAACTCGCCACGGATGTTTCGTGGTGAGTTGACCGATTCAGCAAGGCGTTCAGGCTTTGGCTTGCGCGAGCAGGGTGGCGGCGTCACTGACTTCAAATTTACCCGACGCTTCAATATTCAGCGTTGCCACTTTGCCGTCCTTCACCAGCATCGAATAGCGACGGCTGCGTAAGCCCATCACGACGCTGGTCCTGTCCACGGTCAGACCGGTGGCTACAGAAAACTCTGCGTTACCATCACCCAGCATGCGGATCTTGCCCCCGGTCTTCAGGTCACGCCCCCAAGCGCCCATGACATAAGCATCATTGATGCTGACGCACCAGATCTCGTCCACGCCAGCGGCCTTCAATTCAGAAAACTTTTCAAGATAACCGGGTACGTGTTTGGCCGAGCACGTCGGCGTAAAGGCGCCGGGCAGTGCAAACAAGGCAATGGTCTTGCCGGCGCTGGCCTTGGCCACATCCACTGCATTGGGGCCGATACTGCAACCATTGCCTTCGACCTCTACAAATTCCATCAAGATGGTTGCCGGAAGACTATCGCCTACTTTAATCATTAAATACCCCTGAGAAAGTTTGTTGAAAGCTTGCGGGACAGATCTTTAGCTCTGTCCCCAACTGATTAAACCAATGAAAACGGCTCACATTGTGAGCCGTTTTTTCAAGACCTGCAGTTTTCAGACTGCAAAGACTTACACCGCAGCAGCCTTTTGCACCAAGCGGGTCGCAACCCAGTTTTTGGTTTTCGAGATCGGTCTGCTTTCCATAATTTCGATGATGTCACCCAACTTGTACTCGCCCTTTTCGTCATGGGCGTGGTACTTGCTGGATTTACCAACGATTTTGCCGTAAAGCTCGTGTTTCACACGACGCTCAATCAATACGGTCACAGTTTTAGCACGCTTGTCGCTGACCACCTTGCCAGTCAAGGTACGCTTGAGGGATTTTTTAGCTTCCGTCATTTATAGCTCCTTATTTGGCGGATTTTTCAGCGCTTTGCTTTTCGACAAGAATGGTCTTGGCGCGAGCAATATCACGGCGCGTGGAGCGCAGCGTAGCGGTGTTGTTGAGTTGTTGCGTGGCTTTTTGCATGCGCAGGCCAAAGTGAGCTTTTTGCAGCGCTTTGACTTCCACTTGCAGACCAGCAACGTCTTTTTGGCGTAGTTCAGTAGTTTTCATAGCATGTTCTCCTGATTACTGGCCAATCATGCGCGCCACAAAAGTGGTACGCAAAGGCAGCTTGGCGGCCGCCAAACGAAACGCTTCACGAGCCAACTCTTCCGGTACACCGACGATTTCAAAAACGATCTTACCCGGCTGAATCTCAGCCACGTAGTACTCGGGATTGCCTTTGCCGTTACCCATACGCACTTCAGCAGGTTTTTGGGAAATTGGCTTGTCAGGAAACACACGAATCCAGATCCGACCGCCACGCTTGACGTGACGTGAAATCGCACGCCGTGCGGCTTCGATCTGACGCGCCGTCAAACGGCCACGGTCAATACACTTCAGACCGAAATCACCAAATGCGACCGAACTGCCTCGGGTCGCAATACCGGTGTTACGGCCTTTTTGCTCTTTGCGATATTTGCGACGAGCGGGTTGCAACATAGTTATTCTCCTTTACCGTCAGTTGCCGCAGCGCCGGTGCTGCTTGTGGAAACTGGCGCGGCTACCTTGCGGACGCGCTTAACGGTGGGTTTGTTTGCGTCGGCACCAGTAGCCTCCGCCGGTTTGTCGCTGCCATCGGCAGGCGCAGTGTTGCCAGCCACGGGCGGACGACGTGCGCCGCGCGGGGCAGGACGGTCAGCACCAGGGCGGGCACCGCCACGATCATCGCGACGTGGACCACGTGGGCGACGGTCTTCTTCAGCGCGCGGTTCAACAGCAGCCGGCAGATCATTACGACCCAGGGTGTCACCCTTGTAAACCCAGACCTTGACGCCAATAATGCCGTAGGTCGTTTTGGCTTCAGAGGTACCATAATCGATGTCCGCACGCAAGGTGTGAAGCGGCACACGACCTTCGCGATACCATTCACAACGCGCAATCTCGATACCGTTCAGACGGCCGGACGACATGATCTTGATACCCAGGGCACCCAGACGCATCGCATTTTGCATGGCGCGCTTCATGGCCCGACGGAACATGATGCGTTTTTCTAACTGCTGCGTAATGCTGTCGGCGATCAGTTTGGCATCAATCTCGGGCTTGCGCACCTCTTCGATGTTGACTGCCACCGGCACGCCGAGTTGACGCGACAGCTCACGCTTCAAATTCTCGATATCCTCGCCTTTTTTACCGATCACAACGCCCGGACGTGCCGAGAAAATCGTGATACGGGCATTCTTGGCCGGACGCTCGATCAGCACACGCGACACTGACGCGTTTTTCAGCTTGGCCTTCAGGTACTCGCGCACCTTGATGTCTTCAGCCAGCATGCCCGCAAAATTACGGTCATTGGCGTACCAGCGTGATGACCAATTGCGGCTGATCGACAGGCGAAAGCCGGTTGGGTGGATTTTTTGTCCCATATCTTCCTGGCCTCTTTCAGTTACCAACCGTCACGTACACATGGCACGTGGGTTTTCTGATTTGGTTGCCGCGACCTTTTGCGCGGGCCGTGAAGCGCTTGAGCGAGGCACCCTGCTCGACGAAGATGGTTTTCACCTTCAGCTCGTCGATGTCGGCACCGTCATTATGCTCAGCGTTGGCAATGGCGGACTCCAGAACCTTCTTGATGATCACCGCAGCTTTTTTCTGCGTGAACTGCAAGATATTCAGGGCTTGGTCCACTTTCTTGCCGCGGATCAGGTCCGCGACCAAACGGCCTTTATCGACCGACAAACGAACGCCACGAAGGGTTGCACGTGTTTCCATGATCACCTCCTTATTTCTTTTGGACTTTTTTGTCCGCAGGATGGCCCTTGAAAGTACGGGTGAGCGAGAACTCTCCCAACTTGTGGCCAACCATTTGATCGGTGATATAGACCGGCACGTGCTGTTTGCCGTTGTGCACCGCGATCGTCAAGCCGATGAAATCGGGCAGGACCATGGAACGGCGCGACCAGGTCTTGATCGGCTTTTTGTCTTTGGTGGCAACCGCTTTGTCAGCTTTTGCAACCAGGTGATGGTCAACAAACGGACCTTTTTTGAGAGAACGAGTCATTTACCTGCCCCTTACTTCTTGCGACGCGACACGATCATGACCTGCGTGCGCTTGTTGTTACGGGTACGGTAACCCTTGGTCAAATTACCCCAAGGATCGACTGGATGACGGCCTTCGCCGGTCTTGCCCTCGCCACCACCATGCGGGTGATCCACCGGATTCATGACCACACCGCGAACCGTTGGGCGAATACCCTTCCAGCGCTTCGCACCCGCTTTGCCGAGTCGACGCAAGCTGTGTTCTTCGTTAGCAACCTGGCCCAGCGTGGCACGACATTCGATGTGGATCTTGCGAACCTCACCCGAACGCATACGCACCTGAGCGTAGATGCCCTCACGTGCCAGCAAGGTTGCAGAGGTACCGGCTGAGCGCACGATTTGCGCGCCCTTGCCAATTTGCAACTCGACGCAATGCACGATCGAACCGACCGGGATATTGCGGATCGGCAGCGTATTGCCAACACGAATCGGAGCTTCTGCGCCACTCATGATGGAGGCACCGACCTCCAAACCACGCGGCGCAATGATGTAACGACGCTCGCCATCCGCGTAACACACCAGAGCGATGTGGGCCGAACGGTTAGGGTCGTACTCGACGCGTTCAACTTTGGCCGGGATGCCATCTTTCGTGCGACGGAAATCGACCACACGGTAATGATGCTTGTGGCCACCGCCCTTGTGACGGGTCGTGATATGACCATTGTTATTGCGCCCGGCATGCTGGAACTGGGGCTCCAACAACGGGGCAAAGGGCTCACCCTTGTACAGATGGTCACGCGAAATCTTCACCACGCCACGACGGCCGGGTGAAGTTGGTTTCATTTTGATAACAGCCATGATTACGCAGCCTCCCCACCGAGGTTGAGCACTTGACCCGGTTTCAGCGTCACATAGGCCTTGCGAATATTATCGCGACGGCCCACCGACTTGCCAAAACGTTTGGTCTTGCCTTTGGTGTTCACCACAGAGACGCCTTTAACCTCAACCTTGAACATCAATTCCACAGCGGCCTTGATTTCATATTTGGTAGCGTCTTGCAGAACTTTGAAGGTCACCGCATTACTCTTTTCCGCGACCATGGTTGCCTTTTCAGACACGATGGGAGCGACCAGCACTTGCATCAGACGGCCTTCGTCAAATGTAGTTAGATTTGGACCATGGCTCATGCGAACATCTCCTGCAGTTTTTCCATCGCCGCCTTGGTGACAAGCACTTTGCGATAGTGAACCAGGGACACTGGATCAGCGTAACGCGGCTCAACAACCAAAATATTCACCAGATTACGGGAAGCGAGGTACAGGTTTTCGTCGACTTCATCGGCGATCACCATCACGGACTCCAGATTCATGGCCTTGAATTTGGCAGCCAAAGGCTTGGTTTTGGGAGAGTCCACTTTGATCGAATCAACCACCGCCAGGCGACCTTCACGGGCCAACTGCGACAAGATGGAAGCCATGCCAGCACGGTACATCTTCTTGTTGATTTTCTGGGTGAAGTTCTCGTCCGGCATGTTCGGAAATATCCGACCACCGCCGCGCCACAAGGGCGAGGAGGTCATACCCGCACGGGCACGCCCCGTTCCCTTTTGTTTGAAGGGCTTCTTGGTCGAATGCTTGACCTGTTGTCGGTCTTTCTGGGCGCGCGTACCCTGACGGGCGTTGGCCTGGAAAGCAACCACAACCTGGTGCACCAAGTCTTCGTTGTAGGCACGACCAAACACGGTTTCCGGCGCTTCAAATTTCGAGGTAGCCTGGCCCTGGTCGTTCAGGAGTTCGAGCTGCATCAGTTCGCTCCCTTCGCATCAACATTTTTAGCTTTGACTTTAACAGCTGGGCGAACAGTTACAAAACCGCCAGCCGAACCAGGAACGGCACCCCTGATCATGAGCAATTGACGGACTTCGTCAATGCGGATCACATCCAGGTTTTGAGTCGTGACCGTGTCATCACCCAAATGGCCCGTCATGCGTTTACCGGGAAACACACGCCCGGGATCTTGCGCCATACCAATGGAGCCGGGGACGTTGTGCGACCGGCTGTTACCGTGCGACGCCCGCTGCGACTTCATGTGATGACGTTTGATCGTTCCAGCAAAGCCCTTGCCAATGGTGGTGCCTTGCACATCGACCTTTTGACCGACAGCGAACACAGCGCTCACAGGCACAGTCGCACCGGCTTTGTACTGGGCTGCCACGTCAGCGGTCAGGCGGAATTCTTGAATGATTTCACCGGCTTCGACACCTGCTTTTGCAAGGTGGCCAGCCGCAGGTTTGGTCACGCGCGACGCTTTGCGCGCGCCGAATGTTACCTGCAAGGCAATATAGCCGTCATTCTCTTGGGTTTTGACCTGGGTCACACGGTTGTTAGACACGTCCACCACCGTGACAGGGATTGCATCCCCCTCATCGGTGAATAGGCGCATCATGCCCACCTTGCGGCCCAGCAACCCTAGGGAGTTGCTCAGACTCATTATTTTCTCCGTAACTCTCACCGCTGCAACTTCAATTGGCTACAGCGTTTTTGCGTGAAAGACTGTTGATAAAACTCCACCGAAAAAGCATGGCATTTCCAGCGAAGCCTTTGAGTATATCCCGAACTGCTTTTTCATGCAAGTCCATTCGATACCCAAATTTTCAAGGGACTCCGGCTTACACCGAAACCCCTTGCGGTTTACTGCAGCTTGATCTCAACGTCCACGCCAGCCGGCAGGTCAAGCTTCATCAACGCATCAACGGTTTTGTCGGTCGGGTCAATGATGTCCATCAGGCGCTGGTGGGTGCGGATTTCAAACTGGTCACGACTGGTCTTGTTGACGTGCGGCGAACGCAGAATGTCGAAACGCTTCATGCGCGTTGGCAAGGGCACCGGGCCCTTGACAATGGCGCCAGTGCGCTTGGCGGTGTCCACAATCTCGGCGGCCGATTGGTCGATAAGTTTGTAGTCAAAAGCCTTCAGACGAATGCGGATTTTTTGTTTGGTAGCCATGGTAGTTCCTTACGCAATAATTTTGGCAACCACACCGGCACCGACCGTCTTGCCACCTTCACGGATGGCAAAACGCAGGCCTTCTTCCATGGCGATCGGGTTGATCAGCTTGACCGTGATCGACACGTTGTCACCCGGCATCACCATCTCTTTGCCTTCTGGCAACTCAATCGCGCCGGTCACGTCCGTGGTACGGAAGTAGAACTGGGGGCGGTAGTTGTTGAAGAACGGGGTGTGACGCCCACCTTCGTCTTTGGACAAGACATAGATCTCGCCGGTGAAGTGGGTGTGTGGCTTGATCGAGCCGGGCTTGCACAGCACCTGGCCGCGCTGCACGTCTTCACGCTTGGTGCCGCGCAACAAAATGCCGACGTTGTCACCGGCCTGGCCCTGATCGAGCAGCTTCCTGAACATTTCGACACCGGTGCAGATGGTTTTCTGGGTGGTGGTGATACCGACGATCTCGATTTCTTCACCGACCTTGACCACGCCGCGCTCGACCCGCCCGGTCACCACGGTGCCGCGTCCGGAGATCGAGAAGACGTCTTCGACCGGCATCAGGAAAGCACCATCAATGGCGCGTTTTGGCATCGGGATGTAGGTATCCAGGGCATCCGCCAGCTTCATGATGGCTTCTTCGCCCAAGGGGCCTTTGTCGCCTTCGAGGGCAAGTTTGGCCGAGCCGTGGATGATGGGGGTCAGGTCGCCGGGGAATTCGTACTTGTCGAGCAGTTCGCGCAGTTCCATCTCAACGAGTTCGAGCAGTTCGGCGTCGTCGACCATGTCGCATTTGTTCAGGAACACGATGATGTAGGGCACACCGACCTGGCGCGCCAGCAGGATGTGCTCGCGGGTCTGGGGCATCGGGCCGTCAGCGGCCGAGCAGACCAGGATGGCGCCGTCCATCTGGGCGGCACCGGTGATCATGTTCTTGATGTAGTCGGCGTGGCCGGGGCAGTCGACGTGGGCGTAGTGGCGGCTCGCCGTTTCGTACTCGACGTGGGCGGTGTTGATGGTGATGCCGCGCGCTTTTTCTTCCGGCGCGGCGTCAATCTGGTCGTAGGCTTTGGCAGTGCCGCCAAACTTGGCCGCCAGCACGGTGGTGATGGCCGCCGTCAAGGTGGTCTTGCCGTGGTCCACGTGGCCAATGGTGCCGACGTTGACGTGCGGCTTGGTACGTGCAAATTTTTCTTTTCCCATGTTCAATTCTCCAAAGAGCAAATTCCCGTGGATTGGTTTAATGTTTGCAGTTCGTCACGGTGTCCCTTGCCACGGGCAGCTCGGGGTGCGAAATCGCAGACAGGTTCATCTAATCAGTCTAGTTCGTCGGGGACAGAGCAAAAATTGCTACGCAATTTCTTGGTCTGTCCCCGAGGCTGTTTACTTAGCCCTCGCCGCCATGATGGCTTCGGACACGTTACGCGGCGCTTCGGTGTAATGCTTGAATTCCATGGTGTAGGTCGCGCGGCCTTGTGACATGGAGCGAAGAGTCGTTGAATAGCCAAACATTTCAGACAAGGGGACTTCCGCTTTGATGGCCTTGCCACCCCCCATCATGTCTTCCATGCCCTGCACCATACCGCGACGTGAGGACAAATCGCCCATCACGTTGCCAGCGTAGTCTTCCGGGGTTTCAACTTCCACCGCCATCATGGGCTCCAGAATGACCGGACTGGCTTTGCGGCAACCATCCTTGAAACCGAAGATGGCCGCCATCTTGAAGGCGTTCTCGTTCGAGTCCACATCGTGGTAGGAACCGAAGTGCAGCGTGACCTTGACGTCCACCACCGGGTAACCGGCCAGCACGCCTGAGGTCACTGCCTCGTGAATGCCTTTTTCGACCGCCGGAATGTATTCGCGCGGAACCACACCGCCCTTGATGGCGTCGATGAACTGAATGCCCTTGCCGGGTTCGTTCGGCTCAATCTTGAGCACCACGTGACCGTATTGGCCCTTGCCGCCCGATTGACGCACGAACTTGCCTTCAGCGTCTTCCACCGTCTTGCGAATGGTTTCGCGGTAGGCCACTTGCGGCTTGCCGACGTTGGCTTCAACGCCAAATTCACGTTTCATGCGGTCAACAATGATTTCGAGGTGCAACTCGCCCATGCCGGCGATCAGGGTCTGGCCTGACTCTTCATCCGTTTTAACGCGGAACGAAGGATCTTCTTGCGCCAAACGCTGCAACGCGATACCCATTTTTTCCTGATCGACTTTGGTCTTGGGCTCCACCGCCTGCGTAATCACCGGCTCCGGGAACACCATGCGTTCCAGCATGATGATCGCACCGGGGTCACACAGAGTTTCGCCGGTAGTGACGTCTTTCAAACCGACGCAGGCTGCGATATCGCCGGCACGGATTTCACTCACTTCCTGGCGGTTGTTGGCATGCATTTGCACAATCCGCCCGATGCGCTCTTTTTTGCCACGGATTGGGTTGTAAACGCTGTCACCTTTCTTCAGCACACCGGAATAGACACGGACGAAAGTCAACTGACCGACAAAGGGGTCGGTCATCAACTTGAACGCCAATGCAGAAAACTTCTCGCTATCGTCGGCCTTGCGGGTGACGGGCACCTCATCTTCGTCGGTACCCTTCACCGGCGGAATGTCAACCGGTGACGGCATGAACTCAATCACTGCATCCAGCATGCGCTGCACACCCTTGTTCTTGAACGCCGAGCCGCACAGCATGGGCTGGATTTCGCTGGCAATAGTGCGCGTTCGAATACCCAGCTTGATTTCGTCTTCCGTCAAGTCACCTTCTTCAAGGTACTTGTTCATGAACTCTTCGGACGCTTCAGCCGCAGCCTCCACCATTTTCTCGCGCCACTCTTTGGCCAAGGGCAACAACGCGGCGGGGATTTCCTTGTATTCAAACTTCATGCCCTGGGACGCTTCGTCCCAGATGATGGCCTTCATTTTGATCAGATCCACCACGCCGGTGAAGTTTTCTTCAGCGCCAATCGGGATCACGACCGGCACCGGGCTGGCCTTGAGGCGCAACCTCATCTGCTCCACGACCTTGAAGAAATTGGCACCGGTGCGGTCCATCTTGTTGACAAAGGCCAGACGCGGCACCTTGTACTTGTTGGCCTGGCGCCAGACCGTCTCGGACTGGGGCTGCACGCCACCGACAGCGCAATACACCATGCAGGCACCGTCCAGCACGCGCATGGAACGCTCGACCTCAATGGTGAAGTCCACGTGGCCGGGGGTATCGATGATGTTGATACGGTGCTCTGCGAAATTCGTTTCCATGCCCTTCCAGAAACAGGTGGTCGCAGCGGACGTGATCGTGATGCCACGCTCTTGCTCCTGCTCCATCCAGTCCATGGTGGCTGCGCCGTCGTGCACTTCACCAATCTTGTGGTTCACACCGGTATAAAAAAGAACGCGCTCAGTGGTGGTGGTTTTACCGGCGTCAATGTGGGCCGAAATGCCAATATTGCGATAGCGCTCAATGGGGGTATGGCGAGCCATGATGGATCCTTGGTTGTCCTTGATTTCTTCAAAACGTCGTTCATAGAGCTTGTGGCCCCGGCGGCGTAGCGAGCGGCTTTCAGACTAGGCGCAGTCCCGCAGGCAGTGCTACAAGCACGACAAGGGACTGCAACGACGTATGAAGGCCGCGCAGTAGCCGTTCTTTAGAAGCGGAAGTGGGAGAACGCTTTGTTCGCCTCCGCCATACGGTGAACTTCGTCACGCTTCTTCATGGCACCGCCACGGCCTTCGGTGGCTTCCATCAGCTCATTGGCCAAACGCAATGCCATGGATTTCTCGCCACGCTTGCGGGCGGCTTCTTTAATCCAGCGCATGGACAGGGCCAAACGGCGAACCGGTCGCACTTCAACCGGCACCTGGTAGTTGGCGCCACCGACACGGCGGGATTTGACTTCCACCATGGGCTTGACGTTATTGATGGCCATGGTGAAAGCTTCAACCGGGTCTTTGCCGGGGTTCTTTTTCTCGATCTGCTCAAGCGCACCATAAATAATGCGCTCGGCAACCGCTTTTTTGCCGCCTTCCATGATCACGTTCATGAACTTGGACAGCTCGACATTGCCGAATTTCGGGTCCGGCAGGATTTCACGTTTAGGGACTTCGCGACGACGTGGCATTTTTTCACCTCTTAATTGCTTCAGTTGATGGTCTTTAGACCACCGCGAAAACCATTCTGGTTTTCACTTACTCGACCCAATAGCGGGTCACTACGCCGAACCACCGCGCCACGCGGGAAACAGCACCTTTTTTGACTGGACAAGCCCTGGCTTATTTGGCCTTTGGCTTCTTGGCGCCGTACTTGGAGCGCGACTGCTTGCGGTCTTTCACGCCTTGCAAGTCGAGCGAACCACGCACGATGTGGTAACGCACACCCGGCAGATCCTTGACACGACCGCCGCGAACCAGCACCACGCTGTGTTCCTGCAGGTTGTGGCCTTCGCCGCCGATGTAGGAAATAACTTCGAACCCATTGGTCAGACGCACTTTGGCGACTTTACGCAGAGCCGAGTTTGGTTTTTTGGGCGTTGTGGTGTAGACACGGGTGCACACACCGCGCCGCTGCGGAGAGTTCTGCATCGCAGGGCTTTTGGACTTGATCGTTTCGACCTCGCGCCCCTGACGTACTAATTGATTAATGGTTGGCATTGAAAAACGTCCCTCAACGTTTGTTAACTATTTTGGTAGTTAAAACTTGAATACTTCGAAAACGTGAATCCCTTCGGGAATTCCGAAAAGCCTTCGACTATAGCAGGTCAAGGGTTTTCCTGCAATCATTTAATCCACATCATTTAATCCACAGCCGGACAGCATCCCACGCGCGACCCAGCACGCCGGCTTGCTCAACAGCCTCCAAAACGACCAATGGCACATCAACCAGCGACTGCTCCCCGCTACTGACCTTCAGGGTGGCCACCTGTTGGCCCTTGGCAAAGGGGGCCACCAGAGGATCGGGGCGAAGCACCTGCGTTTTGAGCTTGCCCGCACTTCCTGTGGGAACGGCGACCACGACTGCCTGCGGACTCCCCAGTTTGACCGTTGCACTCTTTCCTTTCCAGATCGGCGGGGACACAACGGCCTGGTTGGCATCAAACAGTTTGACCGCTTCAAAAGCGGTATAGCCCCAGTTCAGCAGCTTCTGGGACTCGTTGGCACGGGCGTTCTCGCTTGCCGCACCCAACACGATGGACAGGAGGCGGCGGCTTCCTGTCGCGCCCGGCGAACCAGCGGCAGCACCCGGCGTTCCCAGGCTGGAGGAGTCGCGCCGGGCGGTGGCGATGAGGCAATAACCGGCAGCATCGGTGTAGCCGGTTTTCAAGCCGTCCACCGAAGGGTCGCGAAACAGCAGCAGGTTGCGGTTGCTTTCATTGGCCGCCGGTGTTCCCTCGTAGCGGTACTTCTTGATGGCATAGTAGGCCACGAAATCCGGAAAATCGCGTATCAGCCGGGTGGCCAGGATGCTGAGGTCACGTGCGGTGGTGGTGTGACCGGCCTCGGTCAGCCCCTCCGGGTTTTTGTAGCTGGTGGACTTCATCCCCAGCGCCTTGGCCTGCTCATTCATGAGTTGCACGAAGCGCTCGGCCGTGCCGCCCACGCCTTCGGCCAGCGCCATGGTGGCATCGTTGCCGCTTTGCACGATCATGCCTTTGATGAGGTCTTCCACCGGCACCCTCATTTTGGGGTCGATGAACATGCGCGAACCCGGCATTTTCCAGGCGCGTTCGCTAACTGACAGCGTTTGCTTGAGGTCTATTTTCTTGCTGCGCAAGGCATCGAAAACCAGATAGGCCGACATCAACTTGGTCAGCGAGGCGGGTTCTACCGGAACATCAATGTCTTTTTCCGCCAGCAGCTGATTCGCCGTGACATCAAACAACAGGTAAGAGCGCGCGGCAATTTCGGGTGCTTGTGGGCTTTGCGCTGCAACCGAGAAACAGGCAGCGGCAATGAGGGGAAAAAGAAGGGTTTTCATAGGAGAATGCGCAAACGCTCCACCACTTTGCCGTTTTTCAGGTGCGACTCGACGATTTCGTCGATGTCATGGTGGTCCACATAGGTATACCAGACCGCCTCCGGATAAACCACCGCCACCGGGCCGGCGGCGCACCGGTCCAGACAGCCCGCCTTGTTGACCCGCACCTGGCCCGGGCCGGCCAGGCCGGCCGCCTTGATCTGGCTCTTGCAGCGATCAAACCCTTCTTGCGCCTGCTGCTGGGTACAGCATTCTTCACCATTCTTTCGCTCATTGAGGCAAAAGAAGATGTGCCGCTCGTAGTAGGAATTCACCGGCGGAGCATCAAGGCCGACGCCGCCCTGGTCGTCGCATTTTTTGTCAGTCATGGGGGGATTCTAGTTTTTCGGCTCCCGCCCCCAGACCCGCAGCAACATATACACCAACACGGCATAGGGCCAGAGCCACCCCAGCCACTGCGCCAGTCCGTGAAAGCGGATAAAGCGTCCCTGCTCCCAAGTGAACAATGTTTGCGCAAAGTAAGGGCTGGTCGGCACCTGGTTGAGCAGGCTGAGGTAGATGCCCAGCGCCAGCAACACCAGGGCAGCACTTGCACGCAGCGGCACCCACAGCAGCAAAATTACCCAAACCAGCGCAGTGACCAAGCCCGCTTTGACCGGCAAACTGAACCACGCCCAGGCGTGCTCCGGGCCGTAACTCAAAGCGGCCGAAAGCGCTGTAGCGCCGATGCCGAGGGTGAACACCAGCAGCAAAAACAGGGCTCTTCGTCCGACCGAGCGGATGATGCAAAAACCGAGCAGGCACGGAATCAGCACGCCCAGCATGACACAGACCAGCTCGACGCCAGGCACCAGGGGCTGTAGTTCGATATCCCGCACCGGTAACCAGTCCAGAAATGGAGTCTCCTCCAGCGCGTCCGCCAAAGCCGCCTCCAGCCGTTCCAGCACCTGGCCGAGCCCAAACGGCACCGCTGCCGGGAACAACAAGGCCAGTGGCCACAATGCCAACAGCACCAGGCCACCCCGCGCATCCGCCACAAACCAGCGCGCCCTGAAAATGCTCCACCGGTCAATAACCCCCAATTTTTCCATCCCCCAGGCCAACAGGGCGCCCAGCCACGCGCCCAGCATATTGAGTGCCAGATCCACATTGGAAGGCACACGGGCTGGCAAATAGCTTTGCAGCGACTCCATCGTCAGCGACAGAACGCCCGCCACCAGCGTCGTCAGACCGACGGCGTACTGCGCTCGTCCGGTGCGCAGCGCACTGAGCACCAGTAAAAAACCGAGCGGCAGGTAACCCAGCACATTGGCCGCCACATCAAAACCAGTCCAGTATTTGGGGAACGGGCTGCCTAAAAAAGCCCATGGCACGATGCCCTGGTAACGCCAATCGGCAAAAGGATACAGACTGGCGTAAAAAATGAGCCCGACGCAGATCAACGCGAAGGGCCATGCCGAAGTTTTGTGCCTCGACGCCACGGTTCAGAACGGTTTGAGCACCACCAGCAGTACCGCCAGCAGCAGCAGCAGCACCGGAGCCTCGTTATACCAGCGGTACCACACGTGGCTGTGGGTATTGCAATTGGCCACAAATTTTCGCAGCAAGACGCCACAACTGAGGTGGTAAGCCAGCGCCAAAACAACCACGAAAAGCTTGGCGTGCATCCAGCCATAGCCGGGTCCCCAGCCAATGCCATAGCCGGCCCAAAGCCACACGCCCAGCCCCAACGCCGGAACCGCAATGAGGGTTGAAAAACGCAGCAGCTTGCGCGCCATCAATAACAGCCGCTCACGCTCAGCCACCGACTGCGCAGGCACCATGGCCAAATTGACAAAGATGCGCGGCAGGTAGAACAGACCGGCAAACCAACTGGCGACGAAAACAATGTGAAGTGATTTAATCCAGAGCATGAACGCAGTTTAGCCCGGGACGAAAAACCTCAGTTGATGTCGTTGCGGGCTTGGCCCCCAATCCATGGATGCCGGACCCCGGATCAAGTCCGGGGCAGGCATGACAGCCACTCAAATCCGGAATGAGGGTACAGATTCAGGGTCAAAAAAACCCCAGCACGAGGGCTGGGGCGGTAAGCCTATTTGCTGTTACACATCAAGGCCCCGCTCAGGGAGGAAAAGCGGGAGGCAGAGAACTGCCCACGCGTAATCTAGCAAACTTGGCGCCTCGTTTCAAGCCTTTGAACGAAATATTTTCCGCCAGCTTCCTAAAACCATTCACCCGTTACACTTTTCATCATGACAAAGTATGCTCCCTACCCCCTGGGCCGCCCGCGCCGGTTGCGGCGCGATGCCTTTACACGCAACCTGGTCCGTGAAAACGCGCTCACCCCGCACGACCTGATTTACCCGGTTTTTGTTGTTGACGGGAAACAACAACGCCAGGCGATTGTTTCCATGCCGGGGGTGGAGCGCCTGAGCCTTGATCTGCTGTTGCCGGTCGCCGAAGAGTGCGTCCGGCTCGGCATCCCCGTCATGGCCTTGTTCCCGGTGATCGACCCCGCGCTGAAAACACCGGACGGGCGGGAAGCCCTGAACCCACAGGGCCTGGTGCCGCGTGTGGTGCAGGTCTTGAAAAAGGAATTCCCCGATCTGGGCGTCATGACCGATGTGGCGCTGGACCCCTTCACCAGCCATGGGCAAGACGGTCTGCCCGACCCCAACCCGGCGGCCGACGGCTACATCATGAACGATGAAACCGTTCAGGTGCTGGTGAAGCAGGCACTTACACAGGCCGGCGCTGGCGTGGACATTGTGGCCCCCAGCGACATGATGGACGGCCGCATCGGGGCGATCCGCCAGGCGCTGGAGGCGAATCACTTCATTCACACCCGCATCATGGCCTACAGCGCCAAATACGCCAGCGCGTTTTATGGCCCTTTCCGTGACGCCGTCGGCTCGGCAGCCAACCTGGGAAAAAGCAACAAAAAGGTGTACCAGATGGACCCCGGCAACTCCGATGAGGCGCTGCGCGAAGTGGCCATGGACATCGCCGAGGGCGCCGACATGGTGATGGTCAAGCCCGGTATGCCCTACCTCGACATCGTGCGCCGCGTCAAAGACGAGTTCAAGATTCCCACATTCGCCTACCAGGTCAGCGGCGAGTACGCCATGCTCAAGGCCGCCGCCCTCAACGGCTGGCTCGACCACGATGCTGTCATGATGGAGAGCCTGCTGGCTTTCAAACGCGCCGGCGCCGATGGGGTGCTGACCTACTTTGCGCTGGATGCGGCACGCTTACTGCAAAAAATGCAGCCAACTGCGCAGCGTTGACACGAGCTAGAGTTGGTTTTTTAACATAAGCTGGCGCAAAAGAGCATCCCATGCGAATTTTCACCCTCAACGGCAGCAGCGTTACCGAGACCGACAGTCTGACCCATCTGCAACTGCCAGAACACGGCTACCTGTGGATTGCCTGCGCGCGCGCAGAGTTCGAGCGCATGCAGGTGCAGATCCAGGCCGCGTTGCAAGCGCTGTGTGGCATGCAACTGGTTGACTTGCATATTTCCGACCTGCTGAACCAGCAGTTGCCCTCGCACTACGACTACACCTCGCAGTACGACGTGCTGGTGTTTCGCCGCCTGGCCACCGGCGGCACTGAGACCGGCCTGGCGCAACCCGGTCAGCCCTTGAGTCATATGCCAAAGCGCGGCGGCCCCCCCATTCTGCGGCGTATCGACACCAGCCCGGTCGGGTTTGCCGTGTTTGATCACATCCTGTTGACGGTGCATCCCGCCGACTGCGCGGTGCGTGATGCCTATGCCATCAAGTTGCTGAATTCAGCGTCTGCGCAGTCCCACGCCGCCGGAACGCGCCTGCCCAGCAGTCCGGCGGATCTGATGCTGCGCATCGTCAACCAGATGGTGGAGGGTTACCTGGAACTGCGACGCGAGCTCACCCACCAGCTCGACCATTGGCAAGCGCAACTATTGAACCCCAGGACGCGCTTCAACAACTGGGCCGCCCTGCTGGATGCCCGGCTGTCGCTGCACCATCTGGACGAGATCTGCGAAGACCAGCGCTCTGCCGTGCAGGACTGGATCGAAGCCATCAAAACCTGGCCCGATCCCGATACGCCCGGCGGTCAGCGCGAGCGCGACCTGCTGCAAGTACGCAGCCGCGACGTGCTGGAGCACATCGAGCGCGTGGTGCACCATGTGCGGCGGCTGGAGCAAAGCGTGGAAACCGCCGTTCAAATGCACTTCAGCGCCCAGAGCCACCGCGCCAACGAGATCATGCGCACGCTCACCGTGCTCACGGCCATCTTCCTGCCGCTGAACCTGATTGCCGGCATTTTTGGCATGAACTTTGAATTCATCCCCCTTTTGCACCAGTCCTATGGCTTCTGGCTTGCCATGGTCTTCATGCTGATGACGGCGTTAGGGCTGGTGGTCTTTTTCTGGCGAAAACGCTACCTGAACCGCTCCAGTCGCTGAGCGCCTTTTCAAATCGCGCAGCCAGAGCAACCCGGCTACTTGCAGCGTCCGTCTTTTTCGGTCTTCATCCAGCGTTGCAACCATTCCTTGACGCGCTGGCGCGCATGGCGCATGGCCACTTTCTCTTCCGGCGTCTGATCGGTCCGGAAGTCGAAGGCGCGGCGTGCCAGCGGATAACCCTGCAACTCGACCGGCACGCCGCGTTCCCACAGCGCGTAGAAGGCACGTCCGTTGCTCATGCGGCGCAACTCGAAGTCCTGCTCGCCGATCAGCAGCAGCATCGGCGTGGTCAGTTGCATGATCTCGGGCGCGACGCGGAACAACTGGTCCGGCTCGGGCGCATTGGGGTTCTGCATGTGGCCGTAGTAGCTGGCAATGGCGGCGATGTCCTTGCCGCGCTTGGCGGCCAGCCGGATCGCGTAATATGGCCCGCGCGACTGGCCCACAATGCCGACCGGTATCTTGCAGGCCTTGGGATGTTGCATAAGGAAGTCAAGGGCGGCCTCCACGTCGCCTTCGGTTTCGACCTGGTGTTCCGAAGGCCAGCGCTCAATCATGCGTCCGGTCTGCCAGTCCGGCATCACGACCAGAAAACCCTGAGCGGCGAGTTCGGTGATGTGCCGACGTTCATTCTCATCGATCCCGCGTTTGGCGTGGATGAACAGCACGGGAGGAAACGGTCCCGTCCCTGCGGGTACCGCAATATCGACCGGTATCTCGATACCCGCGACCCTGATCGTCGTCTGTTCGACCGAAACTGCCAGAGCCTGGCTGGCTGTCGCGGCCACAAAAAGGATGGCTAGAACACTACGCTTCATGCATTACGCTCCCATGTGATGGGGCAAAGAATAGCCGTTTTCGACCGTTTATCCAAGCCCCAACTACCCTTCGCTTCAGGCGCATACCTGAATTGGAAAATACTGGCGTTAGCGTCTATCACCCCAATGGATGACCTTGCATAACCCGTATGGGTAATAGGGTTTCTCATAGGAGGAAATAACTCCAAAGAGCATACAGTTGTTCTGGTTCATTTAAACCGGATTGATCTGCAGCAATTGATATTTTTCAGGAGATTTACATGCAAACTCGTCGCGAGACACTCAAGCAAAGCGCCATCGTGGCAGGCCTGCTGGCATCTACGGGCTTGTTCCCCCAGTCCGCTTTTGCCGCCTACAGCAAGACCGCATTCGAAGCCAAAACTGTGGCTGAGGCTCTGAAGGCTCTCGGAGCCGGTGCGCTGGTCGAAAGCAAGGATGTGGTTATTGGTGGCCCTGACATCGCCGAGAACGGCACGGTGGTGCCGCTGACGGGCAGCACTTCATTGACCGGCGTCAAGCAGATTCTGATTCTGGTTGAGAAGAACCCGGCTCCCTTGGTGGCCCTGTTCAACGTAAGTGATAGCGTGGAAGCGAACTTCGCTACCCGCGCCAAAATGGGCCAGTCGTCCGATGTCTACGCCGTGGCCGTGATGGCTGATGGCAAGGCTTATTTTGCCAAAAAAGAAGTCAAGGTCACGATCGGCGGCTGCGGCGGTTAATCACCTCCCCCTCTTTTCCAACTTATTCAATACTGATTCAGGAGTAAAAAAATGGCAGATCCGATGCGCATTCGCGCTCAAGTCGCAGGTAACAAGGCAACCGTTCGTGTTTTGATGGCTCATGAGATGGAGTCTGGTCAACGCAAGGACGGGGCCGGCAAAATCATTCCCGCCTGGTTTATCCAGGAAGTAACTGCCACGCACAATGGCAAGGTCGTTCTGACGGCAGAGTGGGGCCCGGCGGTTTCCAAGAACCCGTTCCTGCAGTTCGTCGTCAAGGGTGCCAAGGTCGGCGATAAGATTGGCGTGACATGGAAAGACAACCGGGGCGACACCCGTACCGACGAAGCAACGGTTTCCTGAGGTTTTGATTTTCCGATGGGGAGGGAGAAGAGCAAACTCTTCTCCCTTGGTGTTTGGCTTCAGATTAAATTCACGAGGTGACAATGAAAAAAGCAAAACTACTGATCACGGCCGGTCTGGCCGCTGTGATCGCGGGCAACGTGCTGGCGCAGAAGTCCGTAACTGAAAGCATCGAGGAATACCGCGCCATGATGGCCGACGGCAACCCAGCCGAGTTGTTTGAAGCCAAGGGCGAAGGCCTCTGGAAGCAAAAACGGGGCCCAAAAAACGAGTCACTTGAGAAGTGCGATCTGGGCAAAGGCCCGGGTGTCGTCAAGGGCGTCTTTGTGGAACTCCCGCGCTACTTCGCAGACACCCAGCGGGTGCAGGATATGGAATCCCGCCTGTTGACCTGCATGGAAACCCTGCAGGGATTTAATGCCACCGAGATTGCCAAAACCCCGTTTGGCAAAGGCGAACAAAACAATGTGACGGCTTTGGCGGCCTGGATTTCGGGACAGTCCAGGGGGATGAAGTTCAATTTACCGCAAAGTCATGTCGAGGAAAAAACCATGTTCGAAGTCGGCAAGCGCCTGTTCTTTAAGCGCGCAGGCACCCACGACTTCTCGTGCGCCACATGTCACGCGGAAGATGGCAAACGCATCCGCTTGCAGGACTTGCCCAACATGACGAAGAACCCGGGCGCCGGCAATGCCTTTGGTTCATGGCCAGCGTACCGCCACACCCCTGGGCAAATGTGGAGCATGCAGCTCCGCTACAACGATTGTTATCGCCAGATGCGTTTCCCCTATCCTCTGTTTGGCAGCGACGCGACCATCGCCTTGGGCTCGTTCCTGGGTGTGACTGGCAAGGGCAGTGAGTCGATCGCGCCAGCCCTCAAGCGTTAAGGAAATAGCATCATGAAAAAAACCATCAAATACCTCGCACCCGTCCTGGCTGTTGTTCTGGCTGGTTGTGCCGTCATACCTTCCGGCCCCGAACTCGACAAACGCACGGCAGACATCGTCAAAGCCTCGTTCCGTGACCAGGGTCAAGCCAAAGTCGGTCGTCTGGTTCAGGACGATGCCAACCGCGAGTGCAGTGCCGCTGATGTGGCAGGCAAGCCGATTGACGAGAAAGTGGCCAAGGCGATTGAAGCAGCCAACCTGAAAGCCATCAAGTGGCCGTCCGACGGCAAGTTCATCGGCGACTGGAAAGAGGGCGAGAAAATTGCCCAGGGCGGCCAGGGTATGGCCTGGAGCAACCCAGCAGGCTCTGTCAATGGCGGCAATTGCTACAACTGCCACATGATCGACAAAGCGGAAATCAATTATGGCACCCTGGGCCCGAGCCTTTACAACTACGGCAAGCTGCGCGGTGTGAGCGATCCGGCCAGCCCGGCCTCCAAAGCGATTGTCGAGTACACCTGGGGCAAGATCTGGAATGCAAAGGCCTATAACGCCTGCTCCAACATGCCCCGGTCCGGGCACGCCGGCATTCTGAACGAAACCCAGGTGCGCCATGTGGTAGGCCTGCTGCTAGACCCCAAGTCGCCGGTCAACCAGTAAACGAACAGTAGGGGTACCCGACCCGGGCCGTGAGTCCCGGGTCTTTTTTTATCTTTAATTTTAGTGATTCGAGTTTATGAATCTGAGCAAGCGCGAGTTTTTTCAGGTGCTGGGTGCCGGCACCATGGCCGGCATGGGTTTGGGTGCCTACGCCGAGGCGGATGCAGCAACCGCAAGCAACGGGCTGTACGACATCCCCCGGTTTGGCAATGTGTCGTTTTTGCACATGACCGACTGCCACGCGCAGCTTAAGCCGATTTACTTCCGCGAGCCCAGCATCAACATGGGCATTGGCTCAATGAAGGGCAAACTCCCCCATCTGGTGGGTGAGCACTTGCTCAAGGTGGCCAAGGTTCGCCCTGGCACGGCGCAGGCGCATGCACTGACCTACCTTGACTTTGAAAAAGCCGCGCGCCGTTACGGCAAGGTCGGTGGTTTTGCCCACTTGGCCACACTGGTCAAACGCATGAAAGCCAGCCGCCCCGGTGCACTGCTGCTCGATGGTGGCGACACCTGGCAGGGCTCAGGCACCGCCTTGTGGACGAATGGCCAGGACATGGTGGAGGCGTCCAAGCTGCTGGGCGTGGACGTGATGACGGGGCACTGGGAGTTCACCTTGGGCATGGAGCGCGTCAAGGAGATTGTTGACAAAGACTTCGCCGGCAAGATCGAATTCATTGCTCAGAACATCAAGACCAACGACTTTGGCGACCCGGTTTTCAAGCCCTATGTGATGCGCGAAATCAATGGCGTTCCCTGCGCCATCATTGGTCAGGCCTTTCCCTACACGCCGATTGCCAATCCGCGTTATATGGTGGCCGACTGGACCTTCGGCATCCAGGACGAGAATATGCAGAAGATGGTGGATGAGGCCAGGGCCAAGGGTGCGCAGGTGGTGGTGGTGTTGTCTCACAACGGCATGGACGTGGACCTCAAGATGGCCAGCCGTGTCAGCGGCATCGACGCCATCATGGGTGGCCACACCCATGATGGCATGCCGGTGGCGTCCATCATCAGCAACAAAGGCGGTCAGACTATCGTCACCAACGCCGGTTCCAACAGCAAGTTTCTTGGCGTGCTGGACTTTGATGTCAAAGACAAAAAGGTCAGCGACTTCCGCTACAAGCTGCTGCCGGTGTTCGCCAACATGCTGCCGGCCGACCGCGAGATGGACGCCCTCATCACCAGGGTCCGCGCACCGTATGAGGCCAAACTGGCGGAGAAACTCGCCATCACCGAAGGCACGCTGTACCGCCGGGGCAACTTCAATGGCACGGGTGACCAGTTGCTGATGGACGCGCTGATGGATGTGCAGGGCGCCGAAATCGCCTTCTCGCCCGGTTTCCGCTGGGGCACCAGCCTGCTGTCGGGTCAGGCCATCACACGCGAATGGCTGATGGACATGACCGCCACCACCTACTCGTACGCCACCGTGACCGAAATCACCGGAGAAACCATCAAGATCATTCTGGAAGACGTGGCTGACAACCTGTTCAACCCTGATCCCTACTACCAGCAGGGCGGCGACATGGTGCGCGTGGGCGGCCTGCAGTACAGTTGCAACCCGCTGGCCACCATTGGCAAGCGCATCGACGACCTGCGCCTGGGTGGCAAGCTGATCCAAGCCGACAAAAAATACAAAGTGGCTGGCTGGGCGCCGGTGGCCGAAGAAGCCAGGACCGCCGGCAACCCGCAGGTGTGGGATGTGGTTGAAACCTGGCTCAAGGCCCGGGGTGGCAAGGTCAGTGCCCGCAAGCTCAATTCGCCCACCATCACCGGGGGTCTGCCCAACCCGGGCTATGTCGGCTAAGTTGATTTGAAAATGGTGCCTCCGACGGGAATCGAACCCATATCTAGCGCTTAGGAGGCGCTCGTTCTGTCCATTGAACTACGGCGGCGGGCAAGCTGCATTCTATTTGGTCAGCAGCCGCATGGCTTCTTCCAGCCCCTTGAGGGTCAATGAAAACATGCGCTGATTCATAATTTGCTGGATCACGCTGATGCTTTGACGGTATTGCCAGACGCCTTGCGGCTCCGGATTGATCCAGGCAAATTTGGGGAAGGCGCTGGTGAGCCGCTGCAGCCACAGGGCGCCGGCTTCTTCGTTGTTGTATTCGACGCTGCCGCCGGGCTGCAAAATCTCGTAGGGACTCATGGTGGCGTCGCCAATGAAGATGAGCTTGTAGTCTTTGTTGTACTTGCGGATGATGTCCCAGGTGGCAAATTTTTCGCTGTAGCGGCGGCGGTTGTTCTTCCACATGAAGTCATAGACGCAGTTGTGGAAGTAATAGAACTCCAGGTGTTTGAATTCGGTCTTGGTGGCCGAGAACAGCTCTTCCACGCGCGCGATGTGCTCGTCCATGGTGCCGCCCACGTCCATCAGCAGCAGCACCTTCACATTGTTGTGGCGTTCGGGCACCATTTTGATGTCCAGGTAGCCGGCGTTGGCCGCCGTGGACTGGATGGTGTCGGACAGGTCCAGTTCTTCTTCATGGCCCTCACGGGCAAATTTGCGCAGCCGGCGCAAAGCGACCTTGATGTTGCGGGTGCCCAGCTCTTGCGAGTCGTCGTAGTCCTTGTAGGCGCGCTGGTCCCAGACCTTGACGGCGCTTTTGTTGCGGCTACCGGCCTGGCCGATGCGAATGCCTTGCGGGTTTTGGCCATAAGCGCCAAACGGGCTGGTGCCGCCTGTGCCTATCCATTTACTGCCGCCTTCGTGGCGCTCCTTTTGCTCCTCAAAGCGCTTTTTGAGCGTCTCCATCAACTCATCCCAGCCCATCTTCTCGATCTTGGCGCGCTCTTCGGGGCTGAGCTTGAGTTCCAGGTTCTTGCGCAGCCACTCCAGCGGAATGTCCCGGGTGAAGTCGGCAATCATCTCCACGCCCTTGAAGTAGGCGGCAAAGGCGCGGTCGAACTTGTCGTAGTGCTTCTCGTCCTTGACCAGCGTGGTACGGCTCAGGTAGTAGAAGTCGTCGATCTTGTAGCCACCGGGCTCGGCGTCACCCTCAGGCTCTGGCGCGTTGGGGCCGACCACACCTTCTTTGAGCGCTTCGAGCAGGGTCAGGTATTCCTTGACCGAAACCGGCAGCTTGGCCGAGCGCAGGGTGTAGAAGAAGTCAATCAGCACGCGGCTTGTCCAGTAAATACAGCAACTGAGCTTTGGCTTCCGGCCATTCACCACGGCGCATGCTGTACATCACGGTGTCGCGAATGGTGCCGTCGCGGCGCAAAGCGTGACCACGGATCACGCCGTCTTGCTTCGCGCCCAGTCGCTCAATCGCACGCTGCGAGGCATGGTTGAAGTTGTCGGTTCGCCAGCCCACCACATGGCAGCCCAGCGTCTCGAACGCGTGCGTCATCAGCAGCAGTTTGCAGGTGGTGTTAACGTGCGTGCGCTGGCAGCGCTGCGCATACCAGGTGTAGCCAATCTCCACGCGCTGCACGGAGGGCAGGATGTCGTGAAAGCTGGTGCAGCCCAGCACGCGGCCGCTCGCCTCATCCGTCACGGCAAAGGCCAAGCGGTGGCCCTCGGTGCGCGACTTCAGCGCGGTTTCGATGTAGGCGCGAGTTTCGCGCGGTTCAGGCACCGAGGTCACGCGCAAGGTCCAGAGTTCGCCATCGGCGGCCGCGGCGCGCAGGCCATCTTCGTGCTCCAGGCCCAGCGGAACGAGCCGCACGCCGCGCTGCGACAGGGTAACGGGTTCTATGAAAACCATTTCAGCGGTTGCGTTGGTTCATGAACACCAGCTTCTCGAACAGCGTCACATCCTGCTCGTTCTTGAGCAGCGCCCCCACCAGCGGCGGCACCGCCATCTTGTCATTTTGGCTGTGCAGGGCTTCGATCGGCAGGTCTTCGGCCACCAGCAGTTTGAGCCAGTCCAGCAGTTCACTGGTAGAGGGCTTTTTCTTCAGCCCTGGCAGGTTGCGCACGTCATAAAAAGTCTTCATGGCGGCCGTCAGCAGCTCTTTTTTCAGGCCAGGAAAGTGCACGTCCACAATGCTCTTCATGGTGTCGGCATCGGGGAACTTGATGTAGTGAAAGAAGCAGCGGCGCAAAAAAGCGTCGGGCAGTTCTTTTTCGTTGTTCGATGTGATGAATACCAGCGGCCGGTTTTTGGCTTTGATCAGCTCGCGGGTTTCATAGACGTAGAACTCCATGCGGTCGATTTCGCGCAGCAAGTCGTTGGGGAACTCGATGTCGGCCTTGTCGATCTCGTCAATCAGCAGTGCCACCGGCTGCTCGGCCGTGAAGGCCTGCCACAGCACGCCTTTGACGATGTAGTTGCGGATGTCCTTGACACGCGCCCCACCGTCCACGTCCGAGAGCTGCGAATCGCGCAGGCGACTCACCGCGTCGTACTCGTACAGGCCTTGCTGGGCTTTGGTGGTGGACTTGATGTGCCATTGCAGCAGCCGCATGTTCAGCGCGCCAGCCACCTCCTCGGCCAGCATCGTCTTGCCGGTGCCGGGCTCGCCCTTGACCAGCAGCGGGCGCCTGAGGGTGATGGCCGCATTCACGGACAGCATCAAGTCCTGGGTGGCAACGTAGTTTTTGGTTCCTTGAAATTTCATGATTCTGGGTTCTGGCTTGCTAAGGGTAAGGGCAAAAAAGGGTTGGCAGCCGATATAATGGGCGTTTGATTTATCTCAAACACTGGTTGATTGTCCTCTAAAAATGAACAGATTCATGTCATCGTTGTCGGTCCTTCTGCTCGCTTGCGCGACGGTCTTCTCTGCCCATGCCCAGGAGGTCAAGGGTGATGCCAAAGCCGGCGAGAAAAAAATCGCCGCCTGCATTGGCTGCCACGGCATCCGGGGTTATCAGGCCAGCTTCCCCGAGGTGTACAAGGTTCCCATGATTTCGGGCCAGGGCGCCAAATACATTGTGTCGGCACTCACCGCTTACAAAAAAGGCGAGCGCAAGCACCCCACCATGCGCGGCATTGTCGATAACCTGAGCGATCAGGACATGGCCGATATGGCCGCCTATTACGAAACCCATGGCAAGCTTGAAGGCGCTCAACTGCCGGCCAAAGCGCCTGCAGCCTCTGCCAAGGTCGCCGAGCTGGTCAAGAAAGGCGCTTGCGTGGCTTGCCATGGCGAGAGCTTCAGCAAACCGATTGACCCCAGCTACCCCAAGATTGCGGGCCAGCATGCCGACTATCTGTTTGTGGCCCTCAAAGCCTACAAGACCGAAGGTCAGTCCACCTGGGGCCGCGCCAACGGCGTCATGGGGGGTATTGCCAAGCAGTTCTCCAACGCGGAACTCAAAGAACTGGCCAATTATGTGAGCGCATTGCCGGGTGAACTCAAAACGGTGCCGCAAGCGAAGTTCCGCTAATTGGGTTGTGTGTCAGTCCCGTGTGGCGTGGCGCTGTACACACGCGAGGTAGGCGTCGCCGTCGGGCGGGCGAGCGGCGCGCTGGCTTTCCCAAATCATCTGGCCCAGGCAATCCATCGCCTCGTGGTGGGCCAGGTGCAGTGAATCGCGGCGATGCGTCAGCAGCTCCACCGCTTGGCGGATGCCGCGCGGCTGGTCAATGCTGCACTGCTCGCTGATCGACAGGTGCATCGACAGATGCAGGAACGGATTGGCCTTGCCGTCTTCTGCCTGCTGCATGGCAGCCAAAGCGGCGTCGACATCGGCCAGATCGGCGTGGTATTCGGGATGCTCGTCAAGCCACAAACTTGCTATGATTTCGATAGCCTCTAGCGGTTGACTG
Source organism: Rhodoferax sp. (assembly GCA_030682475.1). GTDB lineage: Bacteria > Pseudomonadota > Gammaproteobacteria > Burkholderiales > Burkholderiaceae_C > Rhodoferax. Next base: position 7,095 of record JAUXOA010000053.1, on the reverse strand, counting down.
GCGAGGGTTTTGGAATAAACAGAGCAAAAAAACCGGCGAACATCGATTTGGGAGGGTGAGAACATGATGGAGCGTATTGTCGCGCCCTGTCGCCCACAATTCAGCGAAGAGGATCTGCATTAAGCGAAAATGCAATTCTTTACCCAGGACGAATGCCATGACCCAAGCCTTCATTTGCGATGCCATTCGCACTCCCTTCGGCCGCTACGGCGGCGCCTTGAGCAGCGTGCGCACCGACGACCTCGGCGCCATCCCGCTTAAAGCCCTCATCGTGCGCAACCCGAATGTCGACTGGCAGGCCGTGACCGACGTGATCTTTGGCTGCGCCAACCAGGCCGGTGAAGACAACCGCAACGTTGCCCATATGTCTTCGTTGCTGGCGGGCCTGCCCTTGGAAGTGCCGGGCGCCACCCTGAACCGCCTGTGTGGCTCCGGGCTGGACGCGCTGGGCACGGCAGCCCGTGCCATCAAATCAGGTGAAGCTACGTTAATGATCGCTGGCGGGGTCGAGAGCATGAGCCGCGCGCCGTTTGTGATGCCCAAAGCCGAGAGTGCTTTCAGCCGCACTAACGCGGTCTATGACAGCACCATCGGCTGGCGCTTCGTCAACAAACTGATGAAAGAGAAATACGGTGTGGATGCCATGCCCGAGACCGCCGAAAACGTGGCGACCGAGTACCAAATAAGTCGCGCAGCTCAGGACAACATGGCACTGGCCAGTCAGATGAAAGCGGTGGCGGCGCAACAGGCCGGCTACCTGGATGCCGAAATCACCCCGGTCGCGATTCTCCAGAAGAAGAAAAACCCCTCCGGTAGCGAAGGGGACGCGCTGGTGGTGAGCAAAGACGAGCACCCGCGCGAAACCTCTCTGGAAGCGCTGGCCAAACTCAAGCCCATCGTGCGATCGGATGGCACGGTCACGGCAGGCAACGCCAGTGGCGTGAACGATGGCGCTGGTGCCTTGCTGCTGGCCGACGAGAACAGCGCCGCCAGGCACGGCCTCACCCCCCGTGCCCGCGTGGTCGGTATGGCTACCACCGGTGTAGCACCGCGCGTCATGGGCATCGGCCCGGCACCGGCCACGCAAAAAGTATTGGCACTGACCGGCCTGACAATTGAACAAATGGACGTGATCGAGCTCAACGAAGCCTTTGCCGCGCAGGGCCTGGCCGTGTTGCGTTTGCTCGGCCTGCAAGACGACGACCCGCGCGTCAACCGCTGGGGCGGCGCCATTGCGCTCGGTCATCCGCTGGGTGCTTCCGGTGCGCGCCTGGCGATCACGGCCGTGAACCAGTTGCACCAGTCGGGCGGGCGTTACGCGCTGTGCACCATGTGCATTGGCGTCGGACAGGGCATTGCAGTGATATTGGAGCGGGTTTGAGCTTATAAATCAGGGTAACTACTCAGACAATCGGCGCCACTTTTCGGTTATGTTTTGGGGGTACGAATTTGGAACCTGCAGGAAGCTCCCATGACAAGAAAATTTGCCGTTCGCGCCCTGACCCTGACCCTTATGACGGCGTTTTTCACGGCCCAGGCCGGAACGGTGGCGGTGGTCACGTCCTTTCCCAAGGAACTGACCGAGGCCTATAAGAAGGCGTTCGAGGCGCGCAACCCCGGCATCAAGATCGAGGTCCTTAACAAGAACACAACCGCCAGCATTGCCTACATCAAGGAACTGCCTGTGGGCCAGCGTCCCGACGTGATGTGGGCTTCGGCCCCCGACGCGTTTGAGGTGCTGGCGCGCGACAAGCTGCTGCTGCCGGCACCAGAGGTGAAGAATCCGCAGGCGCCGGCCAAGGTCGGCAACTATCCCTTGAACGACCCCCAGGGCATGTACTACGGGCAGGCGCTGGCCGGTTATGGGCTGATGTGGAACACCCGCTACCTGACGGCGAACAAGATTGCGGCGCCGCGCGAATGGGCCGATCTGATCAAGCCCGAGTACTTTGGCCATGTTGCGATGTCCTCGCCTTCGCGTTCTGGCACCACGCACCTCACGGTAGAGACCATTTTGCAGGGTGAAGGTTGGGAAAAAGGCTGGGGCCAGATGCTGCAAATTGCGGGCAACTGCGCGGCAGTCACAGACCGCAGCTTTGCCGTACCCGATGGCGTGAACAGCGGGCAATACGGCGTCGGCCTGGTGATCGACTTCTTTGGTCTGGCCGGCAAGTACTCAGGCTTTCCGGTGGAGTTTCATTACCCCTCTGTCACGGCGGTCGTGCCGGCCAACATTGCGCTGGTGGCCGGTGGCAAGAACCCGGAGGAGGCCAAAAAGTTCATGGCCTTTACACTCTCGCGCGAAGGGCAGGAAATACTGTTTGACCCCAAGATCAGCCGTCTGCCCATTCTGCCCAACGCCACTTTTGGTGCCAAGGCGCCGGCCAACTACCCCGATGCGTTTGAAATTGCCAAACGCGCCAAGGTGCAGTTCAACTCCAACCTCTCCAGCGACCGTTATCAGGTGGTGGTGAGCCTGTTTGACCAGATGGTGACGTTCCGTCTGAAAGAGTTGCAGGCTGCCACCAAAGCCATTCACGAGGCCGAGCGCAAACTCAAGGCCAAACCCAATGCACAGGCGGCAGACCTCCTCAAGCAGGCACACAGCTTTGCCTACTCGCCACTGGTGTCAGAGTCCATGATTAAGGATGTACAGTTTCTTGAGTTGTTCCAGAAAAACAAAAAAGACGTGGCGGTGGCCAAGCAGTTGACCGGGCTGGAAGACTTGTGGAGCACCAAGGCCAAGACCAACTTCGAGAAGGCGCGCACACTGGCAGAGCAGGCCGGCGCGTTGATCAAATAAGCGCTTCATTCGCCAACGATCAACGGTAAACGGGAGTTCTCATGTCTGCTGTCTTGGCGGAACCGGGCGTGCCCCGGACTCCGATGGCGCGTTCTGCGGGTTCGGGTATCGCCTGGGGGCACTGGACTCTTGCCGGTATCGTGCTGGCGTTTCTGGGGGTGTTTCTGCTGGTGCCGATTGGTCTGGTGATTTACACCGCCTTTGTCACCGATACCGGTGCCTTCACCCTGGGGCACTTCGGCAACTTTTTTCAGCAGACGCTCTTGCGGGAAGCGTTTGTCAACAGCTTGCTGGTGGCTCTGGCCTCGGTGTTTTTTGCGTCTCTCATTGCCATTCCGCTGGCCTACCTGACGGTGCGCTTCGAGTTTCGCGGGGCGCTGCTGATACAGACCCTGGGCGTGCTGCCACTCATCATGCCGCCCTTTGTGGGCGCGGTGGCGCTGCAACTGATTTTTGGGCGCAACGGGTCGATGAACTTGTTGTTGAACGAATATTTTGGATTCGGCATCCCCATCATGGACGGTCTGGTAGGTGTCACCTTTGTCGAGAGCATTCACTACTTCCCGTTCATCCTGCTCAATCTGGTGGCGGCCATGCGCAACATCGACGGTGCCATGGAAGAGTCGGCCATGAACCTGGGTGCCAAAGGCTGGAGCCTGTTTTGGCGCATCATTTTCCCGCTCTCCCTGCCTGGCTATCTGGCCGGCGCTGCACTGGTGTTTGTGAAAGTGTTTGATGATCTGGGCACGCCGCTGGTGATGGGCGTGACCAATATGCTGGCACCGCAAGCCTACCTGCGTATCACATCAATCGGTATCGAAGACCCGCTGGGCTACGTCATCAGCGTCATCATGATTGCCCTGTCGATCCTGGCGCTGTGGATGGCGGCACGCTTGATGAAGGGGCGGGACTATTCGACGCTGCAAAAGGGTGGCAACTCACTGCAGCGGCGTACGCTGCGTGGCTGGGAATCGGTGCTGGCCTACGGCTGGGTGGTGTTGGTGCTGCTGATCACGCTGGCACCGCACGTCGGCATTTTGCTGATGTCGTTCAGCAAGGTGTGGAGCTACTCGGTGCTGCCCGACAGCTACACCCTGGCGCACTACGGCACGGTGTTTGCCGACTCCCAGGGCATGATCTACAACACCCTCAAGTACTGCCTGATGGCTGCCGGGCTGGACATTGTGCTGGGCACGGCTATTGCCTACCTGATCTACCGCACCCGGTTGCCCGCACGCCAGTGGCTGGACTACCTGGCCTCCATCGCGCTGGCCATTCCGGGGCTGGTGCTGGCCATTGGCTACCTGCGCATGTTCCATGGTGTCAACATTCCGTTCACCGACACGCCGGTGGTGGCGACCTGGGTCCTGATCATGATCGCCTACGCCGTGCGCCGGCTGCCCTATGCGCTGCGCTCGTGCATGGCGGCGCTGCAGCAGGTGCATATCTCGCTGGAAGAAGCCGCCGGCAGCCTGGGCGCCGGCAAGGTCAGCACGGCACGACGCATCATGGTGCCGCTGATGATGGGCGGTATTCTGGCCGGTTTTGTCACCAGTTTCATCACGGCTGCGGTGGAGTTGTCGGCCACTATTTTACTGACCTCGGCACAAAGCCAGGCCCCCATGAGCTACGGCATCTATCTGTACATGCAAAGCATCGCCGGCCGTGGTCCGGGCGCCGCGCTGGGGGTCATCGCCGTCGCGGTGGTGGCCGTGGGCACCTACCTGTCGCACCGGGTGATCGAAAAATCGCGTGAACCGGTGCGCGCTGTTCATCCCACTGGAATCGCTGCATGAATCTGAACCAAGTCTCCCTGGAAGCGCGCCACATCAGCTTGAGCTACGGTGCGACCGAGGTGCTGAAGGACGTCAACATCCGCATCGAGCCGGGCGAATTCTTCGCCCTGCTGGGTCCCTCGGGCTCCGGCAAATCCACCCTGCTGCGCCTCATTGCCGGCTTCAACCAGCATCAGCGCGGCGAACTGCTGATTGACGGCAAGGACATCACCGGAACACCGCCCCATTTGCGCAATGTCGGCATGGTGTTTCAGAACTATGCGCTTTGGCCGCACATGACGGTCTGGGACAACGTCGCCTTCGGCTTGGTCGAGCGCAGGGAAGCGAAGGATGTGATTCGGCGCAAGGTGGGCGCCGCACTTGAGTTGGTCGGCCTGTCGCAGTACGGCCAAAGGCGGCCGAACCAGCTCTCTGGTGGCCAGCAGCAGAGGGTGGCGTTGGCGCGCACCGTGGTTATCGAGCCGAAGATGCTGCTGCTGGACGAACCCCTGTCGAATCTGGACAAGAACCTGCGGGTGCAAATGCGCGAGGAGTTGAAAAATCTGCAACGAACCCTGGGTCTGACGACAATTTTTGTCACGCATGACCAGGAGGAGGCGATGACCACGGCCGACCGCATGGCGGTGCTGGACCTGGGCGTGCTGCAGCAGGTGGGGGCGGCCTCCGAGCTGTTTGACCGCCCGGTCAATCGCTTCGTTGCGGGCTTTGTCGGGACCGCGAACCTGCTGGGTGGCAGGGTGACCCAGGTGCGTGGCGAGAGCGTCACCTTTGACGCCGACGGCATCGGTGAACTGCTGCTGCCCTGCTCCGGCGAGCGCCCCGAACCGGGCCGCACGACGCTGGCCTTTCGTCCGCACACGGTACTTATCCGCGCGCGCGGCGGGCAGCCCGATGCAGCCAGAATCTGGATCGACGGCCGCGTCGAAAGCTCGGAGTTCCTCGGCGAGCTGTCGCGCTACCGGGTCCGCGTGGGCGAGAAATTCATCGTCGCCAATCAAGCCCATTACGCCGGCCTGTCGCTGTTTCAACCTGGCGCCGAGGTGCGTCTGGGGATTGAAGCAACACAGCTGCGCTACCTGCCGAATTAAGGAGGTTCTAAGCCGGGCCGACGCGGAGAAGTCGGTCGCGGCAAGAATGTTGCGTTGATGCCTCACGGTCGCCGCCGCTTGCGTCGCTTCGACCAAGTGGCCAGCGCACTGACCTGGTGCTCACGCCGCTGGAGCTGATAGCCCGCATCGCCGCCCTGGTGCCGTCACCGCGCACGCACCGGCACCGCTACTTTGGCGTGCTGGGGCGATGTCCCGAACTCAGTTGCAGGTTTGAGTCGGTGGTCATGAAGATTATGCTGCTTTCTTGAGTTGTTGGGTGGCAGGACGAAGACTGTTTATCAGGATTTTCAGGTCGGCATGGCCGCGCAGCTTCCTGAATGATTTCTCGGCTTCCAGGAAACCCGCTGCCGTCCAGCGCAAGACCATCTCTGCATCCTTGTAGTTGGTCACCCGGCCGCTGACTCTGCGCACCACCGAGTTGGGCGACTCAATCACATTGGTGGTGGCCAGGCAGCGTGCCAGCTCGCCAGTGATGCCCAGCTCGGTAATGGTGAACATCTCATCAAGGCCTTCGAGTGCACTGGCCGCAGCATCGGGATGCTGGGCCTTGAGGTCCCGGGCCAGCTCCCTGATCTTTTGTTTGCCTTTGGCAGCATCGAGTTTGAACGCTTGTTTCATCAGCCAGCGCGCCTGCTCAGCCCGGTCCTTGGGCAGTCGCTCAGTCACGTTGCGGATTTTGTGGATACGGCAGCGTTGCACTTTGGCGTCCTTGCCGCACAACTGCTCAATGCCCGAGCGCAGCGCCTTGGAGCCGTCTATCACCCAAAGCCTTGGCACATTGAGGTCAAGGCCGCGCTGAACCAAACCTGACAGCAAGTCCTTGACCACCTTGGCGTTCTCGCTGCTGCCCGGTGCCAGGCCAAGCACGTGTTTGTCGCCCTGCGCGTCCACGCCCACTGCGGCAATGTCTCTTACCCTCGAACAAGTCGGCCGTATCCTGGTCTGCAAATGAAGCGATCATTTCCGCGTTTTATACCGTTTATCGGTAAATACCTAAACTACCCAGTCGACCAGCGCATCAACTGGTGAACTGCAGGGTTTCATGACAGGCCAAGGTGCGATACTTGACCTCATGCGGTTGAATTTCCAGTCTATCTCGCCCGGAACAGGAAAGGCCCCCATGCCGGTACGGCAGGACATCCGCTTTTGCCAGAACAGCGACGGCACCCAACTGGCCATGGCGCTGTATGGATCTGGCCCACCGCTGGTCAAGGCGGCGACCTGGCTCACCCACATCGAGCGCGACCCCACCAGCGCGTTCTCGCAGCACTGGATCGGGGAGCTTAGCCGCGGCCATACCTACGTCACCTACGACGCGCGCGGCTGTGGCTTGTCATCGAGAAAGGCGCTGGACATTTCACTGGAAGCCTGGGTTCGCGACCTGGAA
>JAUXOA010000051.1 GCA_030682475.1 Rhodoferax sp. | reverse complement strand
CTGCGAATGCCTTCGACAATCGAGCGATCTTCCTCGCTCAAGTTCAGTTCTGTCTGACGCATGACCACTCCTGTTTATGCCGACTGGCGATAGCTGGAGTGTACTAACGTTTCGTTATTTACGTGTCAATGTACTAGTGTTAACCCGAGGTGGTTTCAAGCAGCAGTGCAACGGCGACGTGACGCCCTTCGCTGGCAAGAATATTGTAGGTGCGGCAGGCCGCCTGGGTGTCCATGGTTTCAATGCCAGTCTGTTTGTCAATCAGAGGCTTGATCCAGGCGCCTTGGGGAAACCTGATGCGCTTGCCACTGCCAAAAATAATCAGTTCGCTGTCCATCGCCGCCAGTTGTGCAAAGTGTTCAGCGCTCAGATCTTCGAAGCTGTTGCAAGCCCAGTTGAAGCGTTCGCCGCGCGATCCAATGACCACACTGGTGCTGATTTTTTCGTTCCCAACGGCAATCCATCCGGGCCCGTATCCGCTGATGGATTGCACGCTGATGACGTCAGGTTGTAGCTTCATGATGAAAAAATTGAGTATTGATGCTGCAGTGCATCAACAGCCAGGGGTATTGCACGGAAATGTGGTCAAATTATAAGTTCCGCCTCACGCCACCCACTTCCGGAGGGACTTTGAAGACCATTCGAAAATCAGCCAAATTGGCCAACGTCTGTTACGACATTCGCGGCCCCATCATGGACGCGGCGCGCCAGATGGAGGAAGAGGGTCACAAGATCATCAAGCTCAATATTGGCAATCTGGCCGCGTTCGGCTTTGATGCGCCTGAGGAAATCCAGCAGGACATGATCCGCAACCTGCCGAATTCCGCCGGTTATTCGGACAGCAAGGGTATTTTCGCGGCGCGCAAGGCCGTTATGCACTACACCCAGCAGCAGGGCACCAAGGGCGTGACGCTGGACGATATTTACCTGGGCAACGGTGCCAGCGAACTGATCGTGATGGCGACCAATGCACTGCTCGACAACGGCGACGAGTTGCTGCTGCCGTCGCCCGACTACCCGCTGTGGACGGCGGCGGCCAGCCTCTCGGGCGGCACGCCGGTGCACTACCTGTGCGACGAAGCCAATGGCTGGATGCCGGACCTGAACGACATTCGCGCCAAGATCACAGCGCGCACCAAGGGCATTGTGGTCATCAACCCCAACAATCCTACCGGTGCCTTGTATTCCGATGAGATGCTCAAGGCGATTGTGCAAATCGCGCGCGAGCATGGCTTGGTGCTGTTCGCCGACGAGGTGTACGACAAGGTGCTGTACGACGGTGCTCGCCACACGGCGATGGGCAGTCTGTCCGGCGATGTGCTGACGCTCACGTTTAACTCGCTGTCCAAGAGTTACCGCTCCTGTGGCTACCGGGCCGGCTGGCTGGTGGTGTCGGGCGAGAAGAAAGCGGCCAAGGATTACATCGAGGGGCTGAACATGCTGTCGAACATGCGCCTGTGTTCCAACGTGCCCGGCCAGTGGGCGATCCAGACCGCCCTGGGTGGCTACCAGAGCATCAATGACCTGGTCGGTGAGGGCGGACGCCTGCGCCGCCAGCGTGACCTGGCTTACGAGCTGATCACTGCGATTCCGGGTGTTACTTGCGTCAAACCGATGGCGGCGCTGTACATGTTTGCGCGCCTGGACCGGACGCTGTATCCGATCGCGGACGACCAGCAGTTCTTTCTGGAGCTGCTGAAGGACACCAAGGTCATGCTGGTGCAGGGCACTGGCTTTAACTGGGCGGCACCCGACCACTTCCGCATTGTGTTTTTGCCGCATGAGGATGACTTGCGCGAGGCAATTGGCCGTGTCGCGAAGTTTCTTGAAAGCTACCGCAAGCGGCACAGCAACTGATTTACTATTTAACCAAAAAAACTTTATGAAACCGATTCAAGTAGGTCTGTTGGGCATGGGGGTTGTGGGCTCGGGCACCTTCAACGTGCTGCGTCGCAACCAGCAAGAAATCAAGCGGCGCGCCGGCCGTGGCATCGAGATCACCATGGTGGCGGATCTTGATCTGGCGCGGGCGCAAGCCCAAGCGGGTGAGGGCGTCAAGGTGGTGAACGACGCACGGGCCGTGATCGCCAACCCGGACATTGACATCGTGATTGAGCTGATTGGCGGCTGCGACATTGCCAAAACGCTGGTGCTCGAAGCGATTGCCGCCGGCAAGCACGTGGTGACGGCCAACAAGGCCCTGCTGGCGGTGCATGGCACCGAGATTTTTGCCGCTGCGTCCGCCAAAGGCGTGATGGTGGCATTTGAAGCCGCTGTGGCCGGTGGCATCCCGATCATCAAGGCACTGCGCGAGGGCCTGACGGCCAACAGCATCCAGTGGATTGCCGGCATCATCAATGGCACCACCAATTTCATATTGTCCGAGATGCGCGACAAGGGCCTGGACTTCGGCGTGGCGCTCAAGCAAGCGCAGGCGCTGGGTTACGCCGAGGCCGACCCGACCTTCGACATCGAGGGCGTGGACGCCGCGCACAAGATCACCATCATGTCGGCCATTGCTTTTGGCATTCCGGTGCAGTTTGACAAAGCCTATGTGGAAGGCATCAGCAGGCTGGCGTCGCAGGATATCAAGTACGCCGAGCAACTGGGGTATCGCATCAAGCTGCTGGGTATGACGAAGCGGCGCGAAGCTGACGCAAGCAAGCGCACCGCAGCCGGTATCGAGTTGCGCGTGCACCCCAGCCTGGTACCGGCCAAGCGCCTGATCGCCAATGTGGAGGGTGCCATGAACGCGGTCATGGTGCAGGGCGACGCGGTCGGTACCACGCTCTACTACGGCAAAGGCGCAGGCTCCGAGCCGACCGCCAGCGCCGTCATCGCCGATCTGGTGGACATCACGCGCCTGCATACGGCCGATCCGCTCAATCGCGTGCCGCACCTGGCGTTCCAGCCCAATGCCATGAGTGACTTGCACGTGCTGCCGATGAGCGAGGTGGTGACCAGTTATTACCTGCGTTTGCGTGTGGCCGACGAGACCGGCGTATTGGCCAAGGTGACGGGCATTTTGGCCGAAGCGGACATCAGCATCGACGCCGTGCTGCAACGTGAAGCCGATGAGGTGAGCGGGGCGGGCAATCTACCGGCCGGCACCCAGAGCGTGCCGCAAACCGATCTCATCATTCTCACGCACGACTGTGTCGAAGCCAGAATGAACGCCGCTCTTGCCCAGATGCAGGCGCTGCCGACCGTGCTCGAGCCCATTACCCGCATCCGCAAGGAAGAGCTGGCCTGATGAAGTACCTGTCCACGCGCGCTGCATCCAACGATGTGGCTGAGCGCAAACGTTTTTGCGAAATTCTGCTCGAAGGCCTGGCGCCCGACGGCGGCCTGTACCTGCCGGAGCGCTATCCGCAGGTGGACGATGCCCTGCTGCTGAAGTGGCGCGGCGTCTACCGTGACCAGGGCTATGCTGCGCTGGCGTTCGAGCTGCTGTCGCTGTACATCGACGACATTCCTCCGGTCGACCTGAAAGCCATTTGCGACCAGACCTATACCGAAGCCGTTTTTGGCACGCGCGAGATCGTGCCGCTGAAGAAGCTGGAAGACGCTTCGACCCTTCGACTAGCTCAGGACAGGCCAGGTTCAGCGCGAACAGTGTTGTACCTTGAGGCCCTGTCCAACGGCCCCACGCTGGCCTTCAAGGACATGGCCATGCAGTTGCTGGGTAACCTGTTCGAGTACGAGTTGGCACGGCGCGGTGAAGAGCTCAACATCCTGGGCGCCACCAGTGGTGATACCGGCAGCGCGGCCGAGTACGCCATGCGCGGCAAAAAAGGCGTGCGCGTCTTCATGACCAGCCCGTTCGGTCGCATGAGCCCGTTCCAGCAGGCGCAGATGTTCAGCCTGATGGACGAGAACATCCACAACATCGCCTTGGACGGCGTGTTCGACGACTGCCAGGACATCGTCAAAGCGGTGTCGAATGACCTCGATTTCAAACGCAAGTACAAAATTGGCACGGTCAACTCCATCAACTGGGCGCGCTTGATGGCGCAGCTTATCTATTACTTCGCCGGTTATTTTCAGGCGACGCAGTCGAATTCTGAAAAGGTCAGCTTCACCGTGCCGTCCGGCAATTTCGGCAATGTCTGTGCCGGCCATGTGGCCCGCATGATGGGCTTGGCCGTCGATAAACTGGTGGTGGCCACCAACGAGAACGACGTTCTCGATGAGTTTTTCCGTACCGGTGTCTACCGCGTGCGCGCCAGCGCCGACACGCATGAGACATCGAGCCCGTCGATGGATATTTCCAAGGCCTCCAATTTCGAGCGTTTTGTGTTTGATCTGCTGGGCCGGGATGGGGCGCGCGTGAAGGCCCTGTTTGGCGATGTTTTGGCAAAGGACGGTCGCTTTGATCTGGGCTCCGACCCGGCATTCAGCGAGGCTACCACGCGCTATGGATTTGAGAGTGGCAAGAGCACCCATGCCCATCGCCTGGCGATCATTCGCGCTACTTTTGAGCGCTTTGGCGTGATGATCGACACGCATACCGCTGACGGCGTGAAAGTCGCGCGTGAGCACCTGCAGCCGGGCGTACCGATGATCGTGCTGGAAACCGCCTTGCCGATCAAGTTTGCCGCCACCATTGTGGAAGCGCTCGGGCGGGAACCCGATCGACCTGCCAGATTTGAGGGCATCGAAGCCCTGCCCAAACGCGTGACCCGCATGGCGGCTGATGCGGCTGCGGTCAAAGCCTACATTGCGCAGCATTGCCTATGAAAGTCGTCGGCTTTGCGGGCTATTCCGGCTCTGGCAAGACAACGCTGGTGGAGCGTCTGATTCCGGCCTTGCGTCTCAAGGGCCTGCGGGTGTCGGTTGTCAAACACGCCCATCATCACTTTGACATTGACCATGTCGGCAAAGACACTTACCGGCACCGTGAGGCGGGCGCCTTTGAGGTGGTGGTGGCGTCGAATAAGCGGCTGGCGCTGATGCGTGAGTTTGAGCAAGCGGGGCAGCTCTCAGTGCACCAATTGATTGCCGAACTGTACGAGGGCGTCGACTGGGTGCTGGTGGAAGGCTTCAAGGACTCTGATTTGCTCAAGGTCGAGGTCTGGCGGGCGCAGGCGAACAAACCCGCACGCTATATGGATGACGCTTTCATCGTCGCCGTTGCCACTGATTCGCCCGATCAGTTGCCCCATGCCACCCAGCGGCCAGTGCTGGACCTCAATGATGCCGAGGCGGTGGTCAACTGGTTGACGGCCAACGAAGCCCGGTTTGACTACCGCCTGGAGACGTTTGCATGAATGCAGCACGCCCATCACTGAAGCCGCTGAAATCTCTGGACAGCGCCCTGGCTGAACTGTTGGGATTTGCCGCTGCTTTGGACGGTGTAGAGTCGGTCTCGACCTTTGAAGCCGATGGCCGGGTGCTGGCGCAAGACCTGGTGTCGGCCCTGCACGTGCCGCCGCAGGACAACAGCGCCATGGATGGCTACGCGGTGCGTTGCGCTGACGTGTCGCAGGCACTCAATGTTCAACCGGCGCACGGGGTGCTGCAAGTGAGCCAGCGCATTGCGGCCGGCTCGTCTGGCGTTCCCCTGGCACCCATGAGCGTGGCCCGTATTTTTACCGGCGCACCGATTCCCCCTGGAGCGGATGCGGTGGTGATGCAGGAAGACTGCGAAGTCCTGCAGTCCGACGGCGTTGCGCAGGGCGGCGCAGTGCGCATCAAGACCGTGCCAGCGCCGGGTCAGTGGATTCGCCGCGCCGGTGAGGACGTCACGCTGGGCTCGGTAGTGCTCTCAAAAGGAGAGCGACTGACACCCGCTTCACTGGGCCTGGCAGCCAGTATTGGCATGAGCCTGCTGCCAGTAGTGCGCCGGCCGCGGGTGGCTTTGTTCTCTACTGGTGACGAACTGGTCATGCCTGGCGACGTGGCACCGGGGCAGATGAAGCCTGGCGCGATTTACAACTCGAACCGTTTCTTTTTGCGCGCCCTGCTGCTGCGTTTGGGCTGCGAGGTGACTGATCTGGGCATCGTGCCGGATCGGCTCGATGCCACCGTGGATGCCCTGCAAAGGGCGGCGCAAAGTCATGACCTTATTTTGACCAGCGGCGGTGTCTCGGTCGGTGAAGAAGACCACATCAAGCCGTCTGTGCAGTCGCTGGGTTCGCTGGCGCTGTGGCAGATCGCCATCAAACCCGGCAAGCCATTTGCCTATGGTCGGGTGCAGGACGCCCACTTTATCGGGCTGCCGGGCAACCCGGTGTCGAGTTTTGTCACCTTCTTGCTGCTGGTGCGCCCGTTCTTGCTCAAATTACAGGGTGTTACCCAGTTTGCTCCAAAATCAATAGCACTTCCCGCCCATTTCACATGGACCAGGGCCGATAAACGTCGTGAATTCTTGCGGGTGCGGCGCAATGCGGCAGGCGGGCTGGATCTGTTTGCCAATCAAAGCTCAGGCGTGCTGACCTCGGCCGTCTGGGGCGATGGCGTGGTGGACAACCCACCGGGGCAGACCATTGCCCACGGCGATGTGGTCCGGTTTATTTCTTTTGCGGAGGTGCTGGGATGAAGGTCACGGTGAAGTATTTCGCGTCCATCCGCGAGGCCATTGGCGTGTCCAGTGAATCGGTAGCTACCACTGCGGCTACCCTGGCGGCGCTGCGTGACGAGCTGATTGCCCTGGGTGGCGCCCGCGCCGGGAGCCTGGCGCGTGGCCGGGCGGTGCGCATGGCCCTCAACCTGGTGATGTGCGATGAATCTGCGCTACTGATTGATGGCGCAGAAGTGGCCTTTTTCCCGCCGGTGACGGGCGGCTGAACCCAATACGGGCTGAGTGTCGCAAGCTGGCGCTATGCCAACGGATAGGCGAGCGCGTCGGGTGTCCGTGCCGGGTCGCTTGCGCGCTCGCGCACGCGTGGATCTGCGCCGAGGCTCCCCGGCGTGAATCCTGTCACTGGTGCCCCCCGTCTGTGGCAAGCGCGAATTGGCTCCAGCGCCCCGGCACAGCCACCCGCCACGCCTGCGAGGCAGTGGTGCGCGCCATGGGTGGAGCCCCCAACCCGCCGCAACTTCAAGGCCGCCGGCCGTGCCAACAGCGCAGGCGTGAGCGTGTTCAGTTCCGGTGCCTCTCTGCGCACAGACAGGAACCCGTGTGCGCGAATGAGGCGGGAGCGCGTTACCTGAACCGCATTGCGGCGAAACCCGGTTTCAATTCCACTTCATTCTGCTGCCGCAAGCGCGGCGCTCAGTTGAATGAGGCGCTGCGTTTGTCCCGGCGTGGCCTGTGTCATGGGGGCGCGCAATTCGTTGTGAATCAGGTCCTGGTGCGCCAGTAGCGCCTTAAGCGGGCCCGGGTTGGGCTCGGCGAACAGCGCCTCAATCAGGGGCAGCAGTGGCCGCCAGTGCGCTCTGGCCTGCGCCAGTTCACCCTGCTTGAGCATCTGCAGCACACCCACGAAACGCCCGGTATGCACATGGGCGCTGGCGGCAATGGCGCCGCTGCCGCCCAGCGCCAGCGTAGCGAAAATCTGCGCGTCCTCCCCCGCCAGCACCTGCAGTCGGCCGTCGGCAATCATCGCCTGCGTTTTGGCCGCATCGCCGCCACAGTCTTTGACGGCCCGGATGCCCGGTTGGCGGCTCAGTTCCAGCAGGGTGGCGCGTTCAATCGACACGCCGGTGCGGTACGGGATGTCGTAGACGATCAGCGGCAGTGCGCTGGCATCGGCAATCGCAGTGAACCAGTGCAGCACCCCGCTCTGTGCCGGGCGAATGTAGTGGGGCGCTGGCACCAGCAAGCCCGCCAGGGGCCGCGTGGCCAGCGTTTTCACCCAGGCCAGTGTCTTGGGCAGGTGATAGCCGGACAGGCCCATCACGACCGGCCGGCCACCAGCGGCTTGCAGCACCGTATCGAGTACCGCGAGCTGCTCCGCCTGGTCCAGCGCCGCTGCTTCACCGGTCGAGCCGCACACCACGAACCCGGCCATGCCGGTCGGGCGCAAACGGTGTACCAGTCGGGTCAGCGCCGGGTGGTCCACCGCGCCAAGAAAAAACGGGGTGATTAGGGGAATCCACAGCCCTGAAAAATTGCCAGAAGTTTGCACGCATCTATCCTTGGTTGAAACTTGACCGATGTTGTCACCATCGTCAGATGCGCGCGAAAAACCAAAACAGGGAGGGTCTGGCAGTTCCATCGCTCATCGGAGGACGGAACCGCAGCTCCGGTCAGATGAGCGTAGGTTTTTTGGATTTACCTGCGTTCAGGGCACAGAGCGTCCCACCGGCAGGTGCGACAGCATGGGCGTTGAACGGAACAGCAAACATGGCGACATCGTAGCACGGGGCTTGCAGACGGTGCCACAATCCCGGCATGGACCATTCACCAGTTCCCTCCCCACGCGTTTGCATTCAGGCTCACGATTTCGATCTGAGTACTGAGATCAGCGCCCTGCGGGCTGATGACGCCCGCGTTGGGGCGGTGTGCAGCTTTGTTGGCACTGTGCGTGACCGCACGGCGGGCACAGCCGGCAGCATCAGCAGCATGGAGCTGGAGCATTACCCCGGCATGACCGAAAAAGCGATTGAAGCCATGATCGATCAGGCGCACAAGCGTTTTGATATTTTGGGGGCCCGCGTCATTCACCGCATCGGCTTGTTGCAGCCGCTGGACCAGATCGTGATGGTGGCCGTGACCTCAGCCCACCGGGGCGAGAGCTTCAAGGCTTGCGAGTTCTTGATGGATTACCTCAAGACCCAGGCACCGTTCTGGAAAAAAGAGCTGACGCCGCAGGGCGCGCGCTGGGTCGATGCGCGGGTCACGGATGATGCTACGTTGGCCAAATGGGGTATCGAGGCACGCAATGGTTGACCGCCGTGGTCTTGGCCGGACAGACCCCCAGACTGCGCCGATCTTGACTTTTGTCACGTGACCGCCGGGTCAAACGCTTGAAAATCTGAAGATAAGCTCAAGCTGCGAGGGAACTCAAAGGATTGGTATGCGAATTGACAAACTAACCACCAAATTTCAGGAAGCCCTGGGTGACGCCCAGACGCTGGCGCTGGGCAATGACCACGCCTATATCGAACCGGCCCACGTCCTGATCGCCATGCTGCGCCAGGAGGACGGGCCGCGTGCCTTGTTGCAGCGGGCCGGCGTCAACGTGCAGGGCTTGCTCAGCTCGGCAGAGACGGCCATGAAGAAGCTGCCCCAGGTGCAGGGCCATGAGCAGGTGCAGATGGGCCGCGACATGGTCACGCTGCTGCAGGCGGCCGAGAAAGAATCCATCAAACGCGGCGATCAGTTTGTGGCTGGTGAACTGTTCCTGTTGGCCTTGACCGACAGCAAGCAGGACATTGGAAAAATCGCCAAAGAGAATGGCCTGACCCGCAAGTCGCTTGAGGCGGCGATTGACGCCGTGCGCGGTGGCCAGAACGTGGACAGCGCCGACGCCGAAGACCAGCGCGAGTCGCTCAAAAAATACTGTGTTGACCTGACCGAGCGCGCGCGCCTGGGCAAGCTCGACCCGGTGATTGGCCGTGACGATGAAATCCGCCGCGCCATCCAGGTGCTGCAGCGCCGTACCAAAAACAACCCGGTGCTGATTGGTGAGCCCGGGGTCGGCAAGACCGCCATTGTGGAGGGGCTGGCGCAGCGCATCGTAGCGGGTGAGGTGCCGGATTCACTCAAGGGCAAGCGTGTCTTGTCGCTCGACATGGCGTCTCTGCTGGCCGGTGCCAAGTTTCGCGGTGAGTTTGAAGAGCGCCTGAAAAACGTGCTCAAAGACCTGGCCAAGGACGAAGGCCAGACCATTGTGTTCATTGACGAACTGCACACCATGGTGGGCGCCGGCAAGGCCGAAGGTGCGATGGACGCCGGCAATATGCTCAAACCGGCGCTGGCGCGCGGCGAGCTGCACTGCGTCGGCGCCACCACGCTCGACGAGTACCGCAAATACATCGAGAAGGACGCCGCGCTGGAGCGCCGCTTCCAGAAGATTCTGGTGGGCGAGCCTACCGTGGAAGCCACCATTGCCATTCTGCGCGGCCTGCAGGCCCGCTATGAAACCCACCATGGCGTGCAGATCACCGACCCGGCGATCGTGGCCGCAGCCGAGTTGAGTCATCGCTACATCACCGACCGCTTTCTGCCGGACAAGGCGATCGACCTGATCGACGAGGCAGCCTCCAAAATCAAGATCGAGCTCGATTCCAAGCCGGAGGTGATGGACAAGCTGGACCGTCGTTTGATCCAGTTGCAGATCGAACGCGAGGCGGTGCGCCGCGAGAAGGACGAGGCATCGCAAAAACGCTTTGGCCTGATTGAGGAAGAAATCGGCAAGCTGCAAAAAGAGATTGCTGACCTGGACGAAATCTGGAAGGCAGAAAAAGCCCAGGCCCAAGGCTCCAAAGCGATCATGGAAGAGATCGAGAAGCTGCGTTTTCAGATTGAAGAACTCACCCGCAAGGGCGACTTCAACAAGGCGGGTGAGCTGCGCTACGGCAAACTGCCGGGCCTGGAAAAGCAGCTCAAGGACGCCCAGACTCAGGAAGCGGGCAAAGCCAAAAGCGCCAAAGACGGCGGTCGCCCGCAATTGCTGCGCACTATGGTCGGGGCTGAGGAAATCGCCGAGGTGGTGAGCCGTGCCACCGGCATTCCAGTAGCCAAGATGATGCAGGGCGAGCGCGACAAGCTGTTGCTGATGGAGGCCAAACTGCACCAGCGCGTGGTCGGGCAGGACGAAGCGATCATCGCCGTGGCCAATGCCATTCGCCGCTCACGTGCTGGCTTGTCGGACCCCAATCGCCCGACGGGGAGCTTCCTGTTCCTGGGCCCCACCGGTGTCGGCAAAACCGAGCTGTGCAAGGCACTGGCCGGCTTCCTGTTTGATTCGGAAGATCACCTGATCCGCATCGACATGAGCGAATTCATGGAGAAGCATTCGGTGGCGCGCCTGATCGGGGCGCCGCCGGGCTATGTGGGCTACGAGGAAGGCGGCTACCTGACCGAAGCCGTGCGCCGCAAGCCGTACAGCGTGTTGCTGCTCGACGAGGTCGAAAAAGCCCACCCCGATGTGTTCAACGTGCTGCTGCAGGTGCTCGACGATGGCCGCCTGACCGACGGCCAGGGTCGCACCGTGGATTTCAAAAACACCGTGATCGTGATGACCAGCAATATTGGCTCCCAGTTGATCCAGTCCATGGTCGGCCAGGACGTTGAGGACATCAAGGACGCGGTGACCGGAGAGTTGAAGAACTACTTCCGCCCCGAGTTTTTGAACCGCATCGACGAGACCGTGGTGTTCCACGCGCTGGACGCCGCGCACATTGCCGAGATTGCCACTATCCAGATTCAGGTGCTGCAACAGCGGCTGGCCAAGATGGACTTGGTGCTGGAAGTGTCACCAGCCGCATTGGCCGAACTGGCCAAGGTCGGTTTCGATCCGGTGTTTGGGGCGCGGCCCTTGAAGCGTGCGATTCAGCAGCGGATTGAAAACCCGCTGTCCAAGTTGCTGCTGGAGGGCAAGTTTTTGCCCAAAGACGTGATCCCGGTCGATGTGGACACTATCCGTTCACCCGGGGTGTTCAGTTTCGAGCGCGTGGTGCACTGAGCCCTAGCTGAAATCACCAGGCTGCAATTCAATTGGCTGGCCGTGAGGTGTGCGGTCGGCTGCATGATCCCAAGCGTCACGATATCGATCCAGTTCAGCTCTGCTGCTGACACCTTTCTTGGCTACCAGGGATTCGAGGGCACTCAGCCAGTGTCGGTAATAGGTATCGCCCCGGTCCGGGTCCCCATCGCGCTGCGCACGGGTGATCTGGGCGGCCAGGGCGTCGGCCCATTCCTGCCAGGTGAAAACGCCACGCTCATGCAGCAGCAGGACGATGGCAAACGCCTGCGCTTCCCACGGCTCGCGAAAGACGGCGGCGGCATCGTTCATTGCAGCAGGAATGGCAGTCACGGTGCTTCCAGGTAAGGCTCAAATGCGTCAATGGAAACTTGCACGCCAGGCGAACTTTCACCGCCCCACAGCTCAATGCCATCGAAGGCCACCGCATAGAGCCACTGTGGCTGCTCGCCCAATCCCTGCGAGTGTGTGTCTGCAAAGACGTGCACACCGCGAATCTGCTCAACCACCCCCACCTTGCCAAGCGCATACGAGGGCAGCCTGGTGTGATGATTGGCCTGCAATTTGCGGGCACGGACTTTCTGGCCCACAGCATAGCGCGCTGGTTTCATCGATCGCAAGGGCGTGCCGGGCGGCGCGCACTCGACGACTCAGATTTTTATCGTAGAAGCCTGACCTCCAGCCTGCTAAATGCCACTGCGTCTGTCCCTGCTCCGGGAAGTCCTTAATAACTTTTAAGCTGGAGAGAAAAGTCCTGGTAGCCGCCCATAGACCTAAAAAGACGGTCAGTAGAAAAAACGTTGACCAGAAACCAAAACCAAACATCAGATGTACGATGCCAGCGACCACCACACACGGCAGAGCAACCATGCCGCCCAAGAGCAAGAATTCCAGGCCACGTCGCAGCCCCTTTGCGCCCAGTGAGGTCACCGTATCAAATACGCCGATGAAATAGGGGACGGTATTGGCTTGTCCAACAGTGTCAGAGCCGTACTTGACGCGAAAGCGTCTAGCCTTCTCGATACGCTCCGGCTCAAATTTCAACCGGTCACGGCCTGCACCGTGCTCATAAACTTCAGATACCGCCTCTTCAGCAATCTCGCGTAGGGCGCGACCGTAACGCGACAAAGACGCACCTTCAGGGCCTGTGGTGGGAATGCCGCACAGGCTGAGCACGCCGCCCACGCAACGAACCGTATACGCGCCGCGGCTGAAGCCGAATAGAAAAATTCGGTCACCAGGCTCGTAGTGTTTCAAGATGGCTTCGTAGCAATCGGTGATGTTCGTGCTGATTCCACGACCTGTCGCAGAACTGGCGACCTTGCTCAGCAACTGCACCGCACGTAATGGAACACTGCCCTCGTCAGCTTCGGTTCCCAGGCCCGCGTCGTAAAACGCCAATTGGTGCGACGGGTCGATCGGACTGTCAGGACCGGTGCGGCAGACACGGTACAGTTTGTAAATGTTGCTCAGATGCTGATCCGGTCGAACGCCGCCCGCCTGTCCAGTGCCATCGGAAAAAATGACGATATTCTTGGGCATGCCTATCTTCTTGGTTATTATTTGAATCGTCATTCTTACACCAACCGACGCCCACACGAACATCTAGGCCAGGTGCCGTGCGTAATGTAAGGTGAGTGGGTGTCAGATGGACAAGCCCGATGTGGATGTGATCGAAGGCCTCTTTGGGCCAACCCTTCCAAAGGCGCAGGACCGGCATGTAAGGGAAAACGGAGCATTGTGCCTACGCTTTTACCGGGCATTCTCCTACGTCCGACCGCCTTGCTGCTCCTTATACTGGGTTAACGCCGCAATTACAAAAGACAAAAGGTTTTTCCATGAGAACTGCCCCTCGTTTCATTTCATTTCTCGTCCCGCTGCTCGTGACCTGCTTCATCGCTGCGGCGCCGCAACTCGCGGGTGCGCAGCCGAAGGCGCGCTTTGCGCCGGAGATCAGCAATTTCGAGGTCGACCAGTCAGACCAACTTGTACCCGGCAGCGACATCGACTTCACACTGGAAGGCACTCCGGGCGGGCGGGCCAGTGTGCGGCTGAGCGGCGTCAACAAAAATATCGTGCTGCGCGAAGTCGAAAGTGGTGTTTACGAGGGCTCCTACACCCTGAGTCGGCGCGACAAGCTCGGCCCGCAACCTTCAGCGCGTGCAACGCTGCGTGTGCGCGGCGGCTTTACCGTGGCGACGCAGGCGCTGGCGGGCAGTCCGCCGCCGGTGGTCACCCAGCCGCGGCCGCCCGTTCCCGCGCCCCTCGCGATCGAGCGCTTTATCGTCACGCCGGTGGCCCGCATCGAGCCCGGCGCCGAACTGCGCTTTGCTGTGATCGGCACGCCCGGCGCGCGCGCTTCCGTCACCATCGACGGAGTGGTGCGCGATGTGGCAATGCAGGAAGTGCGCCCCGGCCGCTATGAAGGCGCCTACACCATCCGCCGCAACGACAACTTCCCGCCCTCGCTCAACATCGTTGCCTCTCTGGAAGCCAACGACCAAGCCATCCGTTCGCGGCTGAACCAGGCCTTGCTGGTCGACGCCCGGCCGCCCACAATCCGAAACCTTGCGCCGCAAAACAACGAAACCGTCACAGCCGGCCCGGTCTCCGTTTCCGTGACTTTCGACGACAGTGGTGGTGTCGGCGTGGACCCGAAAAGCGTGAAAATCGTTATTAGCGGCCAGGACGTGACGCGCAACGCCAGTATTACGCCCCAGTTCTTGACCTGGCGCGGGGATCTTCGGCCCGGCACCCACCAGGTGGAAGTCACCGCCGCCGACATTGCCGGCAACGCCGTGCGCCAGACCTGGGTGTTCCACCTGGCCAGCCCGCAATCACCACCCCCTGTGGCCGTATTGCCTTTGCAGATTACCAGCCACGCCAACAATGCGCAGGTGAGCAGCGGCGCTATCGAAGTGCGCGGGCGCACCGCGCCAGATGCGAAGGTGGACGTTCAGGTGCAGGTGGTCGCATCGCTGGCCGGCATCTTCGGCATCAACCAGCAGGTGCTGAGCCAGACCCTGCGCGCGGACGCCGCTGGCAACTTTGTTTTCAGCTTCCAGTCGCAGGTGCCGGTGCCGGGGGCACGCTACGAGGCCACCATCACCGCGACCAAAGGCGAGCTCAGCCGAGAAACCCGGCTGGTGCTGTTCCAGCAGCGCTGACGCCAAAGCCCCACAAGCTGAGACCGCAGCAAAGGCATCTCAATTACGAACAAATGTGCTTGTCGCAAACCCTCTGAAGTGACATGACAGCGTGTCAACGTCGCCATCTTTGACTATCATGATAGGTTTTCCCGAGCCCATTCCACCTTGAACTCCCCCACCGACGGCACCTGCCTCGAACAATATCCGGATAGCAAGTACCTTGAGCATCATCCGGATGGCAAGTACCTTGCCATGGCCTTGCAGCAGCAGACCATCAGCATTCGGGGTGCGCGCACGCACAACCTCAAGAACATTGATCTTGATATCCCGCGCAACCAGTTGGTGGTGATCACGGGTTTGAGTGGCTCCGGCAAGTCCAGCCTGGCGTTTGACACGCTGTACGCAGAGGGCCAGCGCCGCTACGTGGAAAGCCTCTCGACCTACGCGCGCCAATTCCTGCAACTGATGGACAAGCCCGACGTCGATGTGATCGAAGGCCTGAGCCCGGCGATCTCGATCGAGCAGAAGGCCACCTCGCACAACCCGCGCTCCACCGTGGGCACCGTGACCGAGATCCACGACTACCTGCGTTTGCTGTTTGCCCGGGCCGGCACACCTTTCTGCCCCGAGCACGGTCTGCCCTTGCAGGCGCAAACCGTGAGCCAGATGGTGGACGCGGTGCTGGCCCTGCCGGCGGATACCCGGCTGATGATTCTGGCGCCGCTGGCGCGCGAAAAAAAAGGCGAGTTCCTGGACGTGTTTGCCGACATGCAGGTGCAGGGCTACGTGCGCTTTCGGGTCGATGGGCAGGCGTTTGAGTTTGACAATCTGCCGCCACTCAAAAAAACCGAAAAACACGATGTCGACGTGGTGATTGATCGCATCAAGGTGCGCCCGGACACCGAGCCGCAGGCCAGAGACCAGCTGCGCCAGCGCCTGGCCGAGAGTTTTGAAGCGGCCCTGCGGCTGGCCGGCGGCCGCGCCATTGCTCTTGAAATTGATAGCACCTCACGCAATGTTGACGAGGGCTACAGCCCCAAAGAACACTTATTCAATGCCAAATTCTCATGCCCGGTGTGCAGCTACTCCATCAGCGAACTGGAGCCGCGCCTGTTTTCGTTCAACTCACCGGTGGGCGCCTGCCCGGCCTGCGATGGCTTGGGCATGCAGGATTTTTTCGACCCGGCCCGGGTGGTCGCCTTCCCTTCGTTAAGCCTGGCCAGCGGCGCCATCAAGGGCTGGGACCGGCGCAACGGCTACTACTTTGCACTGCTGGAGAGTCTGGCCAGGCACTACAAGTTTGACCTTGAACAGGCCTTTGAGTCGCTGCCTGCCACGGTTCAAAAAGCCGTTCTACAGGGCTCGGGCGAGGAAGACATCAAGTTCAGCTATGTGATGGACTCCGGTGTCTCGCAAGGCAGGAAGATCAGCAAAAAGCATCCGTTTGAGGGCATCATTCCCAACATGCAGCGGCGCTTTAAGGAGAGCGACTCGGCGCTGGTGCGCGAAGACCTGGCACGCTACCGCAGCACCCAGCCCTGCCTTGAGTGCGCGGGTTCGCGGCTCAAACGCGAGGCCCGGCACGTGAAAATTGGCGATGGCGCGCAAGCGCGTGCCATTTTTGAGTTGAGCCGCCTCACACTGCGCGAGTGTTTTCAGTACTTCAACACCTTGCAGATGCAGGGCACCAAGGGCGAAATCGCGGCGAAGGTGGTGCGTGAAATCGGCTTGCGCCTGAAGTTTCTCAACGACGTCGGTCTGAACTACCTTAGCCTGGAGCGCAGTGCTGAAACGCTGTCCGGCGGCGAGTCGCAACGCATTCGCCTGGCCTCGCAAATCGGCTCCGGCCTGAGCGGTGTGATGTACGTGCTGGACGAACCCAGCATCGGCTTGCACCAGCGCGACAACGAGCGCCTGATCGACACGCTCAAACACTTGCGCGACATTGGCAACAGCGTGCTGGTGGTGGAGCACGACGAAGACATGATGCGCGCCGCCGACCACATCATCGACATGGGGCCCGGTGCCGGCGTGCATGGCGGGCGGGTGATGGCGCAGGGCACCTTCGAGCAGGTGAAGGCCACCCCTGACTCACTCACCGGCAAGTACCTGGCGCAGACGCTCAAGATTGCCGTGCCCCAGCGCCGCACGCCCTGGCTGCCCACCGTGCACGGCGTGGACGCTGCCGATAAACACAAGGACAAGGCCCCCCGCTTTGCACCCAGCCCGGCGGCGACGCGCCGGGCCGAGCGTGAGGCCGTGCACCTGGCGACCCAGGGCGACATGCAGGCGCTGCGGGTGCTGGGCGCCAGCGGCCACAACCTGCAAGGCGTCAGCGTGGAATTCCCGGTCGGCCTGTTCACCTGTGTCACCGGCGTGTCGGGTTCCGGCAAATCCACGCTGGTCAACGACACCCTGTACCGGGCGGTGGCGCGCACGCTGTACCGCGCCCACGACGAACCGGCAGAGCATGAATCCATCGAAGGCATTGAGCACTTTGACAAGGTCATCAACGTTGACCAATCCCCGATCGGCCGCACGCCGCGCTCCAACCCGGCCACCTACACCGGCCTGTTCACGCCGATTCGCGAACTGATGGCCGAGGTGCCAATGGCGCGCGAACGCGGCTACGGCCCGGGCCGCTTTTCCTTCAACGTGGGCGCATCAGGCGGTGGCGGCCGCTGCGAAGCCTGCCAGGGCGACGGCATGGTGAAGGTGGAGATGCACTTTTTGCCCGATGTCTATGTGCCGTGTGACGTCTGTGCCGGTAAGCGCTACAACCGCGAAACGCTGGAAGTGCTGTACAAAGGCAAGAACATCGCGCAGATCCTCGACCTCACGGTCGAGGCCGCCTACGCGTTTTTCAAGGCGGTGCCCACCCTCGCGCGCAAGCTGCACACGCTGCTGGATGTCGGTCTGAGTTACATCCGATTGGGCCAGGCCGCCACCACGCTCTCGGGCGGCGAAGCGCAGCGCGTCAAGCTGGCGCTGGAACTCTCTAAACGCGACACCGGGCGTACGCTCTACATCCTGGACGAACCCACCACCGGGCTGCACTTTGCCGACATCGACCTGCTGCTGAAAGTCTTGCACCAACTGCGCGATGCCGGCAACACCATCGTGGTGATCGAACACAACCTGGACGTCATCAAGACCGCCGACTGGCTGATCGACATGGGGCCCGAAGGCGGAGCCGGCGGCGGCACCGTGGTGGGCGTGGGCACGCCGGAAGACATGGCCGCCCACCCGGCCAGCCACACCGGGCGCTATCTCAGGCGGCTTTTGTAAGTCATAGCCTCTGCAAGCTTGGCCTCACCCTCATACCGTAAATTGCTGCGCTTCAGAATCCTCCGAATGCGTCAGCGCCACAAGCGCATTGAACGGAGCCCTTCTTTCCCACTTCTTTATCTCTTTCCTACTCACGCGTCTGCGTCGAATCATCGATATCGAGGGAACCTTGCGCCGCAAGCGTACCGGCAGTGGTGGGCTTGCCCTTGAGTAGCCACTCGAAGACGACGCCGATCAGCGCGCCCAGGACCGGCCCCACCACATAGAGCCACGTCGTGCCGAAGTCACCCCGCACCAAGTCAGGCGCCAAGGAACGCACCGGGTTCATCGAGGCGCCGCTGATCGGCGCCGCCCAAAGACCCGCCAGAGCAATGTATCCACCCACTGCAATGGCGCCGTTGGCGCCGATGTTGCGCGCCCCCGCAGCCGTGCCCAGGATCGTGTTCACCAACCCGGCTGTCAGCACCACTTCCATTGCCAACGCGGTTCCACTGCCGACACCGCTGCCCGGCACGGTTGCACCCAGCGCGCCAATGGTGCCAAACATGGCCCGCAGGAAGAGCGCCGCCGCGATACCGCCGATCATCTGTGCCAAGACGTAGCCCGGTACCCGGCGCCACGGGAAGTTGCGCCGCACGGCGAATGCCAAGGTGACTGCCGGGTTCAAATGTGCCCCGCTCACGGTGCCCATAAAGTAGATGATCGCCATCACCATGAGCCCGGGCGCAACCACTATCATGCCCAGCGTGACAGCACCTCCGCTCCTGGCAGCAACCACCCCACCCCCCGCGGCGACGAGAACCAGCAGGAACGTGCCCCAAGTCTCGGCGAAGAGACGACGCCACTCATGCACTGGATCCAGGAAGTCGGGAGACACCTGCTTCTTGACCATCCGTTCCTGCTGCGCCGCGCTATGTCGGCCTTTGCGAAATGCTGTCATACATATACCCCTCCCGATTTGTTGCTACATCAGTCTTACTTTGCAAGCTGTTTACGGATCGACTGCAATTCCTGTTGACGTTTTGCGCTGGACTTGGGGTAAGTCATTTTGAGCGCCTTGAGCGTGTCGAGAATAATCCGAGAAATGATCAACCGTGCGTTCTCTTTGTCGTCGGCCGGAACGACATACCAGGGCGCGTTGCGCGTGCTGGTGGCGCTCAGGCATTCCTCGTAGGCCTTCATGTATTCGTTCCAGAATTTCCTCTCCGTCATGTCGGCAAGGCTGAATTTCCAGTTCTTGTCCGGCTCATCAATGCGATCAAGGAAGCGCTTGCGCTGTTCCTCCTTCGACAGGTGAAGAAAGAACTTGATGATCCGCGTTCCGTTGCGGGTAAGATGGTTCTCCAGGTCCACGATGGAACGATAGCGCTCCTGCCAAACTGTCTTCTCATCGAGCAACTCATCCGGCAGGCCTTCACTGCGCAGAATCTCCGGATGCACGCGAACGATCAGCACTTCCTCGTAATAGGATCGGTTAAAGATGCCGATCCGACCGCGCTCCGGCAGACACTGGGTGATGCGCCATAGAAAATCGTGTTCCAGCTCCACAGCACTCGGATGTTTGAAACTGAATACCTGGCAGCCTTGCGGATTGACGCCGGACATCACGTGCCTAATGGCACCGTCTTTTCCGGCGGCGTCCATCGCCTGAAAAATCAACAGCACGGCATGACTGTTGGATGCGTATTGAAGTTGTTGCAACGAACTCAGTTGCGCAACGTGCTCTGCTTGGAGTTTTCGATACTGTTCCTTCGAATGATACACCGGCTTCACAACGGTCGGCCACTCCTTGAGTTTGACCTTTTCGCCTTCCTGCACACAGAAATTTTCAGAATTTATTTTCATCTTCATCCTTTCGCGGCGCATGGCCCACCCGACGCCCTTAGGGCTCGTTCTCTTATGACGGCAATGCTGCCTGCAACAGGTCGCGCGTCTTGATTGCTTCACGCCGGGCGGTTTGCGCAAAATCGGCGCCCGACGAGGCGTACAGAATAGCGCGCGAGGAGTTGACGATGATCGGCGCCACCGTTTCACCGTTCACACCGCGCCAACCCGCCTTGACCGTGGCCGCCGCATCGCCGCCCTGGGCGCCGACGCCGGGGATGAGCAGTGGCACGGTCGGCGCCACGGCGCGCACGCGCTCGATCTCTGCGGGATAGGTGGCGCCCACCACGAGGCCGAGCTGGCCGTTGAGGTTCCACGGACCCTGCACGAGCCGGGCCACGTGTTCGTAGAGCAGTGGCTCGCCAGGCACGGACGACAAACGCTGGTTTTGCAGATCATCCCCACCGGGGTTGGAGGTGCGGCACAGCAGGAAGGCGCCCTTGCCTTCGTACTTGAGGTAGGGCTGCACCGAATCAAAGCCCATGAAGGGCGACAGCGTCACCGCATCAGCACCGTAGCGCTCAAACGCCTCTCTGGCGTACTGCTCGGCCGTGCTGCCGATGTCGCCGCGCTTGGCGTCCAGAATGATGGGAACCTGGGGTGCTGCGCGGCGCATGTGTGCCATCAGGCGCTCAAGCTGGTCTTCGGCACGGTGCGCGGCAAAGTAGGCGATCTGCGGCTTGAAGGCGATCACCAGATCGGCGGTGGCGTCCACGATGGCGGCGCAGAAGTCGTAGATTTTGCTGGCGTCGCCCTTGAACGCCGCAGGAAATTTGGCGGGCTCCGGGTCCAGCCCGACACAGAGCATGGAGCCGTTTTGGCGCTCGGCGTTGCGCAGCATGTCGAGGAAGGTCATGCCCCTATTGTAAGAAGCGCCGCCCAACAGGCCTGACAATCGGCCCCTATGCAGCTCCTTTCCCGCCAACAATTCATCGCGCTCGTTCTTCTCACGCTGATCTGGGGCATCAACTGGCCCGTCATGAAACTGGGTGTGACCGATTTTCCACCGCTGACCTTTCGCATGCTGTGCCTGTGGCTGGGCCTGCCGGTGCTGGGGCTGGGCCTGGGCCTGCTCGTACTCAAAGTGCCGTTTCGCGTTCCGCGCGCCCATTGGCGCGAACTGTTCTGGCTGGCGCTTACCAACATGTTCGTCTGGCACGCCCTGATCATTGTGGCGGTGCAGTCGCTGAGCAGCGGCCGCGCCGCCATCCTGGGCTACAGCATGCCGATTTTTTCCGCCCTGCTGGGGGCCTTCATTTTCGGCAACCAACTCGCGGCCCGCGCCTGGGTCGGCGTGGCCGCCGCTGCGCTGGGCGTGTTGCTGCTGCTGTGGCATGAGTTCACGCATCTGGCGGGCCGCCCGCTGGGGGTGGTGTACGCACTGATTGCCGCCCTCTCCTGGGCCCTGGGCACGCACTTGCTGCGCCGCACCACGCTGAGCGTGCCGACCCTGACGATTTCATTCTGGATGACCGCCATGACGACCCTGGTGATGACGCTGTTGTCGGTGCTGCTTGAGCAGCCCCAATGGAAGGCGCCTTCTGCCGTAACCTGGGGCGCCATCGGGTACAACGCGGTGCTGATCTTCGGTTTTGCCCATGCCGTGTGGTTTTATCTGGCACGCAACCTGCCGCCAGTGGCGTCCACGCTCAGCGTGATGCTGATTCCGGTCCTGGGTGTGTTCAGCGGCGCCTGGTGGCTGGGCGAAGTGCTGAACTGGCAGGACTGGGCGGCCGTGGTACTGATGGTGCTGGCGATTGGCTCGGTGCTGTTGCCGGCGCGGGCTGGCCGGTCCGGCTCATGAAGCAGGCCTGTTCTGCGGCGCCTCCTGCCGCATCAGGTCCAGTGCCAGGCACAAATCAGCCCAAGCCTTGGCCTTTTCCGGCAGGTTTCGCAACAGATAGGCGGGGTGGTAGGTGGCGATCACCGGCACGTTGCGGCCTGCACTTTGATAGCTGTGAACCTGCCCACGCAGTTTGCCCAGTGGCAATTTATGAACATCCGGCAACGTAGCTTGCAGCAGCGAGTTCACGGCAAAGCGGCCCATCGCCAGAATGATTTTGGGTTGCAGCAGCTCTATCTGCCGGCGCAGGTACGGCTCGCACTGCGCCACCTCTTGCGGCTCCGGATTGCGGTTGCCCGGCGGACGACACTTGATGACGTTGGCAATGTAGACCTTGTTGCGCCGGTCCAGACCGATGGCCTTGAGCATGTTGTCCAGCAGTTGGCCGGCCTGGCCGACAAAGGGCTCGCCGGTGCGGTCTTCATTTTCACCGGGCGCTTCACCAACCACAAGCCAGTCGGCCCGAGGCGCGGCGCGGGGCTCTGTGGTGGCCTGGCCGACACCGAACACCGTGTTTTTGCGGTCGGCGCAGAGCTTGCAGGCCTGACAGCCCGAGACGGCTTGCTGCAACGCGGGCCAGTCCATGCCGTCAATCCCTTCCGGCCGGAGATGCAAGGCGCTTGGGGTCTCAGCCGCCGTAATCCGGGCATGAGAAGCTGTCTTTTCAGGCGCAGATGCCACCACCGGTTTGGCGGCCATGCGCGCTGGCTGCATCACGGCCTGCGCTGCGGGCAACACCACTGGCGCAGCCGCTTGCGGCAGCCAGACGCGCACCCCCATCTCCTGCAACATGGCGCGCTGGCGATCGTCGAGGTCAAGGCTCATGCGTACATTGTCACAGACGCAGGCTCATCACCACCGCATCTTCGCGCTGGCCATGGGCATCGGGATAGTAGTTTTTGCGCACGCCCACGCGGCGATAGCCCTGATTTTCGTACACCTGCAGCGCACGCAGGTTAGCGAGCCTCACCTCCAGCCAGAGCCACTCTGCACCCTGGCCTTTGGCCCAGAGGGTGAGTGCATCCAGCATGACGCGGGCCCAGCCCTGGTGCTGATAGTCGAGCGCCACCGTGAGGTTGAGCAAATGCACCTCGTCCACCCCTTTCATGGCGACGAAGTAGCCAAGCAGGGTGGCGTCGGCCATCAGTAATTGAGCCTCGTAACCGGACTTGAGCGAGTCGATAAAGTTGCTGCGCGACCAGGGGTGGGCATAGGCCTGATGCTCCACGCGCAGCACTGCATCCAGGTGCTGCAACATCAGGGGCTCGAAGCCGGCTTCGATGGGTTGAAGGACGGCGCTCACAGGGCTGCCTTTTCCACCGCCCGCTCCAGTGTGGTTTGGGCCACTTTATCGCGAATGTAGCGCGGCAGCGCCTGCTCGGCGCGCACCGCCCGCCCCGCTGCCAGCAAGACGGGTGCCAGCCGCAACATGGCGCTGGCAGTGGGCAGGGCGTCGACACGCTGCGCCAAAAGAGCAGGCAAACGCGCACCATAGGCGGCAAAGACATTACCGGCCAGTGTGCAGCCAGCATCGCACACCAGATTTTCGGGTCGAATCAGGCGGCCCTCCTTAATTTGCGTCCAGCGTCCGTTATCAAAGGCATAGTGGCCCGCATACATTTCGTCCATGCGGGCGTCCAGCAAGGCCATCACTTGAAAGGTGTTCAGATCGGCCGCCTGCTGATAGCGCGCCTCTTCGGCCACGGCCAGCAAGGTGTCAATCGGCAGCACTTTGACGTCCGCGCCAAAGGCCAGCCCCTGCGCCACCGCGCAGGCCGTGCGCAAGCCGGTGAACGAGCCGGGGCCGCTGCCAAAAGCGATGGCGTCAAGCTGCCCAAATTGCAAGTCAGCCTGCGCCATCAGGCGCTGAATGGTGGGAATCAGGGTGGCCGAAGTCTGCGCGCCGCCGGGGGCGCTGTGTTGCCAGACCTGGTTCACCGGCAACGCTTGGCCAGCGCCATCCAGCGTGCGCTGCACGGCGACCGACATCATTTCGGTACTGGTGTCAAAGGCAAGCAGGTTCATCGCCCTATTTTCAAAAAGTTTTCATCAGATTAACCCCTGACCCTTGCTGTGTCTGCGCCAGCAGTTTCTTTTTTGATCACAGCCGGGGCCGCCGCCCGCACGCCAAACAAAATACCAAGCGTCACCAAGGCCAGGCCCGCTGACAGATTCCAGTACAAGGGTTCCCCCAAAAACAGCACCGCCCCAAAGGCCGAGAGCCCCGGCACCAGCGCCGTGATCATGGTCGAGCGTACCGGGCCAAAGTGCTGGATCATTTTGGTGAAGGTGATGCCGGAAATCACCACCGAACCCCAGCCCTGAAACGCCATCTGGAACAGCAGCTCGCCCAGCGGGGCCGTGAATACCTGCCCCGGCACGACATGCCCGAGCATTAACAGGGCGTAGATCGGTACATAGCTGACAAAGGCGAAGACCGTAATGGCGATGGTGGCACGCACCGCGTCCAGCGCATGGTGGCGCGCCAGCACGCTGTAGGTGGACCAGCACAACGCTGCCAGCATGAACAGCAGGTCGCCCTTCCAGACCTCGCCGCCGTCAAACGCGCGCAACAAACTGGCACCGCCCACCACCAGATCGCCCAGCACGATCAAAGTCAGGCCCAGCGCGCGCAGCGGCGTGATGCGGTCGCGCAGGATGAACACTGCCAGCAGGGCGGTCCACAGCGGCAGACTGCCCGGCATCAGCACCGAAGCGTGCGCTGCCGGGGCAAACACAAAGCCGCTGTAGGCCAGCAGCGCATACAGCAAACCGCCAAACAGGCCGACCGTGGCGGTAACCCGCAAAGACAGCGGCGACAGCCCGAACAGTGAGGACTGTCCCAGCCCCCGCGCACGGTCCCGCTGCACCAGCCACCAGCCCCAGGGCAGCAACACCAGACTGGCGCCCACGATGCGGCAAAAGGCAATGTCAAACGGGCTCAGGGTGCCGCCGCGCGCCGGGTCGGCCGAGGCGCGGGCGATGACGATGAAGGCGGTCCAGATCAGCACCGTGATGACGGCGGCGGCGATGCCAATCGTGCGCGGTGAAAAACCCTTTGAAGAATGGCGTGGAGAAGCGTGCATACCCGCATTATCCGTGGCGGGCATCGGCCGCTGGATAATCAGGGCATGTCTTTACTGCATTGTCTGTCGGGCGCTGTCGCTACTCTGGCGTGTGGCCTGGCGCTGGCACAAAACCTGCCGCCCGAAGTGGCCGCCGCCCTGGTCCGCGCCAAAGTACCACTTGAGGCCGTCACCCTGCTGGTGCTGGACGCCGAGGGCAAATCAGCACCGCGGCTGAGTCACCGCGCGAATGTTCCCGTCAATCCAGCCTCCGTCATGAAGTTGGTCACCACGTATGCGGCGCTTGACTTGCTGGGCCCCGCCTACACCTGGCGCACGCCGGTGTTTGTGGAAGGCGCGGTGCGGGATGGCACCTTGTTTGGCAACCTGTACATCAAGGGCCTGGGCGACCCCAAGCTGGTGGCCGAGCGCCTGTGGCTGCTGCTGCGCCGGGTGCAGGGCCTGGGCATCCAGTCGATCGCAGGCGATATCGTGCTGGACCGCAGCGCTTTCGAGACGACTGAATCCGACCCGGCCCGCTTTGACGGCGAACCGCTGCGCCCCTACAACGCCGCGCCCGACGCCCTGCTGCTCAACTTCAAATCAGTCGTCATGACCTTTGTGCCGGATCGCAGCGCCAACACCGCCCAGGTGCAGTTCGAGCCGCCGCTGGCCGGTGTGCAGATGCAGACCAGCGTCCCGCTGTCGAATGGGGACTGTGGCGACTACCGGGCCGCGCTCAAAGCCGACTTCTCTGACGTCAGGCGCATCCGCTTTGCCGGTGTTTACCCGGCCAACTGCGCCGAGAAAGTCTGGGCAGTGGCGTATGCCGACCCTGAAAGCTACAGCGTGCGCGCTGTGGAAGGCCTGTGGCGCGCAATGGGTGGCAAGCTGGCGGGCACCGTGCGCGAGGGACGCGTGCCGGTGGTGGCGGGCGCACCGATGAATCCGGTATTTGAAATGAGCTCGCCCACGCTGGTCGAGGTCATCCGCGACATCAACAAATACAGCAACAACGTGATGGCGCAGCAGGTGTTCCTGACGCTCAGCCTGCAGCCCCGTGGCCAAAACGGCACCCTGGCCAGCCTTGTTGCCATGCCGGATGCCGTGCCTGTAGCCACGCGCGAGGCCTCACGCGAGGTACTGCGCCGCTGGTGGACGGAGCGCATCGGCCCGGATGACGTGCCGACGCTGGACAACGGCTCAGGCCTGTCGCGCCACGAGCGCATCAGCGCCCAGGCCCTGGCGCGCCTGCTGCAAACCGCTTACCTGTCGCCGTTAATGCCCGAGCTGATGTCCTCCCTGCCGATCGCGGGGGTGGACGGCACGCTCAGGCGCAGCCGCGCCGCGTCCCGAGGCAGCGCCCACCTGAAAACCGGCAGCCTGCGCGATGTCGCCGCGGTCGCCGGATATGTGCATGCGGCCAGCGGCAAACGCTATGTGCTGGTCGCCATTGCCAACCACGCCAACGCCAGTGCGGCCCGTCCGGCCTTTGAGGCGCTGCTGGATTGGGCGGTGAGGGACAATTGAGCCTTTTATTGCACTTCGCGCTGGCGCCCCCGCCAGCGACCCCTTCCTGCCATGTCTCTGCTCGATCTCATCGGCTACTGCGCCGCCGTCCTCACCACCGCCAGCTTTGTGCCACAGGTCTGGCACACGTTCAGAACGCGGGATGTACGCGGTATCTCGCTGGGCATGTACAGCGCGTTCACCGCCGGCATCGCCTGCTGGCTGGTCTACGGCCTGCTGCTGGGCGCCTGGCCGATCGTGGTTGCCAACGTGATTACGCTGGCCCTGACCGTGGCCATTCTGGTGATGAAACTGCGCTATCGCTAAGCGGCCGAGGCCCGTTGCAAGCGATCCCGCACACCGTCCCAGGCGGGGCTATCGGGCGGCGTCTCAATCCAGATCAGCTTGACGCCTTGGGCATCAAATTCACGCAGCACCGCAAACAGTTGCTGCGCCGTGGCGCCAGCATTGTCGGGCATGCGTTTGAGCAGCACCTGGGTGGACCTGGTTTTGAGATTGGCGCGTGAATAGGTGGCGATGAGCCGGTCGGTGCCAGCACCGCCAAGGTCCGTGCCCGCGTCCGCGTCAGCCCCCAACAGGTCCAGCGCCGTCTGCAGGGCACGGGCATCCATCAGGCGCACCTTGGCATTCGGTGCGTAATGTGATTCCAGCGTGCCAGAGGCCCGTGGCACAGGCGTATCAAGCGTAAGCTGCGCATCCTGTTGCAGCACCGCTTGCCCGCACACCGCCTGCACCTGTTCGCGCGTGATGGCGCCGGGGCGCAGCAGCACCGGCACACCCCGCGTGCAGTCGA
This sequence comes from Rhodoferax sp., assembly GCA_030682475.1. Taxonomy (GTDB): domain Bacteria; phylum Pseudomonadota; class Gammaproteobacteria; order Burkholderiales; family Burkholderiaceae_C; genus Rhodoferax. The sequence continues at coordinate 51,629 of JAUXOA010000051.1, read as the reverse complement.
TGATGGTGGACTCGATGCCAACCGTGCAGGGGCCGCCGTCCAGAATCAACAGCTCGGCGCCAAATTCACTTTGCACGTGCGCCGCCGTGGTCGGGCTGACGCGACCAAACTGGTTGGCGCTGGGGGCGGCGATGCCCCATACAGGTTTTTGCGGGTGGGTTGGCGCTTGCGTGTTTGCGTCGGGTTCCAGGCAGGCTTTGAGCAGCGCCTGCGCCACCGGATGCGAGGGGCAGCGCAGGCCGATGGAGTTTTGTCCGCCGGCCGCAGCGCCCGCCACGCCATCGCGACGCGGCAGGATCAGCGTGAGCGGCCCGGGCCAGAAGGCCTGCATCAATTGGTTGGCAAAGTCGGGAACCTGGACCGCAAAGTGCGCCACGCTGGCCGCGCTCAGCACGTGCACGATCAAGGGGTGATCGCTGGGTCGGCCTTTGGCGCTGAAAATTTTGGCAATTGCGGCGTCGTTGTCGGCGTCGGCGCCGAGACCGTACACGGTCTCGGTTGGCACGCCTAACAGCTCACCGGCCCGGATTGTTTGCGCGCCTGATGTTATTGATTTTGCAGCAAAGCCGTCCAGAATCATGGTTCAATTCACACTCAAAACGGCTCAATACCCAGGCACGCAGCGGCTGCCAAAGCGGTGGTCCGGACCTGCGCCACGCTGGCACCGGTGAGGGTCAGGTGTCCCATTTTACGGCCCTTGGCTGCAGCGAGCTTGCCGTACAGGTGCAGGTGCGCGCCAGGCAGTGCCAACACCTGATCCCAGGGCGGGGTCGTACGATTGACCCACAAATCACCCAGCAGGTTGAGCATGATGGCCGGGCTGTGCTGGCGCGGCTGCACCAGCGGCAGGCCGGCCAGGGTGCGCACCTGTAAGTCAAACTGCGAGAGGTCACAGGCGTCCAGACTGTAGTGGCCGCTGTTGTGCGGGCGCGGCGCCATCTCGTTGACGATCAGGGCGCCGAGCGCTTTGGCCTCGGCGCTACCCTCTTCCAATACGAAAAATTCCACGCACAGAACGCCGACGTACTGCAGCTCTTCTGCGATGGCTTTGGTAGCCTCTATCGCCCGCGCAGCAAGGGCTGGAGAAATAGCGCCTTCATACACTTCGGTCAGCGCCAGAATGCCCGCGCGGTGCAAGTTGAGTTGCGGCGGAAAATTGACCATGGCACCGTCCCAGCCGCGCGCCACGATCACCGAGCACTCGGCCTTGAGCGGCAGCATTTTCTCCAGCACGCACGTCGCGCCCTGGAGTTCGTCCCAGGCGCTGGCAAGCTCAGCGCGGGTTGTGACGCGAACCTGGCCCTTGCCGTCGTAGCCCATGCGCGCCGTTTTGAGGATGCCGGGCAGCAAATCGTCGGCCACGGCGGCCAGTTGCGCCGCCGACTCGATCACCACATACGGCGCGCAGGGCACCCCGCAGCGCACAAAATGCGCTTTTTCCTTGACCCGGTCCTGCGCAATGCCCACCGCCTCGGCGCTGGGCGCCACCGGCCGGGCTGCGCCCAGCGTCATCAGGGCGGGTGCCGGCACGTTTTCAAACTCGGTGGTGATGGCCGCGCAGCGCTGCATCAGTTGCGCCAGGCCCTGCTGGTCCAGGTAATCGGTCTGGATGTGATAGTGGCTCACCAGCCCGGCCGGGCTGACCACGTCGGGGTCCAGCACGGCCGTGAAGTAGCCCATCGCCTGCGCTGCCTGCACAAACATGCGGCCCAACTGACCGCCGCCCATCACGCCCAGTGTCGTCTGCTGCCCGCTGCCCGCGCTGCCGGGAAGAAATGTGGCCCCCACGCTTGTCGCTGCGCGTACGGCGCTGCCCCCCGAGGGGGTCGTGCCTTGCTTGGGGCGGCCCGGCGCGGCGGCGGCGCTCATAGCACCGGCGGCAGCGTCATGCTGCGGGCGATCTCGGTCTGCTCGGCGCGGAAAGCATCGAGTTTGGCGCGCAGCGCAGCGTCTTCATTGGCCAGCATGGCCACCGCAAACAGGGCCGCATTGGCGGCACCGGCAGCGCCGATGGCAAACGTGGCCACTGGCACGCCCTTGGGCATTTGCACAATGCTGTGCAGCGAGTCCACTCCCGAGAGATGTTTTGACGCCACCGGCACCCCCAGCACCGGCACCGTGGTTTTGGCCGCCAGCATGCCCGGCAGATGCGCCGCACCACCGGCGCCAGCAATGATGGCTTTGAGGCCACGGCCGACGGCAGCTTCCGCGTAGGCGAACATATCATCGGGCATGCGGTGCGCCGAGACTACCCGCGCCTCGTGCGAGATTCCAAACTGTTGGAGAATGTGGACTGCGTGCTGCATCGTGTCCCAGTCGGAACTGGAACCCATGACAACGCCGATTTGAATCTTCATAATGTTGAGGACCGAGCTGGCTCGCTTCGCGTAGCTGCGGTCTGTCCCGCAAGTTAATAATATTGAATTTTACTTAAACCTAAGGAACATCTGCATAAGTCCGTTCGCATTGAGCTTGTCGAAATGTTCTCGCTATAAATCAATAACTTAGAGAACGCTTCGACAAGCTCAGCCCGAACGGGAGGGGTTATGCAGAGTTTCCCTAACCCGAGCCAAGCAGAATGATAAATGTTACGGTTGAAAACTTTGATGTCGAGGTGCTTGCCGCCTCGATGCACACCCCGGTGCTGGTTGACTTTTGGGCACCCTGGTGCGGCCCCTGCAAGGTGATCGGCCCGCTGCTGGAAAAACTGGAAACCGCGTACGCCGGCCGTTTCAAGCTGGTCAAGATTGACTCCGACCAGGAGCAGGAACTGAGCCAGGGCTTTGGCATTCGCAGCATTCCGACCTGCGTGCTGATGGTGGGCGGCAAACCGGTGGACGGTTTTACCGGTGCGCTGCCCGAAGGCCAGATCAAGGCCTTTCTGGACAAACACCTGCCAGAAGGCGAGGTGCTGGAGGCCGAGGTGACGAGCGTCGAAGTAGGTGACGCACCGGCCGCCGACGACCCGCAGGCGGTGCACGAGGCTTTGCATCAGGCGCTGCTCAAGAACCCGGATGACGAAGAGGCCCGTTTTGAGTACATCAAGCTGCTGCTGAAGGAAGGTCGCGATGACGATGCCAAGGTGGCCTTTGCCCCGGTGATCGCCAAGACCGCTCTGGTACGCCGCTTTGATTCGCTGCAACGCTGGATGAATGCAATTGATTTCGCCGCTGACCGTGAAGATTTGACGCGGGCTGCCGCCGGTTTTGATGTAAAGATTGCAGCCAACAAGCGCGACTTCGACGCCCGCTTTGGCAAGGCGCAAACCCTGATAGCCGCGCAAGACTGGCCTGCTGCCATGGACGAGTTGATTGAAATCCTGATGCGCGACAAAAGCTGGGCCGACGAACTCGCCCGCAAAACCTTCATTGCGATTCTGGACATCATCGAGCCGCCCAAGGTGAAGGTCGCTGATGGCCAAATTCCGCCGGTGGACCCGACCGTCGCTACCTACCGCAGGCGTTTGAGCAGCGTGGTGCTGAGCTGAACCTGGGGTTCAGCCCGTCAGCCGCGTCAGCGCTTCCTGGTATTTGGCGGCGGTTTTGGCAATCACCTCATGGGGCACGCGCGGCGCCGGTGGGATTTTGCTCCAGGGTTTGCCGTCCACCTGTGCGCCTTCCAGCCAGTCGCGCACAAACTGCTTGTCGTAACTGGGCGGGTTGCTACCTTCCTGGTAGCTCTCGGCCGGCCAGAAACGGGACGAATCAGGCGTGAGCACCTCATCCATCAGCGTCAGCGTGCCGTCGGCGTCCAGACCGAATTCAAACTTGGTATCGGCAATGAGGATGCCCTTGGTCGCAGCGATCTCGCTGGCGGCCTGATACAGACGCAGGCTGATGTCACGAATGCGGGTGGCCAGATCCAGACCGATCATGTCCACCGTTTGCTTAAACGTGATGTTCTCGTCATGCTCGCCCACCGCTGCCTTGGCCGCTGGCGTGTAGATCGGCGCTGGCAACTTGGAGGCATTCTTCAGCCCCGGCGGCAGCTTGACGCCACACACCGCCTGATTCTCCTGGTATTCCTTCCAGCCACTGCCGGCCAGATAACCGCGCACCACGGCTTCCACCGGCAGCGGTTTGAGGCGCTTGACCAGCATAGCGCGGCCGGCCACCTGCGGCAGCTCGGCAGCGCTCACCACACTCTCGGGCGCGTCACCGGTGAGGTGGATCGGGCAAAGGTTCAAACCGGCAGGGCCGAGCTTGTCAAACCAGAACAGCGCCATTTGCGTTAGCAGCGCGCCCTTGCCCGGTATCGGCTCGCCCAGGATCACATCAAAGGCACTGAGGCGGTCGCTGGCGACCATCAGGATGCGGTCTGTGCCCACGGCGTAGTTGTCGCGCACCTTGCCACGCGCAAGCAGGGGCAAAGAGGTCAGCATGGAAGTGTGCAGGGCCGCAGTCATATCACTGCACGACTTGCGCCAGTTCACCGCGTGCATATTGCCCGGCTACCATAAAGAGGCTGTGGCCCTTGATCTTGCCGGCCTGGCCTTCGCAGCCGAACTGGAGATAGCGCTGTTTGCAGATCTGCTTGGCGGCCTCGCGGGCCGGCTTGAGCCAGTCACGCGGATCGAACTTGTCGGGGTTTTGCGCCATGTACTTGCGCACGGCAGCGGTCATGGCCAGGCGGATGTCGGTGTCGATGTTGATCTTGCGCACACCGAACTGGATCGCCTTCTGGATTTCTTCCACCGGCACGCCGTAGGTTTCCTTCATGTCGCCACCGAATTCACGGATGATGGCCAGCAAATCCTGTGGCACGCTGCTGGAGCCGTGCATCACCAGATGGGTGTTGGGAATGCGGCGGTTGATTTCCCGGATGCGCTCAATCGCCAGAATGTCACCGGTGGGTTTGCGCGTGAACTTGTAGGCGCCATGGCTGGTGCCAATCGCAATCGCCAGCGCGTCGAGTTGGGTGCGCTTGACAAAATCGGCCGCCTGCTCGGGGTCGGTCAACAACTGGTCAAGCGTCATGGTGGCTTCGGTGCCGTGGCCGTCTTCCTTGTCGCCCTTCATGGTCTCGAGCGAGCCCAGGCAGCCCAGCTCTCCTTCCACCGTGACGCCGGTGCTGTGCGCCATGTCCACCACCTTGCGCGTGACTTCCACGTTGTAGTCGTAGCTGGCGATGGTTTTGCCGTCACTCATCAAAGAGCCGTCCATCATCACCGAGCTGAAACCCAGGTTGATGGCGCCCTGGCACACCTCGGGGCTTTGACCATGGTCCTGGTGCATCACCAGTGGGATATGAGGGTAGGCTTCGATGGCGGCCGCGATCAGGTGTTTGATGAAGGCCTCGCCGGCATACTTGCGGGCCCCGGCACTGGCCTGCAAAATGACGGGCGCACCGACTTCATCGGCCGCCGCCATGACGGCCTGCACCTGCTCCAGATTATTCACATTGAAAGCCGGAATGCCGTAGCCGTTGACGGCGGCATGGTCCAGCAGTTCGCGCATCGAGACGAGTGCCATATTGATATCCCCCGAGAAGTTGGTAAGCGTTTGGTAACTTGTGCCACTGGGTCGATTTTACCCTTCGGTAAATGCAATTTTGCGCCGGGCCGCCCCAAGGAAACGAAGTTCGGCGAAAGCCAAAATTAGCCCCCTTGGGGGGCAGCGAGCACACGCAGTGAGGGAGCGTGGGGGCCATATCCTTACGACACCTGGCAGATTTTGAGCATGTTGGTGCCGCCCGGCGCGCCCATGGGCTCGCCGCAGGTGATGGCGTAAATGTCGCCTTTTTGCACAATGCCACGGGTTTTCAGGTGGTTCTCGGCCTCCTTCAGCGCTGTGTCGCGGTCGGCACTGGTGTCGATGAACAAGGGCTGCACATTGCGGTACAGCGCCATCTTGCGTTGCGTCGCCACCTTGGAGGTGAGCGCATAAATTGGCACTTGAATCAGATGGCGGCTCATCCACAGCGCGGTCGAGCCGCTGTCGGTCATGGCCACGATCGCCTTGGCACCGAGATGATGGGCGGTAAACAGCGCACCCATGGCAATCGACTGGTCAATGCGACTGAACTTCTTGCCGGTGAAATCGGCTTCCAGCTTGAAGTCTCCAGGCCCTTCGGCCGCCAGGCAAATCTTGGCCATCTCTTGAACCGTTTCCAACGGGTATTTGCCGGTTGCCGTCTCGGCTGACAGCATCACGGCGTCGGTGCCATCGAGCACCGCGTTGGCCACGTCGCTGACCTCGGCGCGGGTCGGCACCGGGTTGGTGATCATGGACTCCATCATTTGCGTAGCGGTAATTACCACCTTGTCATGCTCGCGGGCGAGCTTGATCATGCGTTTTTGCAGGGCCGGCACGGTGGCATTGCCGACCTCAACCGCCAGATCGCCACGCGCCACCATGATGCCGTCGCTGGCGCGCAAAATTTCTTCCAGCTTCGGAATCGCCTCGGCCCGTTCGATCTTGGCAATCAGTCCCGGCTTGTGTCCGTACTCGGCCGCCGCCACGTTGCACAACTGGCGCGCCAGTTCCATGTCGCTCGCACTCTTGGGAAAACTCACAGCCACGTAGTCGGCCTGGAAACTCATGGCGGTGCGGATGTCGTCCATGTCCTTGGCCGTCAGCGCCGGCGCCGTCAGGCCGCCGCCCTGCTTGTTGATGCCCTTGTTGTTGGACAACTCGCCCCCCATTTTCACCGTGGTATGCACGGCCTCGCCCTTGACCGCATCTACCGTGATCACGATCAGGCCATCGTTAAGCAACAGCACATCACCCGCCTTGACCTCGCGCGGCAGCGCCTTGTAGTCCAGCCCCACACCATCGATATCGCCGAGCTCGGTACGCGCGGCATCGAGCACAAACTTCTGGCCTGATTCCAGCATCACGCTGCCAGCAGCAAATTTGCCAACGCGGATTTTGGGGCCCTGCAGGTCGGCCATGATGGCCACCTCGCGGCCGACACGCTTTGCCACTTCACGCACCAGTCGGGCCCGGTCAATATGGTCTTGCGCCTGGCCGTGGCTGAAGTTCAAGCGCACCACATTGACGCCGGCGCGAATCATCTGCTCCAGCAACGCCGGGTCGCTGGAGGCCGGGCCAAGGGTGGCGACGATTTTGGTGGCGCGATGGGGCATGAGGCAGATTCCTGGTAATTGAGTTCCCATTTTCACACGGAAGAGCTTCCACGCCAGCGTCAGCTTGCGCATCTTGCAATGGACCAAAAATGTCGTTCATAATGAACACGCCAGATCAGCGGAAAAAAAGACAAATACTTATGCGTAAGAAATTCAACTTCAACCCACTGCAATACGGCTGGAATCCTTTGTTATCGACGCTTGTGCTGCTGGTGGCCGGCCTCTCGCTGACGGCCTACAGCGTGTACACCACCCGGCAACATATTCATGATCAGGCGCGGGAGCAATTGAACGAGAATTTTGATCGCATCGATGCCTCCATTCGGAACCAGTTCACTCAACCCTTGTATGGCATGCGGGGCGCCATCGGCGCGCAGGCCAGCACCGGCGTCATGCGGCGGGCCAATTTTGGTGCCTACGTGGCAGCACGCGACATCGCATCAGAATTCCCCGGCGTGCGCGGCTTTGGCTACATTGAGCGCGTCATGCGCACTGACCTTGCCCGCTTCGAGGCGACCGAAAAAGCTGATCAGGCCCCCGATTTTTCCGTCAAAACCCAAGGCGACGCCGCCGATTTGTATGTCATCAAATACATCGAACCCCTGGCCAACAACCGCGCCGCCCAAGGGCTGGACCTGGGTTCCGAGCCGATTCGCCGCGCGGCGGTTGAACGCGCCATCGACACCGGCGAGCCAAGCCTCTCGAACGCCATTACGCTGGTTCAGGACGGAAAAAAGGGCGCGGGGTTTCTCTACCTGGTGCCGGTTTTTAAGGATGGCACAAAGCCCGCTACAGCGCAGGCGCGTCGGGCCCAACTGGCCGGACTTTTTTTCACCCCCCTGGTGGCCAATGAACTGTTGTCCAGCTCCACTTTTGTCGCCAATGGCATGGTTGATTTCGAGCTGTTTGATGACCTCCAAGCTTCAGCAAAAACACTTGTGTTTTTCTCGCAAAAAATGATTGATGCAAGTGCCGGTACAGTCTCGCCAACAGATTTTTCGACGCAACGCAAACTTCATAAATACCGCGCCCTGCCGATTGAGGGACGGCTGCTGCTGCTACGCGCAGGCAGCAGCGCCCGGCTCGAGTCGCAACTGGAAAGCAGCAGGCCGCTGCTGGTGGGCGTGGGCGGTGTGGTAGCAAGCCTTCTGATGGCCATCAGCGCCTGGCTCCTGCTCGTTGGCCGCGCCCGCGCCCAGACTCTGGCAAGGGCCATGACCAAGGATCTCGATCGCCTGCTTAGCGGACAAAAAACTGCGAATCAACTACTGACCCAGTCGGTGCGGGAGTCCCAGGCCCTGATGGCGGCGATTGACCAGCATTCGATCGTCTCGATTGCCGACCCAGCAGGCAACATCATCTACGTCAACGAGTTGTTCAGCCGCATCAGCGGCTACAGCCGTAAAGAACTGATGGGGCAAAACCACCGGATCGTCAAGTCCGATGCCCAGTCTGATGAATTCTGGGCTGCCATGTGGAAGACCATCTCAAGCGGTTACGTCTGGCACGATGTGGTGTGCAACCGCGCCAAGGACGGCGCCCGGTATTGGGTTGACGCTGTCATCGCACCTTTTTTCGATAAGAACGGTGCGATTGAGAAATACGTTTCCATCCGCACCGACATCACCGCCAAGAAGGATTATGAAAGCTCGCTGCACACAGCCGTGCAAGAAGCGCAGGCAGCCACTGTCGCCAAGAGCCAGTTCCTGGCCAACATGAGCCACGAAATCCGCACCCCCATGAATGCCATTCTGGGCATGCTCAAACTGCTGCACAGCACCGATCTGTCAAAGCGTCAACTTGACTACGCCAGCAAGACTGAGGATGCCGCCAAATCGCTGCTGGTATTACTCAACAACATTCTGGATTTCTCCAAAATCGATGCTGACAGGATGGCGCTCGATTCCCACCCATTCCGGCTTGATCGCCTGCTACGCAACCTGTCGGTTATCGTGTCGGCCAACGTGGCTGAAAAACCGGTTGAGGTGCTGTTTGACATTGACCCGGCCGTCCCCAAGGCCCTGATTGGCGATTCGATGCGCTTGCAGCAGGTGCTCATCAACCTGAGCGGCAATGCCATCAAGTTCACAGCGCAGGGCGAAGTGGTCATTCAAGTCAAGGTGCTGGCCCGGACCGGCCCCGACACCACGCTGCGCTTTTCAGTGCGCGACAGCGGCATCGGGATTGCCCCCGAGAACCAGAAACACATTTTTGACGACTTTTCACAGGCTGAGACCTCGACCACCCGACGCTTTGGCGGCACCGGCCTGGGCCTGTCCATTTGCAAACGGCTGGTGGCGCTGATGGGCGGCGAGCTGGCGCTGGACAGTGTGATGGGCCAGGGCAGCACGTTTTACTTCACCGTCACCCTGCCCGCCACCGATCAGGTGCCCGACGACCCGGACCTGGACTTGTCCAGCGCGCGCCTGTCAACACACCTGAGCGTGCTGGTGGTGGACGACAACGCAGTAGCGCGCGAATTACTGGTGACCATGGCGCAGTCCTGGGGCTGGCAGGTTGACGTGGCGGCAAGCGGGGTCGAAGCTGTTGGCCTGGTCGAGGCACGCGCCAAAGCCGCCCAAGCGCCCTACCAGGCGGTCTTTATGGACTGGGAGATGCCCGGCATGGATGGCTGGGAAACTTCTCTGCGCCTACGGCAGATCACCCCGTCTGTGGATGCGCCCATCATCGTCATGGTGACCGCCCATGGCCGGGAAAGGCTCTCGCAGCGCTCGGCGCAGGAGCAGGCGCGCCTGAATGGCTTTCTGGTCAAGCCGGTTACCGCGTCCATGCTGTTTGACGCGGTGGTCGACGCCCAGGCCGGCCGCCCCCATCTGCGTGCCAGCCCCAGAGTACAAGCCGCAAAACAACGTCATCTGGAAGGCCTGCGTTTGCTGGTGGTTGAAGACAATCTGATCAACCAGCAAATAGCGCAGGAACTGCTGAGCGCCGAAGGTGCGCTGATTGAACTCGCGGCCAACGGGCAATTGGGTGTTGCCGCTGTGGCTGCCGCCCGCCCGCCCTTTGATGCTGTGCTGATGGACATCCAGATGCCGGTGATGGACGGCTACACCGCCACGCGCCTCATTCGCCATGAATTGGGCTTGACGGACCTGCCCGTGATTGCCATGACCGCCAACGCCATGGCGTCTGACCGGGAGGCCTGCCTGGCAGCCGGCATGAATGACCACGTGGGCAAGCCCTTTGATCTTTCCCACCTGATCAAGGTGTTGCAAAGCCACATCAGGCGCTCCACTGACGCTGCTTCAGCGCCAGCCGCCGACCCGAGCGCTGCCGCAACGCCAGCCAGCGCGGCAGCCCATGGCCCGGCCCAAACCCTGCCCCCAGTTGACACCGTTGACGTAGAGGGTGCGCTGAAACGCCTGGGGGACAACACCGCCCTGTATGCCCGTATTCTCCAGTCTTACCTGGACCAGATCGCCAGCCTGCCGGATCAACTCGACGGGCTTTTGCAGAGGGGTGAATTAGCCGGAGCAGCCGGTTTGTTGCATACGCTCAAGGGGCTTTCCGCGACCGTGGGTGCCAGCTATCTGGCGGCCGTGGCCCGTCAGACTGAAAGCATCGTCAAGAGCGCAGACGCTAGCCTTCGGCATGACGTTTTGCGCGCCGACTTTCGCGCCGCCGTGGCTTCAACTGGCCGCATCATGGGCCAAATCGCCGAAAGGTTCACCCCGCCTGCAGCGCAGGGTCCGGCCGCCGCCACGAACCTTGCGTTGGACACCCCCCGGATGCTGGCGGACATTCGGGAATTGCATGACTTGCTGAATAATTCTGACATGCGCGCTGTGGACGTCTATGCGCAATTGCGCCACACCCTGGCTCACAGCGCACCCGACGAACTCAAGGGGCTGGACGCGGCACTGGCCACATTTGACTTCGCGCAGGGCATGATTCAATGCAAGGCCCTGCTTCAGAAATTCAGCCCTTCGATCTGACCATGTTCAACGACGACACACCCATCGCCAAGCTGCTTGACGCCACGCAGGGCAAACCCCGGCTGCTGGTGGTGGACGATCAGCCGATCAATATTCAGGTGATGTACCAGATCTTTGCGGCTGACTACCAGGTGTTCATGGCCACCAGTGGCGCGCAGGCGCTGGCGATTTGCAAAGATAAGCCGCCGGATCTGGTGTTGCTCGACGTGGTGATGCCGGGAATGGACGGTTTTGAAGTTTGCACACAGCTCAAGGCCGATGAAGCAACGCGAAACATTCCGGTGATTTTTCTGACCGCGCACGATGACGCGGTGCAGGAAACTCACGGCCTGGAGGTGGGGGCGGTTGACTTCATTGCCAAGCCGGTCAACCCGGCCGTGGTGCGGGCCAGAGTCAAGACCCATCTCTTGCTCAAACAACAGTCCGACCTGCTGCGCAAACTGGTGTTCCTGGATGGTCTGACGGGCGTCTTTAACCGTCGTTATTTTGACCAGCAACTGGCGATCGAATGGGCGCGCGCAGCACGCAATGATTCACCCCTGAGCGTCATTCTGCTCGATGTCGACTTCTTCAAGCGCTACAACGATCACTATGGTCACCAGGCCGGAGACGACTGCCTGCAACAAATCGCCATGACACTGAAGGATGCGCTGAAGCGCCCGGCCGATGTGGTGGCGCGTTACGGTGGCGAGGAATTTGTCTGCATTCTGCCCGACATCCGGTTCGATGACGCGATGCTCATGGCACGCCAGTTGGAGCAGCAGGTCAGAGCGAAGGAAATTCCGCACGAAAAATCCGACGTCAGTCCATTTGTCACCATCAGTCTGGGCGTGGCAACGCGTTCAAAACAAGAGACAAACACAATAGCCGGAAAGACTGCCAGCGACAGTGCTGCGCTGGTGGCTTTAGCCGACACCCGCTTGTATTTTGCCAAGAACAATGGGCGGGGGCAGGCTTACGGCGGCTGACAGTGCCTCGGCAATGGCGCGGGCAATCACCCGTGCTTCTCAAAGCCCATACCGGGCCGCAGATCAAAGCCGCGCAGGAAGTCGGCCACCCCCAAACGCTTGCCGCCAGGGCGCTGCAACTGAGTGATGGTTACCATGGAATTCATGGCTGCGACGGCAATGCCCTCAGGGGCTACCGCCAGAATTGACCCATACTTTGTACCTGAAGGCGGCGTACCTGAGGCTGCGTTTGCGGTCCAGATTTTGAGCGTTTCACCATTCACCGTGGCGCAGGCACCCGGGAACGGGTCAAAGGCGCGAACACGCCGTGCAATCAGCTCGGCCGTTTGCGCCCAGTCAATTACGGCCTCGTGCTTTTCAATTTTGTGCGCATAGCTCACACCTTGCACCGCTTGGGGGACCGGTTTCAGACCGCCGCAAGCCGCCAGTTCCAGTGCTTCGACCATCAGGCGGGCGCCCAGCGCTGCCAGTTTGTCGTGCAAGGTGGCGCTGGTGTCGGTGGCAGCGATGGGCAACTTTTCGACCAGCAGCATATCGCCGGTATCCAGTCCGGCGTCCATTTGCATGAGGGTGACGCCGGTCTCGACGTCTCCGGCTTCAATGGCACGGTGAATCGGCGCCGCGCCGCGCCAGCGCGGCAACAGCGAGGCGTGGATGTTCAGGCAGCCCCAACGCGGCGTGTCAAGCACCCACTGCGGCAGGATCAGGCCGTAGGCGGCCACCACCATGGCATCCGCCTGCGCCGCCTCAATCAGGGCGCGCGCCGCGGCCGCATCAACCGGGTATTTGCCGTCCAGCCGCAGGCTGCGCGGCTGCGCCAGCGGCAGGCCTTGCTCGAGCGCATATTGTTTGACGCTGGATGCCTGCAACTTCATGCCGCGCCCGGCCGGGCGGTCGGGCTGGGTCAGCACCAGCGCAATCTCAAAACCGGCAGCGTGCAGGCGCTCCAGAGCGACGCGGGCAAACTCGGGCGTGCCCGCGAAGATGAGCCTCAACACGGCTCCTCACGCTGCGCCTTGAGCATTTTTTTCTTGATGCGATTGCGTTTCAGGGGTGAGAGGTATTCGACAAACACTTTGCCCATCAAGTGGTCCATCTCGTGCTGGATGCACACCGCCAGCAGGTCTTCGGCTTCAATGATGCGGGATTTTCCAGCGTCATCCAGGGCGCTCACCGTGACGGCGTCAAAACGTTGCACACCATCATAAATACCGGGCACTGACAAGCAGCCTTCCTCGTTGAGGTGGGTCTCGGCGCTGGTCCAGAGGATCTGAGGATTGATCAGCACCAGGGGCTGATCGCGTTCTTCGGACACGTCCATCACAATCAGGCGTTCATGGACGTCGACCTGCGTGGCCGCCAGGCCAATGCCTTTGGCGTCGTACATGGTGTGCAGCATATCCACAATGAGCGTCCGGATGCGCGCGTCCACCGCCGACACCGGCTTGGCCACGGTGTGCAGCCTGGGGTCGGGAAAGCAAAGAATGGAGAGTAAAGCCATGTTTTAATCAGTTGAGGATTCGGTCTGTCCCGCAAAGTGAACTTCCAACATCCGATAATCAGTTGAGGACAGAGCTGGTTCGCTTCGCGTAACTGCGGTCTGTCCCGCAAAGTTTCAGAATGTCGTTATTTTCGCTACTTTTCGCAGGTTCAGCACAGTCCCTGGATATAAAACGTTGCCGAATCAAGGGCTTGAGCGCAAAATCGCGCGTAATTTATCAGGATTTTTTTCGGGCTGACAAGGCGGCAGCGCACCATCCCGAACAGCCCAAGAGACCTTTGCAATGCAGCGAAATATGACCAAACACATGATGGCGAAAGCCAAAGTCGCAATAGCCGCGATGGCGGTGCTGACTGGCACCGTGGCAGCCCCAACGGTGTCGGCCCAGAATTTGTCCGTCACGCCGGGCCAGAAGGCGACGGCCGCCCAAGTCGCGCAGGCGGGTGTGCCTTTGAGCGAATTGGCCGCCAATGCGCCCGACAACTACACCGTCCAACGGGGTGACACGCTGTGGGCCATCTCAGGCGTCTTTCTCAAAAGTGCGTGGCGCTGGCCCGAGTTGTGGGGCATGAACCTGGTTGACATCAAGAATCCTCACCTCATCTACCCGGGGCAGAAGTTGTACCTGGAGAAAAAAGACGGGAATGCCACGCTGCGCACCCAGCAGTCGACCGCCGACGGGGCGCCGACCGATACGGTTCGCGTGTCGCCACGCATCCGCTACGAGAGCCTGGCCAGCGACGCCCTGCCGACCTTGAAAAGTCACTTGATTGAACCCTTTCTGGCTGAACCGGTGATCGTCGACGAGAACGGGCTCAAATTTGCACCACGCATTGTGGCAGCGCAAGAAGGCCGGGTGTTGCTCTCCCGTGGCGACCGCGCCTACGCGCGCGGTCAGGGCGACTCCGCACTAAGGGATGAGCCGGGGCAAAAGCAGAAGACATACCGCATATTCCGCAACGCAACGCCCCTGAAAGACCCGGTGACGGGTGAAGTTCTGGGCTATGAAGCGCAATATGTTGGCAAGGCTTTGCTGGTTCGCGGCGAAGCAACCCAGGAGTCCACCGGCAAGGATGGCAAACCACGCACTGACATTGTTCCGGCCACGATTGACATTGTGGCGGCCAAGGAAGAGATGCGTGTCGGCGATCGGCTGCTGCCCGAGCCAGAGCGGCAGTTGCTGAGTTACATACCGCGCGCGCCACAAGGCAAAGTGGATGGGCGAATCGTTTCGGTGTACGGCAGTGCCGTCGTCAATGCGGCACAAAACCAGGTGGTGGTGATCAATCGCGGGACCCGGGACGGCCTGGAGAGCGGGCACGTGATGGCCATTCTGAAAGACGGGGCACGCCTGGTGGACAAGACCGACGCGGCGCGCATTGAGATGAAATTACCCGACGAACGCAAGGGCTTGCTGATGGTGTTCCGGACTTTCGAGAAGCTCTCCTACGCGCTGATTCTGGAAATCACGGACGGCGCGAAAGTGGGTGACCGGCTGGTCAACCCGCGCTAGAAGCTGCGGATGGAGCGCGAAGAACTTGCCGCCTGGTTGCGCCTGACGCTCACACCTGGCGTTGGCAACGAGACCGCCCGCAAATTGCTGGCAGCGTTCGGGCTGCCAGCCGCCGTGTTTGGGCAGTCTGCGGCGGCGCTGCTGCAAGTGGTGAATCCGGCGCAGGCGACGGCGCTGCGTGCAGAGCCACTTGAGCTGGCGGCGCTTCTTGAGCGCACCTGGACTTGGCTACAGGAAGCCGGGCAAGACAGTGCCCAGCGCCACATCATGGTTTTGGGTGACGCCGACTACCCGGCTTCGCTTCTGACCATCGATGACCCACCGCTGATGCTGTACCTGCTGGGGGCCGGAATTTTTTCATCAAATACCAGCTTGACTACCGCGAATAAAACGCAAACAGCGACTAATTTAATAGCCAACAGTCTGACGCAGAGCATTGCCGTGGTGGGCAGTCGCAACCCGACCCCGCAAGGTGCGGCCAACGCGCGACATTTTTCCAAGGCGCTGGGTCAGGCCGGCCTGACCGTGGTGTCCGGGCTGGCATTGGGGGTCGACGGGGCCGCGCACGAGGGGGCGTTGGACAGCATAGTCCCGGGTTCGAAAAAGCTTGCCACCGTGGCCGTGGTCGGTACCGGGCTTGACCGTGTCTACCCCAAAAGTCACCTTGAGCTGGCCCACCGCATCGCCCAAAACGGGCTGCTCATCAGCGAGTACCCGCTGGGCACGCCACCTTTGGCCGCCAATTTTCCCAAACGCAACCGCATCATTGCGGGACTGGCACAGGGTACTTTGGTGATTGAGGCGGCGTTGCAGTCGGGCTCGCTCATCACCGCCCGACTGAGCGCCGAACAGGGCAAGGACGTTTTTGCCATTCCCGGCTCGATTCACTCACCCCTGGCGCGCGGTTGCCACGCGCTCATCAAGCAAGGGGCCAAACTGGTGGAATCGGCGCAGGATGTGCTCGAAGAGATGAAGCTCGATGGCGGACCCGCATGGGCTATTGATCCAGTCGCTGCTGATGACCCTGGTGAGAGGGCCGAGGGCCTTTTTGAGACGGAACATGCGCTGCTCGATGACCTCGGGTTCGATCCCGTCGGGCTGGATGCACTGCAAGCCCGCTCTGGCATGGACACCGCCCATTTGCAAGCGCAGTTGATGGCACTCGAACTTGACGGCTTGGTTGCGCGCCTGCCCGGGGGCCTGTTCCAGCGCATCACCAGGGGCTAATTCCATTTCTAAATCATCCCTGTCGTTGTTGCCTCGCCTTGCCGTGCTACAGCACTGCCTGCGGCTCGACGCCTAGACATGAATGATTTGGAAATGGAATAACATCGGCTGGCCCACTGCGGCCAAATTCAACCCAGCAGTCGCTCCGGATTGGCTTGCAGCTTGACCAGTGCATCGCGCGTGGCACGCACGGTGAGCGTCTCCTCTTCCTGCGGCAGCAGCAGGCCGGCCTGCAGATAGGCCGCCAGGCGGCCAGCCTGTATCAGATAGCTGTGGCCATCGATCGAAGCAAACAAATTCAGATGTTTTCGCTCACTGCGCCAAACGAATTGAACCTGGGCCACCCGTCCGTTATGGTCGAGCGTAAACCATGAGCCCAATTGCAACTCCTGCGCCCACGCCAGCATGGCCGCAGTCGGTTTGGAACCACCGTCGGCCACCACATCAATGCTTGAGGCGTCAATACCCAACAGCATTTCAAGGCTCTGGGCATCGAGTGGCAGATCCCCTTTGCCGTCATCGCTCACGAAGTCTTCGAGGCTCGCCAGGCGTTCAGCCATGGTCTGAATCTGCTCCGGCGCAATGGCCGGGGTCTTGGACAGGAAAGCATCGGCCAGGGTGTCGCTGACGGTTTTGATATGGACCTCCTGCTCGGAAGCTGCCAGGCCCAGCAGGGTCATGCCAGCGCGCAATTTTTGCAAGAGCTGCGGCAATTCCTGAATCACCCGGGCACGATCGCTGCGCCTGGGCTTGGCGCTGGCGGACCAGACCAGATCGGTCGCCGATTTTTTGAGCCCCAGGGTCTCCGTATGCTGCGGACCTTTGCGCACCGCCGCCACCGCCAGCACCTCGGCCCAGACCTTGAAGAGAAACTCGCGAATCTCATCGCGCACCGGCATGTCCTGGAGCATGTTGCGCATCTCGATCGTGTACTGGATCGTCAGCGTTTCCTTCTGCTCCACCTGCTGGGCGACACTGACCAATTTTTGTGTCGATGCCTTGCCGGTCAGAAACTGTGCCAGAAACTGCTGAAACTCAGCATACACCAACTGGTAAACCCGCTTGCCGGTCTCGGGGTACTGCTCGATCACCTGCACCACCCGTCTGATTTCTGTCTCCAGCGCGCTGCCATGGATACCGCTGGCATCAAAACCCATCACACAGGAACCCATGCGGTCAATCAACTGGCGCGCCGGGTGATCCAGGGTACCAAAGAAATCCGGCTCTGCCAGCGCCACCCGCAGTACCGGCATTTGCAAGCGCGCAAACCACACCCGAATGCCTGGCGGGATGCGCTCTTCCTGCAAAATCGACTGAAACATCAGCGCCACAATTTCGATCGTGGCCTTTTCGCTTGGGGTCTCTGCCTTGTTCTTGAGCTCGGTGGTTCGCTGCCGCAACTCACCCGCCACCCGGACCACGCCGGCCGGGCTGTCATCTTCCATGACGCCGTCACCGCCCGAATACACGTCTATCGGTCCTGGCCGTACCGCGATGGCCGCCGCCAATGCCGGCGAAGGTGACTGATACGCAGTGGCTTCAAAATTTGTGCCACCCGAACCCCTCATCAAACGTTTGAGTTGGCCCATGACACCCAACGCACGACTGCGCGCCCGGGCCAGCGGCAGGTTCGAGGTCATCATCTGGGTTTCGTCTGAAGCCCCCCCCAATCGCTGCCGTATCGGGCCATCGGGGTCCAAATCACCCCCGTGCTGTCTTTCTTCCGGCGCTTGATCCGGCGCTGGGGCACTGGGTGAGCCAACCCGAGGCTGTGCCGAGGGGACCCGCTTGAAGTGGTCCCTCAACTCAATGGTTGGCAGCACGCCCTGTTTGATCAAAAACGCATTGCCGTTCGCGTAGACCTGCTGGAGACGCTCCGTCAAGAGCTTCAGAACCAGATCGTTCACCATCGGCCAGGCCTCGTCGGGCAGCCCCATTTTGGACCACTGTTCGACCATCAAAAGAAGCAGCACTTCAGGCCAAAGAATATCGTGGCCTTCGAGGTCTTGCGTGCCTTCCAGGTGCTTGATGCGCAAGTGCAGATCATTCAACTCGGCACTGACTTTTTCCATCACACCCAATGCCAGTCGGGAGGCGATGATCTTGTTCTCCACCACGTCGGTCCCGAGCAACTCAAAACCGTCTTCCAGAACCTTCTTGGGCGTACTCGTGGGTGGCTTCACCGCCGCGCGCCATTCTCGCAAGGTTTGGTCCTGCCAGCTTGCCCGTTTGCGTTGGTAAAGGGTCCAGACGTCACGCCGACTTTGCATTTCACGCGAAGGCGCGGCTTCATCCATCAGGGCCGTCAGCCGCTCCTGCACCGCTGTACCGAGCTCCAGCATGACCGGTTGCGCATCCGCTACAAAGCGCTCACGCGTCTCCTGGGCGAGTTGGACTCGCTGCGCAAGGGATGCTGGAGTGGCCATGTCTCAGATTCCAGTCAGACTCTGGCACCTGCGTTCGGGTCATTCGGGTCGTCTTCCTTCTTGGCGCCACCCTTGATCAGATCTTCGCGCTGAATGCCAAGCCACATGGCAATGGAAGCTGCCACAAAAACCGAAGAATAGATGCCAAACAAAATACCAATAGTGAGAGCGAGCGCAAAGTAGTGCAGCGTGGCGCCCCCAAAAAACAGCATGGACAGTACCATCAACTGAGTAGAACCGTGCGTGATGATGGTCCGGCTGATGGTCGAGGTAATCGCGTTGTTAATAATTTCCTGGCTGTTCATCTTGCGATAACGCCGGAAATTCTCGCGAATACGGTCAAAAATAACGACCGATTCATTGACCGAGTAACCCAGCACCGCCAGCACGGCGGCCAGCACCGGCAGCGAAAACTCCCACTGGAAAAAAGCAAAAAAGCCCAGAATGATGATGACATCGTGCAAATTGGCAATGATGGCCGCCACGGCGAATTTCCATTCAAACCGCAGCGCCAGGTAAAGCATGATGCCCACCACCACGAAGGCCAGCGCCTTGAGACCGTCGGTGACCAGTTCATCGCCCACTTGCGGCCCCACGAACTCGCTGCGACGCAGGGTGGCAGACGGATCAGTCGCCTTGAGAGCGGTCATTACGCGCTCGCTTTGCTGGGTCGAACTCACTCCTTTTTGCGCCGGCATGCGAATCAGCACGTCGCGCGCGGTACCAAAGTTTTGCACTTGCACATCGCTCAGACCCAGCGCCGCCACGGTGCCGCGAACGCCATTCAAGTCAGCGGGCTGCGAGTAGCCGACCTCCATCAAGGTACCGCCCGTGAACTCTACCGACAGATGCAAACCACGCGAGAACAGGAAGAACACTGCCGCCAGAAAGGTAATCAGCGACACCAGATTGAAAACGAGCGCATGCCGCATAAACGGAATGTCGCGTTTTATTCTAAAAAATTCCATGAATATCTTCCCTCAGTTCGACTTCACGCGAGTCTGGGACTCGGGGCGCCAAATCGTACCAATTGACACGGTTTTAAGCTTGTTTTGTCGGCCGTACCACAAGTTGACCAGACCTCTGGAGAAGAACACGCCGGAGAACATGCTGGTCAAAATCCCAAGAACGTGCACCACGGCAAAGCCGCGCACCGGGCCGGAGCCGAAGGTCAACAAGGCCAGGCCGGCAATCAGGGTGGTGACGTTGGAGTCCAGAATGGTGGCCCAGGCCCGGTCATAACCGGTGTGGATGGCGGCTTGGGCAGAAGCCCCACTTCGCAGTTCCTCGCGCACCCGCTCGTTGATCAGCACGTTGGCGTCAATCGCCATGCCCAGCACCAGCGCCATGGCGGCCATGCCGGGCAGGGTCAAAGTCGCCTGCAGCATCGACAACACCGCCACCAGCAGCAGCAGATTGACGGCCAGCGCTATGCTGGAGAACACGCCAAACAGCAGGTAATAAATACACATGAAGACCGCTACTGCAGCAAAACCCCAAATGACGCTGTTAAAGCCCTTGGCGATATTTTCGGCACCCAGGCTCGGTCCAATGGTCTTTTCCTCAATGATTTCCATCGGTGCTGCCAGCGAGCCGGCCCGCAGCAGCAAGGCCGTGTCATGTGCCTCCATCGTCGTCATGCGCCCTGAAATTTGCACGCGACCGCCGCCGATCTCGGAGCGGATCACGGGAGCCGTCACCACTTCACCCTTGCCCTTTTCAAACAGCAGGATGGCCATGCGCTTGCCAATGCTTTCGCGTGTCACGTCCCTGAAAATACGCGCACCCTTGGCGTCCAGCGTCAGGTTGACGACGGCCTCCTGGGTCTGGCTGTCAAAACCGGGCTGGGCATCGGTCAGGTTTTCACCGGTCAGAATGACCTGTTTTTTCACAATCACGCTCTGACCACTGCGCTCCAGATAGCGCTCGGCGCCAAACGGCACCGCCGCCGCTCCGCTCTCGGCCGCGCGCGCTTCGCTGCTTTCATCCACCATGCGTACTTCCAGCGTGGCGGTGCGACCCAGAATGTCTTTTGCCTTGGCGGTGTCCTGCACCCCCGGCAACTGCACCACGATGCGGTCGAGCCCCTGCTGCTGAATGACGGGCTCGGCCACGCCCAGCTCATTGATGCGGTTGTGCAAGGTGGTGATGTTCTGCTTGAGCGACTGGTCCTGCACCCGGCGCGCCGCCTCCGGCTTGATGGAGGCCGTCAGTTTGAACTCGGCACCGTCCGGCGCATCGACGGTTTGCAGGTCGGCAAACTGATCCTGGATGACGGCTTTTGCCGCCGCCAGTGTGAGGGCATCACGAAAGCTCACTTCGATCATCTGGCCATTGCGGTTGATGCCGCTATGCCGCACATTTTTCTCGCGCAGGCTGGTGCGGATGTCGCCGGCCAATGATTCGGCTTTTTTGGTCAGCGCCGCCTGCATGTCGACTTGCAACATGAAGTGCACGCCGCCACGCAAATCCAGGCCCAGATACATGGGGAACGCGTGCAACGCGGTCAACCAGGCCGGCGAGCGCGACAACAAATTAAGCGCCACCACGTAGCCCGCGTTGGCCGGGTCAGGAATCAGAGCCTTTTGAATCGCATCCTTGGCTTTGAGCTGCGTCTGCGTGTCGCCAAACCGCGCTTTGATGGAAGCGCCGTCCAGCGTCACCAGATCAGCCGCCAGGCCGGCTGCCTTCAGGGCTTCTTCGACGCGCGCCTGCGTGCTGCTGTCCACTTTAACGGCGACCTTGACCGCCGACACCTGCACGGCGGGCGCTTCACCAAAAAAATTGGGCAGGGTGTACAAGATCCCCACCAACAGCGCGATCACAATGATCGCGTACTTCCATATCGGGTAACGATTCATAATCGCGCTTCTTGCATCTGTGAACGCTGATTATTTGATGCTTCCCTTGGGCAAGACCTGCACCACGGCACTGCGCTGGATTTGAATCTCCACGCCATTGGCGATTTCCAGGCTCACATAGTTGTCGCCCAGTTTGGCCACCTTGCCCAGCATGCCGCCGCCGGTGACCACTTCGTCGCCCTTGGCCAGCGCATCGACCATGGCGCGATGTTCTTTGGACTTTTTCATCTGCGGACGAATCATCACAAAGTAAAGCACCACAAACATCAGCACCAGGGGCAGCATGCTCATGAGTGAAGACTGCATATCGCCACCAGCGGCAGCAGGGACGGTTTGAGCAAAGGCAGAGGAAATAAACACTTAAAACTCCAGAATAAAATTGATCAGGAAAACAAGTTGCACCACCCTTTTTTCTACATGGCTGTGCAAAAAACGGTAACCGATCATTGTATGCGGGGCCGCATGGCTCCGGCCAGACATACCAGACAAGGCCTCAAGCCGATTTTTGCATGACCTGCGGACTGCGAAACTGGGCCAGTTGGTCTTCCCAATTCTGACGCGCGACCTTGAGATGGCGCGCCTTCACATGCCCAAAACCCCTGATTTGCTCAGGGATTCGGGCAATGCCCAGCGCCAGTTGGTAGCGTTCCTTGTCGTATTTTGCCAGTTGTTGGGGGCTGCCCAGCACGCTGACGATCTCGTCCAGACTGGCCCGGTACTCGGTGATCAAGGCCCGTTCCTGCCGGCGCTCCTCGGAGTAGCCAAAAATATCCAGCACCGTCCCGCGCAGACCCTTGAGCCGGGCCAGCACTTTGAATGCGGTCAACATGGCGGGGCCAAATTGCTGCTTCTGCAACTCGCCGCGTTCGTTCCTCTTGGCCAACAGCGGCGGCGCAAGGTGGTAGTTGAGCTTGAAATCACCTTCGAACAGGGCATTGATTTTGGCGTGGAAATCACTATGCGTGTGCAGGCGCGCCACTTCATACTCATCTTTGTAGGCCATCAGCTTGAACAGGTAGCGGGCCACGGCCTCGGTCAGCGCCAGATTCTTTTCGCCGGCAGACTCGTCCATTTGCCTGACCTTCTGCACAAAGGCTTGGTACTCTTGCGCGTAAGCAACATTCTGGTAGGCGCTCAGGAACTCGACCCGCTTGGCGATCAGCTCATCCAGCGAAGTGCGCTTGCTAAATGCCACCACCTGTCCCGGGTTGAGCAACTTGTCAAAAGCCGCCCCATCGTGCGCCGCCCGGCGGCCCCATTCAAACGCGGTTTTGTTTTGATCCACGGCCACGGCGTTGAGCTCAATGGCCCGCAGCAGCGACGATTTGTCCAGCGGAATCCAGCCTTTTTGCCACGCAAAACCCAGCAGCATCGGGTTGGTGTAAATGCTGTCGCCCATCAACTGCGTGGCCGCGGCATCGGCGTTGAAAGCGCCCACCGCAGCCAGCCCGACCGCCTTGACCACGTCACTGACGCAGGCGTCTGACGGGTTGACCCAGTTGGCGTTGCTGACAAAGGCTGCCGTCGGCGTGGCGTGTGAGTTGAGAGCCACATGGGTGCGCCCCTCGCGCATGCGCAGCACGGTTTCCTTGGCCGCCGCCACGATCGGGTCGCAGCCGATGATGAGGTCGGCTGCCGCCATGCTGACACGGGTGGTGCGAATATCGCCCTGGCTCGCCCCAATCAGCACATGGCTCCAGGTAGCGCCGCCCTTTTGGGCAAGACCCCCAGCATCCTGTGTCACGATGCCCTTGCCCTCCAGATGCGCCGCCACCCCCAGCAACTGACCAATCGTGATGACGCCGGTGCCACCGACACCGGCGACCACAATACCCCAGACGTTTCCATCCAGACCTTCAACTGTGGGCAGCGCAGGCTCAGGCAAAACGCCCAGCTCAAACGGCGATGGTCCCTTCTTGCCTTGGGCCTTCTTCTTGAGCTGGCCACCCTCGACCGTGACGAAACTCGGGCAAAAGCCTTTCACGCACGAGTAGTCCTTGTTGCAGGTGCTCTGGTTGATGCTGCGCTTGCGGCCGAATTCGGTCTCCAGCGGCTCGACGCTCAGGCAGTTGGACTGCACACTACAGTCGCCACAGCCTTCGCACACCAATTCGTTAATGACCACGCGCTTGGCCGGGTCCACCAGGCTGCCGCGCTTGCGCCGGCGGCGCTTCTCGGTGGCACAGGTCTGGTCATAAATAATGACCGTGGTGCCCTTGATCTCGCGAAACTCGCGCTGGATGCGGTCCAGCTCATCGCGATGCTGCACCGCGACGCCCTCCACCAGCTTGATGCCGTCGTACTTTTCGGGCTCGTCTGTCACGACGACTATTCTGATCGCCCCTTCCGCCCGCATGGACTGGGCAATCTGCGCCACCGAGTGCCCCTCTGGGCGCTCACCGACCTGCTGGCCGCCGGTCATGGCGACCGCGTCGTTATAAAGAATTTTATAGGTGATGTTCACCCCCGCCGCGATGCTCTGGCGCACCGCCAGCAGCCCACTGTGAAAGTAAGTGCCGTCGCCCAGATTGGCAAACATGTGCTGGTCGTGGCTGAAGGGCTGCTGCCCGACCCAGGGCACGCCCTCGCCGCCCATCTGGGTAAAGCCGACCGTGGCACGGTCCATCCAGATGCTCATGAAGTGGCAACCAATACCGGCCATGGCGCGCGAACCCTCCGGCACCTTGGTGGACGTGTTGTGGGGGCAGCCGGAGCAGAACCAGGGTTGCCGGTCAGCCTGGACCTCAATCACCTGCATGGAACGCTCTTTGGCTTGCAGAATCGCCAGTTGGGCGTCGATGCGGGCGCCAATGTGCGCGTCCACGCCCAGTTTCTTCAGGCGCTGCGCAATGGCACGGGCAATGATGGCGGGCGACAAGTCGGCGTTGGCGCGCAACAAGGTGTTGGCCGTGGGGTTGGGGTTGGACCATTCGCCGCCACTGAAATCTCCTTCACCCTCATTGAACTTGCCCAGCACGTTGGGCCGCACATCGGCGCGCCAGTTGTAGAGCTCTTCTTTGAGCTGGTATTCAATGACCTGGCGCTTTTCTTCCACCACCAAAATTTCCTGCAAGCCGGTGGCAAATTCGCGCGTCAACTGGGCTTCGAGCGGCCACACCACGCCGACCTTGTGCAGGCGGATGCCGACCTGCTGGCAGGTGGCGTCGTCCAGCCCCAGATCGATCAACGCCTGACGCGTGTCACTGTAGGCTTTGCCGCTGGCGATCAGCCCCAGACGGTCGTTCTTGCCTTCAATGATGTTGTAGTTCAGGCGGTTGGCCCGGATGTAAGCGAGCGCGGCGTACCACTTGTAATGGAACAAGCGGGCTTCCTGCTCAAGCGCATGATCGGGCCAGCGGATATGCAGGCCACCGGGGGGCATCTCAAAATCGGTCGGGATTTTGATTTGCACCCGATCCGGGTCGATCATCGCGGTGGCGCTGGATTCGACGATTTCCTGAATCGTCTTCATGCCCGCCCACACGCCCGAGAAACGGCTCATGGCAAAGGCATGAATGCCCAGATCCAGAATCTCCTGCACGGTGGCCGGAAAGAACACCGGCGTACCGCAAGCCTTGAAAATATGGTCGCTCTGGTGCGCCGCCGTCGAACTTTTGGAAATGTGGTCATCCCCGGCCACCGCAATCACACCGCCCCAGGGTGTGGTGCCGGCCATGTTGGCGTGCTTGAAAACGTCGCTACAGCGGTCCACCCCCGGACCCTTGCCGTACCAGATGCCGAACACGCCATCAAATTTATTGCTGCCGGGCGGTGCAAAGCCCAGTTGCTGCGTGCCCCACAAGGCGGTGGCGGCCAGTTCTTCATTGACGCCAGGCTGAAAAATGATGTTCTGCGCCTTGAGGTATTTCTCGGCCTTGACCAGCGCCTGGTCATAGCCGCCCAGCGGCGAGCCGCGGTAACCACTGATAAAGCCAGCGGTGTTCTTACCCTGCAGGGCGTCGCGCTGGCGTTGCAGCATCGGCAGTTTGACGAGGGCCTGAACACCGCTCATGAAGGCCTGGCCGTAGTCCAGTGAATATTTGTCATCCAGCGTCACTGTTTCGAGCGCTTTGCGGATGTGTTCGGGTAGCGGTGCGTTCATTACGTGCAGGTCTCCAGAATTCAAAGATGGTAACGTGGTCTTGCCTACCTGGGCCATAACACCCACAGCCGCAAGGGTTGCTTGAGACGCCCCGCCAGTTCTCCGGCTGCCGTACCCCAGCCGACAAAATAATCGGCCCGCACGGCACCCACGATGGCACTGCCAGTGTCCTGCGCCAGCACCAGTTTTTGCAATTTAACCGTGGGGCCACCGGAGGCCAGCCACACCGGTGTGCCGTAGGGAATGCTGCCGGGGTCGACCGCAATCGAGCGGCCCGGCGTCAGCGGCACGCCCTGAGCGCCTCTGGGCCCCCATCCTGCGTCCAGGTCCGACAAGGGCTCTTCCCGAAAAAATACCGTGCGCGGATTGCTCCACAGCAATTCATTGACGCGGCCCGGATTCTGTGCGACCCAGGCCTTGATAGCGGGCCATGACGCATCGCGCACGGCGCCCTGGTCCAGCAGCCAGCGGCCGACACTTTTATACGGCTGCTCGTTGGAGCCGGCGTAAGCCAGCCGCACCATGGTTTGCGTTCCGTCAGGCTGGGTCATCCGCATCCGTCCGGAGCCCTGAATCTGCAAAATCAGGGCGTCGATGGGGTCCGCCAGAAACGCAATTTCCCGGCCCTTGAGCGCCGCTTGCACCTGTGGCAGGGTGTCGATCTCCTGGCGCGTGTACCAGGGCTTGCGTTGTGCCAGACCCAAGGGCGGCTGGTACAAAGGCACGGAGAAGCCAGCACTGGCCGTGCGCGAGCCTTCCAGCACCGGCTCGAAATAGGCGGTGAGCAGACCTTCAGCGCCGCCCGACAAAGCGTCTACCCGGTACGGCTGTAGCCGCGCCATCAGCCAGGCACGCTGCTCCTCCATGGTGCCGATGCTCAAACGTCGCACCTCGCTGCACAGCGGCGCAAACACCGGGCCCGGTCGCTCACAGCTTTTAAGCCAGGCATTCCAGGCCTCATGCAGCGGGTCTTCGCCCCAGCCCGGCAACTCAGCCCAGCGCACCGCAGTCCAGCGGCTTTTGGCTTGCAAAATGGGGCCAGACAGGGCGCCGCTGTCGTCCGGCCAGTCACCTTGGGGCAGCGGCACCGCCACCGGCTCGGCCGACGGGCTGTTCACGGGAACCTGCCGGGGAGCGCTGCCACAAGCTGCCAGCATCCCTACAATCAGGCCATTTACTACGGTACACAGGAGTCGGTTCATGAGTTTGCTCTTACTTGAAGCACTGGGGGCCTTGGTGCTGCTGCTGCTGATTGTCTGGTGGACCATGTTTTCAGGGCGCAAGCATGGCGAATTGCCGCAAGCGCCGGCCAGCACTGGCGCGGATGCGGCAGATTCACCATCCCCCGGTGAAAAGACCTGAGCGAAAAAGACCTGCCAGGCACATGCCGTCGCCTTGTGCCTCACAATACGCGATGTTCAAGCGCCGACAACTGCGCCCGGCAGGATTCAATCCTGGCGTAAGCCAACTCGGTACTGACAACGCCCGGGGCCTCGTCCCGTTCCGCGATGACACCGCCCCAGGGATCAATCAGCATCGAATGCCCCCAGGTGCGCCGCGTATTTTCATGCCGCCCGCCCTGAGCTGCTGCCACCACAAAAGCCAGGTTTTCAATCGCTCGCGCACGCAGCAGCACCTCCCAGTGCGCCTGCCCCGTGGTGTAGGTGAAGGCGCTCGGCACCAGCAGCAGGTCAACCCCGGCACGGGCGTAGGCCCGGTAGAGCTCCGGAAAGCGCAGGTCATAACAAACACTCAAGCCCACACGCCAGCAATGGCCATCGCGGGACGCCAACTCGAACACCACCGGCTCACGCCCAGGCACCAGCACAAATGACTCGTCATAGCGTTCCTGCCCGTTGTCAAACCGGAAAAGATGGATTTTGTCGTAACGTGCCACACACTTGCCATCGGGTGAGTAAACCAGCGTGCTGTTGAAGACGCGGCCCGCTGCACCGATTGCGTCCGCATCGCCGTGGACCGTTGACAGCGGCAGTGTCCCGCCCACGATCCACAGACCCAATTCACGTGCCGTATCGGACAGGAAGCGCTGGATCGGCCCTGCGCCAAACGACTCCTGGACAGCCAGTTTGTCGGTATCGCGGTGGCCCAGCAGACAAAAATACTCGGGCAACAGCGCCAGCTCGGCCCCCTCTTTGGCCGCCGCACGCAACAGCGCATGGGCACTGTCCAGGTTGCTCTGCAATTGGGTGCTTGACACCATTTGAATGGCCGATACTTTCATCGCGACACCTCCTTCGTACTGCCGGTTGTGGCGTCCAGTGTGTCGTCGCCTATCACCGCTTTGCGTTGCACCCTGGTGATTTTGGGGTCGGCCCAACTGCCATCAACGTGGAACTCCTGGGTTGCGGCTTCGGTCAAGGGGCGCTTCAAAAACATTTGGGCCAAAAAGGTGCCCAGCCCGATCGCCGGGTTAATGACCGTCGCAATCAGTGACGCGGTTCCGGCGTTGATTTCGGGCACCACCACCACCTTGATGTCCTGTGTTTCTTTCGCAATATCGGCCCGTCCCTCCATCAGCACAGCCGCATTGACGCCTTTCATCTGCAGATTATTGGTTTTGGCAATGCCCTGCTCAATGCTGATGTCACCGCGAAGAAAGTCAAAAGCGAAGCCTTCGCTGAAAACGTCGCGAAAATCCAGCGTCAAGCGGCGTGGCAATGACTGCAGACTGAGCACACCCAGCAACTTGGCAATGCCCGGATCAGCCTTCAAAAATTGACCATTTTCCACATTGACGGTGAAGGCGCCGCCCATGGAAGGGTAGTCCAGCGTGATCGGCGATCCAATCCAGTCCACTTGCCCTTCCATCTTGCCGCGTCCTTTTCGAACCACGTCCTTCATGCCAAGACGCGACAACAGTGCGCCCCCGTCCGCAATGTCAAGCTTGAAATTGAGCACCGTGCGCCGCCGCGCGGGCGCACTGATACTGGCCCAGTTGCCGGTCGCCGTCAGCACCGCTTCCGGCGTGATCATGTTGAACTTGTTGAGCCGCCACTCGCGTACACCACCCTCCCGCGCTACCGCACCGGCGAGCCGGTTGATGGCCTCCACCTCGACCCGTCCGAGCCGTTTGCCGCGCAGTTCAAAATCTTCAACCACGATATCCAGGGCCGGAATGCTCGCAGGCTGCTCATTGAGCAGTGCCTCGACCTCGCTGGCCGCACCTGGCGCAATGGTCAATCGGGCCAGCCGGGCATACACACGGCCCTCACCGGCGCCCGAGGGCTGGCGGTATTCCAGGTAACCATTGAGTTCACTGGCATCCAGATTGGCGCGCCACAGAAGCCCCTCGCGCGAGCCCCCAACCACCACATTTTTGAGTTTGCGCCCACCATAAGTCAACTCCCGCGCCCGCACCGCCATGATGGTGGGCAGGTAGCTCAAGGGCGCGCTGCCCGTTTCGACGCCCGGTGTTCGCGCGCTAGTTGCCGTGGCAGGCGCGGCCGCCGTCAACGATGTGCCGGCCGCCTGTGACAACACGCTGCTCCAGGCGTCCAGATTAAAGGCGTCCAGGTTGATGTTGGCCACCACCCCTGCATCAGGCACCGGTGCCGCCTCTTGCGGCGACAGGCCAACACCGATACTACCGCGCGTGACGCGGGGCTCGGCGCCCGACAAATCGCGGAAATACACGATTGAAGCCAGGCGCCCGAGGTCCAGCGTCAACTGGTCCCGCAGGCGCACCTGCCCGCCAGGCCCTGGTAGCAAAGACTCGCGATCCAGCGCAGTCTCCAGCCGAAATGGAAGTACCGTCTCGGCGCTCTTGTTCAATGGCGCGGGCAGGCTAAGGCCCAGACCCTGCAAATTGCTGGACACTGTTAATTCAGGTTCGCCCCGACGAAAACCCAACACGGCCGTGTAAGCCGCACTGCCACTGGCATGCTGCGCCATGCGTGCCACAAAGCCAAGCTCTTTGGCTTGTTGCAAACCTTCGGCCGAGACCGTACCGCTGGCGCGGATCACCATCGAGGCCGCCGTGCGGCTGGCATTGCTTGCCGCGCTGGCGCCAGAGAGTGCCATCGAACCACCTTCGAGACGTGCCTCACCCCCCAGCATTCGCGCCTGGCCACCGGTAATGGAAAAGCCGTTTTCAGAAAAACTTACCACGCCACGGGACTGGGTCAATTTAGGTGTACCCGGGACTATCTGAATGTCGTTACCGCTGAGCGTGACGCTGCCCTGCACCGTTGATTTGTCAAGGGTGGCGATGGGCAGGGTCAGTTTCAACTTGTAATCGGCGCTTCCGGTTGCCGCCGCCTTGCTCAGGACACGCCCGATCATCGCTCCCACCGGGGCGCCATTGACAATACCCAGCACCTCACCCAGCGCACCACGCGCTTCGGCATTGACAGTCACTGTTGCATGACTCAAATCGGGAATCAGGGCCTCCACCTTGCTGAGCTGCAAGCCGGAGGTGGCACCCATCCTGGCACGCGCGCCCCTGACCTGAAGCTGCGTACGGTCAATCACCAGTTCGCCACTGAGCTGCATCAAAGCCGGCCAGGGCAGGGCATCCGGGGCCTGGATACTGCGCGGCACGTAGGCATACGTTGCATTCTGAACGTCGGCTGAAATCCGGAATTCTCCCTGCTTCGGGTCGGTAAAGGGCAGGTTGTGCAGATCGCCCTTGACCTTGAACTTGACTGCGCTGGCGGTCCCGGCCTGAATTGCGTCACGCACGTAATCACGTACCGGCCGGTCAATGATGGCGGGCAGATAACGGTGCACCCGCGTCCCCTCAGCACGACTCAGGCTGGCCTGCAGATCGAGTACGCCCGGAAAGCGGGAACGGCTACTGGACTTGGCCGGGTCGCTGGTCTCCCATTTGATTTGCGCCTCCCCTTGGGCATCGGCGTTGCTGAACTTCACGTTGGGCAGTTGCACGGCAATCCGATCACCATTGATTTGCCACCTGGCATCGGCTGACAACTGCGTGACCGGAATCACGGGCTCATCCAACACGCCCGGCAGCGCCACGGCACCGTTGGTCAGGCTGAGGCTGGCCCGGCCAGCGGACTGGTTGAAGTCAAACTCGATGCTGGCACCCCGCAGACCGGGAGTACCAACAGTCACCGAAGGCTTGGTCGCGCCCTTCGCTGCTGGCGTGGCGCCTTGCGCGGCCAGTTCAAGTTGGGTTACCTGTCCCTTGACCTCATATTTGCTCAAGGCAGCCACGGGCCCCTGCCAACTGGCCTGTATCCGCTGCACCAGCCCTTTGGGCGCGTACGCCAGCAGCCTGGCACGCGCTTGCGGGTCAATCGGCAAGCGTTTGGCGATCTGTGACAACGCGGCCAGATCCAGCTTGTCGGCTTTGAGCTCCCCGCGAGCGGGCAACTTGCCTTCGGCGCCCAGGTACGTGACGCTGATATTGCCACCCGGCCAGCGCAAGCCGTCACGGGTGTCAAACTGAAGCGCCTGGGTTGAAAATTCGAAACCGGACACGAGCACCCGCCCTCCCAGGCGCCCACGTACTGACTGCAACTCCAAAGCTTGCAAGCCGGCGCCCAGCGTGACACTGACTTGCGCCAGGGCAACGTCCGCCACCACCCCCACCACCTGCCCCCGGCTGACATCCACCCAGGCAGTTAGCGCACCATTGCCGTGCGCCAGATCGACACCTAAATCGGCATGACGCCGCAGTTCGGACAGATCAACCCGCGTAAATGCTGCGTAGAGCTGGCCTTCCCAATCCTGCCACTGACCCTTGTTGAGCGACAGCAAGGGCTGCGCAAACATGCCTCTCATACTGAATCGCTCGCCCCAAAGCGTCGGCGGCGTGGCATCCAGCCGCATCTCGTGCTTGCGCGCCGTGTTGCGTACCACCAGTTCCACCTGTTTGAGCGCCAAGGTGGGGGCCGCCCGCAATTCATCCGTCCATTGGATGGTACCGTCATGAATGGCAAACTCGATCTGCGAAAAAAACCAGTCTGCAGCGCCCTTGCCCAAATCTCCATTTTTGGAAATATCGAGCCCCGCCACACTTATTTTTCCGTTCCGATCGCGCCGGATATTGAGCTCAGGCCGATCCACATAAAGTTGTTCGAAGCCGAGATTCCAGATCGAGCGCGGTGACAGGGCGGCAAGAACGCGCGGCAGTAGCAAGGCTTCCCGACCCTGGGCATCAAACAACTGGACATTGGTGAGTTCGATCGACGGGATCATGCCGGTCGAATGCGCTGCAATGCTACCAATACGCACCGGTATACCCAGGACCTGCGTGGCCTTGACTTCGAGTTGCGGGCGAAACTCACCGATTCGCGGCACAATCAGCCAATGCAACGCGCCCCAAGCCAGCAAAAAAACAAACCACGCACTTAACAACAACCACAGCGACCAGCGGGCAACAGTTGTCAAGGTTTTTAGCAGTGATGAAGGGGCAGGCGTCAAGTCAATCATTGAGAACTTGGAGATATGACAGGAATTATGACCCGCCCCGCATTGTCATCCCACTCGCGCTTCGGCCAGCGCGTTCGACGTCGCTTTGAGAGTCAACTGCATTTATTGCCATCAGGGTTGCCGGACCCGACTTCGATGGCGCAGACATTTGATGCTCTTCGGGCTTTGGGCTTTGACATCAGCAGCGCTTTGCGAACCACACGACAACTGGTGCTGGAGCGCCTGTTGTGTCTGGACTGTGACGAGCAGGCCCCCTTGCGCCAGGTCACCCAGGCCATGACGGACCTGGCGGAGTTCGCGCTACATAAGGCCTGCGCGCAAGTGCAGCAAACGCTGGACCAGACCCATGGCGCCCCCAGCACCCCGGAAGGCGAGCGCGCGCAGCTCTGGATCGTCGGCATGGGCAAATTAGGGGCGCGGGAGCTCAACGTTTCGAGCGACATCGACCTGATCTACATCTACGACCAGGACGGCGAAACCGCGGGCGATGCGCAGGGCCGCGCCCGCATTTCAAACCAGGAGTACTTTGCCAAGGCGGTACGGGCCATCTACGCACTGATCGGCGACAGCACCGAGCACGGTTTTGTCTTTCGCGTCGATCTGGCACTGCGGCCCAACGGCAATTCCGGACCACCTGCCGTGTCGCTGGGCGCACTCGAAGAATACCTGCATGTGCAGGGCCGCGAATGGGAGCGCTTTGCCTGGCTCAAGAGCCGGGTGGTGGCCCGGCTGGGCGGTGGGGACGACGGTTCGACCCAGGCGCTGCGCAGCGTGGTGCTGCCTTTCGTGTTCAGACGCTACCTCGACTACAGCGTGTTTGACTCGCTGCGCGTGCTGCACCGGCAAATTCGCGACCATGCGAGCAAACGCAGCGCGGGGCACCCGGAGCGGGCCAACGACGTCAAGCTCTCACGCGGCGGCATTCGCGAAATCGAATTCATCGTGCAACTGCTGCAGGTGGTTCGGGGCGGGCAGTTTCCCGAGCTCAGAACGCGCCCTACCCTGAATGCGCTGGAGCGGCTTGCCAAAGCCGGCCTGATGCCGCCAACAACTGCGCAAGCACTGGCGCAAGCCTACGACTTTTTGCGCCGGGTCGAACACCGCATTCAATACCTGGACGATCAGCAGACCCATGTGCTACCAACGCAGGACCATGACCTGGCCTGGATCGCCAGCACCATGGGCTATGCAACGTCCTGTGCGTTCTTGCACCAGCTCGACGCCCACCGCGAAGGGGTGGCCCAGGAATTTGACAAGCTGCTCGGTGGTGGGGTTGACCACGAGTGCAAGGGCTGTAACGGCGGCAACGGCGGCAAGACAGCCGCAGCAGCGCCTGGCTTTGACGAGCTGCTGGAACAACTGCCGGAGAATTTTCGCGCCCGGCTTGCCACCTGGCGTGAGCATCCGAGGGTGCTGGCCCTGCGTGAAGACGCGCGCGCCAGACTGATGCGACTGATCGCCCGCACCGCCCAGTGGGTGCACGAGGGCAAAGCCACTGAAGAAGCGGCCGTGCGCCTGACCGACTGGATTGAACCGCTGCTGCGGCGGGAAAGCTACCTGGCCCTGCTGCTGGAACGGCCCAACGTGCATGAGCGGCTGCTGCGTTTGCTCGGCTCAGCGCGCTGGCCGGCCCGCTACCTGCTGCTGCACCCGGGCGTGATTGACGAATTGGCCAACGCCGACATGTTGAATGAGCGCTTTTCGGCGGCCGACTTCGAGTTTGAGCTCGATCATCGGCGCGCCGCGCTGAAAGGCACCGGTGAAGACGACGACGAAGCCCTGCTCAACCTGCTGCGCCGGGCCCATCACGCCGAAGTTTTTCGCACCCTGGCGCGCGATGTGGAAGGGCGGCTTAGCGTCGAGCAGGTGGCTGACGACCTGAGTTCACTGGCCGAGGCGGTACTGCGCGTGACCACCCGCTGGTGCTGGGACCGCCTTAAAAACAGGCATCGCGAGACGCCCCAGTTGGCGATCATTGGCTACGGCAAACTCGGGGGCAAGGAACTCGGCTACGGCAGCGATCTGGACATTGTGTTTGTCTACGCCGACGAGGATGAGCAGGCGCCCGAGGTCTACGCCAATCTGGTTCGCAAACTGATCAACTGGCTGACCGTCAAAACCGGCGAGGGCGACTTGTACGAGATTGACACCGCGCTGCGACCCAACGGCAACTCCGGCCTGCTGATTACCAGCTTTGACGCCTACGCCAACTACCAGCAGCAGCGCGGCAGCAACACCGCCTGGACCTGGGAGCATCAGGCCATGACGCGCGCCCGCTTCCTGCTGGGGGACGACACGCTGCGGCAACGCTTCGATGCTATCCGCCAAGCCGTCATCGCCGCGCCCCGCAACGCCGAAAATTTGAAGCTTGAGATCGTCACCATGCGCAATCGGGTGCGTGCCGCCCACCCGGTAAAAAGTGAGCCAAAGGGCGAGCTGTTTGATGTCAAGCACAGCCCGGGCGGCATGATCGATGCCGAATTTGTCATGCAGTACCTGGTGCTGTCACAGGCGGCGCTGCACCCCGAGTTGCTGGACAACGCCGGCAACATCGCCCTGCTGGAACGCGCCGAAGTGCTCGGCCTGCTGCCCGCCGGGGTCGGTCACGCCGCCGCCAGCGCCTACCGGGAGCTGCGCCGGGTACAACACCGTGCCCGGCTCAACGAAGAACCGACCCAGGTCTTGATGCCCGAATTGCAGGCACAGCGTGACGCCGTGCTGGTTTTGTGGCAAATGGTGTTGGGTACCCCGACACACTGACAGCTGGGTACCCCATAAGGTCGGGCAGAACCGGCGCGAAAAAATCCGCCATTTCCTGATCCATATCAACCCATCGTGCAAAGAAGTTCGGTGCGCACGAAAACTCCCCGAAACCACTACATACAGTGGTTAGCATTCTGTTCCGCACTACCTATAGTGTTTCGAGGGGACGCAAAATGAACACACCAAACACCGCCCATTTCACCCACATCATCAAACGCGACGGTGGCATCAAGCCGTTTGACGCCAGCAAAATAGCCCAGGCGCTGGAACGCGCTGCCCAGGTGACTGGCGAGTTCGATGCCGCCGAGGCGCAGCGCCTGACGCAGTACCTGGTGGTACCGAAGATCAAGGTGCTTGGGGCTGTCACACCGCATATCGAGCAGATTCAGGACGCGGTCGAGTCCGCCCTGTTCGATGCCGGCTACCCCAAAACGCTGCGCGCCTACATCGTCTACCGTGAGCAGCACAAGAAGCTGCGCAACGACCGCAAGACCCTGGTGGACGTCGAGTCCAGCATGAACGAGTACCTGCAGCAGCTCGACTGGCGCGTCAACGCCAATGCGAACCAGGGCTACTCGCTGGGCGGGCTCATTCTCAACGTCTCGGGCAAGGTGATCGCCAACTACTGGCTGAACCATGTCTACCCGCCGGCAGTGGGCGCTGCGCACCGCAGTGCCGCCCTGCACGTTCATGACCTGGACATGCTGGCCGGCTACTGCGCCGGCTGGTCGCTGCGCATGCTGCTGCATGAAGGGCTGAACGGCGTACCCGGCAAGGTGGAGTCCGGCCCCCCGAAGCACCTGTCCAGTGCGGTGGGGCAGATCGTCAACTTCCTGGGGACGCTGCAAAACGAGTGGGCCGGTGCCCAGGCCTTCAGCTCGTTTGACACCTACATGGCGCCTTACATCCGCAAGGACCGCCTGGACTACGCCCATGTGCGCCAGTGCCTGCAGGAGCTGATCTACAACCTCAACGTGCCCTCGCGCTGGGGTACGCAAACGCCTTTTACCAACCTGACTTTTGACTGGGTCTGCCCGGAGGATCTGCGTCAGCAGGTGCCGGTGATTGGGGGCGAAGAAATGCCGTTTACCTACGGCGAATTGCAGTCCGAGATGGACATGATCAACCGCGCCTACATCGAGGTCATGATGGCCGGCGACGCCAAGGGCCGCGTCTTCACCTTCCCGATCCCGACCTACAACATCACGGAAGATTTTGAGTGGTACAGCCCGAACGCCGAAGCGCTGTTCGAGATGACGGCCAGGTATGGCCTGCCCTACTTCCAGAACTTCATCAATTCGGAACTCAAACCGAACCAGATCCGCTCCATGTGCTGCCGCCTGCAGCTCGACCTGCGCGAGTTGCAGAAGCGCGGCAACGGCCTGTTCGGTTCGGCCGAGCAGACCGGCTCGCTCGGTGTCGTCACCCTCAACTGCGCGCGCCTGGGGTATTTGCATAAGGGTGACGAGGCGGCCATGCTCAAAGCCCTCGACACCCTGCTGGAACTGGGTCGCGACAGTCTGGAGATCAAGCGCAAGGTGATCCAGCGCCACATGGACAACGGCCTGTTCCCCTACACCAAGCGCTACCTGGGCACGCTGCGCAACCACTTCTCCACGCTGGGCGTGAACGGCATCAACGAGATGATCCGCAACTTCACCCAGGACAGAGAAGACATCAGCGGCGCCTGGGGCCACGCCTTCGCCATTCGCCTGCTCGACCATGTGCGCGCGCGCATGCTGGAATTTCAGGACCAGACCGGCCACATGTACAACCTGGAGGCGACCCCGGCCGAGGGCACCACCTACCGCTTCGCCAAGGAAGACGCCAAGCAGTTTCCCGACATCCTGCAAGCCGGCACCCGGGACATGCCTTACTACACCAACTCCAGCCAACTGCCGGTGGGCTTTACCGACGATCCGTTCGAAGCGCTGGAACTGCAGGACGATCTGCAACGCAAGTACACCGGCGGCACCGTCCTGCACCTGTACATGAGCGAGCCCCTGTCCAGCGCCGAGGCCTGTCGCCAGTTGGTCAAGCGTTCGCTGTCGCGCTTCCGCCTGCCCTACATCACCGTGACGCCCACCTTCTCGATCTGCCCCAAGCATGGTTACCTGGGCGGACGTCACGATTTTTGCCCCAAGTGCGATATTGAAATAATTGCGGGAAAGACCGCAGTTACACAAAGTGAACAAGCTCTGTCCCCAACTGATTAAGAATTGCCAACCATAAGGAGAAACCAAGATGACTGACCTGAGCGAACAACAACTTCTGGCCCCCAACGCTGTCGTGCTGCGCGATGAGGAACGCCAGCGCTGCGAGGTGTGGACCCGCGTCATGGGCTACCACCGCCCGATGTCGTCCTTCAACACCGGCAAGAAGGGCGAGTTCCATGAGCGCACCTACTTTGACGAGCGAAACTGCAACAAGGCCGGTGTCAGCGCCTGAGTTGACTGGTGGCGCACAGGCCAGGGGGCTCCAAGTGGGCGGCATCACGCCGTTCAGCGCCACCGACTACCCCGGCAAACTGGCGGCCGTGGTCTTTGTGCAGGGCTGCCCGTGGCGCTGTGGCTACTGCCACAACCCGCATTTGCAAGCGCGAACGGGCACCAGTCCACTGCCCTGGACTCAGGTACTGGCACTCTTGAAGCGCCGCGTCGGGCTGATCGATGCCGTGGTGTTCAGCGGCGGCGAGCCCACCATCGATCCGGCACTGCAAGATGCGATGCGCGACGTCCGTGCCCTCGGTTTTGGCATCGGATTGCACACGGCAGGCATCTACCCACGGCGTTTAGCCGAAGTGCTGCCGCTGGTCGATTGGGTTGGCATCGACGTCAAGGCCTCCAGCCAAGCTTATGACGGCATCACTGGCATCAGCGACAGCGGTCGCCATGCGCTGGCCAGCGCCCGGGCCGTGCTGGCCAGTGGCGTGCCCCACGAGTTTCGCACCACGCTGCACCCTACCCTGCATACACCGCAAGATATCCTGAAGCTGGCACACAGCCTGCGCGCCCTGGGCGTATGCAACTATGCCTTGCAAGTGTTTCGCAACACCGGCTGTGCCGATGAAAGTCTGCATCTGGCCTCCAGCACGGGCTACCCTGACGCCGACTGCGTTGCGCGCGTGTCAGCCTTGTTCGATACCTTTACCTTGCGGCGGGAGTAATTACACGTCGGCCGATTGGCTGCTGGTGACGACGCAGCATCCCCTAAACTCAAGCCTTATGGCGAAAAACTTGCAGGTGTTGGGGATTGAGTCTTCGTGTGACGAAACGGGGGTGGCCCTGGTCGAGGTGCGGGGCAGCGAACTGCCGGTGCTGTTGGCGCATGCCCTGTACAGCCAGATCGAGATGCATCAGGCCTATGGTGGTGTGGTGCCCGAGCTGGCCAGTCGCGACCATATCCGCCGCGTGCTGCCCCTCACAGAACAGGTACTCACGGCATCGGGGCGAACCCTGGCCGACCTGGATGTGGTGGCCTTCACCCGCGGCCCCGGTCTGGCCGGGGCCTTGCTGGTCGGTGCTGGCGTGGCTTGCGCACTGGGCGCGGCGCTGAATAAACCGGTGCTGGGCGTGCACCATCTGGAAGGGCATTTGCTGTCACCTTTTCTCAGTGCTGACCCGCCGGAATTTCCGTTTGTAGCCCTGCTGGTGTCGGGCGGCCACACGCAGTTGATGCGGGTTGACGGGGTAGGGCGCTACACCTTGCTGGGCGAGACGATTGATGACGCCGCCGGTGAGGCTTTTGACAAGTCGGCCAAGCTGATGGGGCTGGGTTATCCGGGTGGTCCGGCCCTCTCGCGGATGGCTGAGCAGGGCGACGCCACTGCGTTCAAGCTGCCACGTCCCTTGCTGCACAGCGGTAATCTTGATTTTTCATTTGCCGGTTTGAAAACGGCGGTGATGGTACAGGCCAAAAAACTGGCGGCAACCCAAAGTTGTGCGGTCGAAGCCTTGCCCGCGAACCTGCTGGCCGACCTGGCCGCATCCACCCAGGCGGCGATTGTGGAGGTGTTGGTGAAGAAGTCACTGGCGGCGCTGGTCCAGACCGGCTTGAAGCGGCTGGTGGTGGCGGGCGGCGTCGGTGCCAACCGGAGGCTGCGCGAACAGCTCAATGCGGCTTGCGCCAGGCAAGACGTGCGTGTGCATTACCCCGAACTGCACCTGTGTACTGACAACGGCGCGATGATTGCGATGGCCGCTGCCCTGCGTCTGCAGTCGGGCCAGCAAACCGCCAGTACGGTGTACGCCTTTGACGTCAAACCGCGCTGGCCGCTCGATGCACTGTGACGATCAGTTGATGGTCAACTCGGTCACCCTTGTACACTGCGCGGCGTTCAACATGAATCGCCGCTTGTGTTGAATCTGCGAGTGAAGCGGCTGTTTTCAAGAGAGATTCCAAGATGTTTATTCTTCCCCGAAAGGCCTTGAAATTGCTGGCGATGGCGCTCTGTGTGCCGACCCTGACGTTCGCGCAACCGGCGCCAGCGCCGATCAAAGTCGCCATGATCGAGAGCTTGAGTGGCCCCTTCGGCAACACCGGTGAAGCGGTGTTTCGCAACCTGATCTGGGCGGTGGAGCGCGTCAATGCGCGCGGTGGCGTGAAGCTTCCTGCTGCAGCCGGTGGCAATCGGCCACTGGCCCTGGAGCGTTACGACAGCAAGGGCCAGACCGAGGAGGCTCTGTCGTCACTCAAGTCGGCCATCGACGACGGTGCGCAGTTCGTCATGCAAGGCAATTCGTCGGCCACGGCGGCGGCCCTGATTGATGCCATCAACAAGCACAACGAGCGCGAACCGGGCAAGCGCGTGCTGTTCCTGAACTACTCGGCGGTCGATCCCATCTTGACCAACGAGAAATGCAGTTTCTGGCACTTTCGCTTTGATGCCCACGCCGACATGCGCATGAGCGCATTGATGGAGGTGCTCAAAGATGATAAAGCCCTCAAGAATATTTACATCATTGGCCAGGACTACAGCTTCGGCCATGCGGTGGCGCGCGAAGCCAAACGCCAGCTCGCCCTGCTGCGCCCGGACGTGCAACTGGTGGGCGAAGAATTGCACCCGCTGGGTCGCATCAAGGACTTCTTGCCTTATGCCGCCAAGATCAAGGCCAGTGGCGCACAGGCCATCATCACCGGCAATTTTGGTAACGACCTGACGCTGCTGGTCAAGGCCGCCAAAGATGTCGGTTTTGAGGGCAAGTTCTACACCTTCTACGGCAATGCGCTGGGTGCGCCGGCTGCGATGGGGGACGCCGGCATCGGCAAAGTGGTGGCGGTGGCCGACTGGCTGCCCAATGTGCAGACGATACGAAGCGAAGCCTTCTACCAGTCGTTTCGCCAGCGTTTCCCCAAACCGGCCGATGATTACGTGCACATGCGCATGCAGCTGATGGTCGAGGCATTGGTGCAGGCGATCGAGAACGCCGGCAGCACCAATGCGATCGCGGTGGCCATGCAGATGGAGAAAGCCGACGTTACGATGGGTTCACAACGCGGGGTGATGCGGGCGTCTGACCACCAGTTCCAGCAGCCCTTGGTAGTCGGTATGATGGACAGACAGGGCACCCCCGGCGTCAAGTTTGATGTGGAAGGCTCGGGCTATGGCTTTCGGGTCATCAAAACCATAGCTGCGGCCAGTGCCGAGCAGCCCACCACCTGCAAGATGCAACGCCCCGTGCAGTAATTAATCCTCAAGCTGAGCCCGTCATGCGTCAAGTCATCCAGAACCTTGAAGAATCCAGAATCCGTGAAGTCGCCAATGCCGGTATCGGGCGCAGTGATGTGCTGGCTTTCTGGTTTGGCGAGAGCGACGAAGTCACGCCCGATTTCATTCGCCAGGCGGCGATCGAGTCGCTACAGCGCGGCGAAACTTTTTATTCGCATAACCTGGGCCTGCCCGAATTGCGCGAGGCAATTTCGGACTACATGAGCGCGCGCCACGGCCCGATTGGCGTGGAGCGCGTGGCCGTCACCAGCGGTGGCGTCAACGCGCTGATGCTGGCCATCCAACTGCTGGTCGATGCCGGTGATGAGGTGGTGGCGGTGACGCCGGTGTGGCCCAACCTGACGGCGCAGCCCGCCATCATGGGGGCCCGCGTCAAGTGCGTGTCGCTGGCCCCGCTGGATGGCGCGTGGACGCTGGACATGAATGCTTTGCTGGAGGCTGTCACGGCGTCCACCAAGGTCTTGATCATCAACGCCCCCAACAATCCGACCGGCTGGACGCTTGAGCGGGACGCGCAGCAGCGCATCCTGGACCATTGCCGCCGTACCGGCACCTGGATTCTGGCCGACGAGGTCTATGAGCGGCTCTATTTTGAACCCACATCCAACGGCTGCGCCCCCAGTTTTCTCGATCTGGCCAGGCCCGATGACCGCCTGGTGGTGGTGCACAGTTTTTCCAAGAGTTTTTTCATGACCGGCTGGCGACTGGGCTGGCTGGTGATGCCCCCGGCCATGACACAGCACATGGGCAAGCTGATTGAGTTCAACACCTCGTGCGCCAGTGTTTTCACACAGCGCGCCGGTGTCGCGGCCCTGCTGCGCACCGATGAGGTGACGCCGCGGGTAGTGGCCCATCTGAAGGCCTGCCGTGACACCCTGATTCCCCTGTTGCAGACAATTCCCGGGGTGCAGGTGGCCCCGGCACGCGGCGGCATGTATGCCTTTTTCAGGCTGGCGGGCTTTGACGATTCACTCACCACAGCCAAACGGCTGGTGCTGGAGGCCGGGTTGGGTTTGGCACCGGGCGAGGCGTTCGCTCCTGAGGCGCAGGGCTGGCTGCGCTGGTGCTTTGCCTCCAGGGACCCGCAGCGGCTGGTGCAGGGGGTGGAACGGCTGAAGCGTTGGCTAGTGGCCGCCGGCCCTGGCTAGCCTAGAATGAACCATGTAGGGAACTTGGTCATGGAATACGGCCACGAGAAGGCCGTAACCGACGGTATCAACGTCAACTACGACGTCTACCGCACATGCACAGCGGGTAACTAAACAACGGTTGGCCATCGCCACGAATTCGATTTTGAAAGACTTGCGTATGGCACATAAAGAATTCATCTTGCAGGGATTTACGACGCGTACTCATGCGGTCGCCGTTCGGGAACTGTTTGATCTGCCAGAAATCAAAAAGGTGGTTTTGAGTGTAGCTTTCGTCAGCGAAAGTGGTGTGGACCAGATCGCGGCCGAGCTCAAGGCTCATGCGGCGAAAGTCACAGTGTTTGCCGGAATTCGGAATGACATCACGTCACATCAAGGGCTCATACGCCTGCATGGCATTGCCAACAAGTTGTACGTTGTTGATACGGGTTCGCGGATGGTCGTTTTCCATCCAAAACTATATCTGGTCCGAGGCAAATCACACGCCAAGCTACTTCTGGGAAGTGCAAACCTTACCCTTGGGGGCTTGAACAACAACATCGAAGCGGGGATGCTGCTTCATTTTGATTTGGCTAATGCGGCCGATAAAGCTATCGTCGATGGCATTGAGGCTCAACTTGCCGTCTTGCCGACGGATTATCCCGGGAACATCTTGGAAATTGGCTCGGTTGCTGAACTGGATTCAATGCTTGCGAGTGGTCGCTTGGTCGACGAAATGGCCATTCCGCCGCCCCGGCCCACAACATCCGCAGGGAGTGCCGGGTCAAGCGATTCGGTTGCTCGAATAAAGCTGAAGGTTTTACCCATTCGACGTGCGCTCGCGAAGGCAAAGGCGGCGCCTAAGAAACTGAAAACATCCAAGGTTGTGGCCGCAACAAAAGTGGGAGTGGCCAAGTTGAAACCGGTTCCGATTGCTGTGGGTGTCGAGTTCGAGTTAGTGTGGGAGAGCAAACC
This sequence comes from Rhodoferax sp., assembly GCA_030682475.1. GTDB lineage: Bacteria > Pseudomonadota > Gammaproteobacteria > Burkholderiales > Burkholderiaceae_C > Rhodoferax. The sequence continues at coordinate 8,978 of JAUXOA010000051.1, read as the reverse complement.
GTTAACCCGTCGCGACCTGACAATTCCCAATGCTACGGGTACACATGCGACGGGGTCAATAAACCTTGACAAAGGGCTTCTACCCGATGCTGCTGATCAGCGGCACTACTTTAGAGACGATGTATTCCCGGATTTGACTTGGACAGCGACGAACGCCTCAGGGAAAGTTGAAGAGGCGTTCGCCAAGTTTCAATTGGTTCTTAAGGGCATTAGCTATGGTGAGTTTGATCTCAGGATCGGCCACAGTACGGACAAAACCAGCAAGACCTACGTACAAAATAATGCGATGACGCGTCTGAGTTGGGGGCCAATGCGCGAGTACATCGCACGCCCCGATCTAATCGACCGCACGCTGGCGCTGTACCGGGACAAAGCCGAATCGACTCGCTTTGTGCTGGAGATCGATTAATCGCCTGCGTCCAAGGGCTCACTCGACGTTCGCTGACGTCGATCACGCAAACTGCGCCAACCTTCGAGCACACAGTGCTGCTTTTCTGCCGAGAGCCCCAGAGCACCAAGGACGACTTGTCCTTGATTCATTAGCACTTGATGTGTCGACAAGGTGCGAATCTCTTGATCAAGTTTGACTAAATCTACCTTCACCTTTTCTGGAAGAGGTACCAGCAGTCGCTCGATCTCAGAGGGGATCAATTCGAGTACCCCACCTCCGTAATGGCGGCCCTCAAGCTCTGCGCTCAAAGCAGTGAGGGGGTTGACGAAGCACCCCACCAACTTCTCGGCGACAACCTTACTTGTCCGAATTCGGTAGGCCGTATCGGTCGTGTATGCGCCAACCGTATTGAGTATCAAACGAGGCGTATTGTGGGATCGCTTTAACATTCCAATCTCAGTTGAATACACCGAAGGAACGGTGTACCAAGGTGATCTAACTCGGCATTTGTAGCGGGTATGCAAGTTTTGATGTTCGCCTGTCTTGATGTAACTCTTTGCCGCAGGGTCGATGGTGCGCGTTTTCTCGTTGAACCATAAAAAGTTCGTCGGATTGCCTTTAATGGCATTTGTTGTGTGCTGTTCTTGGTCGTAGATGATGCCGGGGCAATGCTCACTGCGCCCGAACATCGGATGTGCCCATTGTTCCAAGCCATAGGCCTCTACGACACTGTCCGGGACAAGGAAGAATTTATTTGCCCCGGTGACGATCCCTACGTCCACTTTGGCAATATCTTTAAATTGATAAATCTCCGTGCGATCTGTCAATTCATCGAATAGCGATCTAGTCTCAAGGTCAAGCAAGGCACGGGTCCATTTGCCGCGCACAGTCTTTCCGTTAATTGAAATCGGTTTGTTGAACACATCGGATGGCGATAAGAGAAGGAACTCACGATCTTTAACAGGATAGATGCCAAGTCCCTCGGCTGTTTCGGTTTCGCTACATTTTTTTTCCGCCATCAATATTACTGCGCCTTGCAGAGTGTCGCTGAACCATAACGCCTCTGGATCAATGATGACGAGGCGCCGGCAAATGCTTCCGAGGTAAGAGCGCAAAGACTGAGCATGTGTAACGTGAATAATCTCGGATGGTACGACCATTGCAAGTCGTCCACCAGGTCGGAGCAGTGCCATAGAGGCAAGAACGAACGAGACCCAGGCATTCGTATGTTTGGTGAACGGAAGCGAAAGCTCATTGAAGATCGCTTCTGCTCTAACTTGAAATGGCTCGGGCAAATATTGATAGCGAATAAAAGGCGGATTACCAACAACTGCATCGAATTTGCTTGACCCGTCTTTTAGGGTCTCCAGAGACCATTGAAGAAAGTCGGCAGAGTGGATTTTTGTGTCGTTCAGGCCTGAGTCTCGCGCGCATTCGCGAGCTTTCTCCGCTTCTGCGGCATCGAGCTCGAAGCCCACAATCGTCGATTTCTTGAAACCCTTGACTTTGGACAGCGCGTTAAAAAACACACCGTCACCGCAGCTAGGTTCAAGGACCATTTTGGGGGCGATTTCCTTGACCCATTGCGCCATGAATAGGGCTAAATCAGGCGGGGTGTAGTACCCACCTCTTAGTTTCTGTTCTGATTCGTTTTCAATGAAATTCATTGTGTCGTCCTAAGAGGATTTTCTACTGACCGCGCTGTTTGCCATACGTCGGGGGCAATGACTCTGCGGCAAACAAAAGCGGTTGATCACGTCCAGACAAGTAGCGCTCTGTCTGCCAAATCAACCACTGCTTAAAGGTGAGACCGTCGACTGCAAGAGACGCATACAAACGTTTCTTAAGCTGCGGCTCCATCTCGACAACCATTCTCCCGCTTGGACCTTGACTCATGGCGATTCTCTCTAATGATGTGACTTATGTAATGTTACATCGAATCTGTACGAATAACCAGTAGTATTTTCGGTGAGACGTTCTGTCTGAAAAACTGGCTCAAGAGGCGTAATCTCTGGTTCCGGGCTATAATCTCAAGGCTTTGCATCCCGCAAGCGCACGCCCGTGGCAGTTCCAGCCGTTGGCGCAAGTTGAAAACAGGGGCGCCCGCAAGGCCCCCGCATTAACAGGAAAAATAACATGATCGCATCCAGTATCAAAGCCGCTGTCGTCAAAGACAACGCACGCCAGGCCGGTGACACCGGCAGCCCCGAAGTGCAAGTGGCACTGTTGACGGCCCGTATCAACGAACTCACCCCTCACTTCAAGACCCACGCCAAAGACCATCACGGTCGCCGCGGTCTGCTGCGCATGGTGAGCCGCCGCCGCAAGCTGCTGGACTACCTTAAATCCAAAGACGCTGAGCGTTACACCGCGCTGATCGCCAAGCTGGGTCTGCGCAAGTAAGAGATCAATCGAATGATGAACGCCTGAGTTAGTTACTAGCTCAGGCGTTTTTTACTTCGGAGAAGGCAAAAACAGAGCGAAGCTGTGTCATTCCAGAGAAATTAAGCTGAGTTTCCCTGGAATGGCATCGTGTTCTGTGATGCTGAGTCCGGGCTCGGGCGAGGTGGCCAGCACCTCCCAAATTGACCAGGAGATAAAAATGAGCATATTTAACAAAGTCACCAAAACCTTCCAGTGGGGCCAGCATACGGTCACCATGGAAACCGGCGAAATCGCCCGCCAGGCGAACGGCGCAGTACTGCTGGACATGGACGGTACCGTGGTGTTGGCGACCGTGGTTGGCAAGACCGAAGGCAAGGCCGGTCAGGACTTCTTTCCCCTGACGGTGGACTACCTTGAAAAATCCTATGCCATAGGCAAGATTCCCGGCAACTTCTTCAAGCGTGAAGGCCGCCCCAGCGAGTTTGAAACGCTGACCAGCCGTCTGATCGACCGCCCGATTCGCCCCTTGTTTCCTGAAGGTTTTTTCAATGAAGTGCACGTGGTGGTGCATACCCTGTCGCTCAACCCCGAGGTCGATGCCGACATTGCGGCCCTGATCGCCACCAGCGCAGCGCTGTCGATCAGCGGCATTCCGTTCAGCGGCCCGATTGGCGCAGCCCGCGTCGGCTACATCAACGGCGAATACGTGCTCAACCCGGGTCAGACCGCGCGCAAGGATTCGATCATGGATCTGGTGGTGGCCGGAACCGAAACCGCTGTGCTGATGGTCGAATCCGAAGCGCAGCAACTGTCCGAAGAAATCATGCTCGGCGCTGTGGTGTTTGGCCATGAACAGGGCAATATCGCCATCAACGCGATTCACGAACTGGTGCGCGACGCCGGTAAACCACTGTGGGACTGGACGGCGCCGCCTAAGAACGAGCCGCTGATCGCCAAAGTGGGCGCGCTGGCCAAGGACAAACTGGTGGCCGCTTACCAAATTCGCAACAAGCAGGCGCGTACCCGCGCCTGCCGCGAAGCCTACGCTGTCGTGATGGCAGACCTGAAGCTTGATGGTGTGGCGTTTGACGGAGTTGCCATTGAAGGCATGCTGTTTGACATTGAAGCCAAGATTGTGCGCAGCCAGATTCTGGCCGGTGAGCCGCGCATTGACGGCCGCGACACCCGTACCGTGCGCGCCATCGAAATCCGCAACAGCGTGCTGCCCCGTACCCACGGCTCGGCCTTGTTCACACGCGGTGAAACCCAGGCGCTGGTGGTCACCACGCTGGGTACCGAGCGCGATGCGCAGCGCATTGATGCACTGACGGGCGACTATGAAGACCGCTTCCTGCTGCACTACAACATGCCTCCGTTCGCCACCGGCGAGACTGGTCGCGTCGGCACGCCCAAGCGCCGTGAAATCGGCCACGGTCGTCTGGCCAAGCGTGCTTTGATGGCTGTGCTGCCAAGCAAAGAAGAGTTTCCTTACACCATGCGTGTGGTCTCGGAAATCACCGAGTCCAATGGCTCCTCGTCGATGGCATCGGTCTGCGGCGGCTGCCTCTCCTTGATGGACGCTGGCGTGCCCATCAAAGCCCACGTGGCCGGCATCGCCATGGGTCTGATCAAGGACGGTAGCCGTTTTGCCGTGCTGACCGACATCCTGGGTGACGAAGATCACCTGGGCGACATGGACTTCAAGGTCGCCGGTACCACCAACGGCATCACCGCGCTGCAGATGGACATCAAGATCCAGGGCATCACCAAGGAAATCATGCAAGTGGCGCTGGCGCAGGCCAAGGAAGCCCGCATGCACATCCTGGGCAAGATGCAGGAAGCCATGGCCGAGGCCAAGACCGAAGTCTCCAACTTCGCACCGCGCCTGTTCACCATGAAGATCAACCCCGACAAGATCCGTGACGTGATCGGCAAGGGCGGCGCTGTTATTCGCGCGCTGACCGAAGAGACCGGCACCCAGATCAACATTGATGAAGATGGCACCATCACCATCGCCTCGGCGGATCCGGCCAAGGCTGAAGAAGCCAAGCGCCGCATTCAGCAGATCACGGCTGAAGTCGAAATCGGCAAGATCTACGAAGGTGCGATCACCAAGATTCTGGACTTTGGCGCTTTGGTCAACCTGCTGCCTGGCAAAGACGGCCTGCTGCACATCAGCCAGATCGCGCACGAGCGGGTCGAGAAGGTCACAGACTACCTGTCTGAAGGCCAGATCGTCAGGGTCAAGGTCATGGAGACGGACGAGAAGGGCCGCATCAAGCTGTCTATGAAAGTCTTGCTGGACCGTCCGGCCCAGCAGGGTTTTGACCAGGCCTGATTGCTATCCTGTCCTCTATTATTGATACTTCCATAAATCATGACAGGCAACTTACTACCGTTCGCCCTGAGCTTGTCGAAGGGCTTCGACAAGCTCAGCCCGAACGGTGTGGTGTCATGAATTACGAAAACATCAATAAATCAATAGCGTCTTGCGTTTGTTACGCAAGGGCTAGCTGAGAAAAAAGACCATGAAAGCCATCGAGATCACAGCCTATGGTGGGCCCGAGGTGCTGCGCCTGGCTGAGCGACCGGTGCCGGTGCCGGGCGTCGGCGAGTTGCTCATCCGCGTGGCCGCCAGTGGCATCAATCGGCCCGATGTGTTGCAACGCACCGGCAATTACCCGGTGCCGCCGGGTGCATCGGATATTCCGGGGCTGGAAGTGGCGGGTGTGATCGAACAGGGCGATGCGCAGGAACTGGCGCGCGCTGGCTTCAAGCTGGGTGAGCGTGTTTGTGCGCTGGTCGCTGGTGGTGGCTACGCCGAATTTTGTGTGGCACCGATGGCACAGTGCCTGCCGGTGCCCAAAGGCTTGAGCGACGTCGAGGCGGCGTCCTTGCCCGAGACCTTCTTCACGGTCTGGAGCAATGTGTTTGACCGGGCACGCCTGCAGCCGGGCGAGACGCTTTTGATCCAGGGTGGCTCCAGCGGTATTGGCGTAACAGCCATCCAACTGGCCAAGGCCACGGGAGCGCGGGTCATCGTGACGGCGGGCAGTAACGAGAAATGTGCCGCTTGCCTGGCCTTGGGCGCGGATCATGCCATCAATTACAAGACGCACGATTTCCAGGATGAGGTCAAACGCTTGACGGGCGGGCAGGGCGTGGATGTTATTCTTGACATGGTCGCAGGCAGCTATGTGGCCAAAGAGATTGAATGTCTGAGTGAAGATGGCCGCTTGGTCATCATCGGCGTGCAGGGTGGCATCAAGAGTGAAATCAACGCCGGTCTGGTGCTGCGCAGGCGCCTCACCGTGACGGGGTCCACCTTGCGGCCGCGGCCGATTGCCTTCAAGGAAGCAATTGCGCAGGCCTGTCTGAAAAATGTCTGGCCCCTGATTGAGCGTGGCAGCATCAAGCCGGTGATTCACAGCACCTTTGCGGCACCGGATGCTTGTTTGGCGCACGCCCTGATGGAGTCCAACCAGCATGTGGGAAAAATTGTTTTGACTTGGGGTGTTGTATGAAAAAAAAGATGATCGCCGGCAACTGGAAAATGAACGGCAGTCTGGCTGCCAACCAGACCTTGGCTCAAGGTCTTCTGGCCGGACTGGGTACACCTGCCTGTCAGGTGGCGCTGTGTGTGCCATCGGTCTACCTGGCCCAAATGCAAGTCTTGCTCGCTGGCAGCGCCATTGATCTGGGCGCGCAGGACCTGTCACCGCATGAGGTGGGTGCCTTCACCGGCGAAATTTCCGGGGCCATGCTCAAGGAGTTTGGCGTGCGCTATTGTTTAGTCGGCCACTCCGAGCGTCGTCAATATCATTTCGAGACCGATGCGCTGGTGGCGGCCAAAGCCCAACGGGCTCTGGCCTGCGGCATCACGCCGATTGTGTGTGTGGGCGAGACGCTGGCCGAGCGTGAAGCTGGCCGAACTGAAGAGGTGGTCAAGCGTCAACTCGCGGCAGTGATCCACGCCAATGGCCATTGCATCAGTGAGATCGTGGTGGCGTACGAACCGGTGTGGGCCATCGGTACTGGCAAGACCGCCAGCGCCGAGCAGGCACAGCAGGTGCACGCTGTGCTGCGGGCGCAGTTGCAGGCGGCCTCAAACCAGGCGGATCGCATCCACATTCTGTACGGTGGCAGCATGAATGCTGCCAATGCGGCGCATTTGCTGGCGCAGCCTGACATTGATGGCGGCCTGGTCGGCGGCGCTTCGCTCAAGGCCCCGGACTTTTTATCGATTATTGCTTCTGCTCTCAACATTTGAAACCCCGCCGGGGATCGTCGATGCCCGGCGCAAGTGGGACAGACCGCAGTATTGCTGCGCGAACAAGCTCTGTCCTCAACTGATTATTAGGAGTATTTCATGAATGTATTTTTAACCATCCTGCTGGCTGTCCAGATGATTGCTGCGGTGGTCATGATCGGTCTGATCCTGGTGCAACAGGGCAAGGGTGCCGATATGGGTGCCGCTTTTGGCAGCGGTGGTTCGGGCAGCCTGTTTGGCGCCAGCGGCAGCGCCAACTTTCTGTCGCGTAGCACCGCCGTACTGGCCACAGTGTTCTTTGCTTGCACTTTATTGCTTGCTTATTTTGGGGTCGCTCGTCCAGCGGCAAGCGCAGGCAGTGTGCTTGAGGGATCGGCTGTCACAGTGCCGGCTCCAGCAGCCATCGCGCCCGCTGTCCCGGCATCTGGCGCGGCCCAAATCCCAGCTAAATAATTGCTGCTGAAATTGCCTGCTCCCGTCGGGAAACCGGGTGATTTCAGGGTAAACTCTGGCTCTGTCTGGAAAGCCAAATCCGCAAGGTGCCTCACGCAATCCAGATTTCTCAGAGCCGCCGTCGTGGTGAAATTGGTAGACACGCTATCTTGAGGGGGTAGTGGCGAAAGCTGTGCGAGTTCGAGTCTCGCCGACGGCACCAAATTAACATACTTGTTGTGGGTCAATACAGCAAGCGAAGACTTTGATCACAATCGCCAGATGAACCTTAATCAGTACCTGCCCGTCCTCTTGTTCATCCTGGTCGGTATTGCTGTGGGCATTGTCCCGCAGGTTCTCGGTTACATCCTGGGTCCCAATCGGCCTGACCCGGCAAAAAACTCCCCTTACGAATGCGGCTTCGAGGCCTTTGAAGATGCCCGCATGAAGTTCGATGTGCGCTACTACCTGGTGGCGATCCTGTTCATCCTGTTTGACCTTGAAATTGCCTTCCTGTTTCCCTGGGCCGTGTCGCTCAAGGACATCGGCGCGACCGGTTTCTGGGCGGTGATGGTATTTCTGGCCATCCTCGTCGTGGGCTTTGTTTACGAGTGGAAAAAAGGTGCCCTTGACTGGGAGTAACCGGGAGTAATGCGATGATCGAAGGCGTATTCAAAGAAGGCTTTGTCACCACCAGTTACGACTCGGTGATGAATTGGGCCAAAACTGGCTCGCTGTGGCCCATGTCTTTCGGCTTGGCTTGTTGTGCTGTGGAAATGATGCAAGTCGCCACTGCCCGCTATGACATCAGCCGCTTTGGTGCCGAGGTCTTTCGTGCCAGCCCGCGCCAGTCGGACTTGATCATTGTGGCTGGCACGCTGACCAACAAGATGGCGCCCGCATTTCGCAAGGTCTATGACCAGATGAGCGAGCCGCGCTGGGTGATTTCCATGGGTTCATGTGCCAACGGTGGCGGCTACTACCACTACAGCTATTCCGTGGTGCGTGGCTGTGACCGCATTGTGCCGGTTGACGTCTATGTGCCTGGCTGCCCTCCGACGGCAGAGGCCCTGCTCTACGGAATCATTCAGCTGCAGCAGAAAATCCGTCGCACCAACACCATTGCACGCGCCTGAACGCCGTTGCGACGGCCCAGTCCAAGAAAGACGGTTTTCATGAGCGAGATTGCTGTAAATCCAGAAGTGTTGAAGGCTGTGCTGGCCGAGTGTCTGGGCGAGCGCGTCCAGGCCATCCACGTGGAGCGTGAAGAGCTGACGCTCACTGTGGACGCTGTCGACTACCTGGCGGTCATGCAGCAGCTTCGCGACGCACCGCAGCTTTGCTTCGAGCAGTTGATCGATCTGTGCGGCATGGACTACTCCACGTATGGTGATGGTCGCTGGGAAGGCCCCCGTTTCGCCGCGGTTGTGCACCTTCTTTCGGTCACGCACAACCACCGCGTCCGGGTGCGTGTCTTCTGCAATGAAGACGACTTCCCGG
>JAUXOA010000045.1 GCA_030682475.1 Rhodoferax sp. | reverse complement strand
TAAATTTATGGATTTGAATAACTTTATAGGAATTTATAAGAACAGAAATATATTACAGCATTGCCATCAGCGCGCTTATGTGTGCATGGCCTGGTTGAATTTTCCCCCAAGATGGGTGGATGGGTGGATGCGTGGTGTGCTTTGTGTGAGGCGTGAGCTCATGTTCGCGAGCTTATGGCGACCTGCCGATATTGAGTTGGATGCCACGGCAACGGCAAGGGGCTACCTGATATTGAGAGCAAGTATGGGAAGTGAATCCAGCCGCGACCACACTCCGGTCGTGTGTCCCGATCACGTTTGCAGAAGCGTGGCAGTCAGGTCGGCGGCTATATGTTGGGCAAGTTGTTGCGCTGCAGCCTGGACTTCGCTTCCGGCTTGCTCGCCCGGGTTCGCCGAGCCAATTTCGATTCCGTACAAGTCAAGCCGGGACGGCAGGCTGCCAAGTTCGCGCGCCAGTGCCAGGGCATTGAGCACGCCGAACCCGTGGCTGGAGAGTCCATGGCTGTAGGCTGGCCAGTCATCCGCGCCAAAATGCCGTATTCGGCCGATTGGATCATGGCTTTGCATGGCATCGATCAGGATGACCCAGGCAGCGTCGTCCAGCAGGGTAATCAGACCCGAGCCCGGCCGATCCAGCTTTTGAACGCATATCGGATCTACCGTGGTTTGCACGCCACCCGCCAGCAAGGCATCGACGGTCAGCCAGCCGGCCTGGTCGTCGCCCGACGGCGAACCGATGCCGAGGATGCGCACCCCGATCATGTCCGCTCGACGTTCATTCGCAGAAAATGGGTGGCGCAGGAAATGCAGGGGTCATAGTTGCGGATGACTTTTTCGCAGTGCAGCCGCAGCGCATCGTCTGGATGATCGAGCCCGAAGTTGAGCAGCGACAGCCGCAAATCTTCCTCAATGCGCCCCTGATTCTGGCTGGTCGGAGGCACGATGCGCGCGTTGACCACGCAGCCGTCATCGTCCATTTCGTAGCGATGCCACAGCAGGCCACGCGGCGCTTCGGTACAGCCGGTGGCCACCCCGGCGCGCGGCGTGACCGGCACCCAAGGTGAATCCGGCATGCGATATGCGTCGAGCAGGCGCAGTGCTTCGTGCAGGGCCAGAAGAATTTCCACCGACCGCGCCACCAGGCTGTGGAACAGGTTGCGGCTGGGCAGCGCGAGACCACTTTCGGCCAACAGTGTTTTGATCTGTTCGGGCAGACATGCGTGGTTGAGGTTCAAGCGCGCTAGCGGCCCGACCAGATAAGACTGCTGGTGATAGGTGCTGAACAGCGCGGTGGAGTGCGGTTCATGACGTTCGGCGAAGTAAACGTCAAAGGCGTCCGTCTCGATGCGCAGCCCGTCGCTGACACCGATGGCGCCGGTTTCGATGGCGTAGTCAGTTGGGTGCTGCATCGCGACAGAAATAAAGCCTTGGTCATCTTGCGGCACGGGAATACTGGCAGCCCAACGGATCAGCGCTTCGGCCTCTGGTAGCGCGGCGCGTAGCTTGTCGCGGATAGCGTTGATTTTGGTTGGCGCGGGCGCATCATGGAAGCCGCCGACACGAATCCCTACTGGATGCACCGAGCGGGCACCGAATAGCTCCATCAATTCGTTTCCCAGCGCCTGAATCCGCAGCCCGCGGCGCACTTCATCCGGCGCAATGCGCGCCAGTTCGATGACGCTGTTGCAGCCGAAAAAATCCGGTGCGGCCAAGAGATGGATGTGCAGGCTATGGCTCTGGATCCATTCGCCACAATAAAAAACCCGGCGCATGGCGCGCGCCCACGGATCGATCTCGACACCGAACAGTTTTTCCAGCGCCTGTGCCGCGGTGACCTGATACGCCACCGGGCAGATGCCGCAGATGCGCGCCACCATGTCGGGGATCTCGGTGTAACTGCGGCCTTCCAGAAACTTCTCGAAGAAGCGCGGCGGCTCGAAGATGCGCAGGCGCAGTTCGGCAATTTCGCCGTTTTCGATGCGCAAATCGAGCGCGCCTTCTCCTTCCACCCGCGTCAGCACCGGAACATGAATCGCAACCGTTCGTTTCTGTTTACTCATGGCCGCGCATCCGGGTCTTGTCGGCAGCCGAGAGAAAAACAGGCGCCTGGCTGTTGATCGACTGGAAGCGCCGAATAATGTCTTGCGGCGTCAGCCCCAGGCTGCCGAATTGCGCCGCCAGCGCATCGGTATTGGCATTTTCGGCCGGCCCGTAACAGCCGTAGCAGTCGCGGCCCAAACTAGGGCACAGTGCACCGCAGCCTGCCCGCGTCACCGGCCCCATGCAGGGCACGCCGCGGCTGACCATCACGCAAGGGTAGCACTTGCGCTTGCACTCGGTACACACCTTGTCGGCGTTGTCGCGCGGCGCCACTCCGAGCAGCAGGGAATTCACCACCATCAGCACCTGCGGGCCGCTGACCGGGCAGCCCCACAATTCGAAATCCACTTTCACATGGCTGGATATCGGTGTGGAATGCCCCAGGCTGGCGATAGCCTCGGGGTGGGCATAAATCTGCGCGACCCAATCTGCTCCATTGGCGCTATTGCGCAAGGCCTGAATGCCACCCGAGGTGGCGCAGGCTCCGATGGCGATCAGCATGCGACTGTGCTGGCGGATGTGCCGGATACGCTCGATATCTTCCGGCGTGGTGACACTGCCTTCCACAAATGCGACATCCACTTCAGTATCCGGATCAAGCGGCCCGGCTTCGGCGAAATGCACCAGGTCGACGCGCTCGGCGAGCGCGAGCAGGTCCTCGCCGAGATTGAGGAATGCCAGTTGGCAGCCATCGCAGGAGCTGAATTTGTGCACGGCGACACGTGGCTTGTCGGTTTTTTTGAGTGTTGCGTTCATCAGAATCCCCGGTGCGCCAGCAAGTCCTTGACCTGGCCCCAGCTATAGACCGGTCCGTCGCGGCAAACAAAAGACCCTCCCAACTGGCAATGACCACAGCGACCCACGGCACATTGCATGTTGCGCTCCATGCTCAAGTACAAACGCGATTCAGGCAGACCGCGTTGCAGCAAGTTTTCAGCCGCGGCCCGCATCATGCCTTCCGGCCCGCACATCATTGCCGCTGCACGCTCCGGATTGAACTGGGCCAGCGAAAACAACTCCGTCACGCGCCCGACATGCCAGGGCCACAGCGCGGCACCTTGGTCGGCAGCCACCAGAACCTGCGTATTCGGCAGCGTGGCCCAACGGTCGTATTGTTCACGCCAGATCAGATCCTCGGTGTGCTTCACCCCCTGAATGATGACGAGCTTGCCGAAGCGCTCCCGCCTTTTGTGGATGTAATGAATCACCGACACCACCGGCGCGCAGCCCAGTCCGCCGATGACCAGCACGACATCGCGCCCACCGATTTCCTGCAACGGCCAGCCGCGGCCGAACGGCCCGCGCAAGCCCACCTGATCACCCGCCTTCAACTCGGCCAAGCCCCGGGTGACACGCCCTGCAGCGCGAATGGTGTGGCCGATCACCTCCCGATCAGCCGGGTCGGACATGATGGAAATCGGTACTTCCCCCACGCCAAGCAAATACAGCATGTTGAACTGACCCGGTCCGAAACGGTAGGCTGCCTGCACGGCCGCGTCCGTGAAGCGCAACTTCAGCGTAAAGATAGTGGGCGACTCCTGAATGCGTGACACCACGGTGGCTGCGTGGGGTGGCCCGGCATCCATGCCGTTCCCGGCGGTCATGGCTGCACCACGCTGGCGGTCAAGGCGGCGACTTCCTCGGTCAGGTCGATGCCCACCGGACACCAGGCAATGCAGCGTCCGCAACCGACGCAGCCGCTGCGGCCAAACTGCTCGTGCCAGGTGGCCAGCTTGTGAGTCAGCCATTGACGATAGCGGCTGCGAATATCGGGCCGCACATTGAAGCCGTGCAAATGACCATGCGACTCACCAAAGCAAGAATCCCAAATCCGGCCATGCTCGCTTGAATGGCCATCGAGGCTGGGTTCGTCGGCCTCCGCATGACAAAAACAGGTGGGGCACACTGCGGTGCAATTGCCGCAAGCGAGACAGCGGGCTGCCACCTCATCCCAGCGCGGATGTTCCAATCGACTCATCAGCGCATCATGTAGATCGCGTGTAGGCAGGCTGCGTGTCTGGCTGGCGGCGGCGGTCTGCCCCTGTTGTTGGGCAGCCTCGATCTGTTGTGGGGTGGCGGGCGACAGATTCAGTGCGTTCAAAACGGCCTCCCCTTTTGGGCTGCCTGCCACCGCGACGAAGCCCTCTGCCAACTCTGCCAGCGTGATGTCATAGCCAGTGGTTGGGGTGGGACCATCGCCGGTGGATGCACAAAAACACGTAGCTGCCGGAACAGCACATTGCACCGCGACCAGAAACAGTTGCTCGCGCCGTTGGGCGTAGTGTGCGTCGCGCCGACCTTCGCGCAGGAAATGAGCATCCTGCAAGGCCAGCGCCGCCAGGTCGCAGGCGCGCACACCGATGATGGCCTGCGCGGGCGCTGCCGGCAGCACCGCCGCGAACTGCAGGGCGCCCGCCGCGTCCCGCTCCACGCGCCACAGCGATTCCTTCGGCGCAAACGCCTGCGGTTTGATCGCCTGCGGCCCGTTGGCCCAGGCGAAATAGCGGTTCTGGGGGTCACGCGTCAGCCGGTAGCGGCCCGGCGCCTGTTCGGCCTGCAAGCCGCGCGGCAGGCCATCGGGTGCATCGAGCTCACGCATGACGATGGCACCGTTCTCCACAGCCGGCCCCAGACATTGATAGTCAAGAGCCATTAATTTAGCTAGCAGTGAAGGCAGCCGTGCAAGAGGCAGAAATCCAGCGTGATCGGGTTGGGAGAACATAGGCAGGGATTTGGCTTTGATTCTTGCAGTGTATGCATATAACCATTAACTGGACAGGCGTTGCATCAGGAAGGATGGCGCCGCTTCGCTATGTTCAGTGTCAGTAATGCCATGCGGCTGTCCCATCGTGCCACCACGGCGGCATGCGAGCCCGAAACTGCTCAGCAGATCCGTGGCAAGGGGTCGTCTTCCAGTTCGTCCAGAATACGGACGCCGCCAAGGCTGGTTTCCAGGATTACCCGGCCGTCGTCGGCTTTGATGCGGCCGATGATGCAAGCGTCGCGACCTTCTGGTAGCGCCTGCCAGCGCGTGAGGATTTCATGCGCGGCGGATGCTTCGGCTACGGCCACGATGCGGCCTTCGCAGGCGAGGTAGTAGGGATCGTAACCAAGCATTTCGCACACCGACACGACTTCCGGTCGCAGTGGCACCGCGTTCTGCTCGAGTGCCACGCTGTGGCCGCAGGCACGCGCGATTTCGTGGGCGACGGTGGCCAGCCCGCCGCGCGTCGGGTCGCGCATGAAGCGCAGACCGGGCAGGTCACGCACGGCCTGCGCCAGCGGCAGCACGGAAGCCGAGTCGGAGCGCAGTTCGCCGGACAGTCCAAACTGTTCGCGCGCCAGCATTACCGCAATACCGTGATCGCCGATTGAACCCGAGACCAGCACCACGTCGCCCGGCGAGATGGATTTGATGGACAACCTGGCCCGGGCGCGCCTGACGCCAATGCCGGCAACCGAGAGATAGAGGCCGCCGCCTTCGCCACGACGCACCACCTTGGTGTCGCCCGCCACCACGGCCACACCGTTTTCCCTTGCAGCCTCGGCAAAGCTGGCGATGAGCCGGTCCAGCACGTCGACCTCCAGGCCTTCCTCGATCAGCGCCGACAGGGTGAAGTAGCGCGGATCGGCACCCGCCACCGCGAGGTCGTTGACCACGCCATGCACCGCCAGCGAGCCGAGGTTGCCGCCGGGAAACTCCAGCGGCTGCACGGTGAAGCCGTCGGTGGTGACCATGAGTTCGCCGTCCAGTGGCGGCAGCGCCACGGCATCGGCGTCAGTGTCGAGTAGCGGGTTGCCGAGATGGCGGGCAAAAACATCGGTGATGAGTTCACGCATCAGGCGGCCGCCGTTGCCGTGTGCGAGGAGAATGCGGGTGTCGTTCATATTGTCGTGGAGAGAAATTCGATGACCTGACCAAAGCTTAACCCGGCGTCGTTAACGGGAACACGTTGTGGCAGATGCACGGCAAACCCTGCGGCTTCGAGCCGTTCGATGACGGCCTCGGCCAGCAAGCGATTCTGGAACACGCCGCCGGTGAGGCCAACCGATTGAATGCCGGTTTGTGCGCGTAGTTGTAAGGCCTGATCAACCAGCGCCTGCGACAGGCTGAGATGGAAACTGGCCGCGCGATCAGCGACAGATTGGTTATCGTCGGTCAACATGGGCAGCAGTGGCGCCCAGTCTGTGCGCCAGATGCCAACAGCATCGCGTTCGAGCGGCAACGCCAGGGCATGAGCGTTTGTATGCATCGCCGCGATTGCTTCCAGATGCATCGGCCCTTCGCTCTCGAAGCTGGCGTGGGTGCACACCCCGCACAGTGCTGCTGCGGCATCGAACAGGCGCCCAACTGACGAACTGGCCGGGCTGTTCAGTTTGTGCGACCAAGCCTGGTGTAAGGGTTCGGGTGCGAATGGCGCGGGCTGGCCGGTCTCCCACAGCAACGCCGCTGCTGCGCGCCACGGTTCGCGCCCGGCCTTTTCGCCGCCGGGCAGGTGAAATGGCCGCAACGAGGCGGCGCGCTGCCAGTAGCCGGGAGCGCCGGTGAAGGCTTCACCACCCCACAGGGTGCGATCCTCGCCAAGACCGACACCGTCCCAGGCAAACACGATCCATTCATGTACTTCAGGAAACTCCCAGGCCAATGCCGAGGCGTGGGCATGGTGATGCCAGATTTCGGTGATCTGCAAACCGCTGTCACGTGCATAGCGCCGGTAGCCGTAACCGGGGTGGTGATCGGCCAGCAACCGAGTGGCTTGAACCTGATACAAGGTTTGCAGATCGGCGACGACTTGCGCCAGCGTGTCGAGGCTTCGCAACGAGTCGAGTTCTCCTATGTGCGGCGAGATAACAGCGCAATTACCCCATGCAAGGCAGATCGTGTTCTTCATGTGGCTGCCGAGTGCCAGCACCGGTTCGGACAGCGACACGGGCAGCTCCAGTTCCAGCGGGGCGATGCCGCGTCCCACACGCAGCGGGCGGGGCTTTCCGGCAACGACCCGATACACGGGATCGTCAGCCGGACGCACGATGGGTCGATTGTGGTGGATGAAAGCGTCGGCAAGATGGCTCAAACGGGTTTGCGCTTCGTGGTTGTCGGTGAGTACCGGTTCGCCGGAGAGGTTGCCCGAGGTAGCCACCAGTGGCCCGCCAAAGTCGCTGAGCAACATCGCATGCAGCGGTGAGTAGGGCAGCAGGCAACCGATTTCAGCAAGGCTGGGGGCGATCAGCGACGACAACTTCGCTTCACTACGCTTGGGTAGCAGCACGATGGGCCGGGCAGGCGAGGCGATGAAGTTTTCCTGTTCAGGCGCAATGTGCACCACCGCGTGCAAGGCATTGATATCTCGCACCATCACCGCCAGCGGTTTGGCCGGGCGCGGTTTGCGCTCACGCAGCATGGCAACTGCCGTGTCATTCGTGGCGTCGCACATCAAATGGTAACCACCGATGCCTTTGACCGCGACGATTTTCCCCGCGCGCAGGGCGGTGACGGCAGCGGCCAGTGTGGCCTCATCGCCCTCGAGCGTTTCATCCCCCATCACAAACTGCAGATGCGGGCCGCACACCGGGCAGGCGATCGGCTCGGCATGAAAGCGGCGATCGAGGGGGTTCTCGTATTCGCGTCGGCAGTCCGGGCACAGCGCGAAGTCACGCATCGACGTGTTGGGGCGGTCGTAGGGCAGGGCGGTGATCAGCGTGTAGCGCGGGCCGCATTGGGTGCAGTTGATGAAGGGGTAGCGGTGGCGGCGGTTGGCCGGATCGTGCAGTTCGGTCAGGCAGTCGGCGCAGACGAATCCGTCAGCCGGTAAATGAATGTCGGCGGCGGTGCCCGCCAGGCTGTCGAGGATGGAAAACGCTTCGGCATGTTCAGGCTGACTGGCCATGACGGCCAGCGGGCCGGGCGCGGACAGCGGCGGTGCTTCGTTCAGCAGTGCATCGCTGAAATGCTGCAATTGACCTGGCTCGCCCTCGGCCTGAATTTCCACCGCGCCATTAACATTGCGCACCCAGCCCTTGATCTGGTGTTGCTGTGCCAGGCGGTAAACAAATGGCCGAAAGCCCACGCCCTGCACCCGGCCACTGATGGTGATCCGCTGTGTGACGCGTTCAGGCATCAACGGCTTCGCGCACACCGCTCGACCACCAGATGCGGCAAGCACCCTCGTCCGACACCATGCAAGGGCCGACCGGATTCCTTGGGGTGCAGGCACGGCCGTAGATGCGGCACTGGTTGGGATAGATGCGCCCCAACACCACCTGCGCGCAATCGCAGCCGGGCGGCATTTCGCCGGCGCGGCGGCGGCTGGGATCGGTGTGATCCGGGAACAGTAGACGTGCGTTGTGTTTTGCGTAGACAGGTTTCAGCGCGTAGCCGGAACGCGGAATGATGCCGATGCCGCGCCAGTTGGCATCGACGATATCAAGCGCTTCATGGAGCATGCGGCGTGCGGTGGAATTGCCGCCCGGATGCGCAACTTCACGGTAGCAGTTGTCGAGGAAAGGTTCGCCGCTTTTCAGCTGGCGCAGCACGGAATAAAACGACGCCAGTAGCGATTCGGGTGCAAAGCCCGAGACCGCGGCAGGAATGGCGTGCTGGTCGACGACGAAAGCCCATTCTTCCGGCCCCATGATGGTGGAGACGTGGCCGGGTGCGACCAGCGCGTCGAATCCGGGGGTGCCGGGGCTGGATTCAAAACTACCGAGCAGCATCGCCACCGCCGGCCAGGTCAGCCGGCCGGACAACAGGATGCTGAGATTGTCGGGCAGGCCTTCGATCAGTATGGCGGCCACGGGGGCGATGGTGGTTTCGAAGCCGGCGGCGAAGAACACCACGGGTTGGTCGGGATTCTCCAGCGCGATCTTGCGCGCATCGAGCGGGCTGGCGATCGGCCGCACGTCGGCACCGGCGGCCTGCGCTTCGGCCAGCGAGCGCACTTCACCTTTTTTCACATTCACCGGCACCCGCAGCATGTCGCCAAACGCAACCAGAATCACCTTGTCCTGCAGCGCGAGCTGAATCGCCTGATAGACGTCTTCTTCAGGACACACGCACACCGGGCAGCCGGGGCCGGGCACCAGTTCAAGCCATTTCGGCAAGGCGCCACGCAGCCCGGCCTGGGTGATGGAGCGCTCATGGCCGCCACACACGTTCATGATCTTGATGGTACGGTCGAATTCGAGCGCGCGGATTTTATCCAGCCAGGCGCGGGCGTCAGTCATCAGGCTGTGACGTGGTGGAACTTCATGCCGTCGGACTGGATGGCAGGGCGGCGTGATTGACCCAGTGCTACACGGGCGCGCTGGGCGGCGAGTTGTTCGCGCAACCAGGTCAACCAGGCGTCCATGCCCAGGTCCTTGCGCGCCGACAACCTCATGACGGGTGCCGGATTGGCCAGATTGCGCAGATGCGCTTCGGCCTTGTCCGGGTCGAAATCGTCGAGCACCGCCAGCAGGTCGGTCTTGGTCAACAACATGACGTCAGCCGCACGGAACATGACCGGATATTTGGCTGGCTTGTC
>JAUXOA010000041.1 GCA_030682475.1 Rhodoferax sp. | reverse complement strand
ACGGGCCGATCTTCACGCCGGTGGTTTCCTTCGTGTAACTGAAGCCGCCGTAGGCCAAGCCAAGGCCACCCGCCGCGATCAGGATGATTCCTATGAGTTTTGTGGGGTTCATTTCTGTTTCTCCGCTAAAAATTGTGAAAGATTATCGAGCACGGTCTGCACGGCACGGTTGGCTGCCACCACGCCGCTATACGCATCTTCGCTGGTGGCCGCAATGGCCGCCTCGAACTCGCGCCAGACCAGCACGCGGCGCGTCTTGTCGTCAACCAGGTAGGCGCGCAGCGTGAATCGGACGCGGCTCGGCTGGCTCAGGAATTCATGCTGCAGCCGGATGATCTCGGTATCGAGGCGCAGGTCGCCGCCGGTAGCGCCGGGCATCAGTGCGACGGCGCGAAACGCCCCGGTGTTCTCAATCGCGTTGACAAGCAGGGTGCCGAGCATGCGCGCTGGCGGGTCTACCCACTCGCTGTGGGCGAAGTACTCCAGCTTGTGGGCCTCGCGCACATACATGATGCGCGAACTGTCAAAGCCGGCGGCGGCGTGCGGTGGATTGACGATCAAGGTCAAAGCCACTGCTGCCGGGGCTGGCGCCGGCGCCGCGCCGCGCGTGCTGTCGAGCGAATAGAAGCTTGTTGGCGGCGTTGGCGGCGGCACCAGTGCACTGCAGGCACAGAGCGCCAGCACCGACACACTGGCCGCAACAAGGCGACACATTGGAGTGATGGATGTTTTGTTCATGGTTTTTGGGGTCCCACTCCTGGTTCTCCGGGTCCTGGCGCGACCGGTTTGCGCCCGAACAGCAAGCCGCGCGGGTCGCGTTCGGTCTGTTCGCTGAGTCGGCGCAGCGAAGTTGACAGCACGCTCAGTTCACCGAGCAAGCGCTCCAGTTCCGGCAGTGTTTCGGTGCTGAAGCGTTTGACGTCGGCGCCGACGGTGTCAACAGTCTTTCCGGCACTGGTGCTGGTGCGGGCGACCTCGTTGCCCATTTTCTCGACAGCGTCGGCGCTGCGTCCGATGCGATCGATCACCGGCCCCATTTGTGCCGTTGCCTGTGCGGAGTTTTTCAAAGTGCTGGCGGCATGGGTGATGCCCGCGTCGATCGTGTCCTTGCGCGCTGCAATCGTGCGCGCCAGGATGGCGATGTCGGCGAGTGCGCTTTTGAACGCCGCCCGGTTCTCGTCGCTGAGAATGGCATTGATGTTGCTCGATGTGCTGTCGAGTTTGGCCAATACGCTCGTCAGCACATTCTCCAGCCGCGCGCTGAGTGAGGGTTTGGTGCGGATTACCGGATACTTGTTTCCTGCGGTCGCACGCAGCGGCGGCGAGCCCTGGGTGCCGCCGTTGAGTTCGACATAGGCGATGCCGGTCAGCCCCTGTATTTTCAGCACCGCAACCGTGTCTTCCTTGATCGGCGTGCCTTGTTCAATGGCAAACAGCAGGTTGACCCGTTCCGGGTTGCCCGGATCAAGTGCAATTTCCCGGACTTTGCCGACGTCAACACCGTTGTATTTGACAGGTGCATTCAGATTGAGGCCGGCCACCGACTCATCTTCTATCGCCAGGTAGAGGTCGTATTTTTGCTGCCACGCACCGCCCGAGGCGAGCCAGAGCACACCGGCGATCAAAACCGCGCCGAGGACCAGCACGAACGCGCCGACGACCGAAAAATTCACTTTGGTTTCGATGATGGCTCCTCTATGGGCTTATGGGCTTCTGCCAGGGCTTGCGGCTTGTCCTGATCCAGTTCTTGCGCTGCTCTCCCGCGCGGGCCGTCAAAGAATTTCCGGATCGCGGGCTGGTCCATGGCGGCCAGTTCGGCCATCGAGCCGATGCCCTGTACCTTGCCGTCGGCCAGCACGGCGACGCGGTCGGCGACCTGCCACAACAGGTCGAGGTCGTGCGTGATCATGATGATGGTCAGGCCAAACAGATCACGCAGTTTGAGCACCAGCTCATCGACGCCGGCCGCGCTGTCCGGGTCGAGGCCGGCCGTTGGCTCGTCCAGAAACAGCAATTCCGGGTCGAGTGCCAGCGCACGGGCCAGCGAGGCGCGCTTCATCATGCCGCCGCTGAGTTCGGATGGATACTGGGCCCCGACCTCGGGCTTGAGCCCGGCCATGGCGAGTTTCCAAGCCGCGATCTCATCGATCAAGCGGTTGCCAAGCCCGGTGTGTTCGCGCAGTGGCAGGCCGACGTTTTCAGTTACCGTCAGCGAGCCAAACAGGCCGCCATGCTGGAACATCACACCCCAGCGCTGGCGCAGCGCCAGGGCATCAGCGTCCGCGAGCTTTTGCAGGTCAATGCCGAGCACCCGGATCGAGCCCTCGTTGGGGCGCTGCAGCAGGATCATTTCGCGCAGCAGTGTCGACTTGCCGGAGCCGCTGCCGCCAATCACCGCGAATATTTCGGCGCGGTGGACTTCAAGGTCGATCCCGGAATGCACCACATGGTCGCCGAACCGGGTTGTGACCTGGCTGATCTCGATCACCTTCTCGGGGGGCGTGGCGTTGGCTTGCACGTCAAAGGTCCAGCACACTGAAGGCGATGGAGAACAGGGCGTCGGCAACGATCACGAGGAAGATCGACTGGACGACGCTGCGCGTGGTCTGGCGGCCGACGCTGTCGGCACCGCCTTTGGTGCGAAAGCCCTGAAAGCAGCCGACCACGGCGATGATGGCGGCGAATACCGGCGCCTTGCCGATGCCGACCACATAAGAGGTGATGCTAACGGCCTTGGCCAGGCGGTCGAGAAACTCGCCAAAGCTGACGCCGAGTTGCGCGCGCGCCATGATCATGCCGCCGAACACTCCGAGCACGTCGGCAAACACGGTCAGCAAGGGCAGGGCGATCATCAGCGCAATGATCTTCGGCAGAACCAGCAGCTCCAGCGGCGCGATGCCGATGGTGCGCATGGCGTCGATCTCTTCGGTGACGGCCATGGTTCCGATTTGGGCGGCGTAGGCAGACCCCGAGCGCCCGGCAATGATGATGGCGGTGATCAAGGGTGCGAACTCGCGCAGCATGGACAAGCCAACCAGATCGGCAACAAAAATGTTGGCGCCGTACTGGCGGAGCTGGTCGGCGCCCTGGTAGGCGACCACGATTCCGAGCAGGAATGACAGCAAGCCGACGATCGGCAGTGCGTCGAATCCGGCGAGGCGAATGTTGAAGAGGATCGGGCGCCAGCGCAGGCGCGCCGGTTGCCTGATGCATTGGGCGAAAGCGAGTGCACTCTCGCCGACAAAGGCGAGCAAGGCCATGAACTGCTCAAAAGCCGCTTCTGCGCTGTGGCCAATGCCTGCCAGTCCGGTCGGGACCGGGTCGACGTCAGGCGCAGGCTGATCGGCCTGGCTGGCAACGTGCTGCGCTACGACTTCCAGCAGCCGGGCGTTTTCCGGACGCAAACCGCGCAGGGTCACGACCGTGCCTTCGTTGCGCAGTCTCAGCAGCAGTTGGTGCAGCACCCAGGCGCCGGCCGTGTCCATGACCTCGATGCGTGCGCCGTCGGCCACCAATGGCGCGCTGGAACCGGCACCCACAGCTGCAAGCTGGTGTTCGATGCCGCCCATTGAACGCGCGGTCCAGGACCCCGACAACGCAAGATTCTGCGGCGTCGGCTGGTCGATTGCGGCGGGTGCCACCGGGACGGGTTTCATAGATCAATTGGAGGCTAAATGAAATGTCTTGTCTAGTATGTGCGAAAGCGCACATAGTCCCAAATCCCGGCCGCAGATGAGCCGCTGATTCCTAAGTGCTCTAGCGCACAGATAAACGTGGCGAATTGGAGGAAAGTCCAATCCAGCTACTCAACTTTTATATGTTACATGGAGAATTCTCAACATGAAAACCAACTTTGGATTGCGCGTTTTGAGTCCAGTGCTTGCCGGCGTCATGGCAATTTTTATCGCTGGCTGTAACAAGCCGTCGGACGCGACGGGCGCGCCAGCACCGAGTACCACGGTCGGCACCGTGATTGACGACAGCGTGGTAACAACCAAAGTTAAAACCGCGTTGCTCAACGATCCCGATGTCAAGAGTTTTGATTTCAAAGTTGAAACCCGCAAGGGGGAAGTTCAGCTCAGTGGCTTTGTTGACAATCAGGCCCAACTTGACCGTGCAATCGCTGTCACCCGGGCCGTGGCGGGTGTCAGTAGCGTCCAGAACAGTGTGAGTCTGAAGGGCTCGGCGGCAACCATTGGCAACAAAGTTGATGACGCCATAGTGACGACCGAGGTCAAGGCCGCGCTGATTGCCGATGCGACCATCAAGAGCCTGGACATCGCGGTTGTGACCCGCAAGGGGGAAGTTCAGCTCAGTGGTTTTGTTGACAATCAAACCCAGATCGACCGCGCCATTCAAGTTGCCCGCGGCGTCTCGGGTGTGCAAAGTGTCAGCAATAAAATGAACATTAAAAAGTAAGGTGCAAGGCACGGCCGTTTGACACGCGGCGGGCTTCGTTCCTATTCCTTCCACCCGTTCCCATTCAGGAGATATTTTATGAAGACCATCCATCATTTCGGATCCGTTGTTGGCCTGGCTGCTGTGCTCACGCTCGGTGCATGCTCAGACATGAGCCCCGCCAACACGTCCAATTCCAGTTCCGCGTACCCACAAAACACCTATTCAAACAACGCTTATGTGCGCTACGGCGTCGTGCAGTCCATTGACCTCGTCAGACTGGACAACACGGGCCTCGGCGCTGGCACCATTGCGGGCGCCGTGGTGGGTGGCATCGTCGGCAACCAGGTCGGCGGCGGCAGTGGCAACACGGCAGCCACCGTCATCGGCGCGGTCGGTGGTGCTTATGCCGGTCACCAGCTGGAAAAGCAAAACCGGCAGTCATCCGATGCCTACAAACTCACGATCCGCTTGAACGACGGCTCCTACCAAACGTTGACGCAAACTACAAATGCCGATATCCGGGTGGGAGACCGCGTGCAGATTGACAATGGCGTTGCGCGGCGGTATTGAGTCAGCAGGGCCGGCTGGCCCCTGATGGCCACTTCAAATTCCCCCACCTTTGGCCAGTCAAATTCCCCCAGGCAGGACGGCTAAATTATCAACTTTTTGGCCAGCCTGGTTCTGACTTCCTTTCTTGGTAATTTCTCCCTGACTTTTTTGGATTTTTT
>JAUXOA010000040.1 GCA_030682475.1 Rhodoferax sp. | reverse complement strand
AATCACCCTCACGGGCTGGGCTTTTTGGTGGGGGCCCTGCCAGGCAATGCGTTGTCGCGTGCAAATCAAGGGGCTTTACGCGGATCGAGGGCTGATTTAGGGTGCGATACTTGGCCTCATGCGGTTGAATTTCCTATCCGTTTTCGATCGACAAGGGCACCTCCGAACACCAGGCATGGACAGCGCAATCCGCAACCATTCCCCGTCTTCTTGTCGCGCAAGTTGATTAACCCATGCGCGCCAGCAAGGCTTCCATGTCTTTGAGCATCAGATCGAGGCCGGGTTTCTGCGACTCGTCCGGTTGCACGCAGGTCTCGAGTTCCTGCTCCATGAAGCACATCGTCAAGCGCAAATAAGTGCTGTCCAGCGCTTTACGCACGGCCGAGAATTGCTGTCCGATCTTGAGACAACTCTCGCCTTCTTCGATCATGCGCTGCACCCCCCGAATCTGCCCCTCGGCACGGCGCAGGCGGTTGAGGACGTCGGTGCGGGCCGCAGCGTCAGCCAGTTTGGTCATTGGTATTTCCTTAAATACAGGCGCTCAAAAGCACGCTTGACCCAATGAAACACCCGGGAGGAGGGCAAGATGATGTTGCGCTGGGGCGTGCGCCAGACCAGCGTGCCCTGGTCCAGGGCATCAATGATGCAGATTAGTTCCACCTTGAAAGTGGCGCTGGCTGCCTCGCCCCGTAATTCGGCCAGCAGGTTTGTCGCGGCTGCTGCTGCCTGCAAGTCCGCCATGTGGGCTTGCTTGGGCATCCAGTCCGGCCCGGGGAAACTGCCCGAATCTCCCACCACATAAACATGTTCGGCGCCTTCCACGCGGCAGTGCGCGTCGGCCTTGAGCAGCCCGCCGGGCGAGCGTGCCAGAGTAGTCTGGTCAAACCACAGGTTGCCGGTCAGGCCGGGCATGAACAGAATCAGGTCAGCGTTGAAGGTGCCGCCTTCGGTGACGATTTTGTCGGCCTCGAAACTCTTGAGCTTGTGGCCCAGGTGGGTGCGGATATTGCGCCGCGCCATTTCATTGAGCAAATGGCGTACCGCCTTGGGGCCCAGGCGGTTGCCCGGCTCTGAAGACGGATTAAAAAACACCAGCTCAAACTTGTCGCGTCGGCCCTCGCGCTTGAGCTGCTCGTCAATGCCAAACAGAAATTCAAACATGGGCCCGCCACGCACGGCACTGGGCTCGTTGGGGTTAGCGGCAAAGCCGCAGGCAATGGTGCCGCCCTGCATCTGCTGCAAGCGGTCGCGGATACGCTCCGCCGACGCAATACCTTCACACGGCGTGATGGCGTGCTCGATGCCGGGCAGCTTCTTGATAAACCGCCCGCCCGATGCGATCACCAGCGCGTCGTTGCGCACTTCGCTCACCACGCCATTGGCGGTGACATCCACCACGCGAGCGCCATCACGCAGGCCGCTGACTTCACCCGTCACATGCTTGATGCGCATGCGGCGAAAGAAATTAGCCAGCGGCAGCACCAGTTGCTCGCGCGTGCGCAGGCCGCTGGGAATCCAGATGATGCCGGGCAAATAGTGCAGCTCGGCACGCGGCGCAATCAGGGTGATGTCAAGGCTGGCATCACGCCGGCGCAACTCCCGCACCACAGACAAAGCGCCAAAGCCGGCACCAATCACGGTAACGCGCCGGGGCGCAGAGGAGGTCATCGTCATAGCCACACTCGCAACATCAACATACTCCTTAACAAACTCATTTCAGCCGCACGCCCAGCGCATCGACCACATTTCAGTTGGCACATCCGATTTTCGACTCGGGCACGCCGAGTTTTTTCAGGATGATACCCAGCGGGCAAAAATTGGTAAAGCCCGACTGGAACAGGTTGACGCCGACAAAAGCAGTAAAGGCAAGCGCCCATTGGCTGACGAACAAGGGACTGCCCTCGATGCCAAGCGCCAGTGAAATCATGATAAAGAGGCCGGCAAAAACAACAATGTAGCGCTGGACGGTCATGGTAAAACTCCTGAAGTTGAAAAAGAAAATGATAAAAAAGTAGCGAGCAAACTGCTTGCTCAAGCGGGGGTCGCTTCAACCGGCTTGTCATGGAGCGTCGTGGCGTCTGCGCGCGGCTCCATACGGCGCCGGTACAAGGCGAAATAGAGCACCGGGATGACCACCAGGGTGAGCAGGGTGGACACCAGAATACCGAAAATCAGTGTCACCGCGAGCCCGTTGAAGATCGGGTCATCGAGAATGAAAAACGCACCAATCATGGCCGCCAGGCCGGTCAGGGCAATCGGCTGGGCCCGCACCGCCGCCGACTGCACCACGGCGTCTTTGAACGGCACACCCTGGCTGATCTGCAACTCAATAAAGTCCACCAGCAAAATCGAGTTGCGCACGATGATGCCGGCCAGCGCGATCATGCCAATCATGGAAGTGGCGGTGAACTGGGCGCCCATGATGGCGTGACCCGGCATGACGCCGATGATGGTGAGCGGAATCGGTGCCATGATGATCAGCGGCGTCAGGTAGCTGCGGAACTGCGCCACCACCAGCAGGTAAATCAGGATCAGGCCCACGCCGTAGGCGGCCCCCATGTCGCGGAAAGTCTCATAGGTGATCTGCCATTCGCCATCCCACTTGATGGCGTACTGACGGTAGGGATCGCTCGGCTGGCGAATCCAGTACTCGCCCAGTTCACCGGTGCCCGCCAGGGCGGCCCCGGCCAGCTTGCCACGAATGGAAAAGAGGCCATACAAAGGCGAATCGAGTTTGCCGGCCATGTCACCGAACACATAGCTCACGCCCTGCAGGTCTTTGGTGAACAAGGGCTTGTCGATCACGCCGCGCTCGACCTCCACCAGTTCGGACAAAGGCACCATTTGTCCGTTGGCGGCACGCAGGGGTATGGCCAGCAAGGCGTCGAGTCCGATCTGGGACTCGCGCGGTAATTGCAGGCGCACCGGAACCGGGTATTTGCTTTGTCCATCGTGCAGGTAAGCCACGTCCGCGCCCGCCAGGGCCATGGCCGCGCTCTGCGCCACCACCGCCACCGGGATGCCGAGCGACTCGGCACGCTGACGACGCACGCGCAAATAGACCCGTGCTGCGTTTTCCTTGACCGAGGTGTCGACACCGACGATATCGGGCGTAGCGGCAAAAGCTTGCGCCAGTTGGCTGGCCAGTTGTTGCCGCCCGGCTTCGTCGGGACCATAAACCTCTGCCATCAAGGGTGACATCACCGGCGGGCCAGGGGGCACCTCGACCACTTTGACGCGTGCGTTATGTCGCAGGCCAATTTTTTCCAGCTCCGGGCGCAGGCGCTGGGCAATCACGTGGCTTTTGTCACTGCGGTGCTGCTTGTCTACCAGGTTCACCTGAAGGTCCCCCTGCTCCGCCTCGGCGCGCAAATAATACTGCCGCACCAGGCCATTGAAGGTGATGGGCGAGGCCGTGCCCACATAGGCTTGCAGGTTCAACACTTCGGGTTGTTGCGCCAGAAAAGCGCCCAGTTCATGCAGCGTGGCCGCCGTATTTTCCAGCGGCGTGCCGGCCGGCATTTCCACCACCACCTGAAACTCGCTCTTGTTGTCAAAGGGCAGCATCTTCAGCACTACCCATTGAACCAGGGTCAGCCCGACCGACAGCATGATGGCCACCAGAATGCCCCCCAGCAGCAGCCAGCGTTTGCGCGCGCTGTCCAGCAGCGGCGTGAGAACGCGGGTGAACAGAGCTTGCAGTTTGGGGCCCAGTCCCTTGCCGCCGTCCGCGTGCGCCGACCCGTGCCCCTGCTGCTTCATCAATTTAAGCGCCATCCAGGGCGTGACCGTGAACGCAACGCCCAAAGAAATCGCCATGCCCAAACTGGCGTTGATCGGGATCGGGCTCATGTAGGGGCCCATCAAGCCGGAAACAAAGGCCATCGGCAGCAGGGCTGCAATCACGGTCAGAGTGGCCAGAATGGTCGGACCCCCGACTTCATCCACCGCGCGCGGAATGATGTCCTTGAGCGTGGCATCCGGCGTCAGTTGCTGGTGGCGGTGAATGTTCTCGACCACCACAATGGCGTCGTCCACCAAAATACCGATCGAGAAAATAAGCGCGAACAGCGACACGCGGTTCAGCGTGAAACCCCAGGCCCAGGACGCAAACAGCGTGGCGGTCAGCGTGAGAATGACCGCTGCGCCCACAATCGCCGCTTCGCGACGGCCCAGGGCAAAGCCGACCAGCAAGATGACCGAGCCGGTGGCAAAAGCCAGTTTCTGAATCAGTTTGTTGGCTTTCTCGGCCGCTGTCTCACCGTAGTCACGCGTGATGCTGGCCTCCATATTGGTAGGTATCACCGTGTTGTTCAAGGCTTTGATGCGCTCGCGCACGGCCCGCGCCACGTCGACCGCGTTTTCGCCCGGCTTTTTGGTGACGGTAATCGTCACTGCCGGGTAGACACTGCCCGCTTGCAGCGATGCAGATGCCTTGTCGTTCGCCACTTTGTCGGTGGTCGATTCAGCCGGCTGCGCTGCTGCCCCACCGGGGCTAAACCACACATAGCGTTGCGGCTGTTGGGCACCGGTCTCAACCCGTGCCACCTCACGCAGGTAGACCGGCAGGCCCTTGGCTACACCGACGACGAGCTCACCCACGTCTTGCGCGGAACGCAAAAACTCACCGGTCTCGACGCTGACCATCTGGGCCGATTTGTCCACGGTGTCCAGCACCGCGCCCGACGGCATGCCAAAGTTGGCCGCCGCCAGGGTCTTCTTGAGGCCCATAAGATCGACGCCCCGCTCGCGCAGGCGCACCGGATCCAGCCACACCTGCACGGCCCGACCCGGACCCCCAATGGTCTGGACTTCACGGGTACCCGGAACCCGCTTGAGTTCGACTTCCACTGCATGGGCCACCCGCTCCAGCTCGTACGCTGGCAAGCCCTCGCGACTCCATAAAGTCACCGCCAGCACCGGCACATCATCAATCCCCTTGGGTCGCACGATCGGGCTGAGCGTGCCCAGTTCGCGCGGCGGCCAATCCTGGTTGGCGTTGAGTACGTCGTACAGACGCACCAGGGCCTCGGTGCGCGGCACGCCGACCTTGAACTGGACTGTCAGCACGGCCAGACCGGGCCGCGCCACCGAATAGGTGTGCTCGATGCCGGCGATCTGGCTCAGGGCCTGCTCCGCCGGTCTTGCCACCATGTTCTGCACATCCGCACTGCTGGCACCCGGAAACGGAATCAGCACATTGGCCATCGTCACATTGATCTGCGGCTCTTCTTCGCGCGGCGTCACCAGCACCGCAAACAGGCCCAACAGCAGGGCGACCAGCGCCAGCAAGGGCGTCAGGGCATTGGTCTGAAAGGCCGCCGCAATGCGGCCGGAGACGCCCAAGCGTGCTTTGTTTTTCATGCCCATCTCACTTGGCTGGGGCCGGCTGCGCACCGTTCAGCCCGGCTTTCACCGGGTCCAGCGCGACCCGGTCGCCCGCTATCAGGCCGGCCACCACCTCGACGCCATCGGCGCCGTGGTCCGCCCCCAGGCGAATCGCCTTGAGCGCAAAACCCTTGCCCGCCACCACATAAACCGCCGTCAGTTCACCCCGGCGCAACACGGCAGCGCCCGGCACCACCATGCGCTCGGCCTGGCCCCCGGCAAAACGCACCCGCACCTGCTGCCCCGGCAACAAAGTTTTCGCCGCCTCAGAAGGCAATTCAAGACGCCACTCAATGGTTTGGGAAACCGGGTCTGCCGTCGGTACGCTGCTGCGCGCCACCGGGCGAATCCATTGCGCACCAGCCGCATCGTTTGGCAGCAAGATTTCCACCGTGCCAGCGGCGCGCGCTTGGCCCGAGCGGGAAACTGGCACCTGCACCACCGCCCGTATCGGCAGCGGGGCGTACAGCGTAAGAAGAGGTTTTCCCGGCAGCGCCAGATCCCCCGCTTCGACGTGGGTCTGAAGCACCCAGCCGTCATAGGGAGCACTGACGCGGGTAAAACCCTGCGCCAGGGCCGACTGCCTGGCCCCGGTGCCAGCCTGATCGCGCCCGGCCAGCGCACTCTTGAGCTGGGATTCGGCCGTATCAAGGGCTGCTGCACTGACAAAACCCTTGCTCTGCAAATCACGCGTGCGGTCAAAATTGGCCTGCGCGTTGCGCGCTTCAGCTTGCGCCTGCGCCATCTGCGCCTGGCTGCGCTGGACTCCTGTTTGCGCCTCGCGGTCGTCAATCGAGATAAGCAACTGGCCGGAGCGCACTTTGTCACCGGCCTTGACCGCCAGCGTGGCAACGCGGCCACTCGCCTGCGCTGAAATCGTGCTCTGCTTGACCGGCTGGATCACACCCTCGAGCTCGAACCCTGTCCCTACCGCCTTGACTTGCGCTGGCACGACAGGTACTTGAATCGCCCCCTGCGCGGCGGCGACAGACATGACCAAGGCACCGGCCCACGGGATGACGTGGCGGGCGGAGCGGAGAAAGCCGGGAAATACAAGTGAACGCATGAGGCACCTTAAAATACTGTTGGGAGTATATAGGAATACCCCATGGAGTACAAGGGCCGATCTAAAAAAAGCCCTTGCAGCGTTCGGGCTGAAAGGGCTTTTTAGCGACAAAAAAGTACCGGTCAGAACGGAATGTCGTCATCCATATCGTCAAAGCCACTCGACGGTTTGGACTGCGCCGCTGCCGGGCGGGGCGCCGCTGCGGTGGCTGGCCGGGATGCCGGAGTGGCCGGCCTGGCGGAGCCGCCACTGCCTTCGTCGCCACCGGGCGCGCCCATGCCTTCGCGCTTGCCCAGCAGTTGCATCTCGGTGGCAATGATGTCTACCGTGTTCTTTTCCACCCCGGCCTGATCGGTGTACTTGCCGTACTTGATGCGGCCTTCGACGTAAATGGGTTGGCCTTTCTTGACGTACTCGCCCACAATTTCAGCGAGCCGGTCGTAAAACGTCACCCGGTGCCACTGGGTGTCTTCGATGCTTTCCCCGGTGTTTTTGTCTTTGCGGCGCGAGGAGGTCGCCACGCTGACATTGGCCACCGCCTGGCCCGAAGGCAAATAGCGAATTTCAGGGTCGCGGCCACAATTGCCGACCAGAATGACTTTGTTAACGGATGCCATGGGTTCTCCTTGGTTGGTTAGCTGGGGACAGGGTTAGCAGTTTGAACGGTTGAGGACAGAGCTTGCTCGCTGCGCGTAGCTGCGGTCTGTCCCGCAAGATTTCAGGTTTCATTATCCCGCCTTTGGCGCCAGCCCCGACGCGTTGACAACCGGGGCACGCATCGGCCAGGCCACCAGCAGCCACAACAGCATGACCCCAGCACAGACTGCGAACAGGCCCGGCGCGCCAACTTGCTTCACCAGCCAGCCGCCCATCACGCCACCGGCAAATAAACCAAGCGATTGCAGCGTGTTGTAGACCCCCATGGCGGCACCACGAGCGTGCGCCGGTGCCACGCGCGAGGCCATGCTCGGCTGGCTGGCCTCCAGCACATTGAAACCACAGAAAAATACGAACAACAAAACGGCCAGGGCGCTGACACTCGGAGCACCCGAAGCGGCCACCACCCCAAAGCCCACCTGTACCAGCGCTATCAGGCCCACAGCGGACAAAAATACCGCCCGCAGGTGGCCCCGCTTCTCCAATGGGAACAGCGTAAGCCCCATCACCAGGAACGAAGCCAGCACCGCCGGCAGGTACACCCACCAGTGGTGTTCATGCGGCAAACCCGCTTGCACCAGCAAGGCCGGCACCGCCATCCACATGGCCAACTGGACGGCGTGTAGCACAAACACGCCAAAATTCAGGCGCAGCAAGGCGGGCAGGCGCAACACCTCCAGCAGACGGCCACGCGGCATGTTTTTATGTTGCAAAGGCTCGGCGGGCACCCACCAGATCACCACGGCCACGCCTGCCAGGGCCAAACCGGCGGTCAAGACAAACAGCCCGGCGAGCCCGATAGGGGCCACCAGCAAAGGCGCGGCCACCAGTGACAGCGCAAACATCAGGCCGATGCTGGCGCCCACCAGCGCCATGGACTTGGTGCGCACGACATCCCGGGTCTGGTCCGCCAGCAAGGCGGTCACGGCCGCCGAGATGGCGCCCGCGCCCTGCACCGCACGCCCAATCGCCAACCAGGTCAGGCTGGGGGCCCAGGCCGCCACCAAACTGCCTGCAGCGAACACAGCCAAGCCAAACACAATGACCCGTTTGCGCCCCAGCCGGTCAGACGCCAGACCAAAAGGGAATTGCAACAAGGCTTGGGTCAAGCCATAAATACCCATGGCCAGGCCAATCAGGGCCGGATCGTCACCGCCCGGGTACTTGCCGGCTTCAAGCGCAAAAACCGGCAAAATCAGGAACAGTCCCAGCATGCGCAGGGCAAAAATGCTGGCCAGCGACAGGCTGGCGCGCCGCTCTACCGGCGTCATCGTGCTGGCAACAACAGCGCTCTTCCCCTCAAACAGGGCATTAACTTTAGACAAAACGGGGCTCTCCAGCACATCCAGCCGCGAACGGCCACTGCAACAAAACGCCTGATTGTCCCCGATCCGGCCGACGCCGCCCCAGGCCAGTGCTTTGGGTGGGCGATCTCGGCCAGATTGATCTGAAGCGCGTCCTGCGCTTGGTGGCCGGCTGGGGCTAAGGGAGACGGCAGACACAGCAATACCCTTGTCAAGCCGGACTCGATCCGGCATCCATGCCGTCGGGTGCACTGGATTGCGGATCAAGTCCGCAATGACAATGCAATTACTTATCCTTGCATATTGATCGTTATAGGGGCAAAATGTAAGAATGAATGAGACAAAATCAAATCTTGCCAGCGGCCATGAATTTCCGCGTGCGCTACTGCAAACAGCCACTGAACAGCTGGCGTTCTCACCCGCCATCGTGCTGTTGGGACCCAGGCAAGTCGGCAAAACAACCTTGGCCAAGATGATTGCAGCCGGTTACCCGGACGCCGTCAGCCTGGATTTGCAGTTGGCTGGCGACCGTCAAAAGCTGGTCGACGGCAGTGGCTTTTTGCAAGCCAATCGGGACAAGTTGATCGTGCTCGACGAAGTGCAGTATGTGCCTGAGGTATTCGCCCAGTTGCGCCCGGAAATTGATGCGCTGCGCCGACCAGGACGATTCTTATTGTTGGGCTCGGCATCAGGCAAGTTGCTGCAGCAAAGCTCTGAATCATTGGCCGGGCGTGTGAGCTACCTGGAACTGACCCCGTTGCAGGTGCGAGAGGTCATGGCGCCAGATGCCAATGCCCAAATGACACTGCTCACATTACAAAAACTCTGGTTGCGAGGCGGCTTTCCGGTGAGCTACACAGCCCCCACCGATGCGCTCTCTTTCACCTGGCGCAGCGACTTTATTTCGACTTTCCTGAACCGCGACGTCCGCGAATTGGGTGTCAATGTGCCGGCGCAGACATTGCACCGCTTTTGGCGCATGACGGCGCATTTGCACGGGCAACTGTTCAATGCGTCAAGCATTGCCGCATCACTGGGCGGCATCTCGCACACCACGGTGGCGCGCTATCTTGACGCGCTGGTGGACACCATGATGCTGCGTCGGCTGGAGCCGCATTTTGTCAACGTCGGCAAGCGTCTGGTGAAGTCGCCCAAAGTGTATGTGCGCGACTGCGGATTGCTGCACGCCTTGCTCAACCTGCCCGATGTCAACAGTTTGATCGGGCATCCGATGGCGGGCCATTCGTGGGAGGGCTTGATGGTGGAGCAAATTTGTGGGCTCGTACCCAAGGGCGCCGATGTCGGCTTTTACCGCACAGCCGCCGGCGCTGAATTGGACGTGGTGGTGGAACTGGGCAGTAAAAAATATGGGTTCGAGATCAAATTTTCCAGCGCACCCACGGTGACCAAAGGCTTTTGGCAGGCCTGCCAGGATGTGGGCGTGCAGCACGCCTATGTGGTGGCACCGGTGCGACAGGGCTGGCCCATGAAATCGACCGCGTCGCACACGGTGGATGTGATTTCGCCATTGCAATTGCCGTGGGCGCTGGCGCGATAGGTGTGAAAATGTTCCCCTTACGATAATTGACCATGCTTGATAAACCGTCTTTAGCGCCGATGGAACGCGGACCAGTGCGCCCCTCCGCCCGCTTCATGCTGTCGCATCCGGCGCACTTGATTGCCCTGGGCTTCGGCTCCGGTCTGAGCCCGCTGGCCCCCGGCACCGTGGGCACGCTGTGGGCGTGGCTGGCATTTGTGGCACTGCAACCCTGGATGAATGACGCACGCTGGGCCGTGCTGCTCGCCGTCTCACTGCCGCTGGGTTGGTGGGCCAGCAGCGTGACGGCCAAAAACCTGCGTGTGCTCGACCCCGGCAGCATTGTGTGGGACGAAATCCTTGCTTTCTGGCTGGTGCTGTGGCTGATAGCGCCCACCGGCTTTTGGGGGCAACTGGTGGCGTTCGGCCTGTTCCGCTTCTTTGATGCCGTCAAACCCGGACCGGTGGGCTGGGCGGACCGGCTGTTTCATGACGTCAACGCCGCCACTGACCCTGCGGCCTGGCGCAAGGCCGGCTTTGGCATCATGCTGGATGACCTGGTGGCGGCCGCTTGTGCCCTGTTGCTGATCGCCGCCTGGCGGTTTTTTCAATGACACAAACGCAGTCACAAGCCGAGCCCGAGACCCCCGCTCTATGTCGGCAACTGGCCGATTTGCTGCTCAGCAAAGAGTTGAAGCTGGTGACCGCTGAAAGCTGTACCGGCGGCATGATTGCCGCTGCCTGCACCGATCTGGCGGGCTCCAGCGCCTGGTTTGAACGCGGTTTTGTGACCTACTCCAACGCTGCCAAAACAGAGCTGCTGGGCGTCGAAGAACAGTTGCTGGACAAGGCTGGGGCGGTCAGCGAAGACGTGGCACGGGCCATGGTGCTGGGGGCGCTGGCCCACTCGCACGCGCACGCGCAAGTGGCGGTGGCCGTTACCGGCGTCGCCGGCCCCAGCGGTGGCAGCCCGGCCAAGCCGGTGGGCACGGTCTGGTTCGGCTTCGCCGTGCCCGGCCAGGTCATGACCGAGAAGTGTCACTTTGGCGGTGACCGCGCCGCTGTGCGGGCGGCTACCGTGCAGCACGCCTTCACCAGACTGGTGGCGCTGCTGGGCTGATCCGGCGACGACTAGGCAGCCACCTCAAACGACAAGTAATCAATCAACCGCCTGTCCTCTGTTACACCCCATCAGTCATTACCCGAGAACCCCGACGTGAACACCAACGCCAAGACCCGGATCAAGTGCTACACCGCCTTCGCCACGCTGGACGCCGTTTTTGAAAAGCAAGGTGCGCGCGCGGCCGAAAACCAACTGGCAGAAGTATCTGGCGATAAGCGCCTGAACCCGGGAGGCTCGCATGAACTGGTTTGAAGGGTTCGAGGTCCGTCACTTCAACGTCAATGGCGCACAGATTTACGCGCGGGTGTCGGCTGGCCTGCCGGGTAATCGCCCGGCGCTGCTCTTGCTGCACGGTTTCCCGCAAAGCCACGTCATGTGGCAGCGCGTGGCGCAACAGTTGCAAAAGGATTTTTACCTGGTCATGCCCGATCTGCGCGGGTATGGCGATTCGTCCAAGGCCCCCGGCCTGCCCGACCACAGCAACTACAGCAAGCGCAGCATGGCACGGGACATGGTGGCCGTGATGGACGCGCTGGGCATCGACCCATTCTTTCTGTGCGGCCATGACCGGGGCGGCCGGGTGGCGCACCGCCTGGCAGTGGATCACCCGGCACGAGTGAAAAAACTGTGCGTGATCGACATCGCGCCGACGCTGGACATGTACGCCGCCACCAACTTTGAATTTGCCCGCGCCTACTACCACTGGTTTCACCTGATCCAGCCCGCGCCCCTGCCCGAGACCATGATCAACGGCAACGCGCTGGCCTATTTACACGCCAAGCTCGGCGGCTGGGGCGCCAGTGGTTTGGGCTATATCGAGCCGGCGGCGCTGGCCGAATACGAACGCTGTTTCAGCAACCCAGCCGCCGTTCACAGCATGTGCGAGGACTACCGCGCCAGCGCCGACATCGACCTGACGCACGACCGTGCGAGCCGTGCGCGGGGCGACAAAATTGCCTGCGACACGCTGGTGCTATGGGGCGAGCGCGGCGTGGTGCACCGGCTCTTCAAACCGCTTCAACTCTGGCAGGCGCAGTGCGCAGGCAAGGTAACGGGTCAGGCCCTGCCGGGCGGGCACTTCATTGCCGAAGAATTGCCGCAACCATGCGCCGCAGCACTGTTTGATTTTTTCGGCCAAGACAAATAGCTGTTTCAATCGGCCAGCACGAAGTCGATAAACCCGCGTTCCACATCGGTCGAGACGAGTTTGATTTGAAGCTGTTGCCCGACCCGCAGGCCAGGAACGCCAGAAATCAGCTTGCCCTCTGCCGGGGGCGTGAAAATGCGCACCCAGGTGTTGCCCTTCGAGAAGCCGGTAACGATTGCATCAAAGCGCTGGCCAATGCGCGCTTCAAGGAGCAGCGCGGCCTCTGATTTACGCACCTGGCGTTCGACCTTTTGCGCAGCGTCTTCCTGCGTCGAGCAGTGCTCCGCCAGTGTGCCCAGCTCGGCATTCGTGTACGGCGGCGGCGCCACCGCCAGCACCGCCTTGAGCATGCGCGAGGTGATCAGGTCGGGAAAGCGACGATTCGGCGCTGTGGAGTGGGTGTAATCGCGCACCGCCAGTCCGAAGTGACCGACCGGCTCGCCACCGGGTATCTCAACCACATACTCACCGGAGCCCATCAGTTTGACAATCACCAACGAGAGATCCGGGAAGCGCAAGGGATCGGCCTGGCGCCGTTTCGCCAGAAAAATTGCGAGCGCTTTGGAATCCGGCTGCGTCGGCAGCGTTTCGCCCTCGCTCTTGGCGACCTCGACAATGCGCAGCCAGCGCTCGGGCGAGCGCACCACACGGCGCAGTGAGGCAGCGCCCCGGGCCGCCAGAAAGCGGGCCGTGCACTCATTGGTGAGGATCATCAATTCCTCAATCAACTGGCGCGCCCGGTTTTGCACTTGCTGGCGAATGTCCACCACCCGGTCGCCTTCAAAAACCGCCTTCGGCTGAAAGGTCTTGAATTCGAGCGCGCCCTGGGCCTGGCGTCGGCTGCGCAACTGCTGTGCCACGGCGTCCTGCGTGCGCAACTGCGCGTCCATACCGCGCACTGCTTTGGCCGCAGCCGGCAGTTCGGCCTGACCCTCGATCCAGTCCGCCAATGCGTCATAGTCGAGTTTGGCCTGGTTGCGAACCCGGGCCCGATACACCGTCGAGCCGGCTAATCCGCCATCGGCGTTGACGATCATCTCGCTCACCAGGGCGAGCCGGTCCTGGTCCGGATTGAGCGAGGTCAGGTCGGTCGACAGTTGTTCGGGCAGCATCGGAAACAGGCGTGCCGCGGTGTAAACCGAGGTTGTGTTGGTGCGCGCGTGCTCGTCAATGGCGCTGCCTTTTTTAACGAGGGCGTCGACATCGGCGATGGCCACCAGGAGCTTGACCGCGCCACCGGGCAGCTCCTCGCAAACCGTGAGCTGATCGAGATCGCGTGAGTCGTCGTTGTCAATCGAGCACCAAAGCAGCGCCGTGAGATCGCGAATGTCGGCGTCGGCCTCGCTGGCGGGGCCGGTGATCAGCGCAAGTTGCTGCTGGACGGCCACTGAAAATTCAGGCTTCAGCCCGCGTTCTGTCATGGCGTCGGTGGCGATGCGGGCGAGGTCAGCCCGGGTATAGGAATGTTTTGATTTCATGGGGGCCTTGGATCGGTTCAGGTCATGCCGTGGCACTTTTTGTATTTCTTGCCGCTGCCGCAAAAGCATAAATCATTGCGGCCCGGCGTCGCATCGACGCGCATGGTTTGCACGCGCGGGCCGAAATTACGCCACAGTTCGCGCAGGTCGTACACCGCCCAGATCGCATCGGCAAACGCATTCAGGCGTTTGAGGCTGAGGCTGGGCGGGCCGTCCTCATCAAAGACGCACAGCGTGGGCGGGTCGGCGTCGTCCTCGGTCAGGGCGACGATGGCCTGTAGTGCGCCGTCCAGCCACTTGACAGCCTCCTTGTCGCGCGGCGCGGCCCATTCGTCGGGCCAGCTTTCCACCGCAAACATGAAACCCAGCGCCCACACCTGGCCGAATGACGGCAGCGCTTCGTCCGCCACGGCGGCGCGCTCCTCTTTCGGCAATGCAGCGATGGCGCCACGCACATCCATCACTTCTGGGTGGTAGGCGGCCTCATCGTCCAGTCCATCGACCTCGGCATCGAGTGCCTGTGCCACTTCATTCCAGCGCCGCATCCAGAGCTCGGTAAAGCGCTGCTGCTGGGCGGCGTCGGCAAACGAGCCCTCATCCTCCGCGCCGTCGTCACCAATGGCCAGTAGCACCGGCAGGTACTCCGGGGGCAGGATCGGGCGGCGGCAGCAGATCAGGGCCGCCATGAAGCCTTCGCAAAACTCCCACTGCGGGGTCTCGTCGTAACGGCTGCGGAGCTCGTCCAGAAGGGTGTCGATTTCGTCGAACTCGTCGGGGCTCAGGGGCGCGGGCGTGGGGACGGGTGATGTGTCCCCCGGATTCACAGGGGGAGGGGGCAAGTTCTGGTTCATGGTCATCCTGGTTTCAGGTGGCAAGGAAAATAGCTGCTTGCGCCCGTACATCAAGGGCCAGCAGTCGTTTGGCCATGCAAAGCACGGCGCGGTCCTTGCTCAACAGCGTGCTCTTGTGGGCGACCGCCAGATCAATGAACTTCTGGTCATCCGGGTCGGAGCAAGTGACGCTGGCCCTGGGTGCAATGTTGACCCGTTGCGCTAGTCCATCCATCTGCGCCAGCACGGTCACGGCGGTGAGTTGGTAGAACGCCAGGCGCACCATGATCTTTGGGTAAGCCAGCACCCGTTCCAGCTCATCGCGCATCGGCTGCGTGGCCAGCCACTGGATTTTTTTTGCTGCCAGCGCCAGTTTCAGTGGCTGCGTGGCTGGGTCATTGAAGACGAAAGCATCGAGCACGATGTTGGTGTCGAGGACGAGCCCGTGCACTGCGTGCGCAGCCGAAAAAACGGGGTCAGCAAAATCGGGGTCAGAGCACACGTCCGCTACGCTCCCGGTGATCTGACCCCGATTTTGCCGGGTGATCCGACCCCATTTTTCCGGCCACCATGTCGAAGCGGAACATGCGGCATTCAATCGGGCCGTTCCACATCGGCACACGACGCGATTCCTTGAGGCGCATTTTGCCGGGCAGTTTGAGGTCGGGCGTCAGTACCCAGGCGGTCCAACCGGGGTAGTTTTTCTTCCAGTGCGTGGCCAACTGGCTGAAAAATTCACCACCATTTTCGGTCTGCACCAGTTCACGGGCCCCAAAACGGCCTTGCTGCGCGTCAGGCTCAAAGCCAGCGTGCTGCGCCCCTTTCGCCACACCGGCCACCTCAATGCGCTCACCATAGGGCGGATTCAGCAGCATGACGCCCGGCACATCACAAGGCGGCATGCGCTGCAGGGCATCGCCACCGCGAAACTCGATCACGTCGGCGACGCCCGCACGTTGCGCGTTGCGCTGGGCAAAGTCAACCATGCGGTGCGCCACGTCACTGCCAAAAATAATGGGTTTTTGGCCCGCAGTCCTGATGATTTCTGCCGCATGCGCTTCTGCCTTGATGGCATCCCAGACGTGTTTTTGATACGGCAGGTATTTCTCGAAAGCAAAACGGCGCAAGCTGCCAGGGGCGATGTTGCAGGCCATCTGGGCCGCCTCAATCGCAATCGTGCCACTGCCGCAGCAGGGGTCGTACAAGGGCAGCAAATCGGCAGTGCCGTCGGCCCAGCCACTGGCGGCCAGCATGGCGGCGGCCAGCGTTTCCTTCAGGGGCGCGTCGCCCTTGTCTTCGCGCCAGCCGCGCTTGAACAGCGGCTCGCCGGAGGTGTCAATGTAGAGCGAGCAACTGTCGGTGGTCAGGTGGGTGTAGATGCGCACATCGGGCCACTGGGTGTTGACGTCCGGGCGCACGCCGTTGGCCTTGTCCCGAAAGCGGTCGCACACCGCGTCCTTGATCTTGAGCGCGGCAAAGTTCAGACTGGTCAGCGGGCTGTGCTGCGCCGTCACTTCCACTTTGATGCTTTCACGCGGTGTGAACCAGACTTCCCACGCGACCTCGCTGGCCGCCCGGTACAAATCCTGCTCGCTGCGGTACTCGGTGTAAGACAGCAGCAGCAGCACGCGCTGGGCCAGGCGGCTGTGCAGGTTGAGCAGCAGGGCGTCGCGCCAGGACGCCCGCAAGGCCACGCCGCCGCGCTGTTTTTGTACGTCATGAGAAGGCAGACCGGTGATGCGCTGCACCTCGGGCGCCAGATAGTCTTCCACGCCTGCGGCGCAGGGTAAAAATAATTGAAGTTGGTTCATAGTGCCTTTCTCAGACTGGCGGGGGCAATCCGCAGCCCCTCACGGTATTTGGCCACGGTGCGGCGCGCACACTCGATGCCCTGCTCTTTGAGCATCTCTGAAATCTGGTTGTCACTAAGCGGCTTCTTCGCACTCTCGGCGCTGATAAATTGCTTGATCAGGGCTCGCACCGCCGTGCTGGACGCATGGCCGCCCGACTCGGTGCCCAGGCCGGAACCAAAAAAATACTTGAGCTCAAAAGTGCCAAACGGTGTCGCCATGTACTTGGCCGTGGTCACCCGGCTGATGGTGGACTCGTGCAGGCCCAGCTCGTCGGCAATTTCCCGCAGTACCAGCGGGCGCATGGCCAGCTCGCCGTGGGTAAAGAAGCCTTTTTGCCGCTCGACGATGGCCGTGCTCACTCGCAGAATGGTATCGAAGCGCTGCTGGATGTTCTTGATGAACCAGCGCGCCTCCTGCAGGCGCTGCTGCAGTGCGGCATGGCTTGCTGCATCGTTGCCGCCGCCCTTGTGCTGCTTGAGGGCATTGGCGTAGATGTCATGCACGCGCAGGCGCGGCATCACATCGGTATTGAGCCGCACCTGAAACCTGGCTTGCGCGCCCTGGCCGGTTTGGACCACCAGCACATCCGGCACCACAATGTTGCGTTCGACATCAACAAAACGCCGACCCGGTTTGGGCTCCAGGCGGCCGATGAGCCCAATGGCGTCGCGCACCGCGGCATCAGAGGCACCACACAGCTGCACCAGACGCTTGACGTCGCGCCGGGCCAGCAGGTCCATCGGTTGGGCACAAATACAGAGGGCAACTTTCACCGCCGCCATCGTCGGCTTCGGCGCCGGGTCCGCTCCACCCTGTTGCAGCAGGGCCTGCAACTGCAATGTCAGGCACTCGGCCAGACTGCTCGCACCGACGCCGGTCGGCTCCAGGCTTTGCAGCAGCCGCAAAGCCACGGTGAAGTGGTGCACCAGTTGTTCGACTTGTGTCTCATCGCCAGCGGCAAGCCCCTCGGCCAGCGCTGTCAGCGAGTCCTCCAGATAAGCATCGTCGTTCAGCGACTCGATCAAAAACCGCAGCGCGGCGCGGTCTTCGGCGCCCAGGCGCAAGGCCAGTGCCTGGCGGTGCAGATGGCTTTGCAGCGACTCCTGGGTGCGCGCCATCTCGGTCACGTCGGTGTCTTCATTGCCGTTCAGGTTGTTGCTGCTCGCCTTGGCTTCGCCGCCCCACTCGCTGTCGTCGGGGGACGTGGCCGCACTGCCGTCGCCCTCCCAGCTCTGCCCATCATCCGCTGAGAGCGGCGTGACTTCTGCGTCATTCTCGGTGCTAGCCCTCGTCTCCAATCCGTAGTCGGCTATTGAATTGGTAGCGGATTCGGCCTCAATGTCGTCATTGCGAACGGGTGTGTCGGCCTGCGCCGGACCAAACTCCTCGCGCGGCGGCTCGTCTGCGTTCAGTTCCAGAAACGGGTTGTCGTCCAGCATCTGGTCAACCTCCTGGCTGAGCTCCAGCGTCGACAATTGCAGCAGCCTGATCGACTGCTGCAGCTGCGGCGTCAACGCCAGGTGCTGTGAAACACGGAGTGAAAGTCCTTGTTTCATCTACATCTTGAAATGTTCACCGAGATACACGCGGCGCACGTTGACGTCATTGACGATCTCGGAAGGCGTGCCTTGTGCCAGTACGCTGCCGTCGCTGATGATGTAGGCATGGTCACAAATGCCCAGGGTTTCGCGCACGTTGTGATCGGTGATCAGCACCCCGATGCCACGGCCTTTCAGGAAGCTGATGATGCGCTGGATCTCGATCACGGCAATCGGGTCGATACCGGCAAACGGCTCGTCGAGCAGAATGAAACGTGGCTGGGTCGCCAGCGCGCGCGCAATCTCGACCCGGCGCCGCTCACCGCCTGACAAAGCCAGCGCCGGCGTTTCCCGCAGGTGCTCCACCCGCAAATCCTGCAGCAGGGCGGTCAGACGCTTTTCAATCTCGGCCTTGGCCAGCGGTTTGCCGCTCTCGTCACGCTGCAACTCCAGCACCGCGCGCACGTTGTCTTCCACGTTGAGTTTGCGAAAAATGGAGGCTTCCTGCGGCAGGTAACTCAGGCCCAGCCGTGCCCGCCGATGGATCGGCATGTGCATGACCGACTGTCCATCAATCGTGATGTCGCCGGCGCTCGCTCGCTCCAAGCCGACAATCATGTAGAACGATGTGGTTTTTCCTGCGCCATTGGGCCCCAGCAAACCGACGACCTCGCCCTTGCGCACCACCAGCGACACGTCTTTGACCGCCTTGCGGCTGCCATAGAACTTCTGCAGGTGGGTGGCTGCCAGCCGACTTTCGCCACTTCCGATATCGACCCGGGAGGGGGCTTCGCGGGCTGCCACATCGTGCGTCACTTTTTCTCCCCGCCCAGCGTCGTGGCCGGGCGTAGCGCCGGGGTCGGCGCTTGCGGTAGGGGGGCGCTGGCCGGGGTCACTGCGGCAGCCCCCGGTTTGGGCGTCAGCATGGCCCGCACCCGCCCGGCCGGGGCGCCTGGGCTGCCTTGGGTGGCGGCGCCGTCGATGGTGAAGACGTCGGTGGTGTTGTTGTAAAAAATCAAGCCACCGGTCAGCTCGTCGCCCAAATTGGCACCCCGGTAACGGCGCAACTGGGCTTTTTTGATGAACTTCACGGTGTCGGCCCGGCTGTCGTACTCGATCGTCTCGCCCTCGCCCTCAATGAACTCGTCCAGCCCTTCCCGCTTTTGCCGAAAAAATGCGAGCTTACCCGGCTCCGCCGTCACCACGCCAAACTGGTTGCCTTCGCCGTCCTGGCGCACGTCGATCTTGGCACCCCGGATGAGGATCGTGCCTTTGGTCAGAACTACCCGCCCGGAGAAGACGCTGGTCTGCTTCAGGTCGTCGTAGCGCAAGGCATCAGCCTCCACATTCATGGGCTTGTTGCGGTCGGCTTTTTCAGCATTGGCCAAGCCCCCGCAGAGGGCCAAGGGCGCGATCAAAAACAGGGGGAAAAGTGATAATTTCATAAAGGCACGAATCTTGCATTAAGGTCTTGCCTTTTGATTGTAACGATCAGAATCGGAGTTTTACTCCCCGGTCAGATCGGCCAGGTCAATTCATCGACCGCTGCGGATCTCTGCGGCCAGAAACTCAACCACCTGCAGGGCCCGTTCCATCGTCCCGCCCATGCTGCCATCGGTAAGAAAACGGCCCGCCACGCCCAGCGCTGGAACACCCTCGATTTTGTAGGCGTTTTGCAACTGGGTGGCGCGGGTCGCCTTGGTTGAGACCGAGAACGAGTTGTACTGCTCCAGGAATTTGGCTTTGTCGACGCCCTGCTTGGCAACCCAATCGACTATTGGCTCAGCCCGGCTCAGGTTTTGTTTTTCAACGTGAATGGCCGCAAACACCTTGCTGTGCAGCTTGTCCACCAAGCCCATCGCCTCCAGGGCATAGAAAAGACGCTGCTGCGGCACGAAATCGTCCCGGAAAGCGATCGGCACGCGGCGCACGACAATGTCTTTGGGTGCGCGCTTGCGCCAGGCATCGAACGTCGGCTCAAATGAATTGCAGTGCGGGCAGTTGTACCAGAAAAATTCGACAACTTCGATTTTGCCGGCCGGTGCATCCACTGCGGCGCGCTTCTCCAGCACCAGATAATGGGTGCCGGCCTGAGGGGGTTTGCCTTGAGCCAGTGCCGTCGATTGAACAAATGCAGAGCCTGCAACAGCAGCACCACAGGCCAGAGAAAAATCACGACGTTTCATTTTCAAACACTCCAGTTAAATAAGTTGGACCAAGTCTACATTGGGGACTTCCAACATCCCGTTTCAAGTTGAGGACAGAGCTGGTTCGCTTCGCGTAACTGCGG
The DNA here is from genome assembly GCA_030682475.1 of Rhodoferax sp. Classification (GTDB taxonomy): domain Bacteria; phylum Pseudomonadota; class Gammaproteobacteria; order Burkholderiales; family Burkholderiaceae_C; genus Rhodoferax. The sequence continues at coordinate 69,200 of JAUXOA010000040.1, read as the reverse complement.
TCTGTCCCGCAAAGTTTCAGGATTATCTCTGCACCCGCACCAATGCCGTCTCCAGGCCGGCCGCGTCCAGTTTTTTCTTGGTCTTGTCGGCATCTTCTTTTTTATCGAATGGACCCACACGCACCCGGAACACCGTCCGGCCAGATTGTTCACGTTCGGTCACCCTGGCTTCCACACCGCCGAGAGACAGTTTGGCCCGCTGGCTTTCAGCGTCTTCGGGTGTACGGAAGGCGCCCACCTGTATAAAGTAAGAGAACGGTTCAGCCGCCGCGCCGGATGACCGCGCTTTGACCAGATCACCCAGTGGATCCGCCGACACTGCTGGCTTGAGCTCGGTTTTCGATGCCGGGACTGAGGCGGCAGCAGCGCCCGGGGACAGCCTGGGCGCAGACTCAGACGTTGCGGGTGCTGGCGCGCTCGGCGGCGCCGGTTTGACCGGGTTTTTGCCATACAAGGGGGCGTTGGGATTCCAGTCCTTGTTCTTTCGGGTCTCCGCCACATCCTGATCCGCGCTACGGCTTTGTCCCTTGTAGAGAAACGGGACCGGCACTTTAGTGACGTAGACGGCGACCGCCAGCGCCGCCGCTAGGCCGACCACGACCCCTATGATGAAGCCCAGAATGGTTCTGCCGCTTTGCTGTTTCATGCGCTACCCTTTCTAATCAGTTGGGGACAGAGCTGAAGGTCTGTCCCGCAAGGTTATTGGTTTACATTTTTTGCGGGGCACTCACACCCAGCACGGCCAGACCATTGTGCAACACCTGCGCGGTGGCGGCGACCAGTGCCAGGCGGGCCCGTTTGACGGTTTCGTCTGCCACCAGAATACGCTCCACATCGTAATAGCTATGGTAGCTGGCGGCGAGTTCGCGCAGGTAAAAAGTAACGTCGTGCGGTGCGAAGTCCACTGCGGCGGCGCTCAGCATCTCGGGGTATTTGGCCAGCAGCAGCATGAGTGCCTGGGCCTGCGGACTTTGCAGCGGTGACAGGTCCGCGTCCTTGAGCGTGACCACATCGCCACCCTCTTTCTCCCGCCAGGCGGCCAGCACCGAGCAGATGCGGGCATGCGCGTATTGCACGTAATACACCGGGTTGTCGTTGTTTTTGGCCACGGCCAGATCGACGTCAAAGGTGTATTCGGTGTCGGGCTTGCGGCTGAGCAGGAAGAAGCGCACGGCGTCCTTGCTGGTCCACTCAATCAGGTCGCGCAGCGTCACATAACTGCCGGCACGCTTGGAAATCTTGACCTCTTCGCCACCGCGCACCACGCGCACCATGGTGTGCAGCACGTAGTCGGGGTAGCCCTCGGGGATGCCAACGCCGGCGGCCTGCAAGCCGGCGCGCACGCGCGCGATGGTGCCGTGGTGGTCGGTGCCCTGGATGTTGACGACCTTCTCAAAGCCGCGCTCCCATTTGGTGATGTGGTAGGCCACGTCGGGCACAAAGTAGGTGTAGCTGCCATCGCCCTTGCGCATGACGCGGTCCTTGTCGTCACCATAGTCAGTCGATTTGAGCCACAGGGCGCCCTCAAACTCATAGGTCTTGCCGGCGCCATGCAATTTCTTCACGACAGCGTCGACCTTGCCACTCAGGTACAGGCTGGACTCCAGGTAGTAGTTGTCAAACTTGACGCCAAAAGCCTGCAAATCCAGGTCCTGTTCATGGCGCAGATAAGCTACTGCAAACAGGCGAATGTCGTCCAGCGCCTCGATGTCACCCGAGGCGGTGAACTCGCGGTCGTCTGAGCGGACGGTCTTTTTGGCGAGGAAGTCGGCCGCAATATCGCCAATGTAGTCGCCGTTGTAGGCCGCCGCATTTTCGCCGCTGGGCCACGCGGGATCGCCCGGCTTGACGCCTCTGGCGCGCAACTGGGTGCTGCTGGCAAGCGTACCAATCTGTACCCCGGCGTCGTTGTAATAGAACTCGCGGTACACCTCCCAGCCCTGGGTCTGGTACAGGTTGCAAATTGCGTCGCCCAAAGCGGCCTGGCGGCCATGGCCGACATGCAGTGGACCAGTTGGATTGGCCGAGACAAACTCCACCATCATGCGACGCCCGGTAGCGGCTTGGCTGCCAAACTGCTCCGCCTGCGACAGCACCTCGCTCACAATTTGCTGCTTGGCCTCGGACTTGAGTTTGATGTTGATAAAGCCGGGGCCGGCAATGTCAATGGCATCAACCCAGCGCTGAAACGGCGCAGCGCCCAGCAAGTCGGCGCGCAGGTTTTCCGCCAGCGCACGGGGGTTGAGCTTGAGCGGCTTGGCCAATTGCATGGCGGCGGTGGTAGCCAGGTCGCCATGGGCGGCGACCTTGGGCGACTCAAAGGCGGCTTTGGCACCCGCACCGGGGATGAGTTTTTCCAGTGCTTGACGCAGGGCTTCGAGTAATTCAATTTTTACAGACAGCATGGTTTGATTTTACGGGGGTGCCCTCGAAGCGTCACAAACCGCAAAAAAACCCCAGCCGTTTTTCTGAACGGGGGTTTCTTTTGGCATGATGCGGCCATGACGCCCCGCACTATTGAGTCTCCTTCCATCTCCTGCGTGATTCCGGCCTTCAATGAGGCGGGCAATCTGGGCGCTGCGGCGTTCCGGATTTTGGTAAAACCAAGGTCCATCAGCCAACGCGAAGGCGGCGGACTGAGGACGCCCGCCCAGGCACCTGTTTACGGCAATCCATCGTTGGTACATCAGGAGGCATCCCTGCTTTGAGCGCGTCAGTTTTCTGGTTTCTCGTGGTGGGTGGCGTAGCGGCGCTGACGCACATGGCGGTGTTTGCGCTGGCACAAGCCCAGATGTGGCCCGAGCTGGCCAATGCGCTGGGCTTCTGTGTTGCATTTTTTGTGAGCTTTGTCGGCCACCGGATGTTGAGCTTCAAGGATGCGCTCACCAGTGTCGGCACCAGTCTGGGCCGTTTTGGGGTGACCGCAGTGGCCGGTTTTGTCAGCAATCAGATCGTCTTTGTGCTGCTGTTGCGCGCTTTGGACTGGCCCGCGCTGCTGGCTTTATTTGTGGCTTTGGTCTTTGCAGCCGGGCAAACCTTTTTGCTCAGCCGCTTTTGGGCCTTCCGCCGCTAACTGCTTGCCCGACTTGTAAAGTACCCAGCCGGCCCCCTGGTAAAAAAGCTTCCAGCCAGTCAGGCCCTCTGCCGTTGGGTTGCCGGTACGTGTGACAAACCAGTTGCCCGCTACAGCACCCGCCTGGGCCAGCACTGCGGGTGACTGCAGCACCTTGGCCGCCTGCGCATCAAAGTCAGCCCCTTCAAATAACGCCCGCTGCCAGCTATCACCTGCCTGCTGACGCAACTCGGACCAGTTCCCCAGCACCACCATGGGTTGACTGGTTTGTGCATAAAACGGCAGGTCGTAGGGGAAAGCACCCGCCACATACACGGTGTCAGAGGGCCGGGCCTCACAGGCCAGAACACGGGCAATGTCCTGTGAACGCCCAGTGCGGGTGACCTCACCCACCTGGGTGACCAGGGCCAGGGCGATGCCGATGTTGAGCAGGCACAGGCCGGCAAACACCTTGCCCGAGAAGCTGCGGTGTGCCATGACGCGTTCCCAACCCAGTGCCGACAGCAGTGCCAGCGCTGGCATCACCGGCAGCACATAGCCCACCAGCTTGGAATTGGGAATCGAGAAGAAAGTGATGATGGCCACAGCCCAGATCCAGCACAGACTCAGCCATTCTTTGGCGACGGACGGCGTTGCACCCGGTGCGTGGCTTATCTGCCTGCGCACCTGGTTCAGGGCAAAAAACACCCAGGGAAAAAACAGCAACAGCACCGCCAGCAGGCAAAACCACCAAGGCTGCGGGTTGTTGTAGGACGTGGAGGTGTAGCGGTCGAAGTGGTGTTTGATGAACATGTAATCAAACAGTTGCGGGTATTTCTGCTGGGCGATGACAAACCACGGCAGGGCTATCAGCGCAAACAGGGCCAGGCCACTGAGCCACGGCAGGTACAGAACTTTTTTGAATTGCCGCGTCCAGATCAGCCAGATGAACAGCACCATGCCGGGCAAGGCGATGCCAATCAGTCCCTTGCTGAGCAGGCCCAAAGCACAGGCCACAAAACCGAGCCTGGCCAGCGTGGCGTTGGGCCTCTCACCCGCCATGAAGGCAAAGGCAAAGCACCAGATCGCCACGCCAATCCAGGTTGCCACCGCCATGTCGTGGTTGACGTACTGGCCACCCACCAGGAAGGTCAGGCTGGTGCCCAGCATGAGGGCGGCGCGACGGGCGATTTGCTCGGTGCTGATGGTGCGTGTCGCCAGATACAAGACCACCAGCATCAGGCCTACGTGCAACGCGGGCACCAGGCGCAGGGCCAGCTCGTTGACGCCAAAGGTGGCCAGCGACATCGCCTCCAGCCAGTAAACATAAGGCGGCTTGTGAAAGAAAGGAATGCCGTTGAGGCGCGGCGTGAGCCAGTCGCCGCTTTGTAGCATCCAGCGGCCGATCTCACCGTAGCGGCCCTCGTCGGGCACGGCCAGCGGCCGCAGGGTGGCCATCAGCAGCAGCACACACCAGAGCGCGGCCAGCGTCAACCAGGATTTTTGTCGCTCGTTCAGGGAAATATTCACTGACGAATTCTAGTGGCTGCGGCTACGGCCAAGATACCGAATGCCCCGCATCCAAGTGGGTTCGCCTGACATCATTGTGCCCGCCAAAACCCGTCCTGGGCGTAATGGTGCTTGAGAAAATCAATCCACAAACGCACCCGCAAGGGCAAATGTTTGCGCTGCGCAAACACCGCGTAAATGCCGTTGGACGGTGCCGCAAAGTCTTCCAGCAGCGCCACCAGCGTCCCCGCTGCGACCTCGGCCTCGACCTCCCAGGTGCTGCGCCAGGCAATGCCGTAACCCGCCAGACACCAGTCATACAGTACCTGGCCGTCCGAGCAGTTCAGCGGACCGCCGGGTTTGAGATAAATGAGCTCACTGGCTTCACCTTGGGGCACTCTGAAGGCCCAGCCCCGGGTTTGCGACGCATCGCTGGACAGGGTCAGGCAATCAAACCTGGACAAGTCATGGGGGTGCGCCGGCGTGCCGTGTTGCTTGAGGTAAGTGGGCGTGGCCACGCACAGGCGGCGATTGTCGGCCAGGCGCACGCTGACCAAGGACGAGTCCGGCATGTCCCCCACCCGCACCGCGCAGTCAAAGCCCTCGCCGGCCAGATCGACCACGCGGTCGCTCAGGTTCAGTGAGATGGTCACATCGGCGTGCAGTTCACGAAAACGCGGTACCAACGGTGCCACGTGACGACGCCCAAACCTGGCCGGTGCGGTCATTCGCAAGTGACCACTGGCTTTCACGCCGCCGGCAGAAACACTGGCCTCGGCATTGGAAAAGTCGGCCAGCAAACGCTGGCAGTCTTCCAGAAACGCACTGCCCTCGTGCGTCAGCGTGAGGCGCCGCGTGGTGCGCACCAGCAGCTTGACACCGAGGCGCTCTTCCAGCGCGTCGAGTCGCCGCCCCATGATGGCCGGTGCCACACCCTCAGCGATGGCGGCGGCAGTCAGGCTGCCGCGGGTGGCGACGGAGACGAATGATTCGAGTTGCTTGAGTTTGTCCATGTGTTGCGATTATCAGTACACCGCTTGTCCGGTACGCAGCGCTTCGATGGCGTCAGTTGTGTAGCCCAGTCCGGCCAGCAGTTCCGCTGTGTGTTGTCCCAAGGTTGGCGGCGATAAGCGCACGCCCAAGCGCTGGCCGCCCATGGTGAAGGGGAACAGGGTGGTCTGCGCGGTCTGCCCGGCGCGCTCGCCATCGGGCAGGGTGATGTCGGCCAGGCCGCCGGTGGCCAGCAGGTGCTCGTCATCGAACAGCTCTTCGGGCTTGCGAATGGGCGCGAACGGCAACTCATGCGCCTCCAGCAGGGCAGTCAATTCGACCGCGCTGCGGCTGGCCAGGCGCTCGCGCAGCAGGGGCATGAGGGTGGGGCGAGCGCGCACCCGGTCGTTGTTGGTGGCGAATTGCGCCTCAAGCTTGAGGTCATCGAAGCCCAGTGCGTCGCAGAACGAAACCCACTGCGCGTCGCTCACTGCCGCCAGAAAGATCTGTTCGCCGTCTTTCACCGTAAACACGTCGTACACCGCCCAGGGCGAGATGCGCGCGGGCATGGGCGCGGCGGGCTGGCCGGTAACGGCGTACTGCAGCATGTGCTGGCCGACCAGAAATACATTGTTCTCGAACAGGGCGCTCTGCACCTCCTGCCCCTTGCCCGTGATGCCGCGCTGGATCAGTGCACCCAAAGCGCCGATGGCGCCAAACATGCCGCCCATGATGTCGTTGACGCTGGTGCCGGCGCGCAGCGGGTCGCCGGGGCGCCCGGTCATGTAGGCCAGGCCACCCATCATCTGCACCACTTCGTCGAGCGCCGTGCGGTGCTCGTAGGGGCCGGGCAGAAAGCCCTTGTGGCTCACGTAGATCAGGCGCGCATTGGCTTTGGAGAGCGAGGCGTAGTCCAGCCCGTACTTGCCCATGGTGCCGGGCTTGAAGTTCTCGGCCACCACGTCAGCCGTGGCCGCCAGCCTGCGCGCGATTTCAGCTCCGGCGGGTTGGTGCAGATCAATCGCGATGCTTTTCTTGTTGCGGTTGAACATCGGGAAAAAGCCCGCGCCCGCGCCCAGCAGGTGCCTTGTGCGGTCGCCGTCGATGGGCTCGACCTTGATCACCTCGGCCCCCATGTCGGCCAGCACCATGCCGCAGGTCGGACCCATGACCATGTGGGTGAATTCGACGACACGCAGGCCAGCCAGGGGCAGGGGTGCTTTGTTCGCTTTAGGCATGGACCTCGGTATGTTCAATGGTTACGCTCCATTTGGGCTGAGCCCTTGGATCGGCTCAGGATAGCGCATGTCAGTCGCAGGCCCACAGGAATGCGTAACAATACTACGATCAGTAGCCAACCCAAAATTCAGTAGCTTCCATGACCATCGAACTCCCCCCATTGGCAGGACATCCGTCCGCCCGGCCCCCATCACCTCTTGTTCCCGCCTGCCAGCTCAGCGTGGTGGTGCCGGTTTTCAACGAAGAGGCGGTGATCGCCCTGTTTCATGCGCGTTTGATCAAGGTGCTGACCGCGTGCCCGGGCGTGCATGAAATTATTTACGTTGACGATGGCAGCAGCGACGGCTCAGCGCAGGTGCTGGATGCCCTGCGCGCGACCTGCCCGCAGGTGGGTGTGGCCCGGCTCAGCCGAAACTTTGGCAAGGAACGCGCCATGACGGCGGGCCTGGAACTGGCCAGGGGCGCAGCCGTGATCATTCTGGATGTGGACTTGCAGGACCCGCCCGAGTTGATTCCACCCATGCTGGACGCCTGGCGCGCCGGTGCCGATGTGGTCAACATGCGGCGCAGCGGGCGCGACGGCGAAACGGCGTTCAAAAAAGTTACCGCCCATCTCTTTTACCGAATCATCAACCGTCTCAGCGACGTGCCGATCCCCAGCGATGTCGGCGATTTTCGCCTGTTCAGCCGGCGCGCGGTGGACGCGCTGAACCGTATGCCCGAGAGCAACCGATTCATGAAAGGCCTGTTTGCCTGGATCGGCTTCTCGCAGGTAACACTGGACTACCAGCGCAAGGCACGTGCTGCCGGCCACAGCAAGTGGCCTTACTGGCGCTTGTGGAACTTTGCGCTGGAAGGGGTGACGTCCTTCTCCACAGTGCCGCTGCGGGTCGCGTCCTATGTGGGTTTTTTAAGTGCTCTTGGCGCCTTCGTGTACGCGTTCTATTTTTTCATCAAAACGCTTGTATGGGGTGAGTCGGTCAAGGGCTTCCCGACCCTGATCGAGATTGTGCTGCTGCTCGGCGGCCTGCAATTGATGGCGATCGGGATCGTGGGCGAGTATGTCGGGCGCATGTACCTGGAGTCCAAGCGGCGCCCCATCTATCTGCTCGATTTCTTCAAGCCCGCCACCCTGAGCGCACCCGACGCCACGTGAGCAAGCAGCCTGTGCGCACAGACGCGGCAAGCCAGGCCCCGGTGTGGTGGGCCCTGGCCCTTTTGCTGGGCCTGCGCCTGCTCAGCCTGGGGTTGTACCCGCTGATGGACAACACCGAGGCGCGCTACGCCGAAATATCGCGCGTGATGTTTTCCCTGGGTGACTGGATCACCCCCTGGTACGACAGCAACTTGCCCTTCTGGGGCAAGCCACCCTTGTCGTTCTGGACCACGGCGGCGAGTTTTGGCGTGTTGGGCGTCAACGAGTTTGCAGCTCGCCTGCCTCACTTCCTGGCCGCGCTGGGGGTGGCTTGGCTGGTGTGGGGCTGGGCGCTGCGGCACTCCAGACAGGAGGCGCTGGCAGCCCTTGCCTTGCTGGCCGGGAGCGCCCTGATGCTGATCGCGGCCGGTGCGGTAATGACAGACATGACACTGACGCTTGGCACAACGCTCGTGATGCGCGGCTTTTGGCTGGGCCTGCACGGTGATGAAACCCAGCGGCGACGGGAAGGCTGGCTGTTTTTTCTCGGCCTGGCCGTCGGTCTGCTGGCCAAGGGCCCCCTGGTGCTGGTACTGGCCGGCCTGCCGCTGGGCCTGTGGACGCTGTTCAACCGGCAACTTGGGCGGGTCTGGCGCGACCTGCCATGGATTCGCGGCAGCTTGGCTGTCCTGCTGCTGGTCGGCCCCTGGTATGTGGCGGCTGAAGTGCGCACGCCCGGCTTTCTGGATTATTTTTTGCTCGGGGAGCACTGGCACCGCTTTGTCACCCCGGGCTGGACCGGCGACCGTTATGGCGTGGCCCATTCGGTGCCACGAGGCAGCATCTGGTTGTATGCCGGGGTGGCAGTCCTGCCCTGGTCGCTGCTGCTGCCACTGGCCTGGTGGCGCTGGCGCAAAACCGGTGTCGCGGCCGAGCCGGTCCAGGCCAGTGGCAAGCCGCTGCGGCGCTATCTGATCTTGTGGAGCCTGGCGCCCGCCGTGTTTTTTACCTTCGCCGGCAATATTCTCTGGACCTACGTCCTGCCGGCGCTTCCAGCACTGGCCTTGCTGGGCGCCACCTGGTTGACCAGACAGTCTGACCAGCAGCGCGTCAACCGCCTGCTGACGTGGGGCTTGATGCTGAGCGCTGTGCTGTTTGCAGGCTTTGTCGGCAGCCTGAATTGGAAGCAGGCGGAAGACCTGCACACGACCAAGCGTCTGGTTGCGCACTATGCCGCGCTCAACACCAGCCACAGCCCCTTGATTTTCTATCCCGTGCGCCCTTACTCGGCGGCTTTTTACAGCCGGGGCCAGGCCAGGCAAATCTCCCAGCTATCAAATTTGCTCGCCCACCTGACGCAGCCACCAGCCTTCCTGGCCGTCAAGACCAACGCTGTGGCCACCCTGCCATCGCAAGTCCAGACTCAACTGCAATGGCTGTCCCGGCATGGCGACTACACGCTGTTTTTGATGGGCAGCAGCGTGTTGCCCGTCACCGGGCCGACCGATTAACGCCCCAGCTCGTCACGCCCAGGGTCTTCCCTCGTCTGATTACATCTGTTTTTGTCATGGATAAACAGATTTAATCAAAGTTAATCGATGACGAAGTATCGAATAAAGTAAGAGGACTATGAAAACCAGTCCCGCTGCGTTCGAAAAATCCAAAACATCGAGGCTTGAAGCGCCCCGCGCTGTATTGTTTGACGCCTACGGCACCTTGTTTGACGTGTACAGCGTGGGCCTTCTGGCCGAGCAGTTGTTCCCCGGTCACGGCCCGGCCTTGAGCGTGTTGTGGCGCGACAAGCAGATTGAATACACCCGTCTGGTGACCACCAGCAACCACGGCGCCCACTACCAGCCGTTTTGGGAGCTGACCCGCGCCGCGCTGGTTTACGCTATTAAAAGGACCGTGGTTCCCGCACAGGCAGCGGGGGCTAGCGGCCTGTTTGCCACTCAAGTTGAGCGCTTGATGAACCAGTACCGTCACTTGAGCGCCTTCCCCGAAAACAAGGACGTGCTGCGCGCGCTCAAGGCCAAAAGCATCCCCACCGGCATTTTGAGCAATGGTGACCCGGCCATGCTGAAGCTCGCCGTCAAATCCGCCGGGCTGGATGGCCTGCTGGACCACGTGATCAGCGTCGACCCGATCCGCAAATACAAAACCCACCCCGATGCCTACGCGCTGGGCGAGCAGGCCACCGGCCTGAGGGCCAACCAAATAGCCTTTGTCAGCAGCAACAGTTGGGACGCGCTGGCTGCCACCTGGTACGGCTACCAGACGCTGTGGGTCAACCGCTACCAACTGCCTTTTGAAGAGCTGGGCACCCAGCCCACCCGCAGCGGCAGCAGTCTGCGCGATGTGCTGGACTTTTTCAACTAACTGTTCACATTAACCAAACTGTGCGTCTTACCCAAACCGTTCGGGCTGAGCTTGTCGAAGCCCTTGTCAGGAGCCATCACCATGACCCAACACACTCCCACGCACCGCCTGCAAGTTGCCACCGTTCTGCACCAGTTTATTGAAAGCCGGGTGCTGCCCGGCACAGGCATCGACAGCGCCAGCTTCTGGAGGGGCTTCGATGCCATCGTCCACGACCTGGCGCCCAAAAACATCGCGCTGCTGGCTGAGCGCGACCGCCTGCAAACCGAACTGGACGCCTGGCACCAGGCCCACCCCGGCCCCATCACCGCAGGGGACGCCACCAGCCCCACGGACATGAGCGCCTACCGCGCCTTCCTGGAGAAAATTGGCTACCTGGTGCCTGCGCCCAGGAAGGTGCGCATCACCACTTCCAAAGTTGACGCCGAACTGGCCGTGCAAGCCGGACCGCAACTGGTAGTGCCGCTGCTCAACGCCCGCTACGCCCTGAACGCCGCCAACGCGCGCTGGGGCAGTTTGTACGACGCGCTGTATGGCACCGATGTGATCTCCGAAGCAGACGGCGCCGAAAAAGGCCACCGCTACAACCCGGTGCGCGGCGCCATGGTGATCGAATACGCCCGCCATGTGCTGGATCGTACCGCGCCGCTGCGCAAGGGCTCGCATGTCGACTCCATGGCTTACTGCATCCGGAATGGCAAGCTGGCAGTCCAGCTTACGGACGGTAGCAACACCAGTTTGCAAAGCCCGGCGCAACTGATTGGCTATCAGGGCGATGCCAAAGCGCCCTCCAGCGTACTCTTGCAACACAATGGCTTGCATCTGGACATCCAGATCAACCGTGCCGGTCTGATTGGCGCCGCCGACCCGGCCGGTGTGTGCGACCTGGTGCTGGAAGCGGCGCTGGCTACCATCCTGGACCTGGAAGACTCGGTGGCCGTGGTGGATGCCGACGACAAAGTGCTGGCCTACAGCAACTGGCTCGGCATTCTGCAAGGCACGCTGACCGAAGAAGTCAGCAGGGGCGCACATACCTTCACCCGTGGCCTGAACCCGGACCGCGTCTACACGCCCCCCAGTGGCAAGGGCAAAAAGGTGACCCTGCACGGGCGCGCCCTGATGTTTGTGCGCATCGTCGGCCACCTGATGACGAACCCGGCCATCCTCTACACCGACGAGCAAGGCCAGACGCGCGAAATCCCGGAAGGCATCCTGGACGCGGTGCTCACCACCACCATCGCCCTGCACGACTTGAAGCGTACCAAAAAAGACGCCCTCTGCAACTCACGCAAGGGCTCGGTCTATATCGTCAAGCCCAAGATGCACGGCCCCGCTGAAGTCGCCTTTGCCGTCGAACTGTTCAGCCGCGTGGAGAAAATGCTGGGTCTGCCTGACAGCACCGTCAAGCTCGGCATCATGGACGAAGAACGCCGCACCAGTGTGAATTTGAAAGCCTGTATTGCGGCGGCCGTCAGCCGCCTCGCCTTCATTAACACCGGCTTCCTGGACCGCACTGGCGACGAGATACACAGCGCCATGCAGGCCGGCGCCATGATCCGCAAGGGCGACATGAAAACCAGCGCCTGGATCCACGCTTATGAGAAAAATAATGTGCTGGTGGGCCTGGCCTGTGGTCTGCGCGGACGGGCGCAAATCGGCAAAGGCATGTGGGCCATGCCGGACCTGATGAAGGCCATGCTGGAACAAAAAATCAATCACCCCCAAGCCGGCGCCAACACCGCCTGGGTGCCCAGCCCCACCGCTGCCACGCTGCACGCGCTGCATTACCACCAGGTGCTGGTCAGTGAGGTGCAAAAAGAGCTGGAAAAGATCGACGCCGACCAGGAGCGTGACAAGCTTTTGGGCGACCTGCTGCAAATCCCCGTGACCGCCACGCCAAACTGGAGCACTGCCGAGAAACAGCAGGAGCTCGACAACAACGCGCAGGGCATTCTGGGCTATGTGGTGCGCTGGATCGACCAGGGCGTGGGCTGCTCCAAGGTGCCCGACATCCACAACGTGGCTCTGATGGAAGATCGCGCCACCCTGCGTATCAGCAGCCAGCACATCGCCAACTGGTTGCTGCACGGCGTCGTCACTGCGGCGCAGGTGAAGGAAACCTTTGAGCGCATGGCCGCCGTGGTGGACAGCCAGAACGCGGGCGACCCGCTGTACCAGAACATGGCAGGTCACTTCGACACCTCGATGGCCTACCAGGCGGCGTGTGAGCTGGTGTTCAAGGGATTGGCCCAACCCAGCGGCTACACCGAGCCCTTGCTGCATGCGTGGAGGTTGAAGGTGAAGGCGGCCGTGTAAGCCACTAAAATAATAGCTGCGTTTTACAAGGAAAACCTCATGCCCATCACCAGAGGTTATCAACAACTCGTGGCCGAGGCGATGGTCCAGGTAAGGACCTGGTCGGTGCAGGAGGCCGTGGCCAGGCTGGCTGACCCGCGCACGCAAATCGTCGACATCCGCGACATCCGTGAACTGGCCGAAGGCACCGTGGTCGGCGCTTATCACGCGCCAAGGGGCATGCTGGAGTTCTGGGTGGACCCGGCCTCGCCCTACCACAAGCCCCTGTTTGCCGACGAGTCTAAAGAGTTCATCCTGTTCTGTGGCGCGGGCTGGCGCAGCGCACTCGCGGCCAAAGCCTTGCAGGAGATGGGCATGACCAATGTGGCGCATATCGACGGGGGTTATACCGAATGGGTCAAGCAGGGCGCGCCAACCGAGACGCTGGAAGAGCACAAGGCACGCCGCCACAAGAAAGACTGAGCGCGGGCAGCCTGAAATCTGCCACAATTGACGTTTACGTAAACGTCAATTGGCGTCAATTAAACTGCGGCCTCGCTTCCAGCTCTGCGCCACTTGATCGGAAAGCAAAACCATGCCGATTCTGGAGTCCCAACTCAATGCCCGCTCAGCGGATTTTCAGGCCAACGCTCTCGCTATGCACGCCCTGGTCGAAGACCTCAACGTGCAACTCGCCAAGGCCGCCTTAGGCGGTGGCAAGGCAGCGCGCGCCAGGCACACAGCGCGCGGCAAGCTGCTGCCGCGTGAGCGGGTGCAACTGCTGCTGGACCCCGGCACGCCGTTCCTTGAGCTGTCGCCGCTGGCCGCCATGGGCCTGTACCCGGAACGCGACGGAACGGACAGCGCGCCCTGCGCCGGCGTGATTGCCGGCATCGGCCGCGTGAGCGGCGTGGACTGCATGATTGTGTGCAACGACGCCACCGTCAAAGGCGGCACCTACTTTCCCCTGACGGTCAAGAAACACCTGCGGGCGCAGGAGATTGCCCAGCAAAACCGCCTGCCCTGCATCTATCTGGTGGACTCGGGTGGTGCCAACCTGCCTAATCAGGACGAGGTGTTTCCAGACCGTGAGCACTTTGGTCGCATCTTCTTCAACCAGGCCAACATGAGTGCGCAGGGCATCGCCCAGATCGCGGTGGTGATGGGCAGTTGCACGGCCGGTGGTGCCTATGTGCCGGCCATGAGCGACGAGGCCATCATCGTCAAGAACCAGGGCACGATTTTTCTGGGCGGACCGCCGCTGGTGAAGGCCGCCACTGGCGAAGTGGTCACGGCCGAAGACCTGGGCGGTGGCGACGTGCACACGCGTCTCTCGGGGGTGGCCGATCATCTGGCTTCGAGCGACCTGCACGCGCTGGCACTGGCGCGTCAGGCGGTGTCGCATCTGAATCATAAAAAAGTGCCCGCTACCACCCTGCAAACCTCATGTGCGCCCAAGTTCGCCGCGCAAGAGTTGTACGGCGTGATCCCCACCGACACGCGCAAGCCGTTTGACGTGCGCGAGATCATCGCCCGCATCGTCGATGGGTCGGAGTTTCATGAGTTCAAGCCGCGCTTTGGCACCACGCTGGTCACCGGCTTTTCCCATATTGAGGGTATGCCGGTGGGCATCATCGCCAATAACGGTATCTTGTTCAGCGAGTCGGCCTTGAAGGGGGCCCACTTCATCGAGTTGTGCTGCCAGCGCAAGATTGCGCTCATCTTCCTGCAGAACATCACCGGGTTCATGGTCGGGCGCAAGTACGAGAACGAAGGTATCGCGCGCAACGGCGCCAAGATGGTGACAGCGGTGGCGACGGCGGCGGTGCCGAAGTTCACCATCATCATCGGCGGCAGTTTTGGCGCCGGCAACTACGGCATGTGTGGCCGCGCCTACTCGCCGCGCTTTTTGTGGATGTGGCCCAACGCCCGCATCTCGGTCATGGGCGGCGAACAGGCGGCCAGCGTGCTGGCCACCGTCAAGCGCGACGGCATCGAAGGCAAAGGCGGTAGCTGGAGCATGGAGGAGGAAGAGGCCTTCAAGGCGCCGATCCGGCGCCAGTACGAGGAACAGGGTCACCCCTACTTCGCCACCGCCCGCCTGTGGGATGACGGCATCATCGACCCGGCCGATACCCGACGTGTGCTGGCCCTGGGATTGAGTGCGTCGCTGAACGCCCCGATACCGGATACCCAGTTTGGCGTGTTCCGGATGTAATGGAAAGGCAGCCGCATGTTTAACAAAATCCTGATCGCGAATCGAGGAGAAATCGCCTGCCGCGTGGCAGCCACTGCCCGCCGCATGGCCATCAAGACGGTAGCGGTTTATTCCGATGCCGATGCCAACGCCAAACACGTCAGCGTGTGCGACGAGGCCGTCCACATCGGCGGCAGCGCGCCAAAAGACAGCTATTTGTGTTGGGAAAAAATCATCGGAGTGGCCAAGGCTTCGGGGGCCCAAGCGATCCACCCGGGCTATGGCTTTTTGAGCGAAAACGAAGAGTTTGCGCAGGCCTGTGTCAGCGCCGGCCTGGTCTTTATCGGTCCGCCCGCGTCAGCCATCAAGGCCATGGGCCTGAAGGCAGAGTCGAAACGCCTGATGGAAAAAGCCGGCGTGCCGCTGGTGCCGGGTTACCACGGCAGCGACCAGGACCCGGCTTTGCTTAAACGTGAAGCCGACCGCATCGGTTACCCGGTGCTGATCAAGGCCAGCGCCGGTGGCGGCGGCAAGGGCATGCGGGCGGTGGACCAGGCCGAAGACTTTGCGGCGGCACTGGTCAGTTGCAAGCGTGAGGCGATCAACAGTTTTGGCATTGAGGCGGTGCTGATCGAGAAGTACGTGCAGCGGCCGCGCCATATCGAAATTCAGGTGTTCGGCGACACGCAGGGCAACTACGTGTATTTGTTCGAGCGCGACTGCTCGGTGCAGCGTCGCCATCAGAAAGTGCTGGAAGAAGCGCCCGCGCCCGGCATCACGCCCGAGTTTCGACAGCAGATGGGCGAGGCCGCCGTGGCCGCCGCCCGGGCGGTGAATTATGTGGGGGCCGGTACGGTGGAGTTCATCGTTGAGCAGCGCCAGGACGGTGCCATGAAGTTTTTCTTCATGGAGATGAACACGCGGCTGCAGGTGGAGCACCCCGTGACTGAAGCCATCACCGGGCAAGACCTGGTGGAGTGGCAACTGCGGGTGGCTTGTGGTGAGGCGCTGCCGCTGCGTCAGGATCAGTTGAAGATCACCGGGCACGCGATCGAGGCGCGCATCTGCGCTGAAAATCCGGACAACAATTTCCTGCCCGCCACCGGCACCCTGCATGTCTATGGCCTGCCCGACTGCGTGACCTTTGAGCGCAACAGCGGCGGTGTCCGCGTCGATTCCGGTGTGCGCGAGGGCGATCCCATCTCGCCGTTTTACGATTCCATGGTCGCCAAACTGATTGTGCATGGTGACACCCGCGAGCAAGCGCTGTCCCGGCTGGACGCGGCGCTGGTCCACACCCACATCGTCGGGCTCAATACCAATGTGCAGTTTTTGCGCAATGTGGTGCAAAGCCGCTCGTTTGTGCAGGCCGATCTGGACACAGCCCTGATTCCGCGTGAGGAGGCGGTGCTGTTCAAACAGGAGAAGGTGGGATTGAGCCTGGCCGTGGCCAGTGCCATTGCCCACACCCTGCTGCAGGAAAAAGCGGAAGAAGCGCAGGTCAGCCAGCGGGTCGAGTGGCTGGACCCCTGGGCCCGGCGCGATGGCTGGCGCTCCCACGGGCCCAGCACGCGCCGCTTCGACTACGCGTTCCAGGGCGTCGTGCATACGGTGCAAATGACCTGTCGGCACGACGGTGCACTGCAACTGGCGGTGGCGGGTGAGACGGGTGTGTTCTCGTTTGAACCAGTGACGCAAGGCATCGATGTGCAGTTTGCGGCGCAGCGCCAGATTGTCAGCGTGTACTTAAAAGGCGATGTCGCTCACGTGTTTTCTGCCAAAGGCGCTACACAAATAATAGCAATTGATGCGCTGGCGCATGCCGGTGACAGCCAGGCGGAGGGTGGACGTCTGACAGCACCGATGCCGGGCAAGCTGGTGTCGTTCGCGGTGAAGGCGGGTGACAAGGTCAAACGCGGGCAGACGCTGGCCGTGATGGATGCCATGAAAATGGAACACACTATTTCCGCCCCGATGGAGGGTGTGGTGGTCGAGCTGCTCTATGCGCCGGGCGACCAGGTGACTGAAGGGGCTGAGCTGCTCAAGCTGGTGGCCCCGGTCGTGGTTTAAGCGGGGCCGTGATGCGCATCAGCTTTTGTTGCACCGATACCAAAGCGGAGCCCTGGCTGCAAGGATTGCGGGCAGCTTTGCCGGACGCCAGTGTCGAGTTGTGGTCCGCCGGAGCACCCCCTGCGGACCACGCCGTGGTGTGGGCACCGCCGCAAGCTTTCTTTGATGAGCAGCCACAGCTCAAAGGCGTTTTCAATATCGGCGCCGGGGTGGATGCGCTGCTGAAGTTGCGCCTGCCTCCGCTGGCCACGGTGGTGCGGCTCGATGACGCCGGCATGTCGGTGCAAATGGCCGAGTATGTCTGCCACGCCGTGATCCGCCACTTTCGTGAATTTGGTGGCTACGAGGCTGACGTGAAGGCGGGCAAATGGTCGTACCGCAAGCCGCGCGCGCGCGCCGCTTTTCCGGTCGGCGTGATGGGGCTGGGGGTGCTGGGTGAGCGGGTGGCCAAGGCATTGGCCCAGTTTGAATTCCCGGTGTTGGGCTGGAGCCGCTCAAGCAAAGCGATTGCAGGCGTGCGCAGCTTTGCCGGAGCAGCGCAGTTGGCCGACTTTCTGGCGGCGACCAAAGTGCTGGTGTGCCTGCTGCCGCTGACGCCGGACACGCGCGACATCCTGCGCTTTGATACCTTGTCACAACTGCAGCCCGGTGGCTATGTCATCAACGTCGCACGCGGATCTCATCTGGTGGACGAAGACCTGATTGCGCTGATTGACAGCGGGCATCTGGCCGGCGCCACGCTGGATGTGTTTCGCACCGAACCCCTGCCGCTGGATCATCCGTTCTGGCAGCACCCCAAAATTACCGTGACACCGCATACCTCGGCGCGCACCCTTCGCGATGAAAGTATTGCGCAGATTGCGGACAAGATCATGGCGCTGGCACGCGGTCAGCCAATTGCCGGTATCGTGGAGCCTGTGCGCGGTTACTGAGCCTGGCCGCGCTGTCCAATTGAGGAAACGAAGATGAGCATTCCCAACCGAGTCAAACTGGTCGATGTCGGGCCACGCGACGGTCTGCAGAATGAAAAGCAACCGGTGCCGGCCGCAGTCAAGATCGAGCTGGTGCACCGCTTGCAGGACGCGGGGCTGAAAGAAATCGAAGTCACCAGCTTCGTCAGTCCGAAGTGGGTGCCGCAAATGGCTGACGCTGCCTCCGTCATGGCCGGCATAGAGCGTCGCGTCGGAGTGCGCTATTCGGTGCTCACGCCCAACCTGCAGGGCTTCGAGGCCGCGCTGAAGTCCAGGCCGGACGAGATCGTGGTGTTTGCCGCCGCCAGTGAAGCCTTCAGCCAGAAAAACATCAACTGCTCGATTGCCGAGAGCATCGAGCGCTTTGCGCCCGTGGTGGAGGCCGCGCGAGTCAAGGGAATTTATGTGCGTGGCGCCATGTCCTGCACCGTGGGCTGCCCCTACGAAGGCGAGATTGCGCCGGAACGGGTCAGCTATCTGGCCGGGTTGATGAAGGGTATCGGCGTGCAGCACATCGGTGTGGCGGACACCATCGGCGTCGGCACGCCGCTGAAAGTACGGCGCGCGATGGAAGCCACGCTGAAACATTACGACATCAATGATGTGTCGGGCCACTTTCACGACACCTATGGTCAGGCTTTGGCCAACACGCTTATCTGTTTGCAAATGGGCGTGTGGCAGTTTGACACCTCGGTCGCCGGTCTGGGCGGCTGCCCGTACGCCAAGGGAGCGACCGGCAATGTGGCGACGGAGGACGTGCTCTACATGCTGCACGGCATGGGCATAGCAACCGGTATTGACCTGGACAAATTGATCGATGCCGGCAAGTTCATCAGCGATTTCCTGGAACGCAAGCCCAACTCACGTGCGGCCACGGCGATCCTGAACAAGCGGCTGGCTTGATATGGGGAGCGCCAAGTTGAAACGCCTGTCAGGTGCGCCGGTAGCGGATGGGGTGCCATCCCCCTGTACCTCGGTGTGCCGCATGAGTGAACTCACCGGCTTGTGTGAAGGGTGTTACCGCACGCTGGACGAGATTCGTCAGTGGAGCAGTGCGGACGATCAAGCCAAGCGCACGATCTGGACGCAGATTGAGCAACGTATCAATGCGAGCCCATCATGAAACACATCACCTTCTACCTGGATTTCATTTCACCCTACGCCTATCTGGCGTTCGAGAAACTGCCCGAGGCTCTGATGGGGCACAGCTACAGCGTGACGTACCAACCGGTGTTGCTGGCCGCACTGCTCAAGCAGCACGGCCAGCTTGGGCCTGCCGAGATTGCGCCCAAGCGTGACTGGACCTACCGCCAGGTGCTGTGGCTGGCGCACAGTCAGGATGTGAACTTGCAGTTGCCCACCGCGCACCCCTTCAACCCGCTGGCGCTATTGCGTCTGGCTATCGCCTGTGATGCGCAGGGTTGGCCCAACCGCTATGTCTGCGAGACCCTGTTTCGCCATGTCTGGCAAGGTGGCGCCGATGCGGCGGATGCAAGTCGCCTGCAGGCCCTGAGTGCCGATTTGGCGCCCCGGCGCGACCCGGCTAGCGAGGAAGTCAAGGCCCAGCTCAAGGCGCACACCCAGGAAGCCATCGAGCAAGAGGTGTTTGGCGTGCCAAGTTTCAAGGTGGACGACAAATTATTCTGGGGTCTGGATGCCCTGCCCATGCTGCGCGATTATTTGGCGGGCGAGGCCTGGTTTGCGCAGGGGCATTGGGAGGGCGTCAGCAGGGTCGGGGCGGGGGCCGTGCGCCGACCGGCCTGAGTTAAGTCGCGTTACAGCCGGTAGTCGAGCTTGAGTCGGCTTTGCAGCTTGCGGGCCTGCTTGAAGGCTTCCTTCAGGATGTGGCGATCAAGTTCATTCAAGAGGTCCGGGTTGATGCGGTTACCGCCGCCTTGTTTGCCCAGCACCTGATGCTGGTGGCGCAGCCGCAGCAACTGGATGTAGTAGAAGCTGTCCACCATGGCCGCCACGTCGTCGCCGCCAAAGTTGACGGATTTGGCGGCGCCCAGCAGGCGTTGCGCCGTGCTGGTCTGACGCACGCCGTGCGTGAGTGAGAGCAGGCGCGCTGCATCGACAAAGGGCCTGGAGCCGTACATTTTCAGGTCCAGGGTGTTGGGAAAGTTCTGGTTGCTGTCAAACACGAAATCGCGAATCAGGCCCAGCGGTGGTGCGCATTGCAGCGCGTTCTCGGCCATCAGACGCAAAAACAGTTGCGCGTTACGGGTCGCATCAAGCAACCAACTGCGCAGGGAGTTGCTGAGGTTCTCGTCGCCGTAGAGCGGGCGAAAGTCGAAAAAAATCGCCGCGTTGAGCAAGGCCTTGGGCTGCGGGTGTTCAATCCAGTCACTGAACCTGGCGCGCCACTCGGGCAGAGACAGGCACCATTGTGGGTTGCCCGCCATGATGCCGCCCTTGCAGAGCGGAAAACCACAGGCATCGAGCTTGTTGTTGACGGCCTGGGCAAAGGGCAGGAAGCGCTGACGCAGCGCTTCGGTGGCCGCTGCGTTCTCGCACTCGAAGATGATGCCGTTATCCTGGTCGGTACACAGTGTTTGTTCATAGCGCCCTTCTGAGCCCAACGCCACCCAGCACCACTTGATCTGCGGCAGATCGAACTCGTCGTGGGTGAGCTCAATGACGCGCAGGGTCAGCAGGTCATTGAGCGTGGAGACGAACTCGGTCAACTGCGCGGCGGCCATGCCTTGCGTCAGCAAAGCCATGGCGATGCGCTGGACATCCTTGGCGCAGGCCTGCAAGGTTGGCAGATCGTGGGCTTGGCGGATGTCGTTGCTCACGTCCTTGAGGCTGGTGCGCTGCAAGGCAAACAAGTCGTTCTGTGACACGATCGAGATCAGACGTGCGGACTCATCCACCACCAGCAGATGGCGCAGGCCACGGCGCGCCATGATGAGCGAGGCCTCATAGGCGGTGGTGTGCGGCTTGACCGTGATCACGCCGCCGGTCATGACGCTGGCAATCGGCTCGTCAAGGCTGACTTGCGGCAGCGTCACGCGGTGCAGCAGGTCGCGCAGGGTAAAAATGCCCAGCGGCATTTGCCCCTGGTCATCGACCACGATGATGGAGCCGATGCGCAGGCGGTCCATGATCGCCAGCGCTTCGCGCAGCGGCGTGCCCAGTGTGACCGTCACCGGCTGGCGCATTGCTATCTGGCTCAGCGGGCTGTGCATGGCCTGGAAATCATTGCGTGGGCTCGAGGGGGGCGTCTGTTCCATGATGTGGTGTTACCGAATCAGTAGCTCGCCCTGGCGTAGTAAGTGCGCGCGGTGGCCGAGCGCGCCTGACTCAGGGTGTGGATGTTCTGTTCGGCCAGCAGGGGAATCATTTTGAGAAAAATTTCGCCCGTGACGATGGCGTCGCCCAATGCCGTGTGCCGCCCGATCACGTTGACGCCCAGGCGCTCGGCAATGGCCTCCAGGCGGTGCGATTCCTGGTTCGGGTGAATCAGCGCCGACAGCAGCAAGGTGTCCAGCACCGGATGCTGGAACACGATGCCGGTGGACGCCTCCTTGAGTTGCAGAAACCGCATGTCAAACGCCGCGTTGTGCGCCACCAGCACCGTGTCCTCACAAAATTCATGAAAGACCGGCAGGACCTGCTCAATCGTGGGCTGACCCTTGACCATGTCCTCCGTGATGCCGTGAATCGGAATGGATTCGGGGTTGAGGCGTCGCCGGGGATCAATCAACTGGTCGATGGTCTCGTTTCGCAGCAGGCGACCGTTGACGATGCGGATGGCGCCAATCTGGATGATCTCATCGCCCTCCGAGGGCTCCAGACCGGTGGTTTCGGTGTCAAACACGGTGTAGCTCAGTTGTGTCAGCAAGCGATCATCCAGCGCACGCGTCTCCTCGGTTTGCCTGAACAGGTCAAAGTCGTAGTACTCGGGGCGGCTCTCATTGCGCAGCCAGACTGCCGGGTCGGCCGCGTCCTGCGCCGCAGCGGTGGGCAGCAGCATCCGGATCAGGGTCAGCGGCGTGTCCTGGTCGCGCTGCTGCCAGAGTTCGCCGCCATGGCGTTCGATCACCTCGCGCAGCGTCAGGGGGGTGCCTTCGCCGCCCGCGCTCATGGATGCCTGTTCCCAGCTCGCCAGCGTGGCCGCGTCCAGGGCTGGGCCCGACCAGAGCAGATCCAGCTCTGCCAGTCGGCCGGTCGGTCGCAGCCGCAAGGCCACTGCGTCCACGTCGCATTCCTCCTTGAGCCGCACGGCGAGATAACTCAAGCCTTGTATCAGCGAGAAACTGTCAACCCTGATCCACAAATCGCTGGCAAGCGCTTCAACCGTGACGCTGATGCCGAGCCTTTGCTCGATGCGCCGTTGCGCCGCCTGTAGCAGGTCCGATCCATGCATGTCTTCCAGTGGCCAGCGGGTCTTGAGTGTGTCGGCAAACTCGGCGCTGGCGTGATTGATGTGTTGGCTCATCCCCTCCACTTCATCGCGGATCACGCCCACGAAGCAGTCGCGCTGCTCGTTCTCCATGTCCGGGTATTGCAGCAGATTCTCCACCGCCGCGCGCACATTGCCCAGTGACGCACGACTGCCTTCGGTGAGTGCTTGCAAGAGCAAGTCGCGCCGACTTTGCGCCTCCACATTGCGCGTGATGTTGTCAAGCATGAGCACGTAGCCACTGATGACCCGCCCGGCGGTGGCGCTGGCTTGCAGGTCCTTGTCGCGCCCGCTGTTGCTAAAGACCGGGGCCATCTGGACGCGGATCAATTGCCCGCTGTGCGTGGTGGTGACGAAGTTGGCCGAGGGTTGTACGCTGCCGCGTATCAGGCGGTGCTGCACGCTCTCCAGAGCGTGGGTGATGAGACTGCGCTCCATCATGGAAAAAATCGAGCGCCCCAGGCCGATCAAGGCCGCGCTGCCGCCTGGCGCGCTGGGTCCCAGCACCTGAAACTGCAGCCGTGCACGGTGGTTGTAGAGCAGGATGCGGCCGTCCAGGTTGCACACCACCACGCTCTGCGTGAGTTCCGACATCAAGGCCGCCAGGCGGTTCTTTTCCTCTTCGACCGAGGCCTTGGCCTGCAGGATCTTTTGCGCCACATCATGCTGCAGCGACTCGCGTTGATCAGCCAGTGCATTGACCACCTGCGCCAGCGTTCGAATCTCGGGCGCGCCCAGTTCCTGCAGGCGCAGCGCCGGGTTGGAGTTGACCATGATCAGGGCCTGCTCGCGCAGGCGCAAAGGGGCCAGCGCATAGGCCCGGTACAAGGCCCAAACCAGCAAGCCCAGCCCGGCCCAGGCCAGCAGGATGATGAGTACGGCCAGCGCGTAGCGCTGGCGCATGATGGACAGCACGGCCTGGCGCTCGGCGTCCTGCATGTCGGACCACAGCACCGCGCCAAGAATGCCAAACAGCACGACCAGCAAGCCGTACAGGCCGCCGAGTCCGATGGCGAGCCTGATGCGGTGATTCATGGCGGCTGAGCGAAGGCTCTTGGGTGGAGGTTCGGCCGCAACGGTTACTGCACGCTCAGCCCCAGCAATTGACGCACCTGTGCCACCAGATCCCGGGTCGAAAAGGGTTTGGTCATGTAGGCATCCGCCCCGAGCGCGAGACCCTTGCTGACCTCGGTGTCGCGCCCCTTGGCGGTGAGCATCACCACTTTGAGTGATTGCCATTGGGGGTTGGCGCGGATTTGCTGGCAGACCTCAAAGCCGTCCTTCTTGGGCAGCATGATGTCGAGCAGAATCAGGTCCGGCTGCTGCGCGGCGATGGCCTGCAACGCCGCCTCGCCGTCCACCGCCACCTGGACCTCGAAGCCTTCGCGTTTCATCAGAAATTCGAGCGAAACCACGATGTTGGGTTCGTCGTCCGCAATCAGGATCCGTTTGCTCATGTGCTGGTCCAATCTGGGTTGTGAGGCGCTGCGGTCGGGCCGCTGTCGCCCTGCTTGAACGGCAGTGTAAACGAGAAGGTGGCCCCCTTGCCGGGTTCGCTTTTCACCCACAGTCGACCGCCAAAACGTTCGATGATGTGTCGGCTGATGGGCAGCCCCAGACCGGTTCCCTGGGGTTTGTCGGTCATGGTATTGCCGACCTGACGAAAGCGCTCGAAGATGATTTCTTGATTGGCAGCACTGATGCCACTGCCGTTGTCCCGCACGTCCACCCGCAGAGCGCCGGGCTCCTGGTGCAAGGCGATGTGCACCTGGCCCTGGGTCGGATGGCAAAACTTGACGGCGTTGGACAGCAGGTTGAGCATCACCTGAATCAGGCGGTCCCGGTCGGCCAGGATGCGCGGCGTGTCGGCCGCCAGATGCTGTGTCAGTGCGACATGCCGGTCATTGAACAGTGAGTAGGTGGCGACCACTGACTCCTCGATCACTTCACGCAAATCCAGTTCGGCCGTGTGCCACTCGGCATTGCCCGATTCGATCTTGGCCATGGCCAGCACCTGGTTGATCAGGCGCGTCAGACGCTCGGTTTCCTTGACGATGATGCCCAGGAACCTTTTACGCTCGGCCAGGCTGGTGTTGGGGTCTTCGAGCAGGATTTCCGAGAAGGCGCGAATCGAGGTAAGCGGTGTGCGCAGCTCATGGGTGACGGTGGACATGAAGTCATCCTTCATCCGATCAAGCTCTTTCAAGCGCTCGTTGGCGGCCCGTAACCCGGCGGTGGCGGCTTCGAGCTCCTGTGACTTGAGTTCAAGCTCCCTGGAGTAGGCGCGCACCTGGGAAGCCTCATCGAGGATGTTCATCACCTCGTCAAGGCCCAGCGGTTCTTCCTGCACCACCGAGGCCACCATGGCGCGCGCGGATGCGCCGCCAATGGCGCCGGCCAGCAGGGTTTCGGCGTAATGCACCAGTTCCGCGTCGGCCTTCAGTTCCGCGATGGAAAACAGGCCGCGTCCCCGGGCATAGCTCAGGAAGGCTTCCTGCGCCCGCACCGGACCGAGGAAGCGACCGATCAGCGGCAGCAGGTCCTGCACCTGAGCACTGCCGCGCCACAGGCGCGAACCACCGACGGTGCCTGAGGTATGACGAAATACGTCCACAAACGCTGTGGCCTGCCGCGCTTCCACCACGCTGGGCCGGCTTGTCAGTGACACGCCCAGATAGAAGCCGATGTTGGTCAACAAGCTCCAGAACAGGCTGTGCGAGATCTCATCGAGCCCGGCCAGGCCAAACAGTTGTTGCGGTCGCAGCAGTTCCAGTCCGAACAGACCCTCGCGCAGAAACTCGGAGGGCAGCCAGCCCGATTTGGCAAACGAGGGCAGCAGCAGGGTGTAGCCCCACACCGCAAAGCCACCGAGCAGCCCGGCCATGGCGCCGTTGCGGGTGCCGCCTTTCCAGTAAATGCCGCCAAAAATGGCGGGCGCAAACTGGGCCACTGCGGCGAACGAGATCAAGCCGATAGCCACCAGGGCGTAGGCGTCGCCGGCAGCGCGAAAGTAGATGTAGCCCAGCAGCAGAATCGCCACAATCGCCCAGCGGCGAATGCCCAGCAGCAAACCGGAGAGGTCCTGTCGCTGGTTCAGGCGCAAGGCCTTCACGCGCAGGGCCAGCGGCATCACCAGATCGTTGCAGATCATGGTGGACAGCGCAATCGTCTCCACAATCACCATGCCAGTGGCGGCCGACAAACCACCGATGAACACGAACAGGGTCAGTCCCTCGTGGCGCAGGGCCATCGGCAGGGTCAGCACAAAAGTGTCGGCATCCACATTGCCCGCCGGGAAGTGCAGCATGCCGGCCAGGGCAATCGGCAGCACGAAGATATTGATCAGCAACAGGTACAGCGGAAACAGCCAGACCGCCTTGCGCAAGTGCCGTTCATCGACGTTTTCCACCACCGCGATCTGGAACTGGCGTGGCAGCAGCATGACCGAGAGCATGGAGAGAATGGTGAGCGACCACCAACTGCCATAGCTGTTGCCGGTGTCGGCCACCGTCATCAGCGCCTTGAGTTTGGGCACCAGTTCGGCGCGGGCAAAGATGTCGCCCAGGCCATTGAAGAGGCCAAAGGTTACAAACAGGCCCACCGCCAGGAAGGCCAGCAGCTTGACCACCGATTCAAATGCAATGGCTGCCACCATGCCTTCATGCCGCTCGGTGGCGTCGAGGTGCCGCGTGCCAAACAACACGGTGAAGGCGGCCAGGATCGCGGCGATGTAGAGCGCGCTGTCCTGCCACAGCGCCTGGGTCGCGGCCTTGGCCGGCATCACGATATCGGGGTAGTTCAGCAGAATCGTGAAACTGTAGGAGACCGCCTTCAACTGCAATGAGATGTAAGGAATGATGCCGACCACCGCAATCACGGTCACCAGCCCGCCCAGCAGTTGGCTCTTGCCGTAGCGTGAGGCCACGAAGTCGGCAATCGAGGTGATGCGGTTGGCCTTGCTGATGCGAATGATCTTGAGCATCACAAACCACCACAGACCGGCGACCAGGGTCGGACCCAGGTAGATTGGCAGGAAGCCAATACCGGCCGATGCAGCACGCCCGACGCTGCCATAAAAGGTCCAGGTGGTGCAGTAAACTGCCAGGGACAAGGCATAAATCGCCGGATTGGCGATGATGGAGCGTCCGGCGTCGGCGCGCTTGTCGCCGTAGTAGGCAATGGCAAACAGCACGCCCAGGTAGGCAAAGGACACGCTGATGATGACCCAGCCCTGCAGCATCACTCGTGCCGTTCAATCACAAAGGCGGTCAGGCCAATCAGCAGCGCCCACACCGCGAAGATGTAAAAGTACAGCAGAGGGATTCCGAACATGGCACCAGGCTTGCTGAAGAGGGAGAGCACCGGGTAGTTGAACAGTACGCAACCCAGCAAAACGATGGCAACCAGACGCTGGCCCGTGATGTCGGAGCGATGCATGGCTGTTTCTCCTCAAGATATCGGCGAATTGTAGGCCTCGGCCTGATTAGTACATTCCCTAGGTTGGCACGTGCTGAGGGCCGATTTATCGCATTGCGAAACAAGAAGACATGGTTAGTCCCTGGTTTGTAAGTTTGCAATCAGGACGCCGTCAGAATCAGGTCAGGACATTGTCAGACAGTGCGACCTGAGATAAGACCTTGCAAGAGAGAATGACGCTTTATGTTGTTGGCCGTGGTTATTTTGAAAAGCCTGATTGAGCTCTCGCTGATGTTCATCGCTGGGCGCTTCCTCTTGGGCTTGCTGGCGGGTGCCAAGCGCCAGACCAATGTGTTCTGGCAGTTGCTGGATGTGGCGACCAAGCCGGTACTGTGGTTGACGCGGCGCATCAGCCCCAAACTGATTCTGGACCAGCACATTCCGCTGGCCGCAGCAAGCTGGCTGATCGTGGCCTGGGTGCTGGTGGTCAAAGTAAAAATCGATTTATGTCTTCAATTGGGAGCCGCAGCATGTCAGTAAACACCCGTCGTACCGACGCAAGTGCCTGCGGCATCGGTGGTCTGGAGCGTTTTGTGCTGCACTGGAAGGCCAAGCTCCTTCTGTTGCTGGGCCTGCGGGAACGCGCGATGGGCGTTTTCCACAGCGTTCTGGCGCGTTCGCCCAACGATGTGCTGACCCTCAATAGTCTGGCTTATGACGCGCTGCAAAGTGGTCATCCTGCGCTGGCGCTGGGCTATTTCGAGCAGGTGGTGCAACTGGCGCCGGACACCTCCAATGCCTATTTCAACCAGGCCTTTGTGTGTGAAGAGATGGGGCACCTGGATGTCGCCGAGCGCGGGTTTCGTGCTGCGATTCGGATCGAGGAAAAGATGGACCGGGCCTGGTACGGCCTGGGGTTGGTGCTGGTGCGCCAGGGGCGCCTGGACGAGGCCGTGGCGGCGCTCAAGCACAACACCCAATTGCAGCCCATGAGCCCGTTTGGCTGGTACCAACTGGCGCGCGTGCACGTGGACTTGAAGCAACCCGAGCAAGCGCGTGCTGTCATTCGGCACCTGAAAGGGTTCGAGCCCAAGGTGGCGGCTCAGTTGGAGCGCGAGACCGGGTTGAAGGTCGGGGAATCCTGAGACCTTGCGGGACAGACCGCAGTTACGCGAAGCGAACCAGCTCTGTCCTCAACTGATTAGATAGAAGTTTGTCGGGTGTTTTTTTAACAATGAGAGGAGCATGTAATGCAACTAACAGCTAGGCACCAGGAATACTGGCGCAAAAATCTGCGAATCACGGCCATTTTGCTGGGCATCTGGTTTTTCGTAACGTTCGTTGTGGTTTATTTTGCCCGTGAGTTGACGTTCAGCTTTTTCGGCTGGCCGTTCTCGTTCTGGGTGGCGGGCCAGGGGGCTTTGGTGGTGTATTGCCTGATCATCTGGTTCTACGCCCGCTACATGAACAAGCTGGACAATGAATACGGCGTGGCCGAAGGAGAAGCATGATGGGAATGTTCGGAACTACAAATCAGTCGCAAGGCGACTTCAAGAAGGGCCTGAACAAGGTCTACACCTGGTACACAGGGGGTTTTATCGGCTTTGTGCTGGTGCTGGCGATCCTCGAACAAATGGGCCTGTCCCGGAACTGGATCGGCTACCTGTTCCTCGCTGGTACCGTGTTGCTGTACGCCGGCATCGGCGTGATGAGCCGAACCAGCGATGCCGCTGAATACTACGTGGCCGGGCGTCGCGTGCCCGCCATGTACAACGGCATGGCGACGGGGGCCGACTGGATGTCGGCGGCGTCCTTCATCGGTATGGCAGGTACGCTGTACCTGACCGGCTTCGGTGGTCTGGCCTTCATTCTGGGCTGGACCGGCGGTTACTGCCTGGTGGCGCTGTTTCTGGCGCCCTATCTGCGCAAGTTTGGCCAGTTCACCATCCCTGACTTTCTGGGCGCCCGCTATGAGGGCAACCTGCCGCGCCTGATTGGTGTGGTGGCGGCCATTTTGTGTTCCTTCACCTATGTGGTGGCGCAGGTTTACGGTGTGGGCTTGATTACCACGCGTTTGACCGGGCTGGCTTTTGAGGTCGGTATTTTTGCCGGTCTGGCCGGCATTCTGGTGTGTTCGTTTCTGGGCGGTATGCGTGCCGTCACCTGGACCCAGGTGGCGCAGTACGTGATTCTGATCATTGCGTACTTGCTGCCGGTGATCTGGTTGTCGGTCAAGCACACCGGTGTGCCGATTCCTCAGGCGGTCTATGGCTACACGCTGGAAAAGGTCACGGCCAAGGAAGAGCAGTTGCTGAAAGACCCGAAAGAGCTGGAAGTGCGTGGCATCTTCAAGGCGCGCTCAGACGCGGCTGCTGCCAAGCTGAAGGACGTTCCCGCTGCCATGGCTGCCGACAAGGCCACCGCGCAGAAGAAGGTCGATGACCTGAAGGCTGCGAATGGCCCGGTGGCCGAGATCAAGGCCGCCGAGACCGCATTGGCGGCACTGCCCAAGGATGAGGCGGCTGCCAAGGCGGCTTACACGGCGGCGCGCACCTCGAATGCAGCCCGGTCCAACCCACCCATCCGCCACGCCGAACCCTTCCCGGGCAAGGACGAGGCGGCGCGGGATATTTCGCGCAAGAACTTCCTGGCGCTGGTGTTCTGCCTGATGATTGGTACCGCCGCATTGCCGCACATTCTGATGCGCTACTACACCACACCGTCGGTGAAAGAAGCGCGCGAGTCGGTGGCTTGGTCGCTGTTCTTCATTTTTCTGCTCTACTTCACGGCCCCAGCGCTGGCGGTGCTGGCCAAGTATGAGGTCTACACCGTGCTGGTGAACACTCCCTTTGATCAGTTGCCGCGCTGGATTGCGCGCTGGAGCGCAGTGGACGCGAGCCTGTTGTCGGTGGTGGACATCAACAAGGATGGCATCCTGCAACTGGCGGAAATCTCGATCGGCGGTGACATCATCGTGCTGGCCACGCCAGAAATCGGTGGCTTGCCCTACGTGGTGTCCGGCTTGGTCGCGGCCGGCGGTCTGGCGGCGGCGCTGTCCACGGCCGACGGCTTGCTGCTGACGATTGCCAACGCGCTGTCGCACGATCTGTACTACAAGGTGCTGGATCCGAATGCGTCCACCGCGCGTCGTGTGGCCGTTTCCAAGGCACTGTTGCTGGTGGTGGCGCTGGCGGCGGCCTATGTCGCCGCGCAGAAACCTGCCGACATCTTATTCCTGGTATCGGCGGCGTTCTCGTTTGCGGCGGCTTCGTTCTTTCCGGCGCTTGTCCTGGGCATCTTCTGGAAGCGTGCCAACAAGTGGGGCGCCTCGCTGGGCATGATGGCCGGTTTGGGCACCACGTTCTACTATATGGCCACAACCCAGCCCTGGCTCTACAAGCTGACGCATGGAGGAGCGGCCATCACGCCCGAGATCCTCAAGGCCAATACCTGGTGGGACATCGCGCCGATCTCGGCCGGCCTGTTTGGTGTGCCGCTGGGCTTTGCCGTGATCATCATCGTGTCGCTGCTGACCAAGGCGCCGGGCAAGGAAACTCAGGAACTGGTAGAGCATGTGCGCTACCCCAGCCTCCAGGGCGATATCAACACGCAGGCGACCTGATCTTGAGTGTCTGAATTGATCTGACGCAAGTCAGATACAAGGCCCGCAAGGGCTCAGGCTGCCAAGCTTAAAGTGTTGAGGACAGAGCTGGCTCGCTGCGCGTGGCTGCGGTCTGTCCCGCAAGATATAAAACCTCCGTCACCTCAGGTGGCGGAGGTTTTTTTACGAACGTGGCAGTGACCCCTGCTGGCAAGAAGAACTGCCTAAAATGTCTGGCCCCTACAGGAAAGACATCAAGCCATGCCACACGGTTTTATCCGCATTCGCGGCGCGCGCCAACACAATCTGAAAAATCTTGACCTTGACATTCGCACCGGCGAGTTGACGGTGGTCACCGGCCCCAGTGGCTCAGGCAAGTCGAGTCTGGTGTTCGATACGCTGTATGCGGAGGGCCAGCGGCGCTACGTGGAAACCTTCTCGGCTTACGCGCGCCAGTTTCTGGATCGCATGGACAAGCCCGCGGTCGACAAGGTGGAAGGCGTACCGCCAGCCATTGCCATTGACCAGACCAATCCGGTACGTTCCTCGCGCTCTACGGTGGGCACAATGACCGAACTCAACGACCACCTGAAGCTTTTATTTGCACGTGGTGGCCAATTGGTTGACCGCGAGACGGCGCAAGCGGTGCGGCACGACTCACCCGAGACGATTTACGCCGAGCTCCAGCGTCGCGTGGGGGCCCTGCCTGACCCTCGGCTGGTGGTGACGTTTCCGGTGGAGTTGCCAGCCAACACAACACCAGAAGAAATCGAACAGTGGCTCTCAGTCAGCGGCTTTACCAAAGTGCAGGCGCAGCGGGAGCTGGCCAGCCTGAGTGGGCCGCGCAAAGTGCTGGATGTGGTGGCGGACCGTTTTCGGCTCGGCAATGCCGAGCGCGCGCGCGTGCTGGAGGCGATTGAGGTGGCACTCAAACACGGCAGTGGGCGCATGGCGGTGTATGCGTCAACCGTTCGCGTTGAGCCTGTCGAAACGCCTTCGACAGGCTCAGGCCGAACGGATGAGGCCGACGTCTGGAAGTTTTCCACCGGTCTGCATTGCCCGCAGAGTGACATCCGCTACACCGACCCGATCGCGTCGATGTTCTCCTTCAACTCGGCGGTGGGCGCGTGCGAAACCTGTCGCGGCTTTGGCCGCGTCATTGGGGTTGACTATGGGCTGGTGATTCCCAACGAGAAATTGACACTGCGCGCCGGCGCCGTCAAGCCGATGCAAACCCCGGCCTGGCAAGAATGCCAGGATGATCTGATGCGCCATGCCGAGAGCGCCGGCATTCCGCGCGACACGCCCTGGTACAAGCTCACCGCCGAGCAGCAATACTGGGTGGTCAATGGCTCACCGAACTGGAACGGCAAATGGAACCAGCACTGGTTCGGCATCAAGCGTTTCTTTGAGTACCTGGAGACCAAGTCCTACAAGATGCACATTCGTGTGCTGCTGTCCAAGTACCGCAGCTACACGCCGTGCGGCGTCTGCGGCGGCGCCCGGTTGAAGCTGGAGAGTCTGCTGTGGCGCGTGGGTAGCAAGGCGGCTGCCGATGCCGTGCTGGAGCCGGGAAAACGTTTCATGCCGGTCGGGGTGAAGTGGACACGCGCGCAGCTCGAAGCCCTGCCGGGTCTGTGTCTGCATGACTTGATGCTGTTGCCGCTGGAGCGGCTGCGCCGTTTCTTTGACAGCGTTCAAATAGCCAATTTGGGGTCAGATCCCAATTCAGGACACGCTGTATCCGGCGAAAGTGGAGCGACTTCGAAATTGGGCTCTGACCCCCAATTGGCGCCTCTGGACAATGCCAACCAGCAAGCGCAAAAACTGCTGTTCGAAGAAATCACCACCCGCCTCAAATACCTGTGCGAGGTCGGCATTGGCTACCTCACGCTGGACCGCCAAAGCCGCACCCTGTCGGGCGGTGAAGTGCAGCGCATCAACCTCACCACCGCACTCGGCACTTCGCTGGTCAACACCTTGTTCGTGCTGGACGAGCCCAGCATTGGCTTGCACCCGCGTGACATGCACCGCATCATCCTCGCCATGCAGCGCCTGCGCGATGCCGGCAACACGCTGGTGGTGGTGGAGCACGATCCGGCCGTGATGCTGGCAGCCGACCGCGTTATCGACATGGGGCCCGGCCCCGGCGAGCGCGGCGGTCAGATCGTGTTTGATGGCGCTATCGCCGACTTGCGCCATGCCGACACCCTCACCGGCGCCTACCTCGGAGGCCGCAAGCAGGTCGGCATCGGGTTCAAGCGGCTGGTGGCAGCCAACACGCCGCGCCTCATTCTGGAGGGCGCGCGTGACCATAATCTGAAAAACGTGACGGTCGAATTTCCCCTGCAACGCCTGGTCTGCGTGACCGGCGTCAGCGGCTCCGGAAAATCGACCCTGATCCAGGACATTCTGGCACCGGCCCTGCTGCGCCACTTTGGCAAATCCACTGAAGCGCCGGGCGCGCATGAGCGCCTGCTGGGCGCCGAGCAACTCAGCGATGTGGTGTTTGTGGACCAGTCCCCGATTGGCAAAACGGCACGCTCCAACCCGGCCAGTTATGTCGGTGCCTGGGACGCCATCCGCGAGATCTTCGCCAATGCGCCGCTGTCGCGTCAGCGCAGCTACACCGCTTCCAAATTCAGCTTCAACAACGGCGATGGCCGCTGCGCCACCTGCGGCGGCTCGGGCTTTGAGCATGTGGAAATGCAGTTTTTGAGTGATGTGTATCTGCGCTGCCCGGACTGCGATGGCAAGCGCTACCGGCCCGAGATACTGGAGGTCACGGTTGAGCGGCGTGGCAAATCCTTGAATGTGGCCGACGTATTGAATCTCACAGTCAGTGAGGCGGCCACCCTGTTTGCCGCCGACCGCGACGTCATCCGTGCCCTGCAGCCTATCGTTGATGTGGGCCTGGAATACGTGAGGCTCGGGCAGCCGGTGCCAACCCTGTCAGGCGGCGAGGCGCAGCGTCTCAAGCTGGCCGGGTTTCTGGCCGAAGCCGCTAAAAGTGCCACCGTCAGCCGCCAGGCGACGGCCCGGCGCGGCACCCTGTTCATGTTTGACGAGCCCACCACCGGCCTGCATTTCGACGACATCGCCAAGTTGATGCGCGCCTTGCGCAGGCTGCTTGATGCCGGCCATTCGCTGGTGGTGATTGAGCACAACCTCGATGTGATCCGCGCCAGTGACTGGCTGATTGACCTCGGCCCCGAAGGCGGTGACGCTGGTGGTGAAGTGGTGACTGTGGGCACCCCAGAAGATGTGCGCCAGCACCCGAGCTCGCACACTGGCAAGGCCTTGCGCGAGTACGACAGCGCATTGGGGATTGGTGTTGCAACAGTGCAAGAGGCGAGGAGCTGGGTCCCCTCCTCCCTCCCGTCATTGCGAGGAACGAAGCAATCCATGCCTTTGGAAGATGGATTGCTTCGCGTTGCTCGCAATGACGCATCTCCAGCGGGCACCGCACAGTCGATCCAGATCATCAACGCCCGAGAACACAACCTCAAATCCCTCAGTGTCAACATCCCGCGCGGCAAGTTCAATGTGATCACTGGCGTGTCTGGCTCGGGCAAATCGACGCTGGCCTTCGACATCCTCTTCAACGAAGGCCAGCGCCGTTACCTGGAGTCGCTCAACGCCTATGCCCGCTCCATCGTGCAGCCGGCCGGGCGGCCGGAAGTGGACGCGGTGTACGGCATTCCGCCCACCGTGGCGATCGAGCAGCGCTTGTCCCGTGGCGGCAGAAAATCAACCGTCGGCACCACCACCGAGGTCTGGCATTTTTTGCGTCTGCTGTTTGTGAAGCTCGGCACACAGCACTGCATCCATGACGGCACGGCAGTAGCGCCGCAAACGCCGGACAGCATTGCCGCGCAATTGCTGAAAAACTTCTCCGGCCAGCACATCGGCTTGCTGGCCCCTTTGGTGATGAACCGCAAGGGCGTGTACACCGAGCTGGCGGATTGGGCGCGGCCGCGTGGCTTCACCCATCTGCGGGTGGATGGCAACTTTTTACCGACCACCGGTTTCCCGCGCATTGACCGATTCAAGGAGCATACGATTGAGCTGCCGGTGGCCAGTCTGGACGTGTTGCCGGAGAAAGAGGCGGCCTTGCGCGAGGCGCTGGCTGCCGCGCTGGTGCATGGCAAGGGGGTGGTGCATGTGCTGAGCAATCTGAGCGGCTTGCGCGAGGCCATGCTGGCCGGTACATCGACCGCCACCATCGGTACGCTGGCTGCTTTCTCCACCCAGCGCGCCTGCCCGCTGTGCAGCACCAGCTATGCCGAGCTGGACCCGCGCCTGTTTTCCTACAACAGCAAGCACGGCTGGTGCCCGGACTGCGTCGGCACCGGTGTGCGCTTGACCAAAGAGCAGCGCAAGGTGTTTGACGATTCCGTTCGTGACGATGACAACAAGGGGCGCGAGCAGACCTTTGCCGAGCCTGAGGTGGAAGACTTGGTGGATGCGGCTTGCCCCGGTTGCGCGGGTACCCGCCTGAACGCGACCGCCCGCGCCGTGAAGTTCAATGGTGTGAGCATCACCGACCTCGCCCGCCTGAGCGTGACCGACATCCGGCAGTGGGTCCAAACCCTTCAAGACAAGAACCGCATGAGTGCGCGCGAAGCGGGCATTTCCCGCGACCTGATTCCGGAAATAAAAAGCCGACTGGAGTTTCTCGAACAGGTCGGCCTGGGCTACCTGACGCTCGATCGTGGTGCGCCGACGCTCAGTGGTGGCGAGGCCCAGCGCATCCGTCTGGCGGCGCAACTCGGCAGCAACCTGCAGGGCGTGTGCTACGTGCTGGACGAGCCCACCATCGGCCTGCACGCGCGTGACAACCAGATCCTGTTGGGTGCGCTAAAAAGCCTGAGCGACAAAGGCAACACACTGGTAGTGGTGGAGCACGATGAAGACACGATTCGCCACGCCGACCACATCATCGACATCGGCCCCAGCGCCGGCAAACGCGGCGGACGACTGGTGGCCGAAGGCACGGTGGCCGATATCGTGCAAGCCAGCGACTCGCAGACCGGCCGCTATCTGCTGCACGCCATGCAACACCCGCTACAGGCCAGAAGAAGCGTAGTGACGGACCCCGTTGCAGCGATTTCAGCGCAGCGCTGGCTCACCGTCACGGGCGCCACCCTGCACAACCTGCAAAACGTCACCGCCGACGTCCCCCTCAGCCGCCTCGTCGCCGTCACCGGCGTCTCCGGCTCCGGTAAATCCACCCTCGCCCGCGACGTGCTGCTGGTCAACGTGCACACCGCGGTCCAGAAACGCAGCACCAAAGCCGGCCGCGACGCACTGGCCGCAGGCGAACCCATCACCTGGGTCGGCTGCGCGGCTGTTACGGGCTTTGAGCTTGTCGACCGCGTACTGGAAGTGGACCAGACCCCCATCGGCAAAACCCCGCGCAGTTGCCCAGCCACCTACATCGGCTTCTGGGACATCATCCGCAAGCTGTTTGCCGACACGCTGGAAGCCAAAGCGCGAGGCTATGCCGCCAACCGCTTCAGCTTCAACACCGGTGAGGGCCGCTGCGCCGGCTGTGAAGGGCAGGGCATCCGCACCATCGCCATGAGTTTCCTGCCCGACGTCAAAGTGCTGTGCGAAACCTGCAAGGGCGCGCGCTTCAACCCCGAAACCCTGGCGGTGACCTGGCGCGGCAAAAACATAGGCGACGTGCTGCAAATGGAAGTCGATGAGGCGGTCGAATTCTTCGCCGCCATGCCCAATATCAGCCATCCGCTGCAACTGCTGAAAGACGTCGGGCTGGGCTACCTCACGCTGGGCCAGCCGTCGCCCACGCTCAGCGGTGGCGAGGCGCAGCGCATCAAGCTGGTGACTGAACTGAGCAAGGTGCGCGATGACATCACGAGGCGCGGGATGAAGGCGCCGCACACTTTGTACGTGCTGGACGAACCGACCGTCGGACTGCACATGGCGGATGTCGAAAAGCTCATCAAAGTGCTGCACCGCCTGGTCGACGGCGGCCACAGCGTGGTGGTGATTGAACACGACCTCGATGTGATCGCCGAAGCCGACTGGGTGATCGACCTCGGACCGGACGGCGGCAACGCCGGTGGGCGCGTGGTGGCGGCTGCGACGCCGGAAGGGGTGGTGAAGCTGGGCACCCCTACGGGGGTGGCACTGGTGGCAGTATTGAGCCGGTGAAGTGGGTCAAGGCCTGCAGAATCAATCGCGCGCGCAGAGAATCGCGCGGGCCACCTCGGCAAACCCGGCACCACGCAAGCCTTGCGTGATGTAACGTGGCTGGTGGCTCAGCTCCGCCTCAAACCGGCGGATATTGGCCACCCCCACGCTGTGCGGGAAATGCGCAAACATCAACTGGTCGTTGGTCGAGTCGCCGACAAAGACCCAGCGCCTGAGCTCGACATCCAGATCCCGGCCGAACAGTTCGCGCACGATCCAGCGCGCCCCTGCCAGCTTGTTGTGGGCACCAAACCAGCCGTTGATGTGAATGCTGCTGACGGTGGCGGTCATACCTGCGCTTTGAATGATCTGGACCGCCTGTGCGATTTTTTCCGGGGGCAGGTGCGTGAACTCGCTGTGGTCAATTGCGATGTCGGTTTCGCGGCCGCCCGAGTCTTGCGCCAGTCGGGCGCCGGGTACCTCACGCAGAACCTGAGCCGCCACTTCCTGCATCCGGGTGTAATTGGCAGCGCGGGTGGCGGCGTCTTGTTGATACAGTTTTGCAGGCTGCTTGCGAAATAGGGACGGTGGCTGCAGACCGCTTTCATTCAAAACAAAGGCCACGGCGCCGTTCTCCGCCACGATGGCGTCCATCGGCCAGGGCGAGATACCCTGACTGGCGTCGCCGCGCGCAAAGGGCTCGCTCCAGCCAATTGGCCGCCCGGTGATGGCAATCACCTGCAGGCCGGCTACCTTCAAATCGCTCAGCGCCTGCAAAGCATCCGGCGTGATGGCGCCCTCGGTCGTCAGCGTATCGTCGATGTCGGTGAAAACGCCGAAGATGTTGCGGCGGTCTTCAAGCGGCCAATGCGACAGGGGCAACATGATGTCGGGCACTTCGACAAGCTCAGTGCGAACGGTTTGGGAGGGGCAGCACAGCTTTCAACCGATGCTTTGCAGCGCCAAGCCCGCATGTTCGCGCAGCGGGTGAAAATGGATTTTCGGGAAACGCTCCTGTGCCAGCCGCACGTCATAAGGCGAGGTGCACAGATAGGCCAGCGTGTTGGCCGCATCGCGTGCCATGCGCATCGGGTAGGCCTCGCAAAAGGTCTTGAGCTCTGCGGGAGAGTCGGCGCTGATCCAGCGCGCGCCGGTGTACTGGCTGCCCTCCAACCGGATGTCGGCGTCATACTCGCCTTTCAGACGGTGCTGCACCACCTCGAATTGAAGTTGGCCGATGGCACCGAGCAGCATGTTGCCGCCGATCTCGGGGCGAAACACCTGAATCGCGCCTTCTTCACCCAACTGCGCCAGGCCTTGCTGCAACTGCTTGGTGCGCAAGGGGTTGCGCAGCACGACTGTCATGAAGAGTTCGGGCGCAAAAAAGGGCAGGCCGGTGAATTGCAGGGCCACGCTGCCGTCGGTGATGGTGTCGCCCAACTGCACGCCGCCGTGGGTGGTAAAACCCACGATGTCGCCGGCATAGGCTTCTTCCACCGCCTCGCGGCGCTGGCTCATGAAAG
The DNA here is from genome assembly GCA_030682475.1 of Rhodoferax sp. Classification (GTDB taxonomy): domain Bacteria; phylum Pseudomonadota; class Gammaproteobacteria; order Burkholderiales; family Burkholderiaceae_C; genus Rhodoferax. Next base: position 31,256 of record JAUXOA010000040.1, on the reverse strand, counting down.
TGACGACGCTGGTCGGGCGCAGTTCTTTGCTGGTGCGCATGACCTTGAGCTTCAGGCCCGGCGTGTACCTGCCCGAGCACATGCGCACAAAGGCAATGCGGTCGCGGTGATTGGCATCCATATTGGCCTGCACCTTGAACACCACGCCCGAGAAGGCGTCGTCTTGCGGCCGCACCTCCTCGATCACTGGCTGCTGGTTGACGATGCGTGAACTGGTTCGCGGCTGGGGCGAGGGCGCCAGGTCCACCAGCGCGTTCAGCACTTCCATCACGCCAAAGTTGTTCACGCCCGAGCCAAAGAATACCGGGGTCTGCTGGCCCGCCAGAAAGGCGGCGTGGTCCCAGGTCGGTGAGGCGCCGGTGGCCAGTTCCATGCTCTCCATGGCGGTCTCGAACTCGTGGCCAAAGCGCTTGAACAGCGTGGCGTACTCGCTCAAGGGAATGGTGGTGAAGTCCTGCGGGCGCCGCTCCTGGCCCGACTCGAACACCGTCATGGCGTGCGTGCGCAAGTTGACGATGCCGCCAAAGGTTTTGCCCTGGCCCACCGGCCAGGTCATGGGCACGCAGGGCATGCCCAGCTCGCGCTCGATCTCGTCCAGGATGTCGAGCGGCTCGCGCACCTCGCGGTCCATCTTGTTGACAAAGGTGATGATGGGCGTGTTGCGCTGGCGGCAGACCTCGATCAGGCGCCGGGTTTGCGCCTCCACGCCGTTGGCGGCGTCGATCACCATCAGCGCCGAATCGACGGCGGTCAGCACGCGGTAGGTGTCTTCGGAAAAGTCCTTGTGACCGGGCGTGTCGAGCAGGTTGATGACGTGCTCGCGGTACAGCATCTGCATGACGGAAGATGCCACTGAGATGCCGCGCTGCTTCTCGATCTCCATCCAGTCGCTGGTGGCGTGGCGGGTCGCTTTGCGCGCCTTGACAGAGCCTGCGATCTGGATCGCGCCCGAGAACAGCAGCAGCTTTTCCGTCAGCGTGGTCTTGCCGGCGTCCGGGTGGGAGATGATGGCAAAGGTGCGGCGGCGCCGGGTTTCTTTTTCAAAAGTCACAGATTAATTCCAGATCAGTTCTCTAGGTGCAACGGGGGATGTCCGAGAACACTTCGGCGCGAGGCGGTGCCAGGGTGGCGTTGGTCAAGAATGGATTTTAAGCGGTGAGGCACAGCTTGCCAAAGATCAGGCAAGCTCGATCACTGCATACAAGGTTGCATATCGGTATCTGATCGGATAGCGATGCAAGTTTGCTCCCGTCAGTCAATCCGTATAATCGGGCTTCTTCCGAGGAGCGTTGCAGTTCACGCATGTTGAACGAGGCTCGGACCGGGTGGTTTGGGAAGTTTCAAGTCACCGCATTAACCGCGCTCACCCACTGGTCTGTGCGGTGAGTCTTTCTCAAAAGTCTCCCGCGTCGGCAGTGGTTTTTCAAATTTACTTTTGGAGTGAACCATGAGCGCCGTATTGAAACCTGTCAAGAACCAAGACTATGAAGCTGCCGACCTGAGCCTGGCCGCCTGGGGCCGCAAGGAGTTGAACATTGCCCAGACCGAAATGCCCGGTCTGATGGCGATTCGCGAAGAATTTGCCAAGGCGCAGCCGCTCAAGGGCGCGCGCATCACCGGCTCGCTGCACATGACGATTCAGACCGGCGTGCTGATTGAGACCCTGCAGGCGCTGGGTGCCGAGGTGCGCTGGGCTTCGTGCAATATTTTCTCCACGCAAGACCATGCCGCCGCTGCGCTGGTGGTCGCGGGCACGCCGGTGTTTGCCTACAAGGGCGAAAACCTGACCGACTATTGGGATTACACCCACCGCATCTTCGAATTTGGCAAGAAGGGCAGCAAGCTTGAGGGCCCGAACATGATTCTGGACGACGGTGGCGACGCCACCTTGTTGATGCATCTGGGTGCCAAGGCCGAGAAAGACATCAAGGTGCTGGCCAAGCCCGGCAGCGAAGAAGAGATTTGCCTGTTCAATGCCATCAAGGCCAAGCTGAAATTGGACCCGACCTGGTACAGCCGCCGCCTGAAAAACATCATTGGCGTGACCGAAGAAACCACCACCGGCGTGCTGCGCTTGAATGAAATGTCAGCCAGGGGCGAGCTGGCCTTGCGCGCCATCAATGTCAACGACTCGGTAACCAAGAGCAAGTTCGACAACCTGTACGGCTGCCGCGAGTCTTTGGTGGATGCCATCAAGCGCGCCACCGACGTGATGATCGCTGGCAAAGTGGCTTGCGTGGCCGGTTACGGGGATGTCGGCAAAGGTTCGGCCCAGGCCCTGCGCGCGCTGTCCGCCCAGGTCTGGGTGACCGAAGTGGACCCGATCAACGCCCTGCAAGCTGCGATGGAAGGCTACAAAGTGGTCACCATGGAATACGCAGCCGACAAGTGCGATATTTTCGTGTCCGCCACCGGCAACAAAAACGTCATCACCTACAAGCACATGGCGGCCATGAAAGACCAGGCCATCGTCTGCAACATTGGCCACTTTGACAATGAGATCGATGTTGCCTCGTTGTCGAAGTGCAAGTGGGAAGAAATCAAGCCGCAAGTTGACCACGTGATCTTCCCGGCCAAAGGCAAGACCCCCGCCAAGCGCATCATCCTGCTGGCCAAGGGCCGCTTGGTGAACCTGGGTTGCGGCACCGGCCACCCCAGCTTTGTGATGTCGTCCAGCTTTGCCAACCAGACCATTGCCCAGATCGAACTGTTTACCAAGCCCAAAGAGTACAAGGTCGGCAAGGTCTATGTGCTGCCCAAGCACCTGGATGAGAAAGTGGCGCGTTTGCACCTGAAAAAAGTCGGCGCCATGCTGAGCGAACTGACGGACGAGCAGGCCGCCTACATTGGCGTTAACAAAGCTGGCCCTTACAAAGCCGATAGCTACCGCTACTGATGCGCGCCGATCAGCTTTTGGTGGCCCGCGGTCTGGCCAGCACCCGGTCACAAGCGCAGCGTTTGATTGCGGATGGGGTGCAGTGGCGCAAGGGGAATGAATGGAAAAACGTCGCCAAAAATGGCGATGAGGTTCCGGACGACGCGCCCATCCAGCTGCTCGACGACTCGGAGGCCCGTTACGTGTCCCGCGGTGGCCTGAAGCTCGAAGCTGCGCTGCAGCAGGTGGGCCTGTCGGTTGCCGGCTTGATCTGCCTGGATGTGGGCCAGTCCACTGGCGGCTTCACTGACTGCCTGCTGCAGCAAGGGGCTGCGTTTGTCGTCGGGGTGGATGTGGGCAGCGCCCAGTTGCACCCCCGGCTGCGCGCAGACGCGCGCGTGCTGTGCGTCGAAAAAGTCAACGCCCGCGCCCTGGTTGCTGCTGATTTGATAGCGGTTTATGAAGACAGTACGGGGGTTGAAGGCCCGGAGTTCGTGCCCGCGTTTGATCTGATCGTGGCCGACCTGTCCTTCATCTCGCAAACCCTGGTGCTGCCGGCCATCGTGCCCTTGCTTAAGCAGGGCGGTACCTTGCTGACGCTGGTCAAGCCGCAGTTCGAGCTGCAACCCGGCCAGGTCGGCAAGGGCGGCATCGTGCGCGACGTCGCCTTTTACCCATTGATCGAGCAGCGCCTGCGCGCTGCCTGCGTCGCGCTTGATCTGACCGTGACCGCCTGGTTCGACTCGCCGATTGCAGGCGGCGACGGTAACCGTGAGTTTTTTATTTGCTCCCGAAAGCGGCCATGAACAAAGCTTCGCCAATTCCCCTGAGTATTGAGTTCTTCCCCCCCAAAACCCCCGAGGGGGTCGACAAGCTGCGCGCTGTGCGGCAGCAACTCTATGCCCTCAAGCCCGAGTTTTGCTCGGTCACCTTTGGTGCGGGGGGCTCGACTCAGGAAGGCACTTTCTCCACGGTACGGGACATCCTCGGCGAGGGTGTCGATGCGGCGTCCCACCTCTCCTGCATTGGCGCCACACGGGTCACGCTGCGCCAACACCTGGGTATTCTCAAAGCCATGGGTGTGAAGCGCCTGGTGGCCTTGCGTGGCGACCTGCCCAGCGGCTACGGCGCCGGTGGCGAGTTCCAGTACGCCAGCGACCTGGTGGCGTTTATCCGGACTGAGACCGGCGACGATTTCCACATCGAAGTGGCGGCCTACCCAGAGGTGCATCCGCAAGCCAAGTCACCTGCGGCTGACCTGCAGGCCTTTGCCGCCAAAGTCAAAGCCGGAGCCAACTCCGCCATCACCCAGTACTTCTACAACGCCGACGCCTACTTCCGTTTTGTCGAAGAGGTGGACGCGTTGGGTCTGACCCTGCCCGTGGTGCCCGGCATCATGCCCATCACCAGTTCGACCCAACTGATGCGCTTCAGCGATGCCTGCGGCGCCGAGATCCCGCGCTGGATTCGCCTGCGCCTGCAAAGCCTGGGTGACGACACGGTGTCGATCAGGGCCTTTGGTCTGGACGTGGTCACCGGCCTGTGTGAGCAACTGCGCGCCGGTGGCGCACCTGGCTTGCACTTTTACGCCATGAACCAGAGCGTGGCGACCCTGGAAATTTGCAGAAGACTGGATCTTTTCTAACGCCCATACACATCTTCAAACCGGACGATATCGTCTTCTCCCAAATAGGAACCGGATTGGACCTCGATCATCTCCAGCGCCACGTGGCCGGGATTCTCCAGGCGGTGGGTTGTGCCCAGTGGAATAAAGGTGGACTCGTTCTCTGACAACAAGAACGTGCTGTCGCCCCTCGTTACCTTGGCCGTGCCGCTGACCACAATCCAGTGTTCGGCGCGGTGGTGGTGCATTTGCAGCGACAGAATGCCGCCAGGTTTCACCACAATGCGTTTGACCTGAAAGCGCTCGCCGGCGTCCACGCCATCGTAAGAGCCCCAGGGGCGGAATACTTTGCGGTGCACAGAACTTTCGGCACGCCCTTGTTTTTTAAGCGTATCGACGATTTTTTTGACGTCTTGCGTCCAGTCTTTGTGCACCACCAAAACGGCGTCCGCAGTTTCTACCACGACCAGATCGCTCACGCCGACGCAGGCCACCAGGCGGCGTTCCGACAGGACCAGCGTGTTGTGACAGTCTTGCAGCAGCACGTCGCCCTGGCTGACGTTGCCGCAATCGTCTTTTGGCAGCACTTGCCACAACGCATCCCACGCGCCAACGTCCGACCAGCCCGCAGTGAGTGCAATGACCACCCCTGGCGGGAGTGAGCCCGTGCCGGGGTCGGACCCCGCTGCGCCAGCGGCAATGCGCTCCATGACTGCGTAATCGATCGAGTCACTGGGGCACCCGGCAAAGGCTTCCTTGCCAACCCGGACAAATTCGCCATCCACTGAGCCCTGATCCCAAGCGCTTTGGCAGGCCGCCAGAATGTCAGGCCGGCAGACGCCCATGGCGGCCAGCCAGACCGAGGCGCGCACCATGAACAGGCCACTGTTCCAGAGGTACGAGCCCGCGTCCAGATAGGCTTGTGCCGTGGTCAGGTCAGGTTTTTCCACAAAGCGGGCGATCAGCCGGGCGGGGGAGGGGCTACTTTGGTCGGATGGCGCTGTGTAAGCCGCGCCGGACTGGATGTAGCCGTAGCCGGTCTCGGGTGCATCGGGTGTGATACCAAAAGTGACCACTGCGCCGCCTGCTGCCAGCACGGCACCCTGGCTCACAACGCGCTGGAACGCCGCGAGGTCGAGGATGACGTGGTCAGCCGGCATCACCAGTAAAACCGGATCTGCACCTGTTTTGATAGCTGACAAGGAAGCTAATGTCAGGGCTGGGGCCGTATTCCTGCCTGTTGGTTCGAGCACGATGGTGCCGGGCTTGCCAATCAGGCGCAGTTGCTCGGCGATGACAAAGCGGTAATCCTCGTTGCACACCACCATGGGCGGCGCCAGCTCCGCACCGGCAATCCCCTCCACCCGGCGCACCGTGGCTTGCAGCAAGGAGTCTGCGCCAATCAATGGCAGGAGCTGCTTGGGGTATTTCTCGCGCGAGAGCGGCCACAAGCGGCTGCCGGAGCCGCCGGATAAAACAACCGGTTGTATCAACATGGGGGGTGTAGTTTCATTCAGGCACGGGCATCGCCCCAGCGCAGTTGGGAGGTGTCGTCACCGTGATACAAGGTATCGCCGTGGCGGTCGACGCAGTAATCGGGCGAGACAATCATCTCGCTGAACCGCATATCGGCGGCAATACGGGTGTACTCAAACAAAATGCTGCGTACCACCCTTGCCCCCGTGCGAATGTGGCTGCCATGACCGATCCAGGCCGGCCCCGTGAGGGTGACGCCGGGCTCGATGCGCACGCTGGAGCCAATGTACACCGGCCCTTCAATCTTGACCCTGTCCCATGGAATGGAGGTGTTGAGCCCGACCCAGATACCGGGCTTGATCTGCCGCCCGGGCATGTTCATCTCGGCCACTTCACCCCGCAGCACGCGCTGCAAAACAGACCAGTAGTCGCTGACGCGCCCGATGTCGATCCAGTTGAATGGGCGGTTCTGGACAAAAAACGGTAAACCATGCTCGACCAGGTCGGGGAACAACTGCGAGCCAATGTCATAGACCTTGCCTGAGGGTACCAATCCCAGCACCGCCGGCTCGAAGATATAGATACCGGTGCTGGCCAAAGTGGATTTGGCGTCTGCGGGCTTGGGTTTTTCCTGGAAGGACTGAATGTGCCCGTCAGGCGCCGCCACAACAATGCCGTAGTTCTGCACATCGGCCAGCGGCACATCCAGCGCGACCACACTGGCGATGGCGCCCTTGGCCTTGTGTTCAGCCAGCGCCGCTGTGATGTCCAGGTCAATCAGGGCATCGCCGCACAGCACCAGCGTGGTTTCGTCAAAGAAGCCGCTGAAGTCTTGAATGCGTCGCATGCCGCCTGCGGAGCCCATGGGACGGGGCAGGATGTCGCCATGGTCGCGCACACCCTCGTAGGAGTAGCCAATTTGCACGCCCCAGCGGTGACCGTCGCCAAAATATTCTTCTATCTTCTGATGATGGTAGGCCACGTTGACCATGATCTCGGTGATGCCGTGGCGCGCGAGATGCTCAATCAGATACTCCATCACCGGCTTGCCCAGAATCGGCACCATCGGCTTGGGCAAGTCGCGCGTCAGTGGTCGCACACGGGTGCCTTGCCCAGCCGCCAGAATCATTCCCTTAGCCATCGCTTACCTCACTTTTGAAATTGTTTTGAGTTTGTGGGACAGCCCTTTAGCTCTGTCCCCAACTAATCAAGTGCAAAGCGCATACCCGTTGGGGTTGTCGCTTTGCCAACGCCAGGCGTCTGCACACATCGCTTCCAGCCCACGTTGTGCGCGCCAGCCCAGCAGCGCCCAGGCCTGAGCCGGATCAGCGTAGCACGCGGCAACATCGCCGGCGCGGCGCGGCGCCGCTCTGAAGGGAACCGGTTTGCCGCTGGCTTGCTCAAAAGCGCGCACCATCTCCAGCACACTGTAGCCAACGCCCGTGCCCAGGTTGACGGCCAGGCATTGGGCCTGCTTTTGCAGACGCTCCAGCGCCTTGAGGTGCCCCAGCGCCAGGTCCACCACATGAATGTAGTCGCGCACGCCGGTGCCGTCGGGCGTGGCGTAGTCATTGCCCCACACGTTCAGGAACTCGCGCCGCCCCACAGCCACCTGGGCTACAAACGGCAGCAGGTTGTTGGGCATGCCCTGCGGGTCTTCGCCAATCAGGCCACTTTCGTGTGCCCCCACCGGGTTGAAATAGCGCAGGATGCCAATGCGCCAGGTGGCGTCGCTGTGGTAGAGGTCGCGTAGCATGGACTCGATCACCAGCTTGGTCTGGCCATAGGGGTTGGTGGCCGACAGGGGATGGTCTTCGGTCAGCGGCAGGCGCTGCGGGTCGCCATAGACCGTGGCCGACGAACTGAACACCAGGGTCTTCACGCCGCATTCAATCATCGCCTCCAGCAGCCGCACCGTGCCCACTACATTGTTGTCGTAATAGGCCAACGGGTTTTGCACCGACTCGCCGACCGCCTTCAGACCCGCGAAATGAATCACGCTGGTGGCGCCGCTGTCGCGCAAGGCCGCCACCAGGGCAGCGCGCTCGCGCACATCGCCCTGGATCAGGGCGGGCCTTTTGCCGGTGATGCGCTGCACGCGCGCCAGGGCTTCGGGCTGGCTGTTGCAGAAGTTGTCAAATACAGTGACATCATGCCCCGCGTTAAGCAACTCGACGCAGGTGTGGGAGCCGATATAACCGGCGCCACCCGTCACAAGAATCATGGTCATGCTGTGTACCTAAGGTGAAAACAAGTTTAGCCTGCGCAGGCGTCCAGAAACGCCATGCCCGCCGCGTCTTTGGCCGAGAGTTGGGGTGGGCCGTTCAGTTCGGGCCATTGGATGCCCAGCGTCGGGTCGTTCCAGGCAATGCAGCGCTCGTGTTCTGGCGCGTAGTAGTCGGTGGTCTTGTACAAAAACTCGGCGCTGTCCGATAGCACCACGAAACCGTGGGCCAGGCCCGGCGGCACCCAGAGCTGGCGCTTGTTGGCACCCGACAGCAGTTGCCCCACCCATTTGCCAAAAGTAGGCGAGTCGCGGCGAATATCCACCGCCACGTCAAACACCTCGCCTGCCACCACGCGCACCAGCTTGCCCTGCGGCTGGCCTAGCTGGTAGTGCAGGCCGCGCAGCACGCCTCTGGCCGATTTGGAGTGGTTGTCCTGCACAAACTGCAAATCCAGCCCGCTAGCCTGGTGAAAGGCACGCTGGTTGAAGCTCTCATAAAAAAAACCACGCTCATCTCCGAACACGCGGGGTTCGATCAGCAGCACATCGGCAATGGCGCAAGGGGTGACTTTCATCAATAGACCTTTTCTTTCAGCAGGCGCAGCAGGTATTGCCCGTAGCCCGACTTGGCCAGCGCTTGCGCCAGCTTGTGCAACTGGGCATCGTCAATCCAGCCGTGCCGCCACACAATTTCTTCGGGCGCGGCTACCTTGAGGCCCTGGCGGTTCTCGATGGTGTAAATAAACTGGCTGGCCTCCAGCATCGACTCGTGCGTGCCCGTGTCCAGCCAGGCGTAGCCGCGGCCCATGGTCTGCACGTCCAGCGTTCCCTGCGCCAGGTAGAGGCGGTTCAGGTCGGTGATTTCCAGCTCGCCGCGGGCCGATGGTTTGACGCTTTTGGCCAACTCCACCACCTGGTGGTCGTAAAAATACAGGCCGGTCACGGCGTAGCGCGACTTCGGGCTGGGGGGCTTTTCTTCGAGGCTGATGGCGCGCCCCTTGTCGTCAAACTCGACCACGCCGTAGCGCTCGGGGTCTTGCACCGCATAGGCGAACACGGTGGCACCATGCGTCTGTTGGTTGGCGCTGTGCAGCAGCCCGGCAAAGTCGTGGCCGTAAAAAATGTTGTCGCCCAGCACCAGCGCACTCGGTGCGCCATCGAGAAACTGTTCGCCAATCAAAAACGCCTGCGCCAGTCCGTCGGGTGAGGGCTGCACCGCATAGCTGATCTGCAGGCCCCACTGGCTGCCATCGCCCAGCAGTTGTGCAAAGCGCGGTGTGTCCTGCGGCGTCGAGATCACCAGCAGCTCGCGAATGCCCGCCAGCAGCAGGACGCTGAGCGGGTAATAGATCATCGGTTTGTCGTAAATCGGCAGCAACTGTTTGCTTACCACCTGCGTCGCCGGGTACAGGCGCGTGCCCGAGCCGCCAGCCAGAATAATGCCCTTGCGCCGCGCAGCAGTGTCGGTTTGTGGCGCTGTGGCTGTCATGGGTGTTGTCGTCATACTTATTGTTTCCCTGTGATTTCGGTCAGCATACGCGCCACCCCGTGCTGCCAGTGCGGAAGTGTCAAGCCGAATGCGCTTTGCAACCGCGTCGTGTCCAGGCGCGAATTCAAGGGCCGCCGGGCCGGCGTGGGGTAGTTGGCGGTGACCGTGGGTGTGACTTGTTCTGGTCCGGCCTTGAGCGTCCAGCCCAGCGCCTGGGCTTGGCCCAGCACATAGCGGGCGTAGCCGTGCCAACTGGTCTCGCCCCCCGCCACGCAGTGGTAGAGCCCGGCCAGCTCGGGCCTGGCGCTCGCGCGAAGCAACGCATGCGCCGTCACATCGGCCAGCAGCTCGGCCGCAGTGGGGGCGCCGATCTGGTCGTCAATCACCGTCAGTGCTTCGCGCTCTTGAGCCAGGCGCAGCATGGTCTTGGCAAAGTTGCCGCCGCGTGCGCCGTAAACCCAACTGGTTCTAAAAATCAGGTGCTTGGGGCAGGCTGCCACCCGTTGCTCACCCTCCAGCTTGGTCAGACCATACACGTTCAAGGGGACGGTGGCGTCGGTCTCGCGCCATGGCTGGCTGCCGCTACCATCAAACACGTAGTCGGTGGAGTAGTGCACCAGCCAGGCGCCCAACTTATGCGCCTCGGTGGCCAGCACGCCCGGCGCCAGCGCATTGATCGTGCGGGCCAGCGCAGGCTCAGCTTCGGCTTTGTCGACGGCGGTGTGCGCCGCAGCGTTCACGATGACGTCGGGCGCGACCCGGCGCACGGTCTCGGCCAGGCCTGCCAGGTTGCTGAAGTCGCCGCATAGGTGATCTGGGTTATGGGTCGGGTCAAAGTCCAGCGCCACCAGCTCGCCCAGAATGCTTAAGGAGCGCTGCAGCTCCCAGCCCACTTGGCCGCCCCGACCCAACAACAAAATCTTCATGCTGACGCCCCTGCGCCGTACTGTTTGGCCACCCAGTCGCGGTAGCCGCCGCTTTGCACATTGGCCACCCAAGCCGGGTTGTCGAGGTACCACTGCACGGTCTTGCGGATGCCGGTTTCAAAAGTTTCAACCGGTTTCCAGCCCAGTTGCTGCTCGATCTTGCGCGCATCAATCGCGTAGCGGCGGTCGTGGCCGGGGCGGTCGCTTACATAAGTAATCTGGTCTTTGTAAGGCTTGCCGTCAGCGCGCGGCTTGAGCTCATCGAGCAGCGCGCAGACGGTGTGCACGATGTCGAGGTTGGGCTTTTCGTTCCAACCGCCAATGTTGTAAATCTCGCCTGGCTGGCCCGCTTCCAGCACACGGCGGATGGCGCTGCAATGGTCTTTGACATAGAGCCAGTCGCGAATCTGCTGACCATCGCCATACACCGGCAGCGGCTTGCCGGCCTGGGCGTTCACGATCATCAACGGGATGAGTTTTTCAGGAAAATGAAACGGCCCGTAGTTGTTGGAACAGTTGGTGGTGAGCACCGGCAGGCCGTAAGTGTGGTGGTAGGCCCGCACCAGGTGGTCGCTGGCCGCCTTGGAGGCCGAGTAGGGGCTGTTGGGCTGGTAGCGGTGGGTTTCGGTAAAGGCGGGGTCGGTTTTGGCCAGCGATCCGTACACCTCGTCGGTGGACACGTGCAGCAGCCTGAAAGCAGTCTTGGCGGGGGTGTCCAAAGTGCTCCAATACGCCCGCACCGACTCCAGCAGATTGAAGGTGCCCACAATATTGGTCTGGATGAATTCGCCCGGCCCGTGGATGGAGCGGTCCACATGCGACTCGGCGGCAAAGTTGACCACCGCACGCGGCTGATAGCGCAACAGCAAGCCAGCCACCAGCGCCGTGTCACCGAAGTCGCCGTGCACAAACACATGGCGCGCATCGCCTGAGAGCGAGGCCAGGTTTTGAAGGTTGCCAGCGTAGGTCAGTTTGTCGAGGTTGATGACCGGCTCGTCAGATGCGCCAAGCCAGTCGAGCACGAAGTTGCTGCCAATAAAGCCGGCACCGCCGGTGACGAGGAGGGTCATGTATCAACCGCCGGACTCGACGCTGGATGTGGCGTGCTGGTCCTGGCCGAGAATTGTCGCCAATTGGGGCAGCGCGAGCTGGAGCGCCGCCTTCAAGGTATGGGGCGGATTAATGATGAACATGCCGCTGGCGGGCAGGCCGGGGCGGATCACCTCGCCCGCGTCATCGGCTGTCAACTTGCTTGATTTCACGGTCAAAGTGGCGTTCAACCAGCTCTTGCCTGCTTTGGTGGCCAGGGTTTTGAGTTTGCGCGGCACGTCATGCGCCTCGGGGCGCGGAATCAGGGGGTACCAGACGGCGTAGCTGCCGGTGGCAAACCGGGTGAGCGAATCAGCGACCATCGCCACCACGCGGGCGTAATCGTTCTTGATTTCGTAACTGGGGTCACTCAGCACCAGTGCCCGGCGCGCTGGCGGTGGCAGAAATTTTTTGAGGCCTTCAAAACCATCCTCGCGCAGCACGGCGACCTGGCGCCCGGCTTCCAGTTGGGCGATGTTGGCGGACAGTGTTTTGGCGTCGGTCGGGTGCAGTTCAAAAACTTTCAGCTTGTCACGTTCGCGCAGCAGGCGCTGAATGATGAAAGGGGAGCCGGGGTAAACCTTGTGGCTGCCCTTGCTATTGAAGCTGGCGACCAGATCAAGATAGTCCTGGATCACGGGCGCCAGACCCTCTGCTATTGATTTGGCGGCCGCAGACGATTTTTTGACCGGAGCAGGCGGCGCATTTAACCAGGCAATGAGGCGCAAAAAGCCGCCCGCGGCCTCGCCACTGGTCTCGGCGTAGTCGCCGTCAAGCCGGTACAAACCGGCCCCGGCGTGGGTGTCAAACACCGTCAGCGCCGTGTCTTTTTGCAGCAAATGCCGCAGCATGGCAATCAGCACCGTGTGCTTGAGTACGTCGGCGTGGTTGCCGGCATGGAAGGCGTGGCGATAACTGAACATGGGGGAATGGTAACCGGCTTGCTGCAAATTTCGTATAATGCTCGGCTTCGCAGCGCTTTTGTGGCTCCGCGGCGAAGCCAGAACCCCACCTAAGAGATTCCCATCAGAGGAACGCCGACCGTGGAAAAGAGCTCAAGGAAGCTAACCCCTTAGGTTAGGCAAACCCTCTTTTAACGAGAAAACTCATGACCAAGACCTTCAGCGCCAAACCCGCTGACGTGGTGCACGAGTGGTTTGTGGTTGACGCGACCGATAAGGTCCTCGGACGAGTAGCCAGCGAAGTTGCTCTCCGTTTGCGCGGCAAACACAAGGCCATTTACACGCCTCACGTCGATACCGGTGACTTTATCGTCATCATCAACGCAGCCCAGTTGCGCGTCACCGGCGCCAAGTCGACTGACAAGATCTATTACAGCCACTCCGGCTACCCCGGTGGCATCTCAAGCACCAACTTCCGTGACATGCAAGCCAAGTTCCCCGGCCGCGCTTTGGAAAAAGCCGTCAAGGGCATGCTGCCCAAGGGTCCCCTGGGCTATGCCATGATCAAGAAGCTCAAGGTGTACGGTGGTGCTGAGCACCCGCACACTGCCCAGCAACCCAAAGTGTTGGAAATTGCAGGCGTATCTAGGGAGTCAACCAAATGATCGGTGAATGGAACAATGGTACCGGCCGTCGCAAATCGAGCGTCGCCCGTGTATTTCTGAAAAAAGGCTCCGGCCAGATCGTGGTGAACGGCAAAGACATCGAAAAATTCTTCGGTCGTCAAACCTCGATCATGATTTGCAAGCAGCCCCTGTTTTTGACCAACCACGTCGAGACGTTTGACATCATGGTCAACGTCGCAGGCGGCGGTGAGTCGGGCCAGGCTGGTGCGGTGCGCCACGGCATTACCCGCGCCCTGATTGACTACGATGCGACGCTCAAGCCCGAGCTGAGCAAGGCTGGCTTCGTCACGCGCGATGCACGTGAAGTCGAGCGTAAAAAGGTCGGCTTGCACGGTGCGCGTCGCCGCAAGCAGTTCAGCAAGCGTTAATTTCAACAGAAATTACGCCAACGAATTGTTGCAAAACAACAGCCGCCAGAATGCAGATTCCGGCGGCTGTTTGCATTGCGGCTGCTAGACTTATCGTCCGATGAGACTTCGCCTGTTTCTACGCCGCCTGACGGTCAGCGCCCCGCGCATGGCCGTGCGCAGTGCCTTGCCCTGGCCGTTTCGCTGGGCGGTGCTGGCTATCGTTTTTGGTTTTTGTGCCGCAATTGGTCTGTGGGCATTCGAGTTTGGCAAAGACATTGCCGGTCTTGATGGCGGCAACAAGGAGGCGCTGCAACAATCACGAGTTGAACTGCTGGCCTTGCGGGCAGAAGTCGCGACCCTGAAAGAGGCGCGTGACAAAGCGCAGTCGATCGCCAATACCGCCGACACTTTGCTGACCTCGGAAAAGGTGACGCAGGAAAGACTGGCAGTGCAGAACAAGCAGTTGGCAACCGATAACCAGAGCCTGCGTGATGACTTGGGCTTTTTTGAAAAATTGATACCAGCGGCGGGGAGTGGAGGAATTGCGATACGCGGCTTGCAGGCCGAGGTCCACAACGGGCGTGAAATAAAATGGCAGGTGCTGGTGTTTCAGTCTCTCAAAAATCCGCCTGAGTTCAGCGGATCGCTGGAGTTGAATTTTACCGGTGTGCAGAATGGCCGGCCGTGGGCGGCGGCATTGCCGGGCGGGGCGCAGGCGTTCAAGCTGAAACAGTATGGCCGCCTTGAAGGTGTTTTTGAGCTGCCACCGCAAACCGTGATCAAGGGAATTACCGCCAGAGTCCTGGAAGGTTCGGTCGCCAAAGCCGTCCAATCCATCAAGCTATAGTCCAATCCATTCTCCAAACTATTCGAGGGTATCAACGTGTTCAACAAGAAAAAACAACCCCCCATCAAAAGCCTGATTGCCGAAGGCAGTCAGATTGACGGGGATTTCAGTTTTGCCGACGGGTTGCGGATCGATGGCGTGATCGTCGGGAACCTCCGCGCCAAGCCCGATCTGGCGAGCATTCTGGTGATCTCGGAGACCGCTTCGGTGACGGGTGAAATCCATGCGGATCACATCATCATCAATGGCACGGTCAAGGGGTCGGTGCACGCCCGTGTCATGCTCGAGTTGCAGCCCAAGGCCCGTATCCAGGGGGATGTGCACTACACGGCGCTGGAGATGCACCAGGGGGCCCTCATCGCCGGGCAGTTGCGCCCTGTCATTGGCAGCGAGGAAAAAACCACACTGAAACTAGCGGCTAATAACAGTTAGCTGAATTCCTGAGCGAATTACTGTAATATTCAAATTGAACTTGCGGGACAGACCGCAGTTACACAAAGTGAACAAGCTCTGTCCCCAACTGATCGTCAATTTAGGAGTAGCCCATGAACGCCGTCGCAGAAAACATCCAGACTGAAATGCCGAGTCCGATTCTCTTTACCGACAGTGCTGCCGCCAAGGTGGCAGAGTTGATTGCCGAAGAGGGCAACCCGGATCTGAAATTGCGCGTTTTCGTGCAGGGCGGTGGCTGTTCCGGCTTCCAGTATGGTTTCACTTTTGATGAAATCACCAATGAAGACGACACCACCATGACCAAGAATGGCGTCTCGCTGTTGATTGACGCGATGAGCTACCAGTATCTGCTGGGGTCCGAAATTGATTACAAGGAAGACTTGCAGGGGGCGCAGTTTGTGATCAAAAACCCCGGCGCCAAGTCTACCTGTGGCTGCGGGTCAAGCTTCTCGACCTGAGGGCGCCTCCTGTGGGCCGGCTCAAGCCGGGTAAACCGCACCCAGCACACGGGCACCCAGGGCGCCCGTTACTGCTTGCAAGCTTGCTGTTTCGCGTAAAACGGTTTTGCGGGCCAACCATGCGAACGCGGCTGCTTCCACCTGCTGCGGCGGCAACCCATGGGCTTGCGAGGAACTGACCCGCAGCGAAGGTAAATATGCCCGGAGCTGCGCCATCAGGTGACCGTTGAAAGTACCACCACCGCACACAATCAACTCCTTGCTCTCCAATCCGTAGCGCTTGATGCTTGCTGCACAGACACTGGCAGTCAGTTCTGTCAGCGTCGCCTGTACGTCGACCGGCGCAATAGACTTGAAATTGGCAAGTTTCCCAGCCAGCCAGGCTGGGTTAAACAGGTCGCGCCCGGTGCTTTTGGGAGCGGGTCGGTCAAAGTAGGGTTCAGCCAGCAAGGCCCTTAGCAAGTCATCGTGAACCCGCCCAGCGGCAGCCCAGGCGCCGTCTGCGTCGAAGGCTTGCCCGAGATGCTGCCGGCACCAGGCATCCATCAGTGCATTGCCGGGACCGCAGTCAAAGCCCAGCACGTCGTCAGCCAGTTTCGGGCCCAGCACGGTGAGGTTTGAAATGCCACCCATATTGAGTGCGGCTACTGTTTCACCGGGGCGTCCAAACACGAATTGGTGGAAGGCCGGTACCAGCGGCGCGCCCTGTCCACCGGCGGCCACATCACGGTTGCGGAAATCGGCGACAACATTGATGCCGGTCAGCTCGGCCAGCAGGGCCGGGTTGTTGAGTTGCAGGGTGTAGCCGGTGCCGTCGAACGCCTGGGGCTGGTGTCGCACGGTCTGGCCATGCGCGCCGATGGCGCTCACTTTGTTGTTGTTGATCCCTGCCTTCGTAAGCAATTGGACTACCACTTGTGCATACACGCGCACCAGTGCATTTGCCGCCAGGGCGGCACGGTGCAATTCGTTGGGGCCGGGGCTGTTGAGTGCCAGTAACTCCTGGGTCAAGGCCTGCGACAGGGGCGCGCTGGAATGCCCCAGGACGCTCAGGTGGGCGCCAGAAAAATCAGCCAAAACCCCGTCTACCCCGTCCAGTGAGGTGCCAGACATCAGACCGACATAGAGTTCAGACACGCCGCTTCACTGACCAGCGAGCTTACTGGGCGCTGCTTTGCTGCATGGACGCCGCCGCCGCGAGCGCAAGCCGGGCTTCGGACGCGGACCGGTCAAACAGCGGCTTGGCCGATGCAGTCACCGCCAGCGCCTCGCTTTGCCGAGCCATTGTCAAGGGGTCGCGTTGTTGCCCATTGATGCGAAATTCAAAATGCAAATGCGGGCCGGTGGCCCAGCCGGTAGAACCCACGGCGCCGATGTTCTGGCCCTGGCTGACGGATTGACCTTTGCGCACATTGATACGGCTCAGGTGGGCGTACACCGTGGTGTGCTGCTTGCCGTGGTTCACAAAAACCACGTTGCCGAAACCATTTTGAACGCCGGCAAATTCAACCATACCCTCACCAATGCTGCGCACGGCGGTTCCGGTTGGGGCGGCGTAATCGACGCCCAGATGCGCCCGCCAGGTTTTCAAAATAGGATGAAAACGCATCTTGAAACCGCTGCTCATGCGGGAAAATTCCATGGGGGATGCCAGATAGGCCCGGCGCAGACTCTGGCCATCCAGCGCGTAGTAGCCGCCCTTGCCAGCGGCCATGGGATCCTGGAACCACATGGCCTGGAAGCTCTTGCCACGGTTGACAAATTCGGCGCTCAACACGCGCCCGGTACGAAGCGGTTCCCCATCGCCTTCGAGGGTTTCATAGACGATGGAAAAGCGGTCTCCCTTGCGCAGGGCCCGATGGAAATCAATCTCGCTCGAGAAAATTTCAGCGACCTGGGTCGCGATGGCATCAGGAATTTTGGCATCGTCGGTGGCCGCGAACAGCGAGGTTTGGATCGTGCCGCTGGCGAGCCGGCTGGAGGCGACAAGCGGGGCGGACTCAATCCGTGACTGAAAGCCTTGTGGGGTTTTCTCAAGCACCAGCCGCTTGAAGTTGCCATCATCTTCGGGGCTCCAGCGGGCGCTGAGCTTGAGCAAGCTGTTGCTGTCGCTGGCCTCAATGGTGACGCTGCGACCGCTTCGCCCGAGCAACACCTGGCGGGACGTGGCGTCAGAGCGCAGGAAAGCGGCGGCTGCCGCGTCGTCAACCCCCAGGCGTTTGAGCAGGGTGTCCGCCGTGTCGCTGGCGCGGGTGAGCTCTGATCTGAACAGTCTGAGTGCCAGGAGGTCCAGGTCGGACGGAACATTCAAAGGCAGCGCCTGCACCGACTCCAGCACGTTGTGCACGGGCAATTCTGAGGCATCCGGCGCAAGGGAGGCTACTGCGAACGCGCCGCCACCGCCACCCAGCAGCAAAGCAGCAATGACGGCGGCGACCCGTTTGGAATGTTGTTTGATGGTCTGACTGGCAAACGTCAGTAATGCATTTCCACCGGTGACAAGGCCGTTTATCAAAAGAAGTGTTCCAGGTGAGGGTTGGTTTGTGTGCAACCGAACAGACAAAGAAGGTGCGCATGCTTGACGAATTAAAATCAAGCGCTTGAGCAAACGCGAAGTATAGCTTCACCCAATCCCATCGCATCCAGAAAAACCCTTATGAACCAAGCTCAGCCCCCCCAGTTTTCTGTAACAGACCGTGTCCGGGAGGCGCTGGCCGTGTCCTTGCGCGGTTGTGAAGAGTTGATTCCGCAAGACGATTGGGTCAAGAAGCTGGCCCGCTCGGAGGCCACCGGCAGCCCGCTGCGCATCAAGTTGGGACTTGATCCGACGGCGCCTGACATCCATATCGGCCACACCGTGGTGCTTAATAAAATGCGCCAATTGCAGGATTTGGGCCATACGGTCATTTTTCTGATTGGCGATTTCACCTCCCTGATTGGCGACCCATCGGGGCGCAACAGCACCCGCCCCCCGCTCAGCCGGGAGCAGATCGAGGTCAACGCCCAGACCTATTACCGGCAGGCATCGATGGTGCTGGACCCTTCAAAAACCGAAATTCGTTACAACAGCGAATGGGGTGATGCGCTGGGCGCGCGCGGCATGATTGAGCTGGCCGCCAGGTACACGGTGGCGCGCATGATGGAGCGCAATGATTTCTCGGACCGTTTCAAGTCCGGCACCCCGATCGGCGTGCATGAGTTTTTGTACCCTCTCATGCAGGGTTATGACAGCGTGGTACTCAAGAGCGATCTGGAACTGGGCGGCACCGACCAGAAATTCAATCTGCTGATGGGGCGTCACCTGCAGGCGGAATACGGCCAGGAGCCGCAATGCATTTTGACCATGCCGCTGCTTGAAGGGCTCGATGGCATTGAGAAAATGTCCAAGAGCAAGAACAACTACATCGGCATTTCTGAAGATGCCAACACCATGTTTGCCAAAGTGTTGAGCATTTCCGACGTGCTGATGTGGCGCTGGTACACCTTGTTGAGCTTCAAGAGCGAGGCTGACATTGCCCGTCTGAGGGCCGAGGTGCAGGCTGGCCGCAACCCCAAGGATGCCAAAGTGGCGCTGGCCAAAGAGATTACCGCGCGTTTTCACTCGGTTGCGGCGGCTGACGCGGCCGGGCAGGATTTCATCAACCGCGCCCGCGGGGGAGTGCCCGACGAGATTGCCGAAATAAGCTTGCCCCTGGGTGAAGGTGGCGCGCCGCTCGGCATCGGTGCCCTGCTCAAGATGGCCGGGCTGGCGGCGTCCAGCGGTGATGGCAACCGCCTGATTGACGGCGGCGGCGTGCGGCTGGATTCCAGCGTGGTCAGCGACAAGGGACTCAAGCTGGGGGCGGGCACTTATGTGCTGCAGGTCGGCAAGCGCAAGTTTGCCAAGGTCACGCTGGGCTGAACCCGCAAGGCCGCGCCTGGCAAGTTGCACGCAGTGTCATAACATTCTAGAATGTATCAACATCAACGTATATCCAAACCAATCATGATGAATCTACAAATTGCCAAATGGGGGAACAGTCTTGCGGTACGTATCCCAGCCGACTATGTGCGCCAAATTGGTGTCAAAGAAGGTGACCAGCTTGTAGCGCACCTGGGCGCTGACGGCGCGTTGAATCTAAGGCCGCCATCTCAGTGGAGCCGCAAAGCCTTTGCGCAGGAATTGGCACGCGACGCCAAGGCACTGCCGATGGGCACTTCGGTGATGGAGCAGTTGCGACAAGAGGCACGGTACTGATGCTGTACGTCGATACCAGCGTATTGGTGGCGCTGTGCACCAACGAGGTTAAAACTGCCAAGGTGGTCAAGTGGTACGCCGCCTGTAACGACGAACTGGCATCCGCAGCGTGGTGCGTCACTGAATTTGCCAGTGCCTTGGGCATCAAGCAACGTACCGGTCAATTGACCGAGGCGCAAGCGCAGACCGCGTGGGTTCAGTTCGAGCGGGTGTGCGCCAATGACCTGCAATTGCTCCCCGTGGAGGCGATGACGTTTCACAAGGCGGCGATGCTGACCATGGACGCAGCCGCAGGTTTGCGCGCTGGTGATGCCTTGCATCTTGCGTGTGCCATGGAAGCCAAAGCGCAGGGCCTGGTGACCTTGGATGCCTTGCTGGCCAGGAATGCGAAGCGCTTCAAGGTGAAACCTGTGGCGATCTAGCCAATCATTCACTCCAGCTAGGCCCGTGAACCGAAGAGCGGCAATCCTTCAACCGCCTGCGCGTTACCCGACATGACCGCGCTGGTGGAGAACTGCTACATTACCCGTGGGCCTCAAGCCCCCGCGCTTCACCTCCCTGAGCGCGGCTCGAAAGAGTTTAGACCCAGCCTTACCCGCTGGGTTTTTTTTGGCCGGTGCTGGTGGCTACACAGGGAAGAAAACGACCGACATAAAAAAAGCCAGCTATTGTTTAAGTAGCAGACTTTCTATATCCGGCAAGGGATTGTCTGGTGGCGCTTCACGGATTCGAACCGCGGACCTGTGGATTATGATTCCATCGCTCTAACCGACTGAGCTAAAGCGCCGAAGCCGCAGATTATAACCAGAAGCCGCAGCGCGGCCCACCGCGCCGTCCTACTGGTGCCGGAAATTAGCCTTGCGTTTGTTCACAAAAGCGTCCATGCCTTCCTTTTGGTCGGCGGTGGCAAACAGGGCATGGAACAGGCGGCGCTCAAAAACAATGCCATCGCTCAGGCTGCCCTCGTACGCCCGGTTGACCGATTCTTTGGCTGCCATGGTGGCAATTTGTGAGTACTCACTGATCATCAAGGCGGCACCCAGGGCCTCGCTCATCAACTTGTCCAGCGGCACCACGCGGCTGACCAGTCCGGCGCGTTCAGCTTCCGTCGCGTCCATCATGCGGCCGGTCAGCGCCATGTCCATGGCTTTGGCCTTGCCGACTGCGCGCGGCAGGCGTTGGGTGCCGCCGGCGCCGGGGATGATGCCGAGCTTGATTTCGGGTTGACCGAAGCGGGCGTTGTCAGCCGCGATGATGAAGTCACACATCATGGCCAGCTCACAGCCGCCGCCCAGCGCAAAGCCACTGACCGCTGCAATGACGGGTTTGCGGATGCTGCGAATCTGTTCCCAGTTGCGGGTGATGTAGTCGCCTTTGTACACATCGGCGAAGCTGTAGCTGGCCATGGCACCAATATCGGCCCCGGCGGCAAAAGCCTTTTCACTGCCGGTCACGATCATGCAGCCAATCGCCGGGTCGGCGTCAAAGGCTTTGAGGGCAGCACCCAGTTCATCCATCAACTGGTCGTTCAGCGCATTGAGTTGTTTGGGTCGGTTCAGGGTGACGACGCCGACTTTGTCGGCTTCGGTGCGGACATTGATCAGTTCGTAATTCATCGGGTGCTCCGGGTTGTTAGTTGAGCCAATGATGGATCAGTTTGCTGTCGCGCGCCACTAGCCGCCAGGTGGTGGCGGACTTGGGCAGCGTCAGTGACAGTTTCAACAGCCGTTTGTCGCGCGCCACCAGGGCGCCGATTTTTGTTGCCGTTCCTGCATACAGTAACAGGTCATCGAGCTTGCTGAGACGCCAGTTTGAGGCTGACTTGCCGCTGCCCGCCTCTAAACCCAGCCACTCATCCCCCGCTGCGAAACCGGCGCGTTCGGCGGCACCGCCGCGCAAAACGGTTTTGATCTGAATCCCTGTGCTCTCGGCCACGCGCAAACCCAGGCGCTGGGCGATCTGGGCCGGTTCTTCCAGCACGGTGATGCCTTGTTTCTCCAGCAAGGGTTTGAGTGGCAGGTCTGCAGTGCCGTGAACCCAGCGTGCGATTTCTTTGGCGAAAGACCGTCCCGCCAGTTCTGCCAGCACGGCGGACAAGTCGCCCTCCAGCATCGGCCCGCCCTGGCAACGCAGCCACAGGGCACGCATCACGGCATCGAGTGTGGTTTTCCCCTCCTGGCGCAGCGTCAGGTCAAGACACAGGGCTACCAGCGATCCCTTGGTGTAGTAGCTGACCGTGGCATTGGGCGTGTTTTCGTCCGGCCTGTAGTACTTCACCCAGGCGTCGAAGCTGGCTTGCGCAACGCTTTGCAGCGCGCGCCCGGGTGTCTGTAGCACCTGGTTGATGGTTTTGGTGAGCAGTTTCAGGTAGCTGGTGTCGTCAATCAGACCGGAGCGCCGCAGCAGCAGATCGTCGTAGTAGCTGGTAAAACCTTCAAAAAACCAGAGCAGTTGCGTGTAGTTTTCGCTGGCGTAGTCGTAGCGGGCAAATTCGGCCGGGCGCAACTGCTTGACGTTCCAGGTATGGAAGTACTCGTGGCTGATGAGACCCAACAGGGTGGTGTAGCCTTCGCTTGGTTTGAGCTTTGTCGCGGTCGGTTTGGCGGTGCCGGGCATGAGCGCCGGGTGGTCCAGTC
This sequence comes from Rhodoferax sp., assembly GCA_030682475.1. Taxonomy (GTDB): domain Bacteria; phylum Pseudomonadota; class Gammaproteobacteria; order Burkholderiales; family Burkholderiaceae_C; genus Rhodoferax. Next base: position 8,981 of record JAUXOA010000040.1, on the reverse strand, counting down.
GGGGTAAATCCTTGCGCGTGCAGATCAGCGCGGTCGAGTTGCGGTGCTCCAGACCGCCATAGCCGTCGTCCACGGCATTGAGCATGAACAGATAGGTTTTGTGCGGTGGCTTTGTGTTGGCGCGGGTACCCGCCTTGGCGCCGTGCCAAAAACGGATTTCAGTTTCGCAAATCGCTTGGGTATCGGCCAGCAGCCGGGCACCGTCAAAGCTGGGCGGCGCTCCGGCCACTACAAAACGGTGCGCTATGCCGCAAGCCAAAAAAGAGCCACGCCAGAACGCGCCCAGTTCCACCGGGCAGTCCACCAGTTCGTCGTAGTTGGCGGCGCGGTAAGTGCCGAAGCCGCCTTTTGTGGTCTTCTTGGGCGTCAGGCCGGTCGCAACCTGCCAGTTGGGCAATGCCTTGTCTGCCACCAACTCCAGCTCATGGGGCGAAGTTTCCTGCCCCGCCACCTGCAGGAACATGCTGGTGCCGTTGAAGAAGCCACGCGCTGTGTCCAGCCAGGCGGTGCGCACCGAGTTATCGAAGGCGTAAATCTGGTAGCTCAGGTCCAGCGGCTGGTCCACCGAACAGCGGGCTTGCCAACTGCATTTGTCGATTTGTGTCAGTTCAACCGTTTTGACGCCCTGGCGCGCCTGCAGTTGCTGCAAGTTTTTGGAAAACTCGCGCACCAGGTAGCTGCCCGGAATCCAGACCGGCAGACTCACGCGCTGCAACGCGGCGGGCTGTGCGATGGTGAGTGTGACTTGAAACAAATGGGCATGCAGGTCGTGCACCCGGACCCGGTAGCTCACGGCCGCAGTTGGCATCAGTTTTTGACTGTAGTCAGACGTTTCTCAACTTCCGCAGCGCCAATCGCCCCGGGCACTCTGGAGCCATCAGCGAAGATCGAAAGAGGTGTGCCGTTAATCTTGTACTTGCGACCGATTTCGATGTTGCGTTCGATGGCTGCGCTATCGCAGCTTGCCGCTTTGGGCAACTGGTCACGCACCATCCAGTCTAGCCAGGCTTTGGCTTTGTCTTTGGCACACCAGATGTGCCTGGACTTCTCGTTCGAGTCGGCACTGAGAATGGGGTAGAGGAACAGGTGAACTGTCACGTTGTCCACTTGGAGCAAATCCCGCTCAAACTTCTTGCAGAAGCTGCAGTTGGGGTCGGCAAAGACCGCCAGCTTGCGTTTGCCGTTGCCGCGCACGATGGTGATGGCGTCCTTGAGCGGCAGCGAGTCGAAACTGATGGCGGTCAACTTGTCGACCCGTTCTTCAGTCAGGTTGCGGCGTTGTTTGGTGTCAATCAGATTGCCCTGAAGCAAAAAATTGCCCTCGGCATCGGTGTAGTAAATCTCCGTGCCGTTGACACGAATCTCAAACAGGCCCGGCATCGGGCTTTTGGATACCTCGTCGATTTTTTGCAGTTGGGGGATCCGCTCGCCCAGGTTCTTGCGGATGGTGGCCTCTTGCGCTGCGGCGCTCAAAGTAGCCGCCAGGGCGGCGGCGATCAACACGGTCTTCATCAGTTTCATCATCATCGTCATCCATTCAAACATTAAAAATATTAAAACCCGATGGCCTGGCGTGCGACCCATTGCTTGATCAGGCCGCTGCGCTCAAACCCGTTCATGCCCCAGTTGCGCACGGCCTGCCAAGGGGCGCCATGCTGCGAAAACAACTGCTGCAGACCATCCATCGTGGCAGCCATGGCCCCCACCTCTGCCTTGCGCGAGCGCTCATAACGCCGCAGCAGTTTTTCATCACCTACAGGACGCCAGTATTCGCGCTCATGCAGTACCGCCGCCAACGCGGTCACGTCGGACAGTCCCAAATTCAGGCCTTGCCCGGCCAGCGGATGCACATTGTGTGCGGCGTCGCCCGCCAAGGCCCAGGCCTTGCCCGCGCAGATCCCGGTCCAGCGGTCTGCGCGTGCCATTTGCAGTGGCCACGCGCTTCGCTCGCTGATCAGGGTGAGCTTGCCAAGACAGTCCTGACTGACGGCTTCGAGCTTTTGGCAGAACTCGGCTGGACTTTCCTCCAGCAGTGCCTGCGCGCGGCCCTCTTGAACAGACCAGACAATGGCAACAGAGTTCCCTTGCGGCCCCGCCATCGGCAAAAAAGCCAAAATTTCGCCCTCAGAAAACCACTGACGCGCAGTTTGGGCATGGGGCGATTCGCACGCCAGACGCGCTGCGATCGCCCGCTGGGGATAGGGCGTGACATCAAAGCCGATGCCGAACTCGGCGCGCGTGCTGCTGGCCTTGCCTTCGCAGATCACGGTCAGTGCGGCGGGCTGGGGTGCATCGAGCAATTCGATTTGCGGCTGAAACCGCACGGCTTCGGCCAACTGGGCTTCGAGCACCGGCACGTCCACAATCCAGGTCAGGCCGGGGACCTTGAGCTCGGCGGCGCTGAAGTTCACCTCGCCACCCGCATCGCCCTTGACCTGCATAGCCAGCACTTCGGTCGCATGCAGGGCATCGGGCCAGCAGCGCAAAGATTCCAGCAGATTTTTTGATTTGAGGTTCAGGGCATAGGCCCGCACATCGCCGGTGCCGGCAGCGGCGCCGGGCGGTGCTGGCGCCACCAGGCCGACGCGCAGGCGTTCGCGCGCCAACAGCAGCGCCAGGGTGCGGCCCACCATGCCGCCGCCACGAATACAAACGTCAAAGGGTTGAGCCATGGGGGAGATTGTAGAAGGCAGTGCAGAATCTGGTATCGGCGTGCGCCGGTCCGGCCTCAAATCAGGAACCCGTTGCCCAAAGGAATCTTCAAGTGAACATGTCTTCTACTTTGCCCGTGCGGGACGTGAGCGCAAAAATCGCGCGCCTTTTTGTTTACCCGGTCAAATCGTGTGCCGGCGTGGAGGTGCAGCAGGCGGTCCTGACCGGGACCGGGCTCGATCTGGACCGCGCCTGGATGGTGGTGGGTCCGGCGGGAGAGTTCGTCTCGCAGCGTGAGGTGCCCCGGCTGGCGCTGGTCAAACCCCAATTGAAGACACATGAACTGGTGCTGCGTGCGCCCGGCATGCTGGCTTTGCACATGGCACTCGATGCGGTGGAACAGGCGACGACGGCCAGGGTCTGGGACGACGTGGTGCCGGCCTTTGACATGGGCGATGTGGCGGCGCAATGGTTTACAGATTTTTTATCCCTGCCGCAAGACGGCGCGCCGGCGGCACATGCAAAAAAATACCGGCTGGTGCGGTTTGACCCGGAACACCAGCGTCTCTCGGACATGAAGTGGACGGGCGGGGTGGCGGCGCCCAACCAGTTCAGTGATGCGTATCCCTTGCTGGTGCTGGGCGAGGCGTCGCTGGACGCACTCAATACCCGGCTGCTGGCGGCGGGACAGGGCGCCGTGGCGGTGGAGCGCTTTCGGCCCAACATCGTTCTCTCGGGGCTGGAGGCGCACGATGAAGACCGGCTCGGCACGCTGCACCTTGCCACAGGGCAGGGCGAGGCCGTCCTCAAACCGGTCAAGCCCTGTGCGCGCTGCCCCATCCCGAACATCGACCCGGTCACGGCGTTGAGCACCCCCGTTGTCGGCGACATGCTGCAAAGCTATCGGCAGGATGCCCGGCTGGGTGGCGCGGTCACGTTTGGCATGAATGCCATCGTGCTCAGCGGGGTGGACACGGTCCTGCGCGTGGGCCAGGCGGTTTCGGGCGATTTCAGCTTCGAATGAACCGCGCATCGCATACACTTGTCACCCTGATTTTTAAGGTATTCCATGAGTTTGAAATGTGGCATTGTGGGTTTGCCCAACGTCGGTAAATCGACCCTGTTCAATGCCCTGACCAAGGCGGGCATTGCGGCGGAGAACTATCCCTTTTGCACCATCGAGCCCAATGTGGGCATGGTGGAAGTGCCAGACCCGCGGCTGGCCGCGCTGGCTGCCATCGTCAAGCCTGAGCGCATCGTGCCGGCCATCGTGGAGTTTGTCGACATCGCCGGCCTGGTCGCTGGCGCCAGCACCGGCGAGGGCCTGGGCAACAAATTCCTGGCCCACATTCGCGAGACCGACGCCACCCTCAATGTGGTGCGCTGCTTTGAAGACGAGAACGTGATCCACGTGGCCGGCAAGGTGGACCCGATCTCTGACATTGAAGTGATCCAGACCGAGTTGTGCCTGGCGGATTTGACGGCGGTTGAAAAGGCCTTGCACCGCGTCACCAAGACCGCGCGCTCGGGCGACAAGGAGTCGATCAAGCTGGTGGCAATTCTGGAAAAATGCCAAGCTGCACTGAACGACGCCAAGCCGGTTCGTACTCTGGACTTCAGCAGAGAAGAGTTGCCGCTGTTGACGCAGTTTTTCCTGATTACTGCCAAGCCCACCATGTTTGTGGCCAACGTGGCCGAAGATGGCTTTGAGAACAACCCTTTCCTGGACCGCCTGACGGCCTACGCCGCCGCGCAAAACGCGCCGGTGGTGGCGATCTGCGCCAAGATCGAAGCCGAAATGGCCGACATGGAGGAGGAAGACAAAAAAATGTTCCTCCATGAAATCGGTCAGGACGAGCCGGGCCTGAACCGCCTGATCGTGGCCGCCTACAAGCTGCTGGGCCTGCAAACCTACTTCACGGCGGGTGTGAAAGAGGTGCGCGCCTGGACCATTCACGTGGGTGATACCGGCCCGCAAGCGGCAGGTGTGATCCACACCGATTTCGAGAAGGGCTACATCCGCGCCCAGACCATCGCTTTTGACGACTTCATCAGCTACAAGGGCGAGCAGGGCGCCAAAGACGCCGGCAAGATGCGCAGCGAAGGCAAGGAATACATCGTCAAGGACGGCGATGTGATGAACTTCCTGTTCAGCCCCTGAGAGGTATTCAGCGTCGTCTCAGAATTTCAAGATGCCCGGGAACACCCACAGCAGCGCGGCGGTCATCGTCACATAGCGCGCGAACTTGCCAACCGCCATGTAGGCGAAGCAGGGCCAGAAGGGCAGCTTGAGCCAGCCTGCTACGGCACACAGCGGGTCCCCCACGATCGGCAGCCAGCTCAGCAGGCAGGCCTTGGGGCCAATGCGTTCCAGCCAGTCGAGGGCCCGGATGTGATGTTGGGAGTGGCTGTATTTGTCCAGCACTTTGTGCGAGGCCAAGCCCATGGCCCAGCTCACCGCGCCGCCCAGGGTGTTGCCGGCAGTGGCGACCAGAATGGCGGGCCAAAAAAGTTCCGGGTTGAGCTTGACCAGTCCGAAAACCGCAGGCTCTGAGCCCAGGGGAAGGAGCGTGGCAGAAATGAATGACACCACAAACACCGTGCTCAACCCGAATTTTGGCAGTGCGAGAAGTATCAGTAGGTGTTCGAGCCAGGCTTCCATGGGTGCGTGAGTATAGGCAGACCGTCGCACGCGCCAGCGCACCGCGTTTGAATTGCTGAAATATTGGGCAGTTAGAATCATCGACTGGCATTACGCCGCCCCAGACTCCAACACCTTGTTCCACCTCGTCCTCTTCGATTTGTTCGCATGAACATCGGTCCATTTATCCTGGCCAATCCTTTCTTTGTTGCACCCATGGCAGGTGTGACAGACCGCCCTTTCCGCCAGCTTTGCAAAAAGCTGGGTGCGGCTTATGCGGTCAGTGAGATGGTCACGAGCCGGCCGGACTTGTGGAACACGCTCAAAACTTCCCGCCGCGCCAACCACGAGGGTGAGCCCGGCCTGATTGCGGTGCAGATTGCCGGCACAGAGCCGCTGATGATGGGCGAAGCGGCAGCCTACAACATCGACCGGGGCGCCCAGATTATTGACATCAACATGGGTTGCCCGGCCAAAAAGGTGTGCAACAAATGGGCCGGCTCCGCGCTCATGCAGGATGAGGCCCTGGCCTTGTCCATCGTGGCGGCGGTGGTGGCAGTCTGTGCGCCGCGTGGCGTGCCGGTCACCCTCAAAATGCGCACCGGCTGGTGTCAGGCGCAAAAAAATGCGGTGCGGCTGGCGCGGGCGGCCGAGTGCGCCGGCGTGCAGATGATCGCGGTGCACGGGCGTACCCGCGAACAGGGCTATGGCGGGCAAGCGGAGTACGACACCATTGCTGCGGTCAAGGCGGCGGTTGGTGTGCCGGTAGTGGCCAATGGTGATATCGATACGCCGGAGAAAGCGCGCCAGGTGCTGGCGGCGACAAAGGCCGATGCAGTCATGATTGGCCGGGCAGCACAGGGCCGGCCCTGGATTTTTCGCGAGCTGGCGCATTTCATGGCCACCGGCACCCACCTGGCGGCACCGCTGGTGGCCGAGGTCAAGCACTTGCTGCTGGACCACCTGCAAGACCATTACGCACTGTACGGTGAGTTCTCCGGGGTGCGGACCGCGCGCAAGCACATTGGCTGGTATGTCAAGTCCTTGCCGGGCGGCGATGACTTTCGTGCGCGCATGAATTTGATAGAGAACTGTGGTCAGCAGGCGAGCGCCGTGGCTGATTTTTTTGACCAGTTGAACGAGCGCATGGACCGGATTCCGGGTGTCACTCCGAATCATTTTGCAAGTCAGGAAGAAAAGCATATGGAGACGGCAGCATGAGCAAAAAGCAGATCGAAGAATGCGTGCGCACCAGTCTGGAGGGCTATCTCAGGGACCTGCGGGGAACTGAGCCGGACGGCATGTACAACATGCTGGTCAATGTGGTTGAAAAACCCCTGCTTGAAGTCGTCATGCACCATACTGACAACAACCAATCCAAAGCGGCCCAATGGCTGGGCTTGAACCGCAACACCCTGCGTAAAAAGCTGCTCGAACACAAGCTGATCAAGTAGCCAAAACCTGTCCCCCACATTATTAAACCCATGAACGCACTCCTGTCCGTCTCCGACAAAACCGGCATCCTTGAGTTTGCGCAGGCTCTGCACGCGCTGGGCATCAAGCTCATTTCTACCGGCGGCACCGCCAGACTGCTGACCGAGCAGGGCTTGCCTGTCACCGAAGTGGCCGAGCTCACCGGCTTTCCAGAAATGCTCGATGGCCGTGTCAAAACCTTGCATCCCAAGGTGCATGGCGGCCTGCTGGCGCGCCGCGATGTGCCCGAGCACATGGCAGCGCTCAAAGCACACCACATCGACACCATCGACCTGCTGGTGGTCAACCTGTACCCGTTTGAGGCGACCGTCGCCAAGGCCGGTAGCACGCTCGAAGACGCGATCGAGAACATCGACATCGGCGGCCCCGCCATGGTGCGCAGCGCCGCCAAGAACTGGAAGGATGTGGCGGTATTGACGGACGCCTCGCAGTATGCGCAAGTGCTGGCCGAGCTCAAAGCCGGTGGCATCACCCGCAAAACCAAATTTGCCTTGTCGGTGGCTGCCTTCAACCGCATCAGCCAGTACGACGGCGCCATCAGCGACTATTTGTCGTCGATCACCTTCGAAGAAGGCAACAACACGCCAGCGCGCCAGTTGTTCCCGGCCCAGACCAACAGCCAGTTCATCAAGCTGCAAGACCTGCGCTACGGCGAAAACCCGCACCAGCAGGCCGCCTTCTACCGCGACCTGCACCCGGTGCCCGGCTCGCTGGTCACCGCGCAGCAACTGCAGGGCAAGGAGCTGAGCTACAACAATATCGCCGATGCCGACGCCGCCTGGGAATGTGTCAAGAGTTTTGATGCCAGCAAGGACGGCACCGTCTGCGTGATTATCAAACACGCCAACCCCTGCGGCGTGGCGCTGGGCGCCGATCCGCTGGAGGCCTACAGCAAGGCGTTTCAGACCGACCCAACCTCCGCGTTTGGCGGCATTATTGCCTTCAACCGACCGCTCGACGTTGCGGCGGCGCAGGCCGTGAGCAAGCAGTTCGTCGAAGTGCTGATGGCGCCCGACTTCACGCCCGAGGCGCTGGAAGTGTTCAAGAGCAAGGTCAACGTGCGCATCCTGAAAATCAGTCTGCCCACCGACGGCAGCCAGGGCCGCAACGCTATGGACATCAAGCGCGTCAGCTCCGGCCTGCTGATGCAAACGTCAGACAACCACCAGTTGACGCTGGCCGATCTGAAAGTCGTCACCCAAAAACAGCCCACGCCGGAACAGTTGCAAGACCTGCTGTTCGCCTGGAAAGTGGCCAAATACGTCAAGAGCAACGCCATCGTGTTCTGCAAAGGCGGCATGACCATGGGCGTCGGTGCCGGCCAGATGAGCCGCCTGGATTCGGCCCGCATTGCCAGTATCAAGGCCCAGCATGCGGGCCTTTCGCTGAGTGGCACGGCAGTCGCCAGCGACGCCTTCTTCCCGTTCCGCGACGGCCTGGACGTGGTGGTGGACGCTGGCGCAAGCTGCATCATCCAGCCCGGCGGCTCGATGCGCGACCAAGAAGTGATAGCCGCCGCCGCCGAGCGCGGCGTGGCCATGGTGTTTTCAGGCGTGCGACATTTCAGGCATTGAGCTGACGGGGGATTGACGTGGGGGCAGAGATTGGGGCATGGCCCCCCGCCTCATACTGTCAAATGCCCAGAAAACGAAGTTTCAGAGGAGACTAACTTGCTTGCAAGTTATGTCGTAACTAAATCGGCGGGGAACCATGCCCCAATCTCTGCGGGTGACGTTTTTGGATCACATAGAGAGAGTTGTGGGTTCCCGCGAAAGGCGGCTTTGCAGCGACGGTCAGTCAGATGCTTGCTCCACTGGGCTATAGTCAGGCAACATGTAAGGTCAGGAAAGCGAACTCGACGTTGAGCAAATTTCGCCAGGATAGGCGACAAGGTTTAAGGGGATGCAAATGACTTCAGTTTTTTGGGTAAATGGCTGCGAACCAAGTCGGTATGCGCCTTGTCGCCGAATGGGGTCATTCGTATCTGGAGGCGGAATTCGGGTTTATCCCGTCTGATATCCTGGGATTCCAGGATATCCGCTCATCTACATTACGTTGAACTAAACCGCTTCGCGGTGGCTGGTCCTCACAGGCCGCCACCGCGTTTTGGTTCGGGAGGGTCACTGCGCTAACGCATGAGAAGTTGCACCCTGTGAGCCGGGGAATGTTCCCCGACATCACAGGAGAACTTGTC